>JAUNGC010000063.1 GCA_030524745.1 Eubacteriales bacterium | reverse complement strand
TTTAAAACCCGGTGGAATTTAACTTTGCACTGGAATTTACTTTTTCAAGTTACCAAAAAAACGGGACCTCTGCCGAAGTCCCGCTTTTCTTCTATCGATGACAAATATCAGATCATCCCGTCTTTTAACACATCATGATCGCGCAACACTTTTTCAATCACAGTCCCCTTCACCAGACGCAACACCGGCTTTTTCAAGGCGTTGAGCGGTCCCGGCAGTTCGATTTCCAGAGGGGATTTGCCGTCCATGAGTTTCACAGTGCTGTCCAGAAGTTCCCGGATATCGTAAACGCTGCCCCATACCTCCGGCACGCCCCGGTCCACGCCCAGCAGTCCATAAACAGCTTCCATAGCGGTTCTCACGGAATATTCCGTCGTGAATACCGTATCTCTGGGGGTTTCCGTAAACTGTCCCAGAAATGCGAAGTTTACGCAGCCGTCCGGGATCACGTCAGGGCGGTCGCCCTTTGTTCTCGGCATGAAGAAGGCTGTGATATAAGGCATCATGGTAGGTACGCAGACAGCGCTGTTTTCCGCCAGTTCCGGAATTTCTTCCGCCGCAACGCCCAGATGATACAGCCATTCCTCCGTAATTTCCTTACCGGTACACTCTTTCATCGGTTTCTTCACAAAATCGCCGGGAACATCGGTAAACAATCCATATACCCAGACGCATACTTTATCCTTATCCTGTTCCCTGAACTGTCCCTGTCTGTTGATCGTCCAACTCATCAGCCAACTCGAATCCTGACAACTCACAATGCCGCCGGTAACCACCCTGCCGCTTCTGGGGTCCCGCTTACAGATATTGGTGATATAAGGAAGAATCCTGTCATCCAACGTGGTAATCGTTGCGGATTCCCAATTCGTTTTTGACACATCCGAACAGAATTTTTCCGGATGGCCAAAGGCAGGATCCTGCTTCGCAATATTTTTCCACAAATTCCAGCAGCCGCTGGTTCTCACCTCTGCGTCGCCGTTGGGCGCATGGTTCTGGTCCCCGTATATGGTCCCTTCCGTACAGCTTCCGTTGGTCACAAACACCAGGTCATTTTCGGTGAGCACGATCCCGCTTTCCGCACCGTTTACCTTACATTCAATCGCCTTCGCCACTTTCCGGCCGTCTTCCGTTTCAAAGATCACATTGGTCACTTCCGTATGGAATCTGAAGTCAACGCCAGCCGCCTCCAGATATTTCTGCATCGGCAGAATCAACGATTCATACTGATTGTATTTGGTGAATTTCAAAGCGCTGAAATCCGGAAGGCCTGCGATATGATGAATGAATCTCTGAAAGTAAAGTTTCATCTCCAGCGCGCTGTGCCAATTTTCAAAGGCAAACATGGTTCTCCAGTACAGCCAGAAGGTAGAATCAAACACTTCCTCATCGAACACATCTTCAATCGTCTTGTCGTACAGATCCTCATCCTTTGTCATAAACAGCTTCATGATTTCCATGCAGCCCTTCTGGCTTAAATTGAACTTTCCGTCCGTATGGGCGTCTTTGCCGCGGTTGACCGTCGCACGGCACAGAGAATAGTTCGGATCATCCTTGTTGAGCCAGTAGAACTCATCCAGCACGGATGCGCCCGGCACTTCCAGAGACGGAATGCTGCGGAACAAATCCCACAAACATTCAAAATGGTTTTCCATTTCACGTCCGCCGCGCATTACATATCCTCTCGTCGCATCAAAAATACCGTCGCAGGCGCCGCCTGCAATGTCCATCGCCTCTAAAATGTGAATATGAGAGCCGGGCATCTGGCCGTCACGCACCAGAAAACAGGCTGCCGCCAGCGCGGCAAGACCGCTGCCCACAATATATGCGTTTTTATCTTCCACGCCTTCCGGCTTTTTGGGTCTCGCAAAAGCCTCATAATTGCCGTTCGTATAATAGATTCCTTTGCTGTTTTTCTGATTTTTTCCTCTCTCCGTATTGCGATATTCCGATTTCTTTTCTGCTGTTCCTGCCGCTTCCTTTTGCGCCCGCTTTTCCGCTCTTTTGTGATTTTGAGCCGCGACCGCCACTGCTCCTGCGCCCGCTGCAATTGCCGCCATACCGATTCCGAGATTTTTCTTTGCCGTCATATCAATTACCACCTTTCACACTTTGGTAGTGTCAAAAACTACCTGTTTTTTTGTTTCAAAATATAATAAAAACCTT
>JAUNGC010000052.1 GCA_030524745.1 Eubacteriales bacterium | reverse complement strand
CGCCGCAACGTGTTATATCTTAGCACGTCGTTTCGTCACTGTCAAGCACTTTTTTCAACTTTTTTTAAGTTGTCCACCGTTTTTGTTTTTCCCGCGGTGGAATTATATTATAGCACTCGCCCGCGAAAGCTGTCAACAATTTTTTACCTGAATTTTACAGATTCTTCTTTGCCGACGCAGCGCTTCAGACAAAAGCAAACTGTTGCTGCCGGTATACATTTCTGTATGCCTTCCGTTTCGCGTAAAAAAAAGAAGCCTAAACTGCAGGATTCTCTTTTTCAGGCAGTTCGCTTGGCGAACTGTATTGGCAGAACTAACGGAGAAAGAGGGATTTGAACCCTCGCGCCGCTTGCGCGACCTACACCCTTAGCAGGGGCGCCTCTTCAGCCTCTTGAGTATTTCTCCACAATGTCTGAAACAAGCCTCTGCCAATATAAAATTGTACGTCTTTTACCGGACGCATTAATTATTATACCTGCTGTATGCGAACCTGTCAACAACTTTTTCTCTCACTCTGAAAATTTGTTTGACGATCCGTTTAACGGTTCAGACCTGTTTTTGTTTGACGATTCGTTTAATGTTTCAGACCTGTTCAATCGGCCGCCCGGCGCCGTTTATCCTCAATCAGTATGTTCGGCGATCGCAGCTTCTATACGCCTTTTCACCTCAGCGGCGATTTCAACGGTTTTCATGCTTTTATATTCTTCATAGGGAATGGGTTTTAAGTAAATCACCTTCACCATGACTTTTTCGATTGTATTTTTATCAAAAGGAATAAACGCATTCATCAATGCGACCGGCACGATCGGGCATTTGGCCTTGTATGCGCTTTTGAAGCTGCCCCCTTTAAACTCGCCGGGCCGGTTTCCGTTTTTACCGCGGGTGCCTTCCGGAAAAATCAAAAAGTTTTTACCGGCTCTGACTTCTTCCGCAACCTGATTAATTACTTTCAATGACTGGCGAACGTCTTCCCGGTCCATTTCATATGCGCCCATGATCTGCAAAACCTGTTTTAACAGCACAACGCCGGAAACCTCTTTCTTATTTACAACAGCAAAAAATCTGGGGCAGCTTTCAATCAATGCCAGCACGTCAAACAGCCCCTGATGGTTGGGGAAAAAAATGAAATTTTCTGTTTCCGGTATATTTTCTCTTCCATAGGACTCTATCATTACTCTGCCGCCCTTATTGGCCCGTCTTGTCACCTTCTGAAGCAATGCCCAGCGCTCCTGCTGACTATATGTCTCCGCGTTTTTCGCCATATGGCATAACTGCCACCACCAGTACGGTACAAAAGGAAGATTATACAACACCATCAAAATGATTCTCTTCATGCCAGTTCCCTATTCTTCTCTGTATTGCGCTGCCGCTGTTTCATACAAATCGTTCCCCTCGCTGTCCATACACACAATGACAGGAAAATCTTTCACCGAAAGCTTTCGGATCGCTTCCGTTCCCAGATCTTCATATGCTACGATTTCCGAAGCCAGTATTGATTTCGACAAAAGGGCTCCCGCCCCTCCGACCGCGGCGAAATAAACCGCCCCGTTCCGCATGACCGCATCCTTCACGCCGGACGTACGCCGTCCTTTTCCGATCATTCCACGCAATCCCAGGTCCAACAGCGCAGGCGCATACTTATCCATCCGGCTTGCAGTAGTCGGCCCGGCCGATCCGATCGGCCGCCCCTCTCTGGCGGGCGACGGCCCCATATAGTAAATCACATTTCCTTCCATTTCAACCGGCAGCGGTTCTCCGGCATCCAGCGCCTCCTGCATCCTCTTGTGCGCGGCGTCCCTCGCCGTATAAATTGTTCCGGTTAAATATACATAATCGCCGGCTTTTAATCCTGCCGCATCCTCTTTGGTCAGCGGCACCTGAATCTGTCTCTCCATTTCGGCTCCCATCTCCATACCTTTCGTGAAAATAAAAACGCGCTGCAATTCCTGTTTCTTCTATATATAATGTCTTTATGAAATGCCCTTCCGGAATATCTTGTATCCCATAAACAGAAAAAACACTATATATATAGAAGAAACGGCTTTAAAGTTCCCTCACCGCATGCCTGTTTACATGGCAGCATATATTCACCGCGACGGGCAGCCCCGCAATATGTGTCGGATAAGTATTGATATTTACCGCAAGAGCCGTGGTCGTTCCGCCAAGTCCTCCGGGACCTATCCCCGTCTTATTGATGCGCTGCAGCAATTCCTCTTCCATTTCTTTTACATAATCGATATCGGAATGCTCCCCGGCAGGACGGGTCAGCGCCTGTTTTGCCATCAGCGCACATTTTTCAAAAGTGCCGCCGATCCCGACTCCCACCACCATAGGGGGACAAGCATTGGGGCCCGCATCCTTTACCGCCGTTAAAACCGCATTTTTTACGCCTTCTATTCCATCCGCGGGCTTTAACA
This sequence comes from Eubacteriales bacterium, assembly GCA_030524745.1. Classification (GTDB taxonomy): domain Bacteria; phylum Bacillota; class Clostridia; order Lachnospirales; family Lachnospiraceae; genus Gallintestinimicrobium. The sequence continues at coordinate 14,834 of JAUNGC010000052.1, read as the reverse complement.
TGAACACGCGGCTCATATTTTCACTTCCAAAGCCTTTCGGCGCGACCGTGATCTTCACCTTATCGCCGGGAACGATCGAATAATGAACTACGCCGGGCGTATTATCCTTCGTATTCTCCCGAATCAGGGGATCCTTCACGACGGATTTGCGCAGATAGCCTTCCACATAGCCTCTGCGGACGCCTTCCTGTATGGCGTCTTCCAGGTTTCCGCCTTCAAAATGAACCTCCTGCCCGATTTCCATAAAAATAACCGCCATTCCCGTATCCTGGCAGATCGGGATCTCATCTTCGGCCGCAATTTTTAAATTCTCCGCAAGCTGATCCAGAATCTGTTTTCCCAGGGGAGACTTCTCCGTCTGCCGCGCGGTTTCAAAAACCCGGCACATATCCGGGGAAAGCTGATAGTTCGCTTCAATGCACATTTCCCGAATGGCATCTGTCACATCTGTCACCTGTATTGCTCTCACATCTTCTCCAATCCGCAGCCGTCCCGTTCGTCCGGCGCTTTTCTTTCCGACGTCCATGCGTATGCTGTCGTACGATTATTTCTCCGGCACAATTTCCAGCCAGTACCCGTCCGGGTCCTCGATAAAATAAATTCCCATGGCTTCATTTTCAAAGCAGACGCAGCCCATTTCCTTATGCTTTTTAAGCGCTGCCTGCATATCGTCCACCGTAAAGGCCAGATGAATTTCATTATCTCCCAGGTCATAGTGATCCTTCTCCCAGTCCCTGAGCCAGGTTAACTCCAGCAGATGCGGCATCACGCCGTCTGTCAGATACACAATTTGAAAGCTTCCGTCAGAAGCGTCTTTTTTCCGCTGCGGCACAAGTCCCAGCGCCTCTTTATAAAACGCCAGCGAACGTTCCATATTCGTCACATTCAGATTATTATGGGCAAATTTGAATTTCATATCCTTCCCTCCCTTTTGTTGTCTTTTTCCATTTTAACGCGCATTACGCTCCGATTCCACTACTTTTTACGGATATTTAAGAAAAAAGCCATGACTTTTTCGCAAAAACATCCTATACTATGTACGACTAATGGAGAAAAGCTATGAAAATACTGTTATTCTGGTTGATTATACTGATTTTTCTATATCTGTTTTTAATCCGTCCCCGCATGCGCAGACCCGACGGCGCTCCTTTCTTACACTGTTGTTTTGCCCACCGGGGGCTGCACGACATAGAACGCGGAATTCCCGAAAATTCCCTTCCCGCATTTCAGCGCGCAGTGGATGCCGGATTTGGCATTGAACTCGACGTCCAGCTTTCTTCCGATAACGTCCCTGTGGTTTTTCACGACGCCACCTTAAGCCGCATGTGCGCGATCGACAGGCGGGTGGATTCCCTGTCCTTTGACTCGCTCGAAGAACTCTCCCTTGCAAATACCGGGGAAAAAATCCCTTCCTTTTCAGAAGTTTTATCTCTCGTAAACGGAAAAGTGCCGCTGCTTATCGAGATCAAAATGGATCGCATCGATCTTCATATTCCGGAAAAAATCAACGAACTGCTGGCCGGATACAGCGGCGCATATTGCATCGAATCCTTCCACCCTGCGGCTCTCTGGTGGTACCGGAAAAACCGTCCCGATATTTACCGCGGGCAGCTTTCCACCCATTTCAACGTTGAAAACCATACGCTGAGTGTTCCGCAGTATCTGCTCGGAAAAATGGTGCTCAATTTCATCGGCCGTCCCGATTTCATCGCCTATAACTGGCGGTTCCGGAAAGACCTTTCGCTGTTTCTTTGCTGCAAACTCTTCGGTTCCCGCTCTGCCGGCTGGGTGATCCGTTCCGACAAAGAACTGAAAACCTGCAGAAAATATTTTGACATGTATATTTTTGAGGATTTTATCCCCTGATTTTTTTCGCCGTTAAAAAGCGGCGCTGCATTATGCGAAGGCTCATAAAGCGGCCGCCCTTTTTGTTCCGGAACATATTTCCTGTTCAGCATTCCACATAGCAGCATACTTTCCGTTCTTTGCTAAAAGTTCGTCATGTGTACCGGCTTCGACAATCTTACCGTCTGCCGCCACCAGAATCTGATCTGCGTTTTTCACGATGGAAAGCGTATGCGCAATCATTACGACCGTCTTTTTTTCTTTTAACAGATTTGCAATGGCCTGTTTTACCGCCAACTCATTCTCAATATCCAGAGACGCCGTCGCCTCGTCAAGCAGCAGAATAGGGCTGTTCTTCAGGATGGCACGGGCAATGGAAAGGCGCTGACGCTCACCGCCGGACAGCAAATTGCCGTTCTCGCCGGTAGGCGTGTCATAGCCTTTTTCCATCTTACGGATGAATTCGTCGCAGTTTGCTTCTCTGCAAGCCGCTTCAATTTCTTCATTTGTTGCGTCCGGACGGGCATGGCGGATGTTTTCACGAATGGTATCGTCAAACAGAAATACGTCCTGATCTACCATTGAAATCTGCTCCAACACACGTTCTGCGGCGATATTGTTAATCGGCTGGCCGCCAATCGAAATTGTACCGTTCTGTGCCTCATAGTATTTTGAAATCAGGTTCAGTATCGTAGACTTGCCGGAACCGGAATCCCCGACAATGGCGGTCAGTTTCTGATCCGGAATCGTAAAGTCAATTCCTTTCAAAACGGGTTCGCCCTGAACATAAGAGAAATCTACGCCCCGGAAAACAATGTCGTGAGACGCCGGGGAAAATTGCTTCATGCTTCCGCTTTCTTCGCTTTCGTTGATAATATCAGTGATTTTATCCTTTGAGATTTTCAGGTTCTTATAACTCATAAGGTTTCTGGAAATCGAATCCGACAGTTTTGCAAGAAGCATGGGCAGTATGCAGATCAGCAGATAGGATACAGGATGCAGTTCTCCGGCCAGCATAGGGCGCGCTGCCGTAAAGATCATCAACGGAACGCCTGCCCAAAGGAAAACGCACTGAATCACATTGACGGGAATCCCGTGTTTCTCGTAATCATAACTGACGTCGCTGAGTTGCTTCATGGAAGAAATAGCTGTCTTGTTCTTTGTCCCGCCGGCCCCATATGCCCGAAAAGTCTGAATGCCCGTCACATACTCCACAATACTGCTGACCGCCAAAGCTGAAATCCGGTTCTTTTCTGTGCCATACTTTTTCACAATCCGGAACGACAGCCAGAGAAACGGTATCAATACCAACTCGACACAAGCGAGCAAAAGGCTTCCCGGAAGCCAGATCGTTCCCACCCAGATAATCATCATAATGCAGAAAGCAATGTGTTTTACCAGGTCGCCGACCGTATGCGTAAGAATCTTCTCATAGCTATTCACATCACTGGTCACAATATTGATGTACTGTCCGGTCTGGCCCTGCGTAAAGCGGAACAAAGGGATTCTCTTGATCTTATCGCCCAAAAAGAGCCTCAGGCGGTTGCTGACCGCGGCGCCGCCGATCTGGCTTTCCGTATACCCAATTCCATAGATCACAATTCGCAGGATAAAGATACCGCCCAAAAATCCAGACAGGCGGAGCAATTCTGATAAATCCGCACTGTTATCCCAAAGCATTTTCATAACTTCATAGAGCAGAAGAAAGTTAAAACCCGACAGCATCCCCTCAACTACATTCAGAATCATGCCGATATAGAACTTACCGCTTTTTCTCATGGGATTTTCACGCATATTCAACATCTCCCTTCCAACTGATAGGTCATATTCCTGGCGATCTCATAATCCGACCACGCCTGATTATAGTATTCATTCTCTTTGCGGACTTCCTGATGGGTTCCCACTGACGTAACGGTGTGATTTTCTACAACGGCTACCCGGCGGCACATTTTCAACGCGCTCAGGCGATGGGCTACGATGATAACTGTTTTCCCTTTGCACAGATTTTCAATGGCTTTGTCAATCTCCACCTGGTTCTCCGGGTCCGCCGCGCTTGTCGCTTCATCCAGAATCAGGATGGGAGCGTTTTTCAAAATCGCTCTTGCAATCGCAATCCGCTGTTTTTCACCGCCGGAAAAGCGGGAACCGAAACTGCCCACCTTTGTATTATAGCCCTCCGGCAACGACATGATGAAGTCGTCAATTTGCGCCTCTTTTGCAGCCGCCCGCACTTCTTCCAGACTGGCATTGCTGCCCTTGCGGATATTTTCCAAAACGCTGTCGCGGGTCAGGAACGTTTTCTGAAATACGATTGCCACATTTTGCAGCAGGGTCTCATAATTGATATCCTTAACATTTTTACCTCCGATCAGAATTTCGCCCTCCTGAACGTCATAAAAACGGGAGATCAATTCAATCACGGTGCTCTTCCCCGCGCCGGAACGTCCAACCAGCGCCATGCGCTCCCCATCCTCTATCTTCAGGTTACAGTTTTCCAGCACATTCGTTTTTCCATCATAGGAGAACCGAACGCCCCGCAATTCAATGTCATGCTTTTGGGGAAAGGCGCCGCCGCCCTCATAGGGCTGAATGTTCAGAATTTCCGCAGTCTTTGTAACGCCGGTCAGCACCTGTGCGAAAGTGCTTCCCAATTCCTGCAAGGCCCTGATTTCCGTTAAGTACATGGAACCGACAAAGGCAAACAGCAAAAATGCGCTGGACGTAATGGATCCTTTTAAGAAGAACATCCCGCCAAAGGGAACCATGAACAGCATACCGCACTCGATCACAACGATAAAGGCGGCATACAGCGGCCCCATTTTTTTAGACATGGCGTTCCATACGTCGTTTTCTTCCTGAACTACCGAAGCATATTTCCGGAATGATTTACTGCCCATATTGTAGGCTTTTATCAGCTTCATTCCGCTGATATACTCCACCATGACCGAGTTCAGGTTTGCGACAGAACGGTTCGCACGTTCCATCATGCCGGAAGCGCCGGCAAACATGCCGATTATCACAAGCATGGCTAATACCAGGGGGACAAGAGAAAGAAAAGCCAACGGTACATTCACGGTCATCAGGTAGAAGAATACGGCGACAGGGCCTACAAGATAACAAACCAATTCCGGTACATTGTGCGCCAAAAAAAGTTCCAGTTTTTCAATATCTTCATTCAGCACCGTCTTAATTTCGCCCGTGCTGCGTTCATCCAATGCGCCCAACGGGATCTTTGCCATGTGCTCGGCAACCATGCAGCGCACTTTAAACAGCGCGCGATAAGCCCCTTTGTGCGAGGCCACGCCGGATGCGCCAAACAAAATAAAACGAACCAGGATCGCCGTTGCAATCATCCCCGCATCCGAAACGACAAATTCCGCCGTGCAGGTTCCGGTGTAGACGGCATCCATCAGCCGGTAGATCCCATAATAGGGAACCATTGTGCAAAAGCCGCTGATGAATGATAAGACAATCGCTAAATACATCCAGTATTTTTCTTTTCCTGCCCATTTCAGCAGGAGTTTGACGGGGTTTTCTTTTTTCTTCATATCGGTAAACACTCCTTTCTCCATCTCATCTATACCGCAAACAGCCTTTTTAACTGTTCTTCCGCAGCTACCGACACAGGTATGTCGTCGCAGAGTTTCCCGCGGTCAATACGGAAAACGCGGGAGCAAGTGCGGCAAACAAATTCATAATCATGCGTCACGACGAAAATAATCTTTCCCATAGCGGACAGTTCCTTTATCAGTTCGGCCACCTGTGCCATACTGTCAAAGTCGAGTCCGCTGGTCGGCTCGTCAAACACCAGCAGTTCTTTTCCGCAAATCATGCTGACGGCTACGGCTACCCGCTGCTTTTGCCCGCCGGAAAGCGTATTTGGATGGCGTTTTTTAAGGGCAGTCAATCCCAGTTTCTCCATCGTAGTCTGAACAAGTTCCAAATCAGGATTGCGAATCCCAAAAGAGCACTCCGCCTCCACACTGTCCGCAAACAGTTCAAAGTTCACGTCCTGCATGACCATGTAAGAGCGTCTCAGACGATCTTTCCGGCTTTGCGGCCGCCCTTGCCATAGAAGCTGCCCGCTCACCTCTTTATGCAGGCCGCAAAGCGTTCTGGAAAACGTGGTTTTTCCGGCTCCATTGGGGCCTGCGACGCCTATCACCTCACCCTTGCCCGCTGATAAATGAATTCCCTGCGCAATCGCCTTTTTCCTGTAATACATGCCGATATTCTGTAAGGACAAAACGGACCGGGGCGAAATGGTCCGGGCTGTCTGCGGATGCACTTCATGCAAATTTGCGGCTCGTAATCCCATGCGCTCCCGTTCGTCAAGGGGGATGCTCCTGAATTGCGCCGGCGTATAAATCCCAACGATTTTTCCCTGCTCCATGTAAACGATACGGTCGGCAATATCCATCAGGTAGTATAGGCGGTGTTCCGCAATTACAATGGTTTTCCCCTGACTCTTAATCAGCTTCAAATGCTCTTTCAGGTCACGAATGGCGTCCATATCCAAATTGGAGGAGGGTTCGTCCAGCAGATAAATATCCGGGTTCATAGCGTAGACCGAGGCAAAAGCAATTTTCTGTTTTTCGCCGCCCGACAAATCGTGAAGCGAACGGTTTCTAAGATGCTCAATGCCTAAATTCCGCGCCGTTTCTTCCACACGCCGCCGCAGCTCCAAAAGCGGTTTTCCCTCGTTTTCAAGCCCAAACGCAATCTCGCTGTTGCTGTCTGTATTAAAAAACTGCGTACGGGGGTTCTGAAATACAGATCCGACATGCTCTGCGATTTCATACATCGGCAATTCTGAAATATCTTTTCCATTCACCATGACCGTTCCCTGCAACTCGCCTGAATAGAAACGGGGAACCAGGCCGTTCACCAACCGGGTAATGGTGGTCTTTCCACAGCCGCTGCGTCCGCACAGCAAAATACATTCCCCTTCCCGTACGGTCAGATTGATGTTATGCAGGCCGTCCTGCTCCTGTCCGGAATAAGAAAACGTAATGTCTTTCAATTCGATCATAGAAACACCCCTTTACATAGCTGCCCGGCCAAAAACATTGCCAGGAAGATAACAACTGCAACGACATCAGCGATCCCAAAGCCAATCTCCACATACGACGTGCGGGGCTTCGGGTTTTCAATGCCCCTTGTGATGGAAGCAACCGTTAATTCATCCGCCGTTTTCGATGCAGCCATCATCAGCGGAACATAAATGCATTCGATTGTCATTCCCGGATGGGTCAGAAAGCTTTTGAGAGAGGGCGACACATCCCGCATCCGCATGGCGTCTTTGATAAAACGCCAGTCCTCCCGGACGGTTGGTATATACCGCAGCATAACGGCTACAGGAATCACGATTTTCCTCGAAGCATGGCTTCGGTTCATGGCGGACAGGAACTCCCCTACTCTGGTCGTAGAAATGATAATGCCCGACAGGATCCCGCAGGGATAGACCTTATGGACAAGACCACAAAAAGCAACCAGCATCACCTGAACGGAACCATGTGTTTTCAATGCGGCGATTGTCATAAAATAAATAGCGACATAAGCCAGCGCGCCGGCAATGGAATAGCGCACCTTCCGGCACGCTATTCCAAAGCAGGCAATGACCAGGACCAAAAGCATCTCATAGCGCATGGATGGCGCCATCGTTGCAGACAAAACGCATAAGAAAAGAATGACTGCTTTTGTGCGGGGATCCATCCAAAGACCGGCATGCGCCGTTTCACCGTTCACGCTGTAATTCCGGTCAGCGGACATTTTCAATCCGCTCTGCGCTTTGCTCATGAGCGCGCCTCCGTCACCCCGGCACGCTCAAATTGCTTTTTCAGCAATTTTTTTCCTACCAGGCCGCTGATCACCGCAATCACAATCGTCCCTAATAAGATAGCCGGCAGCGCTGCGACAGGCGCCGTGGCGGTCATCGTATCTATGTATTCCTGAGCGGTTCCTTTTTCCAGCATAGTTTGTACCCAGGATGCCGGATTGGCACAATAAGCGACAAAAGCGCCCGCCGGACCGATGCAGAAAAGAGAATACGCCGCAATATTCCATTTCATATTTTGACGCCCTTTTATCCCTGCGACGATCTCTGCGACAAGGCCCATGATGATATAGCCCAAATCCATCCCCCAGTGCATTCCGAGTGCAAACCATACAATGCCATTGATAATGCCAAGGATTGCGATCGTCCCGCGTTTTGGTACCTTTGCAACCATAAGCAAAAACACCGGGCCGCAAAGTAAGGCAATGCCAAAGGGCTGATAGAACGTCAGCGCCGGATTAGGCGCAAAAGGGAGCGAGCCGATTAACTCGAAAACGAAAAACAGAGCGGTAAAAATGCCGATGGTTACAAGGTCTTTTACCGTCAAATCCTTCTTATCCAGATATGATGATTGTGTTGTCATAATTAAAATCCTCCTTCTGAAAACCGTCTCTTGACGATTTCAATTTGATATGTTAGCATTTGGTTAGTTCAATCTAACCACGCAGATACGATACTATTCTTTTGCTTCTTTTACAATGGATTCAAAGAATTTGTTCGTTTTCGAGGTATTTATTTTCGTTTTCGGGGTATTGAGGAGAAATGTTTTGGATACGGCTGAAGCTTATTTTCACGAACAATTTTTAAGAAGGGGATTTGAACCCGATCCGGACAACCGCGCCTTTTGCGAGATCGGATCCACATGGAGACTGTCCGATAAAATCGGCGCCGGAAACTTCTGGTTTTATGGCCAAAAGGATCTGTATGATATCACAATCCATGATTTTTATTTTCATCAGGATACCGTCCTGGACTTTTCCTGGCACGAGTGCTTAAGCATTACGCAGTATGATTCCATATCCGGAGAGGAACTTTCCCCGTACCGGAGATTGGAGGCCGGCTGCGTAAAAAGTTTTATCGGCGGTTATAAGCCTTACAAGGTTTTGATACACAAAAAAATCCCGATACGCTGCGTCGGAATTGAGATCATGCCGGCCTACTATGAGGAATATTTGCAAAAGCAGTATCCCGGCGAATATACAAATCCGCTGGAAGCATTTGCATCTGTGGGACAAACGATGGATTTTCCGGAAATGGCGCGCCTGCTCCGGGAAGTGGGCGAATATAGAGGCAATGGTATCTCTGCCAGGCTGTTCTATGAGGGGAAAGTGGCGCAGGCCGTATCGCTTGTTGTGGAGCGCGGCAAAGAAAATGCGCGGCGCAGGGAAGCCGGAAGCAAATTGTCAGGGCAGGATATTCAGGATTTAGAAAACATTACGCTTTATTTGAACGATCATTGCCTGCAGGATATTTCTTTGGACGACATCGTAAAGGTTTCCTTTATCGGCGCGAGGCGGCTTCAAATTATTTTTAAAGAATATCACGGCTGCACCATTACGGAGTATATCCAGCAGCGGCGCATGAGTCAGGCGGAAAGTCTGTTGGCAAAGACGGACCTTCCCATCGGGCAGATCGCTCAGGCAGTCGGCTATTCCAACGCCAGCAGACTTGCCGAGCTGTTTCGCAAGAGCACCGGGATGCTGCCCGGTGAATACCGGAAAATGGCGCAGCGAAAATAAAAAGAGGTTTGCTGTTTTTGGAAAATGAGCAAAAAGAAAACGCTATGCAATCGGATCACTCGTTTGCATAGCGTATTTCTGAAACGCTTATAGATTACAGGATCAAAATCACAGAATCGGAATAAATTTGCGTTCGTCGGTCAGTTCCTTCGGCTTGGGTTTATTAATCATCACCTTCAGAATACCGTCCTTAAATGCCGCCTGAATATCCTTCTCCGTCACATCTTCTCCGACATAGAAAGTGCGCTTCATGCTGCCGGTATATCTCTCCTTACGAATGTAATTCGTCTTCGTGTCCTGATTCTCCACAGTTTTCTGTTTCATAGCTGCGATCGTCAGATAGCCGTCTTTCAGTTCCGCCTCCACTTCATCTCTGGAATAACCGGGCAGTTCAATATCCAGCAAATACTGTCCGTCCTTTTCCAAAACGTCCGTCCTCATTAACTGAGGCACTTTCCGCTCTGCGCTCTCTTTCTTCGTAAAAGGTTCTCCGTACATGTCGTTAAAAAAATCATCGAAAAGATCAAAGCTGTTTCTAAACATACTCTTTTCCTCCTATTCTAAATCCCTACAGGGTTCTTTGTTTACTTGTTATATTCGTTATATAACATTTTATTAGCACTGTCAAGAGGTGAGTGCTAATATTTTCTTAAAAATCTATAAATTGCTGATAAAATAAGGCTTTCTGCAATCTCCGTTTTTTACGAGCCCTGTATTTTGTACCTTTTCTGTACCTTTTTCACCAAAAAAACACAACTGCCACCCGGTTTTATACCAGATGACAGCATATTTCACCCTATTCGCGTTCTTTCCTGCACCGCTTCCATCTTCTCTTGTATCTGCGTAAAATCCAGATGCGTATAAATGTCCATTGTAACCGCCAAATTCGCGTGCCCCATGATGTACTGCAACACTTTAGGCTCAAGCCCCGATTCTGCCAGTCTGGTACAGGCGGTATGTCTTAAAATATGCGCCGATATATGCGGCAGTAATTCCGCCTCCCGATGCTCCTTTGCGGCTTTTATTTCTTCCAGTCTGTTATAACTTTTCACAATATTTTTCAGAATAAAATTGACCGCATTCGCCGCATAGGGCGTTCCCTGCGTATTGGTGAAAACAAAATCTGAAATGCCATCCACTTCTTTTCGCTTTGATGACTTACCTAATAAGAGAGTGATCTCCTTTTGTCTTATCAGGCTCTTTCTTGCGCTTGCCGTCAGCGGAATATCCCGCCGCCCTGCTTCGGTCTTTAAATCCTGTATGTGAAATTGACATCCATCACCCAGATTTCTGTAAATAAGCTGCTGTCGGACATGAATCACATTCTCTTTCATATCCACATCAGCCCACCGCAATCCCGCCAGTTCCCCCACCCGCAGACCCGTGGAGAGCGCGAAAACGATCATCGGATAATACACGGAATACCTGGTACTGTTCTTAACAAATGTCATCATTCTTTCCTGCTCTGCTATGGTCATGGAGGTTCTCTCCCGCTTCGTACCGCCAACACCTTTCTTGCAGCCCTTTGCCGGATTCTTCCGGATGATGTCAGAATCAACCGCCAACTCCAACGCAGGAAATATAAGACCGTGATAATATTTAATCGTGTTCGCCGCCATTCCCCTTTTTGCAAGGTCAGCATAAAAAGCCCGGACGTGAATCTGCTTTATCTGGGCAATTTTCATATTTCCTAAAATTGAACTCTCCACGGCATTTTTCCATGCCGCTATATAGTTGCATCGGGTACTCTCTCTTAAATCGGTCTTTGTGTCCATGTACAGCCGGAATAACTCGTTCAAGGTCATATCTTCCTTGCTGGTATCAATGCCATCCTGCAGGTCGCGGTTGATTTGTTTTTCCCTTTCCCGTAGTTCTCCCAACGTCAGGGCGTAAACTGTTCTTTTCTTACCAGATAGGTCAACATAGCGATACAAGTACCTGTTATCCTCCGCCCGCTGCATTTCGCCCGTCCGCAATATTCTGCCTTTATTATCTGTTCTCTTTTTAGCCGCCATATTGCACCGCCTTTCTCTTCCAGGCGGCAGCAGGATATAAACTGCCGCCCGTTATTCATCCTTTTCATGCAGTCATATTCTTGATAAACCGGAAGATCTGTGCCAACAGCCAGTCTTCATCTATATTTTCAATCATTTCAATAATCGATTTCTTGTAATCTGTCACGCGCTTTTCCTCCGTAAATGTATTGCCACGATCGTATAAACCTGTCTTAAAAACCTTTCATCAGCAATCTGATCTATCATTTCATGAATCAATTCCTTATAACTCATCTTCTCACCCCCACAGCGTCTCTTTCGCTCTGCTCCCAACAGTCCCCACCAGTTCTGCGCCAGCCGAAACGTGAAATGAAATACAAATGTAAACATCTCATCCGCGGCTCCGGCCCCGTTTTCCTCATCAATCATTTTTGCGATTGCCTGCATTTCCTCTATACATTGCGCACTTTTCATAACATTCATTGCTTTTAAAATCCTCCAAAAATACTTTTCAAGAGGGCTGCAGGCGTGTTATACTTCCTGCATACCCCAATTTGCATAGTTGTCGGGTTACTGCCCCTGTCGGAGTTGCCGCTCTGACAAGGGCTTTTTCTTATCTGGCAACGGAAATGACTTTTAACTCCGCCATGTTGCCATAATTCTCTGCGGTGCGTTCCAGCGTGAACATTTTAAACCGCTCCGTTCTTTTGCGTTTCTGCATCCATGCTCTAAATCGCTTCAATTTTCGATCCCTCCTTCTCTATTCTGCAAAGGCCGGATATAATTCCCCGGATCACATCATCTTCCAAGTAGTACGGAATGGAATATTCCTTGTCCAACTCTTCCAGAATGATTTTTGCCTGTTCCATCTTGCTCACTCTTTGCTCCTTTCTTGCGGAAAACTACACTCGTAGTTCCATTTTTTTGAACTCAAAATGCCTTATGGTATAAATATGGGATAAAGCATTTTAATTTTCATTTTCCTTATTGCTTGTTGAATTACAAAGCGTAAAAAGAGAATTAACGTTTCTCATGCAACCGCTTCCCAATCTCCGCTTTTTGTTCATCCGTATACGACCGCGCAATCCGCTTCGACCGAAACGAAATAAAAGATACCGGGCAAGAATAGGTAACGCCGACAAGTTCGCCAGTCCGTTGCAGTCTCTCTTCCCGCTCCTTTCTCCATTCTGCGCCGGAAATTCCAACAAGCTTGTTCAATTTCGTAATCATAGTGGTATCCGAGGTATGAATCATAGCCCTTTCATCATCACGATTGAAATTTATATGTGTTTCCTGTTCTTCTTTCATCAATGCCATTAAAAAAGCCTCCTTCGATATGTGCCCGGCAGCAGGCTCCGTGAATGCCGCTCCTGCTGCCTATGTCCTTTTTATCAGTCCGATTATGCGATTGTGAAGCGGCGGGAAGATGAAGCCTTTACAAACTGACTATACACATCCGGCAGCGCTGCCTTTAATGCTTTGCCATCCAAACGGTTGCTGACGATCTCTTTCCACCTGATAAGGAAGTTCTTTGTTTTCAGTTCGTCCAGCCCCTTTTCATCCAGATCAGCTTTCAGTTCTGCCCGAATCGCTTCTGCCTTTGCTTCCAAATCTGCCTGCTCTGCTTCGATCTCTTTTAACTTTTTGATGCGGTTCTCAATCATTCTCTCTGTCATGGTGTTTGACTCCCTTCACTTTATAGAGGTTCGGACCAGCCCCGGCAGGCTTTAAAGTATCTTAGGAATCTCGTCCGTCTCATTATCCCCTTATCCTGTTTCCCGGTGTTATGTGAGTGTCTCCGGTTCGCTTTCACCACTTCGTTTTCACTCTTCGCTGTTCTGTTCTCTTGTTTATGATATCATTATACACAAAGTTCAGTGCTTAGTCTATTGACATTATCCACAAAGTTCAGTGCATATTATTATTTATTTTATACACTTGATTTTGTGTATATAATGTGATATATTGTGTATAGTGGAGAAGGTTTAGCCTTTCAAAACCGCCCCTAATTTCATAAAAAGGAGAAATATCATGCCTATCAGCTATCAAAAATTATTTGCCTTATTAGAGGAAAAAGGATGGACTACTTACCGAATCCGAAAAGAAAAACTTATCGGCCAGGGTACGCTCACCGCTCTAAAAAATGGAACTGGAGGACTTGACAGCAAAACAATAGCCAGAATTTGCAGAGTTCTTGAATGTCAACCCGGCGATCTCATGGAGTACATACCAGACATTGACGAAGTTGCAGAGCGCGATAATCAATAAAACCAGTCCAACGGCTTTGTACCCTGCAATTTACGCAATGCCCCCTTGCGTCCTGCTGCCGGATGTGCTATATTTAAGACATAAAAGGAGCAACCGTCCACAAGGGTTGACCGATAAAAAGATGACAGAAACGCCACCCGATACCGCCAAGTATACAAGGGTGGTTTTTCTGTGCCTATTTCTAGGACTTCAAAACGCTTACTGACTGATCATCATGATAAAGGTCAGCAATGCAAGAATGAACATTCCAAAAGCCATAAGGTCTTTGAAGTCAAATTTCATCCGCACCACCTCCCATCTTATGTAATGAGAAGTCAACACCTTGCAGTGACACGATTGCTCCATGAACGAATCATATCACATGCACTTTTACCGGTCAATTAAAAATCCCTTTACTTTAAAGCCTGTTCCATTTCCAACGCCTTCAATACTAGGTTGGCAGAATAAAATATTGCATTTGCTGACTTTGCCGGGAGTTCCCCGTTCACAACCAAATTATTGACTTTTGCCAAACTCCGGCGTACTGCCCGCGGACTATCCCAGCGCAGCTTGATTTTCTTTCCATTTCGCGCTTCCACAGATTTTTGCATCTGTATAAGCTGGTATCTTTGTAAAAGATCATCACTCATGTTTCCCGCCTCCCGAAAACGCCGTTAAATCTAAGATGTTCACGTCCTTCTTAACTGGTGGAAATACTTCCGCAAGCTGTTTGATCTGATCCTGCAAAGTTTCTTTGTCCCCGCTTGTTATTTTAATTTCGGACGCTCCATATTTGGCCCTCGGCTTTTTCTTGTCAATCAGTGTGAAAAAAGCTTCGTATTTTTCATCTTCCTTTTTCATTACTCCACCAAGTACAATGGCATACTGCGAATCAGATTCTTTCCGCGCCTTTATTGTTAAAAAATACATTTTATGACCGCCTTTCTCGTCTCGTACAAATCCCCGTAATTCCTATAAATTCTATATTTTTCGTCACGCTACCCCCGTAATTTTTTACTGGCATCAATTAGACGACGGTACCTCACCCTCACAAAAATATTGTAAAACAGTCGGCGTAGCTTTTCCCGGTATGCGCCCAGACAAAGACGCTGCAGAATTTCTTCTTTGGCGAATGCCTTTTCTCGCACATCGCCCTTCGTAAGCACATTGAGT
>JAUNGC010000018.1 GCA_030524745.1 Eubacteriales bacterium | reverse complement strand
GAGCATTTGCTTGACGTGTAAAGGGTCGCAGGTTCGAGTCCTGTTGTCTCCATTTCTTTTTAAATCGCTGTAAATAAGCGGAAAAGCCGATAAACACTGGGTTTATCGGCTTTTTTGTTTCTGTGATGGCGCATAAAAGAATGGGTGAAAACTGGCGAAAATGAAAGCGAGAGAATTAAAGAACTATACTGTGATATTACAATTGCCCTCAGCACTCCTCTTCAAAATGATACCAAATATGGTTTGATTACAAACAAGATTCAATATGATACAATGATTAAAAATACAAATGAGGGAGGATTTACCTATGAAACGAAAATTAATAACTACTTTTCTATGCTTATCACTAGCACTTTCGGGATGTGGATCTACTTCAGAAACGATAACTCAAGTAGATAATTCTGAGTCCCGCTCCAGTTCCATCATCAATGAAGAAGCTAGCGGAACTACGCCAACAGAAACTGTTGTCGAAAATGATATTGCAACAGTAGAAGAGCAGGTAGTATTTGATCAAGATGGTCTAAAAATAACGTTGACTGGTATGGAGTCTGATGGCTCCCTATTTGGCAGTGAGATAAATTTCCTAATCGAAAACAGTTCCGAGCAAAAAATGACAGTGCAGGTACGAGATGTCTCCGTCAACGATTACATGGTGGACACCAGCATGTCAGCAGATACTGTTCCCGGTAAAAAAAATAATGCTTCAATGACTATCATGAAATCTTCTTTAGAGGAATGTGGAATAGAAAAAATTGCCAAAATTGATTTTTCCTTTCATATTTTTGACACCGAATCATGGGATACAATAGCAGATACGGATACTATCAGTTTGGAAACGTCCCATGCTGCCACATATTCACAAATCTTTGATGACAGTGGGGATATACTTTATGAGGAAGACGGCGTAAAAATTATCTTAAAGGGAATCTCAGATGATAGTATTTTTGGACCATCCATAAAATATTACATCGAAAATAACTCCCAGGAAAAGATAATTGTGCAGGCGCGTGATACTTCCGTCAATGATTTCATGCTGTCTCCTACCATGTCTACAGAAGTAACTGCCGGCAAAAAAGCTATTGGAACTATGACATTTTTTAGTTCCGAATTAGAAGAAAACAGTATTTCTGAATTTGAAACCGTCGAAACATCTTTTCATATTATCATAGGTGAAAATTGGAGCAATTCGAGAGATACAGATATAATCACATTAACTTTCAACTAAAAAGCAATAATATAACAGCCCCGGCCCCGCCGGGGCGCATCTTGATAATATACTTACCCTGGCAGCCGGGGGACGTGCTGTTCATCCGTTCTGAGTCTTGTCAGAAAGGATGATGCTTATGAGTACATATGAGGAATTAAGCTTGATCGTTAGCGTTGCGCTTTTGGTTGTAGCCATTCTGAATCTGAAAAATAAGAAATAGCCGTCCTACCCTGAGAAAGTAAACGGCTATTTCTTAATTGATATAGTTTTTCGCCAGAGTGGGTGAATTGCGCTCACCTTCCGGCTGTCCTGTTAAATATATTATATGTCAAAGGCATATATTTTTCAACCGAAAAATAGTATAACAATCGCTAATTTTAACCGTATGGAATTCCAAGCGGTTAGAAGCGAACCCGGACGCCTTAGGCCCATATCGGCAATGGAGACTATGAAATACAAACCGATGTCGGCATCCTTGAAAGCCAACATCATAAAAGCGGACAGCAGTTCAGCGGTAGCTGAATATAAAGGCATTAATGTTATTATGCATATATCTATCGTTTTCTGTGCATGCTATTCCTGAAAGGAAGGTATGCATCATGGAAATGGACAAAATAGTTTGCTATTGTATGAATGTTACGAACGGCATGATAAAGGATGCTGTTGAATCCGGCGCCAGCACGCTTGAGGAAGTACAGGCAATCACCTATGCCGGAACCGTATGCGGCACTTGTCTGGAAAACGTGCAGCATCTCGTCGATCATTTTGTCAGAGAGCGCGACCATTCAAGCTGACACTTCTGTCATTATGAACAATATTTCCCTCTGCGGTCCATACGGGTCTGCGCATTTCTCCGCTTCATTCCGGCCTGCGCCAAACGCACGCGGCTTGCGCGCAGCCGCGGCGCCGGCCGCACACAAGCTATGCTTCCGGGGTCCACACACATCTTACTCACATTTACGCGTCTCACTTTTATTTGCGCGTCTCACTTTTGATTCACATCATAATGATAAGGTTTATCATATTGTCTCCGCCAATAAAAATCTATCGTTAAATTTCTCTTGTCATAAACAATGCTCCACTGCGTTTCGTCCTCATAGGAAACATTCTCCATGCTACTTTTGAGCGCTTCCGGCTCCATCACGCCGTCCGCCTGCCGCCGCATTTCGATCAGAGTATCATAACGTCTGTGAGACTCCTCATTTCCAACCCCAAACTTCTCCCCTGGCGATAAATAATGGTTTGTGACTGCCGGCGTATCCGTGACCACCATCTCATTATCGATATACTCTATCACGACGGACCTGCCCTCCGCATCGGAAACCGCCAGATGGTGAGACGTTCCGATGGAAGAATTCATATCGTATTGCGACAGCAGCGCTATCGCTTCATCAACGCTGGCCGCCTTATCCAGCAAAAGACGGATTGCCGATACCGTGGTCAGATCCGGATTTCCAAAATCCTGATGCGTCTCCGCGTCATCTCCGGAAATCAGGTCCGCCACGCAAAGCCCTTTTTCGTTCATTCCGTCCAGCGGCACATAAATAGCCGCCAGCGCCATGTATTGATTCTGCATCCCCTCCGGTTTCCAGCCTTCTCCAAATCCCAGAAAATCCAGATTACAGGTGGATATGGATTCATAACCGCTGTCCGGCACTGTATGAACGATCATTGCGCTGCATTCCTGCCAGTCAAAATTGCGTCCCATAAGCTGTGCGCCCGACGCGGCTTCCATACACAGGGTACTGCATCCGAAATTCTTTTCTGCCGCAGCGGTCTCCGCCTTATAAAATCCGTTTGACAGAAATTCCACGATATATTCTCCCATTTCGGCATCGGATACCGCTCCGCCCCGATTCAGGAATTCGTCAAAGCCATAATCCCCTTTGTATTCCATATAATATAATCCCTCATCCAGCGAAACGACGCTTTTTGCAGCAGTCACCTTCTCTCCGAACATGCGCCAAAGGGCGATTAAGAAAAAAACCGCTGCAACGATTATAACCGCCAAAATGATACAAACTGCTTTCCATATTTTTTTATGCAACTTTCTGTCTCCTTTACAACCAAGATTATTTTTCCTGTTTCTCTTTCATCGCACCGATCATTCCCAAAAAAGCAGTTTGCAGATTCCGGATAATTGACGCCTCGTCGAATTCCATGCTGTTATTTGCGAACATGCTGGCATAACCGTGCATCATCATATATATGCCGGTGAAGAGATTTTTAGCCTGCTGCCCGTCTATTTTTCCCTGCTCTCCGATCAATCGAATAATCGGTATGATTTTTTCATCATCCACCCAGTCGGACAAATTGCGGTTGACAAATTTATTCGACTGAAACAGAAAACGGAAGAGATGCTTTTCCGTTTCTGCAAATTTGATATAGCGCATCGCTATTTCAAGCATGGGATTGTCATAGCATCCCTGCACATTCATAATATATGCCGTATGAAAGCGGTCCGCTTTCCGGAAAGCTTCATTCCGAATCTCTTCTATGGTATGAAAATGATATAGAACAGGCTGCGTGGAACAATGCAGACGTTCCGAAACTGTCCGGGCGTTGATGTTTTCCGCGCCCTCCGTTCTCGCCACTTCAAACGCCGCATCGACGATCATCTCTTTTGTAATTTTCGCTTTCGGCATTTCTCCTCCTATTATAATTCAAGTTATATAACTCGAATTATAATTAAGATTCCACCGTTTGTCAAGCTGTTTGTTGTGCACATGCCATTTGAATTGTTGTGCCTGAATTGTTGTGCACGTGCCATTTGAAATATACGAATTTACATCATATTTGCATTGTATAAAAAGCAGCCTCCGGCCGTTCGCATTCGCAAATTGCCGGAGACTGCTTCTTATTCCTGCATCTATTCTTTTACTTCCGATTCACTATTCACTTAATATTCCTTCGCCGCTTCTTCGCCGTTCATGACGCGCAGCGCGCCCTGTGTCAGCGCAAGCAGTTCATCCTCACCGGGATATACGGTGAAAGGTGCGATCCAGCCCAGTTTCTCCTGAAGTTTCTCCTTCGTGAGCGCCGCATACGCAATGCCGCCTGTCAGGATGATCTGATCCACCTTGCCTTCCAGTACCGCCGCCATTGCGCCTGCATCCTTTGCAATCTGATAATAGAAAGCGTCCTGGATCAGAATTGCATATTCGTCTCCTTCTTCCGCCTTCTTCTGCACGATGCGGGCGTCGTTGGTTCCCAGATAAGCATTATAACCGCCGTTACCGCAGATCTTCTTATAAACTTCTTTCTCGGTATATTTTCCGGAATAGCACAGCTTAATCAGATCGCCGACCGGCACGGTTCCCGCTCTCTCAGGGGAGAAAGCGCCCTCGCCGTCCAGAATGTTATTAACGTCCACAACCTGTCCCTTCCTGTGCGCGCCGACGGAAACGCCGCCGCCCATATGAATCACGATCAGGTTCAGATCCTCATATTTCACGCCCTGCTCTTTGGCATATCTTCTTGCCACCGCCTTCTGGTTAAGGGCATGGAAAATGCTCCTTCTGGGAAGTTCCGGCATACCGGAAATACGGGCCACCTCCGTCAGTTCATCCACAACTACCGGGTCCACAATGTAGGAAGGTACGCCGATTTCGTCGCCGATCTCTCTGGCAAGAATGCCGCCCAAATTGGAGGCATGCTGTCCCTGTCTGCCGGCCTTCAAATCCTCCAGCAGCGCGTCGCTGACGGAATAGGTGCCGCCCGGAATGGGTTTTAAAAGGCCGCCGCGTCCCACGATCACATCGAAAGACTGAATGTCGCAGTCTTTTTCTTTCAGGAAATTTAAAATAATGTCTTTCCGGAAATCCTTCTGGTCGATGATGGAAGCATATTTTGCAATTTCTTCCGTGGGATGACGCAGTGTTTCCTCAAATAAAAGTGTTTCATCCTCGAACACGCCAACCTTGGTGGAGGTGGAGCCGGGATTGATGATTAAGCTTTTGATCGCCATGGTTTCATTCTCCTTCTATTACACTCTGTTATTTCTTCAAGCCTTCCGCTACAACCGCCGCCAGCGCGATGGAATTCACCTTTGTCTGGAAGCTGTCGGAACGGCTTGTCAGAATTGCCGGCACCTTTGTGCCTGTCAGAATACAGCCGTTCTCCACCTTTGCGGTATGAACCAGCGTTTTATAAACCAGATTTCCTGCATGAATATCAGGGAACAGCAAAATATCCGCATCTCCTGCGATCTTTCTGTCGGATGCGCCCTTATGAGCCGCCGCTTCCGGATCGATTGCGATATCCATGGAAAGAGGCCCGTCCACGATACAGCCGGTAATTTTGCCTTCGTCGTTCATCTTTGTCAGTTCTGCCGCTTCTACAGTAGCGGGCATCTTGGGATTAACAACTTCCACTGCCGCCAGGGGCGCGACCTTCGGGCACTCCAATCCGCACGCATGCGCTACTTCTACCGTATTTTCAATGATATGTACTTTATCCTCAAGCGTCGGATAGGTTATGAACGCAACGTCCGTCAAAAACAGAAGCTGTTTAATGCCTTCCACCTCAAATACCGCCACATGGGAAAGGGGTTTTCCGGTACGCAGTCCCACTTCCTTGTCCAGAATGCTCTTTAAGAATGATTTGGTATCCATCAGGCCCTTCATATACATGTCGGCCACGCCGTCATGAGCCAGCTTCACCGCAGTCAGCGCCGCCTGCCAGTTGTCCGGCTCGTTGATGATCTCATAGCCGGAAAGATCCATATTCAGGGATGCCGCAATCTCTCTGATCTTCTCCTCATCCCCCACCAGAATCGCGTCCGCAATTCCCTGCTCCTTTGCCGCCTGCACCGCTTCTAAAACGGCGTCGTCCTGCGCGACTGCAACTGCCAGCTTCTTCTTGCTGCACTCTTTCACCTTGGAAATAAGTCCTTCAAAATCTGTAATCATTTGTCCGCACCTCATTTGTTTTTAATTGCTGTTCATTCCGTGAACAATAATATGTTTACCGGCGAAAACTTTTCCCATCCGGCATGCAGGCCGCGTAACCCGCGCACTGCCCACTGTTAAAATAATAACACTTTGCAAAACGAGGGTCAAGTGTTATGCTTAATTGCATCAGGAAACACGTTACGTTTGGCCATAAGGCCGGACTGTCATGAAAACACAGCAGCTAATCAGAAGAGGTAACGATCGTATCATGACGAAAAAAGAACTGGCAATCGCTTTACATGACCGTAAGTTCAATTGTTGTCAGGCCGTCGCCTGCGCTTTCGCCCAGGAGGCAGGGGTGGACGTGCCAACCCTTTTTAAAGCGGGAGAAGGCTTCGGCCTTGGCATGGGATGTATGGACGGCACCTGCGGCGCGCTATCCGGCGCAATCATGCTCGCCGGTTTTACCAACAGCGACGGCAATATCGATTCGCCCGCAACCAAAGCCGATACCTATAAACTATCCAGGGAAATGCTCAACCGCTTCCGTGAGAAGTGCGGCTCCACTATCTGTCGGAAATTGAAAGGCGCAGACACAGGTAAAATTTTATGTACCTGCCCCGACTGCATCACAAACGCCGTAGAGGTTGTGGAAGAAGTTCTGCATTTATAAGCGGGAAGTCTCTGCCCAAACACAAAAGGCGGGAATTCCCGCCTTTTCGCAACCTTGTACAATTATGCCGCTTTTTTTACGCGCAATTTGCCTATTTCTGCTTCGCCGCTTTCGCAGCTTCTTTCTTCCGGAAAATTTCCTGTAAAGATTCCGTATACGGCGCACGCGCAATGCCGTATTCCGTCACGATTCCCGCAATGAGATCGTTGTCCGTCACATCAAACGCCGGATTGAACACCTTCACGCCTTCCGGCGCCATCCGTTCCTTATACCACATCTCGGTCACTTCCTCCGCCGGACGCTGTTCGATATGAATGTCCGCGCCGGTCGCCGTATTCATGTCGATCGTGGAAGTGGGCGCGCATATATATACCGGAACATTGTATCGTTTCGCCACCGTCGCCACTACCGAAGTGCCGATCTTATTGGCCGTATCTCCGTTGGCCGCCACGCGGTCGCAGCCCACAAACACCGCATTTACCCAGCCGTTTTTCATCACCGTGGCCGACATGTTATCGCAGATCAGCGTCACGTCCACGCCCGCGGAATGCAATTCATAAGAGGTCAGCCGGGCTCCCTGTAAAAGCGGCCTTGTCTCATCCGCAAACACGCGGAAATGGTATCCTCTCTCCTGTCCCAGATAAATCGGCGCGGTCGCCGTCCCGTATTTACTCGTGGCAAGCTGTCCTGCATTACAATGGGTCAGAATCCCGTCCCCCGGCTTCACCAAACTCAGCCCATATTCTCCGATGGTCCTGCAGACCCATATATCTTCTTCCTTGATCCCGATGGATTCTTTTTTCAGCAGTTCTTTGATTTCTGCTACGCTCTTCCCCCTGTTCTCCAGCACCACGTTTTCCATGCGCCCGAGCGCCCAGGAAAGGTTGACTGCGGTCGGACGGGCCGAATCCAGATATTCTTTCTGTTTTGTAAATTCTGTTAAAAAGGCGTCATAATCATCCGTTTCCACCGCATCGGCCAGCACATAAATGCCGAATGCCGCCGCCACGCCAATTGCAGGCGCTCCCCGCACCTGGAGCAGATAAATCGCATTCCAGATCTCCTGCGCGCTCTTTAAACGGATGATCTCCGTCCTGCCCGGCAGCTTCGTCTGATCGATGATGACGACCGCCTTTTCCTGCTCGTCAAGTTCCACCGTTTCATATTCCATAATATTTTTTGTTTCGCTCATACTTTCCGTAACGCAGGTTTTCCTGCATTCTCCTTTCCGTTTAAGAATTATTTCCTGCCTTTTCTCTTATCATATCGCTTCCCTTTATTCCGCAACTACCGGGGCGAACCGCGCATTTGCCGCTTTCGCCAGATCCTCCGGCGTCAGTTCAATCTGAGAACCGATTCTTCCGCCGCTCACAATCATTGACTGCAGCTTCTTCGCTGATTCGTCAATCACCGTCACATACTGCTTCTTCATGCCAACCGCCGTACAGCCGCCTCTGACATATCCTGTAATCTGATTGATGTCCTTCACATGGATCATTGCAAGCGACTTCTGCCCGACAGTTTTTGCCGCTTTTTTTAAATCCAGTTCTTCGGCAACCGGGATAACAAACACGAAATATGTTTGGGAGGTTCCTTCCGTCACCAGCGTCTTATAAACCTTCGCCGGATCCAGAGACAGCATTTCCACAATCTGCAGACCGTCTACAAACTCTTCACACTCATAAGTATAATGCTCATAGGGAATCTTCATACGGTCCAAAATGCGCATGGCATTCGTTTTCACTTCTTTATTTTTCGCCATATAACCCGCCGTTCCTTTCCGCTACCAGTATACCAAATCCGCACGCACCATACAATATCTAAAAATCCCAAACTCCCTACGGTACAAAAAGCGCTGCTATCCGGTTTTCTTCCGGACAGCAGCGCTTACGCACAGGCAAATCTCTATTTCTTTACAAAAACAGCTTTCGGCTGCCTGCAAACCGGACAGGTATAATCCGCGGGCAGATCCTCAAACGGCGCCTCACCTTCATACACGTAACCGCAAACGCTACACACCCAGTTTTCCTTTTGAGAAACGGCTTCCTCCGCAATATAGGTCGGCGCGTTCTTAGGGCTCTTTCCTTTAATCACTTTGTGGTAATAAGCGTAGGTCATTGCCTCCTGATCGCTGATCTGGTCCGCGTCCACCACTTTTCCCAGGAATACAGTATGCGTGTCGGTCTCCATCTTATTGATGACTTCACATACAATATATGCGCAGGAATCCTTTACCACAGGCATATACCCTCTGATCTCATGCGCGACGCTGTCAAACTTGTTTACATCCGCGCCGGACTGAAATCCAAAAGTTCCGATGATGGAAGGCTCCGATTCTTCAGACAGAATGGAGATCGCAAAGCGGCCGCTTTCCGAAATGCATTTATTCGTATAATTGTTATGATTGATGCTGACTGCTATCGTCGCAGGATCAGACGTAATCTGCATTGCAGAGTTAGCCGTACACCCCGTCGCCCTGCCATTATCCCATGCCGAAATAATGTAGACTCCATAAGATAATTTTCTGAATGCATTTGGATTCATAATAATACCTCCTTATCCATAAAATAGTAATTATTCCTGTTTTCATCATACATCATTTCTCTGTTGATTGCAACAGATTTCTCTTTGTGCAATATTTAGAAATTCTTAGGATAAAATTCGTTGACATTTTCCCGAAGTAATGTTACTTTTTTCACACATAAGGAGGGAATCATTATGGGATGTCTCGGTAATTTATTATGGTTTTTGTTCGGCGGCTGTATCAGCGGCCTAAGCTGGTGTCTGGCGGGTCTGTTATGGTGCATCACCATCATCGGCATTCCGATTGGAACACAATGCTTCAAATTTGCCGCTCTGAGTTTTTTCCCCTTTGGAAAAGAGGTTCGCTACGGCGGCGGCGCGCCATCCCTGGTCCTGAATATCGTCTGGATTATCGTTTCCGGTCTGCCTCTGGCCATTGAATCCGCAGTCATGGGCTGCCTGCTCTGCGTAACGATTGTCGGCATACCTTTCGGACTACAGCACTTCAAAATTGCCAAGCTGGCGCTGATGCCTTTTGGTTCCGAAATCATTTGATTTTAGCAGCGAAATATTGACAGAAAAGTCCGATTTTCCGATTGGACTTTTCTCATATGCAAAGCTTTCACAAAATAGTTATTCCTCCAAAAGCGCTTCCGCCGTCAGCTTCAGTCCAAGTTGAAAGCCTTTGCAAAAGCCGTCCCTGTGCAAGATTTCATCTGCTTTCATTTCCGCTTCACACAGCTTGCGAAATTCCGCTTTCAGGTCAGAAGGCAGTTTTTTCGCGAACTCCTCCGACGCCTTTTCCAGATATTCGCTGTGCTTTAAATATGTTTCCTTCTCCATCATATTCAAATCAATCGGACTGATATTCCCATAATATAATTCTAAAATCACGTCTTTTTCCACGGCATACCTCTTTAAAATTTGCCAATCACAACTATCATTTCCTTTATCATGAAAATTAATCGATATACTATAATTCATTGTATATATTTACCCAATTTAATTGTTATTATACTCTTTTACAAGATCTTATTCAATCGATAACCGTTCTCAACCCTCTTAACTTCAAAAGCTTTTCGCGCTTTGTAACGCTCAACGCCAGACTGCATCAAAAGACGGCCATCCTGCAGGTCTGTCAACCTGCGGATGGCCGTCTTTTCATAATTTACCGTCAATTCTTTATTTTGCTGCTCTTGCTTCTCTGATCTTTTCCGTCAGAGCGGGAACAATCTTATTCAGATCGCCGACAACGCCGTAGTCAGCCACATCAAAGATAGGAGCTGTCTCATCCTTGTTGATTGCGATGATGATATCGGATTCTTCCATACCAGCCAGATGCTGGATTGCACCGGAAATACCGATTGCGAAATATACCTGAGGACGAACAGTCTTACCTGTCTGACCCACCTGCAGATCCTTCGGCTTCCAGCCGGAATCCACAACTGCACGGGAGCAGCTTACGGTGCCGCCGATCGCGTCAGCCAGATCCTCAAGCAGTTTAAAGTTCTCTGCGCTGCCTACGCCGCGGCCGCCGGATACCAGAATCTTTGCATCCATGATATCTTCCACATCAGAAACCGCTTTGACAATCTCCAGAATCTCCACATATTTGTGATCCGGAGTAAATCCGGGGTTGAACTTCTCAACCACAGCCTGAGCGCCCTCTACGCGGGGAGCCTTCTGCATAACGCCCGGACGAACCGTTGCCATCTGAGGGCGGAATTCAGGGCAGGCGATCGTTGCGATCGTGTTGCCGCCGAAAGCGGGACGGGTCATGAGCAACTGATTGTGCTTCTGCTCTCTTCCCGGAATCGGATTGATCGGGAAATCACCGATTTCCAGCTTTGTGCAGTCTGCGGTCAGACCTGTATGAATTCTTGCGGATACGCGGGGACCCAGATCGCGGCCGATTGCGGTTGCGCCGACCAGCATAATCTCGGGCTTATACTTCTTAATTACTTCTGCCAGAGCATGCGCATAAGGCTCTGTTCTGTATTCCTTCAGTTCAGGATCATCCACAACGATGATTCTGTCTGCGCCGTACTCAGCCAGTTCTGTGCAGAGACCTTCTACGCCGCTGCCGATGAGAACTGCAGTTACTTCTGTGTCCAAATCTTTTGCCAGTTCTTTTCCTTTGCCCACCAGTTCCAGCGCGATGCCGCTCAGTTCGTTATCAACCTGCTGCGCAAAGACAAATACGCCTTTATATTCTTCTAAGTTCATCTTGAATAACCATGTCCTTTCCAGATTTTTACACGTCAGGCCTGACGGCCTGCCGTTCACCGATCGTTTGAAAGCAAATGTCCGCTCTGCGCGCACTCTCTTTCCTTACGATTCATTAGATCACATGTCTTGTCAGTAACTTGTCCATAATATAGTCAACAGACTCTGTCGGATCAAGAGCAACCTTTTCGCCTGCGCCTTTCCGAACTTTGTCGGATGCTTTTGCGATCTGTGTCGGAGATCCCTTCAGACCCAAATTGGAATCTTCCACATCTACAAGGTTTGCTCTTCCCCATACGGTGATCTCTGCATCATAAGCGTCGAAGATGCCGCCGGGAGTCATGTAGCGGGGCTCATTTAATTCTGCCAGCGCCGTAACCAGGCAGGGCATTTTCGCTTTCAGAACATGATATCTGTCATCAAACTGACGCTCCACGATAACGGAATCGCCTTCGATCTTAAGATTCTGCGCATAGCTGATAACCGGAATATTCAGATGTTCGGAGATCTGAGGACCAACCTGAGCGGTATCGCCGTCGATCGCCTGACGGCCGGTGATAATCAGGTCATATTCCAGATTGCGGATTGCGCCTGCGATTGTCTGGCTGGTCGCCCAGGTATCTGCGCCGCCCAGCACTCTGTCTGTTACCAGAATACCCTTGTCCGCGCCCATAGCGATCGCTTCACGCAGCACTTCTTCTGCCTTGGGAAGACCCATTGTAACTACGGTAACTTCAGCGCCGTACTGATCTTTTAATCTTAAAGCCGCTTCCAGACCTGCTTTGTCGTCAGGATTCATGATCGCAAGCATTGCACTTCTGTCCAGTGTACCATCGGGATTGAATTTAACGCCGCCCTTGGTATCGGGAACCTGTTTTACACAAACAACGATTTTCATTGTATGATTCACTCCTTATTTTTATTGTTTACTTTTCATTACAGAAGCGGGAAATGCGGTAAAACCGCCTTCCCTGCGGCCGCTCTTTGCGGCGATTACTTCAACAGAGCACTGGAGATAACCATTCTCTGAACTTCGCTGGTTCCTTCGTAGATCTCTGTAATCTTAGCGTCACGCATCATGCGCTCAACATCGTATTCTCTTGTGTAGCCATAACCGCCATGAAGCTGAACAGCCTTGGTGGTAACTTCCATAGCGACTTCTGCCGCATACAGTTTTGCTTTCGCAGCTTCTACAGAGTAAACCTTCTGAGTCTGTTTTGCTACTGCAGCCTTGTAAACGAGAAGCTGTGCAGCCTCTACCTTCGTAGCCATATCAGCAAGCTGGAACTGCGTGTTCTGGAAAGCCGCGATCGCTCTTCCGAACTGCTTTCTCTCTTTTACATAATCGATCGTGGATTCAAGAGCGCCCTCTGCGATGCCCAGCGCCTGAGAAGCGATACCGATACGGCCGCCGTCCAGTGTGTGCATAGCAATATTGAAGCCCTTGCCCTGCTGTCCTAACAGATTTTCCTTCGGAATTCTGCAGTCCTGGAAAATCAGTTCATATGTAGAAGAACCGCGGATACCCATTTTCTTTTCCTTGGTGCCGAAGGAGAAGCCGGGCGTTCCTTTTTCTACGATGAATGCGGAAATCTCTTTCTGTTTTCTGCCTCGCTTTTCAACGATACCGGTCACTGCAAAGATGATATAAACATCCGCTTCCTTACCGTTTGTGATGAAGCACTTGGAGCCGTTTAATACCCATTCGTCTCCTTCTAAAACAGCCTTGGTCTGCTGTCCCTGTGCGTCCGTACCTGCGCCGGGCTCCGTCAGACCGAATGCGCCCAGCTTTTCACCTTTTGCAAGGGGAACCAGATATTTCTGCTTCTGGTCTTCCGTACCATAAGTCAGGATCGGATCGCAGCAAAGGGAAGTATGTGCGGAAACGATAACGCCTGTCGTGCCGCAAACCTTGGAAAGTTCCTCTACGCACATCGCATAGGTCAGAATATCACAGCCCTGGCCGCCGTACTGCTTGGGAACCGGAATGCCCATGAAGCCGGCCTTGACCATTTTCTCTACTGTCACTCTGGGGAACTCTTCTGTCTCATCGACTTCCTGCGCCAGAGGTTTTACTTCTTTTTCGGCAAACTCTCTGAAGAGCTGTCTCGCCATTTCATGTTTCTTATCTAACATAAAATCCATGTCAATTTTCCTCCAAATTAAAATCATCTATTTCCTGTACAAAGACGGGAATCATCCTAAGCTATGACAACCTCAACTTAAGACGGGAACCTTCTCAAGCTTTGACAGCCGTAACTTAAGACGGGAACCTTCTCGATCCGCTGTGCGAATCGAGAAGTATCAAGTAAGCGCACGCAGTCTGCGTTCGCTTACTTTCTGTAGTCATAGAAACCGATGCCGGTCTTCTTGCCCAGCTTGCCTGCGCGAACCATCTTGCGCAGAAGCGGATGAGGACGGTACTTCGGATCGCCTGTCTCAGACTGCAGAACTTCCATGATAGCCAGAACGATATCCAGACCTACCAGATCGCCCAGAGCCAGCGGTCCCATGGGATGAGAAGCGCCCAGCTTCATAGCGGTATCGATATCTTCTACGGAAGCGATGCCGTCCGCATAAATGCCGATCGCTTCGTTAATCATAGGAATCAGAATCTTATTTACAACAAAACCGGGAGCCTCTTTTACTTCTACAGGAGTCTTGCCGATTTCTACGGAGATATCTTTGATCTTCTGCACCAGTTCAGCAGGTGTATTCTCACCGGCGATCACTTCAACCAGTTTCATTCTGTCAGCAGGATTGAAGAAATGCATGCCGATCAGCGGTCTGTCAAGGCCTGCGCCCATTTCTGTGATGGACAGGGAAGAAGTGTTGGAAGCAAAGATGCATTCAGGCTTCACAATATCCATCAGTTCTTTGAAGGTGGATTTCTTGATTTCCATTTTCTCAGGCGCAACTTCAATCACCAGATCACAGTCTGTGCAGATGTCTTTTAATCCGCATGTGATCTTGCCCATGATCTCTTCGCCCTTTTCCTGGCTGATCTTTTCCTTGCCTACCAGGAAATTGATGTTTTTCTGGATTCTTGCTTTGCCGCCTTCTGCGAACTCCATCTTGATATCGCAAAGGCAAACTTCATAACCGTCTGTCATTGCAAACGCCTGTGCAATTCCAGCACCCATTGTGCCGGCACCGATAACGCCAACTTTCATTGTGTTGTCCTCCTGTTTCTGTTTGTGTTCTTCTTTTATGTTGCGCCGCCTGCCGTGGCAGGCGGTTTCTGCCGTTTCAGTTTAGCAATTCTTAAAAGGCTCTTTTACTTTCTCTTTGTTCTTATCGAGGAAGAAAGCCATGCCGTACTTCTGATCTTCCGTCTCGAAGCAATCGCCGAACAGCTTTTCTTCGATCACGATCGCCTGATCCATATCCACGTCCAGACCTTCGTTGATCGCCTTCTTGCAGTTACGGACTGCGATCGGCGCATTCTTTGCGATGCCTGCCGCCATCTTCTCAGCAGCCGCCATCAGTTCTTCCTGCGGATATACGGCGTTTACAAGGCCGATTCTGAATGCTTCGTCAGCTTTGATATTGCGTGCGGTGTAGATCATCTGCTTCGCCATTCCTGCGCCGACCAGACGAGCCAGTCTCTGTGTGCCGCCAAAGCCGGGCGTGATGCCGAGGCCAACCTCAGGCTGTCCAAATACCGCGTTCTCAGAGCAGATGCGGATATCACAACTCATGGAAATCTCACAGCCGCCGCCCAGCGCAAAGCCGTTCACTGCAGCGATAACCGGGATCGGGAAAGTTTCCAGCTTGCGGAAAACGTCGTTGCCCTTCTTCCCGAAAGCTTCGCCCTCTGCCTTTGTCAGCGTGCTCATTTCGCCGATATCTGCGCCCGCTACGAAGGACTTCTGTCCTGCGCCTGTTAAGATCAGGCATCTTACTGTGTTCAGATCAACGCTGTCCAGCGTCTGATCCAGTTCTTCCAACACCTGGGAATTCAAAGCGTTCAGCGCTCTTTCACGATTGATGGTGATGATCGCATAGCCGCCCTTTACTTCGTATAAAATGTATTCCATTTTACTGCACCATTGCCTTTCTACATAGTGAAGAGAATGTCTCACAAAATGAAACATTCTCCCATCCGTCTTTTGATTAATCTCTTTCTACGATCGTTGCGCAGCCCATGCCGCCGCCGATACACAAAGTTGCAAGACCCTTCTTCAGATCTTTCGCTTCCATCTCATGAAGCAGTGTTACCAGAATACGGCAGCCGGAAGCGCCTACCGGATGGCCCAGAGCAATTGCGCCGCCGTTAGGGTTAAGCTGTTCATCCTTGAAGCCCAGATCTTTCTGAACCGCGATGGACTGTGCTGCGAAAGCTTCGTTTGCTTCGATCACATCAAAATCTTCGATCTTCATGCCGGTCTTAGCCATAACCTTCTTCGTAGCCGCCACAGGTCCGATACCCATAATGGTAGGATCTACGCCTGCAAGTGCGCCTGCAACCCATGTTGCCATAGGCTTAACGCCCAGTTCTTTTGCTTTTTCTTCGCTCATCACGACGATTGCCGCTGCGCCGTCATTAATGCCTGAAGAGTTGCCGGCGGTAACGACGCCGTCTTTCTTGAATGCGGGGCGAAGTCTCGCGATGCCTTCAGCGGTTGTGCCGGGGCGGGGACCTTCGTCCTTCGCAAATACGATCGTCTCTTTCTTCTTCTTGATCTCAACGGGAACGATTTCTTTGTCGAATGCGCCTGCTTCCTGCGCTGCAACAGCCTTCTGCTGGGAATTAGCAGCAAACGCATCCAGTTCCTCGCGGGTGATGCCCCACTGCTCGCAGATATTCTCCGCCGTGATACCCATATGATAATCATTGAATGCATCCCATAATGCATCATGAACCATGGTGTCAACCAGCTTGCCATCGTTCATTCTGTAGCCGTAACGGCCCTGCATTACTGCATAAGGAGCCATAGACATGTTCTCCATACCGCCTGCTACCACGATGTCAGCATCGCCTGCTGCGATCATCTGCGCTGCCATGTTCACACAGTTTAAACCGGAACCGCATACAACGTTGATGGTGACTGCAGGAGTCTCAATCGGAAGACCAGCTTTCAAAGAAGCCTGACGCGCAACGTTCTGTCCCTGTCCGGCCTGAATAACGCAGCCCATATATACCTGGTCAACCTTATCAGCAGGAACGCCTGCTCTGTTTAACGCTTCCTTGATAACGATTGCACCGAGTTCTGCAGCCGGTGTGGTGCTCAATGTGCCGCCCATTACGCCGATCGCTGTACGGCAGGCACCTGCTAATACGATTTTCTTAGCCATGTCTTTTCCTCCATATCATTGTAAACATATCATAATATCGGGGCTTACATGATTGTTAATTTTTTATCATTGCCCGCTGCTTCTATTATAACATAGTCCATCACACAGAGCAAGCAGAAAGTTAAGATAAACTGACGCCGCCTGTTCCTCACGGTTCACGACACATGCGATCCGTGAATGTTTTTCTGTTTCTTATCAATTGTAAACACAACGCCGCTCACCGGATAAACCCATGTATTGTTCAGGATAATTCTGTAAATGCCGATATCGTCTATATGCGTATTCTCATAAGACGTATCGTCCCCTCTGTCTAAGAACGAGTACATCTCGATATCCATCGTATCGCCGGAATAGCTCAGCGTAATGCGCGGCTTCTTCGTGGGCTCCACCAACGCGACTTCCAATATTCCGTGCCATCTTTTCGGCATATCAAAGATCATATCAACCGTATGCGACATAGCCGTCGTGTCATGCCCGACTTTAAATTCCGCCACAATTCCATACGGATACGCATGTGCGCCGGTCAGTTCTCCGGCAAACCCGTCGATTGTCAGATGGGGCTTAAAAATGAGACGCAGTTTTTCCTTCAGTTCTTCCGGTGAAAGATCTGCAAAAAACTGCATATCTTCCGGATCGATATCCAGACTTTCCCGGAAAATGCAATTGCACAGCGGATCTCCCGCCTGATTTACCTGGCTGTCCCGCAGAAACTTGTCCAGATTTTTATTATCATAGGCAAATCCGATACTTACGGTGTTCGAATTCAAATTATTCATTTTCTCCGTAAGGTATTTCACATCATATGTAAGAGTTTCCTCCACAAAGAAGTAATCCTCTTTATGCTTTAATTCATAAAACGATGCCGGAAGCCTGTCTCTCAGTTCAAATTTATACTCAAAGCTTGTCCGGATTCTGCAGTCATTATCGCTGCTTAAATAATTCCGCAGGAAATTATGAATCATCATGGCTGCGTCCGCATCATCCGTTATGGAATCAACATTCGATCTCACAAATTCATACTTCTGTCTTTCGGAGTATTGCGCCAGATGCCGCAACACCCGCGCCCGGTCCGCCTCTTCGCACAAATACTTTTCCAGTTCGGCAGAAATTTCAGCGGCGGCCTCCTGATCGCTGTCCAAAGACTGAATAGATGCGGTAACAAATTTTCTTTTCAGATTCTCGTCCAGCGCGTCAATTCCCTTTTGTTCAAGCAGCGTTTCCAGAATTTGCTCGGACACTTCGTCCGCGTAACTGTCCTTTGACAGCTTATCATGAATGATATCAAAAATCAGAAATGCCGCCAGAACTCCCATCAGATTGCCGACCGTGTCCTGCACAAAATCCGCCCAGCTAAAGCTGCCCGTATCCGAAAGGATGATATAATCAAGAAGAATAAGCGCCACCACGATAAAACCGACTACCGCATAGCTTAAATCGATGTTTTTCTTATTCGCCTTTCTCTTTTTCTCCCGGTAACTCTTTAGATTATCATCCTGTTCCATGAATTTCCTCCCTCGTAAACACACCCCTGTACATCGCCGGCTTTTTTTCATAAAAAGCCCAAAACCGATCGCCGTAGTCAAAATGCCACCACTCTGACGGCAAATTCGTAAATCCAACGCTTGTCATCACATGATAGAGAAGCCTGCGGTTTTCTTTTACAGTTTCATTCTTCTCGTTTTCAAAGAAAGCCGTGCATGTCTTATCCGTAAAAGCGTCAAATTCCGTTCCCATATCCAGTTCATTCCCGTGAGCGTCCACTATCGTCAGATCAACAGCTCCGCCCGTGGTATGCACCGGCGGTATTTCTCTGTCCTCTACAGGATCCGATACGAACTTACATATAACGGCCTTTTTCTGCTCTTCCGTACAGTCTTCCAGTTCAAAATCCTTTATAATATCGACAGAATATGATGTATACAATTCATGCTGCAGCGCAAACGGCCTCCACGCATCCCATATCCGGAATCTGTATCCTTCCGGCAAAAGCCGCGCCGCCCGCACGAGCATCTCATACACTTCTTCTCTGACATAACAATGCTCTTCCGCATTCTTCATATGAAGCGCCGGATATTGCATCCGGACGTCAAAGTTTTCATCGGATGTGATTTCAACAAATTTTGAATCCGCGAACTCTCTCTCCTCATATCTCCCCGGCCCCTCAACCGCAGGAATGCTTTTCATTACAATTTTGCCCCCTTTGAGCCTCCAAAGCTGGCTGAATTGAGTATATTCGTGTCAAATGTAAAAATAATGCTTTCTTCTGTCCTGACCCGCTTAAGCGCAAGCTGAATCATGCGGTCCAGCAGTTCCTTATAGGGAATTCCCACAGGTTCCCACAGATAAAACGCAAGCGATCCGGGAATGGTATTGATTTCGTTGAAATAAAGTTTATCATGTTCCTCATCGATCATAAAATCGATTCTGGAAACGCCGTTACATCCCAACGCCCTGAAGGATCTTACCGCAAGTTCCCTGATTTCCTCTCTCCTTTCCGGCGTCAGTTGAGCCGGAATCTTTCTGGATACGCCGGCCATCCCTTTTGAAGCGCCGCCTTTTCCGTTGCTCACATATTTATCCTCATAACTGAGAATATCCTTCGAATGCAGCGGTTCCTCGCACTCGGAAGCAATCGCTTCATTCTCGTCTCCCAACACGGAACAGTTAATCTCTCTCAGACGGGAAATCGCATGTTCAACCAGAACTTTTGTGGCATACCGGAATGCGTCGTCCACGGAATTTGCCAGTTCAATCCGGTTCTTCGCCACACTGATTCCGACGCTGGAACCTAAGTTCACCGGCTTGACAATCACAGGGTAACCCAACTTGTTCTCTATTTTGTCAAGCAAAGCGTCCATATCCGCATAATCCGATAAGGTATATAATTGTGCATCCAAAACCGGAACGCCGCTCTCTTTCAGAATGGCCTTCATAATATACTTATCCATGCCGACGGCCGATGCGGTGACATCGCATCCCACAAACGGGATTCCCACCGTCTTCAAATAGCCCTGAAAAGCGCCGTCCTCCACATTCGTTCCATGGACCACCGGGAAAGCCACGTCGATTTCCACTCCCCTGTTCTTCCCAAACTTCTTAAGCGGGAACGGTATCAGTTGTACTTTTCCGCTTTCATTGATCATCATTACTCTTTGCGATTTATGAAGCAGTTCCGGAATGTTTTTATAGGATTCTATTTTCCCGACTTCCTCTCCGATATACATTTCGTTGTTTTTCGTCATATATACCGGAATGACCTCATATTTGTCAGTATCCATATTCAGGATGGCCTGTATGCCGGAAATAACAGAAACTTCATGCTCCACGCTTTTACCGCCAAACATCATCGCCACTCTTGTCTTCATTGTTTGTCGCCTCCTAATAATTATCTGGAAGATCGTTTTCCAGCAAAATATATTTATGTCCCGGGCCCTTAATCGCATAAGCATACGACATGGCTTCTTCAAGCTTGTCATAAGCCAGGCATCTCTCTTTGGGAAATCCCCTGCTTAACGCGCCCTCCCTGATCGGCTCCGTGTGCTTTCTTCCCACCAGGAGAATATAATCGCAGCAGTCCGCCGCATATGTTCCGAATTTATAATTATATTCCGCCTCCTTTTCCCCCAATTCCACCATTCCCGGCGTTACCAGGATACGGATCCCGTCGAACATCGCCAGCGTTTCCACTGCCGCTTTGGATCCGACCGGATTTGAATTATAGGCATCGTCGATCACGGTCACCAGTCCGTGCTCCCTCATCTGCATCCGGTGCGCAACCGGCTGTATTCTGCGGACCGGAATTTTTAAATCCTTCAGCGCAATTCCCATCTTATGAGCCACCGCAATCGCTCCCACAACATTGATCACATTGTGCGCGCCGATCAGCTTCATCTGAAAACGCTGCTTTTCTCCGCCGGGGGCCGTAACGGTAAATTCCGTTCCCAACTGCGAGACGGATATGTCTCCTGCGCAGTACCCTTCTCCTTCTTTTTCAGAATAGTAGAAAATCTTATTTTCATACGAAATGGCCTTTTCCTGTATAAATTCGTTATCCCCGTTCAAAAACAGCATACCGCCTTCCGGCAGCGCATCCGCCAGTTCAAACTTGGTATTTTTTATATTGTCCATATTGAAAAAGGTTTCCAGATGCTGCGGTCCGATCGACGTTATCACTCCATGATCCGGATGAACGATATCACAGATCTCCTTAATGTCTCCCACATGTCTTGCGCCCATTTCAC
The DNA here is from genome assembly GCA_030524745.1 of Eubacteriales bacterium. Classification (GTDB taxonomy): domain Bacteria; phylum Bacillota; class Clostridia; order Lachnospirales; family Lachnospiraceae; genus Gallintestinimicrobium. The sequence continues at coordinate 49,647 of JAUNGC010000018.1, read as the reverse complement.
ATACAAAAATCTCATGCGTCGGTTTTAAAGATTCCCTGATCGTGCGGACGACCCCCATCGGCGTATTGTAACTTTCCGGCGTGACCAGAACATGATACTTTCCCTGAAGCAGTGTCTGCAGGTAAAATTTTACGCTGGTTTTTCCATAGCTGCCGGTTATCCCGATGATCTTCAATCCCGGCGTTTCCTTCAGTCTTCGCTTCGCGTCATTCACATAATGCCGGTTGATCCCGCTTTCCACAGGGCGGTTGATCGTATTGGAAATCAGATTCATAAAAAACTGCGCCGATACCAAAATCAGAAATACGCCGGACAAACGGCGGACGCCGGCAAATACGCCAACAGCGGCTGCGATCACCGCCGTCACAATCAAAATAGCGGCAATCATTCTTTTTACACGGGCGGTATACACCAGCTTCTTCTTCGTATTGAGCCGCTTCATGGCGCGATAGACAAGGATAATGAGCGCCAGGGTCAGGTAACAGATAATATCCAGCGCCAGACATGGCGCCGCGCACCTTACAAGGCCAATCACAATACCGGCAATCAAAAGCCATTGCTGTCTTATATTCTTCTTCAGCCAATTGATATGTTCCCTGTTTTTATATCCATTGAGCTGAAACATATGCATGTTATAACGCATGGTCAGATAAAATGCCGGAACTGACAGCGCTGCCGTGATCAGGGTTCTAATGAACATTATTTACTCCAATCTGAAAATATGATCTCATAATGCTTTGAAAGATTGCGGGCTGCTCCAGAAAAGAAAAGTGTCCTGCGCCGGACAGCACTGCCAGCCCGGCATTGGGTATTTTCTCTTCCATAATTTTGGCGTCGCCGATAGGCGTGTCCCTGTCCTTGTCGCCCCAGATAAGGAGCGTATCCTGCCTGATCCTGGGGAGAAGTTCCGTCAAATCCTCATTCACCGCCATGACCAGGCACTGACGCATGACGGGCGTTGCATTTCTGTAGTCCGCAGAGCCCTGTCTGCTTCTCCAGTCATCAATGAGTTCCGGAAAAAGAGCATAAATAACTTTCAGATTCAAGACTTTCTTCAGCGCTTTGTAACGCCTGATCTTCATCTTCTGCCGGAAGGATTTTTCCGGTACGATACCGGCGCTGTCGATCAGCACAATATTCGTAATCTCAAAAGGAATATTCTCCCTGGCAGCGAGTTTAATAATCACCCTGCCGCCGTAAGAATGTCCGATTAACGCCGCCTTATCGATCTGTAATGCCTGCATAAATTTGCAGAAAAAATCGGCGTACGCATCCACATTCCATCCTTCCTTCGGCTCGTCGCTTCCCCCGAATCCCGGAAAGTCGAACTGCACAAACCGATACTCCTGATTGATCGAATCCGCCACGGAATCATACACGCCAAGATCCGTTCCCCAGCCCTGCAGCATAACGACCGTTTTGTCGCCGGTCCCGGTAATTTTATAACAGATATTATATCCATCCACTTCTATATTCATATTTTTTTCAAGGAAAAGCTTCCTGTCCCTCTCTTTTATTGGTGGCCGGCCAGAGATTCCAAAGCACGATCATTCCTCCTTTTCAGGCGGCGGCAATTCCTCTGACCTGACATTATATTATAAGCGGAACGGCGGATAATAACAAGACTTTTGCGGATGAATTTTCAGCTTCCGCCTTCTCCTTCTGATAGGCCTCCACCGCAGGATCTTTGATTTGCAGCACCCGCCGCCATTCTTTCGTGCCCTGCACCTTTTCCACGCTGCTTCTGTGTTTTCTCAGAAACTGGCTGAGCTGATAGCAGTCGATCCAGATCTCATTGTCCGATTCCTTCTGGGATTCGTCAAAAATGAGTTCCAGCCCCCAGTGCAGATGCGTCGTCTGGATATTGTTCACGTTTTCCTGCGTGCTGTAACCGGTATGTCCCATATAACCGATCACCTGCCCGGCCGTCACCACGCTCCCCTCTTCCAAATCCTCCTGGTAAGGGTAGTTTTGCCGCAGATGGGCATAGTAATAATACCGCTTTTTATCGAAGCTGCGGATGCCGATGCGCCAGCCGCCGTACTGATTCCATCCCAGGACCTCCACATAGCCCGACTCGATTGCGATGATCGGCGTACCCACCTGCCCCATCATGTCATGTCCCAGATGGGGCCTTGCATAGCCATAGCTGCGGGAAGCGCCGAAATCATCATAATCCGAATAGTCAAATCCCCTGGCAATGGGCGAGTACGCCTTCAGGCCGTATACGCTGTGCCAGTCCACATTGCCGTCTTCGTCTGCCAGTTGTGCTTCGTAAGAACCGACCATGCCGGAAAGAATGGCTCCATAGGCTTCTTTATAGTAAGGATAATATTTCAGATCGGCCCCCGCCTCGTCTATCACATCCGTGGCCGTATGCGCCGCATCCGCCTTCTCCATCGCCTCCGACGCCATATTTTCCATTTCCTTCATGGCCTTTTTCCCGAACTCTCCGCCCCATTTCGAGGCCGTATATGCGAGCAGCGAAACCCAATCCAGGCTGGTTCCCGCCTCATGCGCTTTCACATCGGTCTCATAAGCAAAGTCCAGCGCCTCGCAGGGTACGGTGAAATCCACCCACTTGATATAATCTTCTTTCCCTTCTTCCGTATTTCGTTCCGCAATTTTTATATTTCCCGAAACCGCCTCCGGCTCCCTTTTATCCGCCAGATAACCGCCTGCCAGTATGGCAATCAGCAAAAGTTCAATCAAAATCGCTGCAAAATACTTTCCTGAACGCATAAAACCGCCCGCATTTCCACCGTTCCCGGAGCCTGCCGATGCGACCGGCCGGGACGCAAAAGGAAAATTTGCCTGTTTTTTTCATTCTATGACAAAGTATTTTTTTCCAGAACATCCTTCCAAAAAAAGAGCATCCCGCCGGATGCCCTTCCATTTTATGATGATACTTCAAGTTTCCGGTTCAATCAAACCGTAAGTGTCCCCTTTTCTCTTGTAAACCACATTCACCTGATCGGTTTCCGCATTGCAGAAAACGAAGAAATTGTGTCCGAGCAGTTCCATCTGCACGCAGGCGTCTTCCGGATACATCGGCTTGATGTCAAACTTCTTGACCCTGACAATCTTCACTTCCTCGTCCTCTTCATAATCATTCTCCATATAAGACTGCTGGAAGCTGCCGCCGGACTGGTGCTGCGCGATCAGCTTTGTCTTATATTTTCTAAGCTGTCTTTCAATAATTTCCTCTACCAGATCGATGGAAACATACATATCATTGCTTGTCTGCTCAGAGCGGATGATATTTCCTTTTACCGGAATCGTCACTTCTATCTTCTGTCTGTCCTTCTCCACACTCAATGTTACATATACGACAATATCTGCAGCAAAATACTTCTCCAGCTTTCCAATCTTGGATTCTACCGCACTGCGCAATCCGGGGGTAACATCGATGTTCTTTCCGCTGATAATAATCTTCATACTATCATCATCCCTTCTGTTCCATAGATTAGGGAAATATATCAAACTGTCCGAGACAATTTCCCTTAATTGATTATAGCATAATGCGCACTTTGAAGCAATGTTTTCTGAATCTTTTGCTCAATTATCAGAATTTTCTGATAATTATAAATTATCATTTTTTAGTTTATTATTTTCATTTTTAGTACAACCTCACAAAACAATTGTTTGTTGTTCTCCCTTTTCCTCTTCCTCTTTTCGGATGTGGATAATGTGTATAACTTCGTGTATAACTCAAAATCCCCGTCAATATCGCCTTTTCATATGTGGATAACTTTATTGACGATTTTTCACCTTTTCCATCCGTTTTTTACATTTATTGTGCATTTTTACAAATGTATGATTTTTTCCTTCCTCTTTTCCCCAAGCCCAATGTCCGACAATTAATGGACAACCTCCGCATTTCTTCTTACAATTGAAGCTGCGTTTTCCGACCGATCTGCTGTTACAAAAAAGGTATCTCAGAGCCGCTCATACCGCTCCGAGATACCTGTCTTTCTGTTTTTCCTCCAACGCCGCAGCGCTTCGTTTTTGCGGCTCTCAGAAAATTCTTCTGATCGCCAGAATGGATCTGTAATTCGCATTGGATATCTTGATGCCCGTCGCCGCCGTACTCGCATGTACGATCTGTCCGCCGCCGATATAAATCGCCACATGACCGGAATAGCAAATCAAATCTCCCGGTTGCGCCTCCGCAAGACTTCCTACCGCATATCCCACACGCCTGTCCGCAGAAGACGAATGAGGCAAAGATACTCCAAAATTCTTATAGACGCTCATAACAAAACCAGAACAATCCGCGCCGTTTGTCAGACTGGTTCCGCCATATACATACGGATTTCCGACAAACTGTACCGCATAATTGGCTACGGCCGCGCCAAGACTGGAATTGCCGGTTACCGCAGGTGCAGGTGTCTCAGACGCCGCCTGTGATTCTGCCTGCTGTCCGTCCTCTGCCGCGCTCTGCGCCGCTTCCTCCTGCGCCCGCTGCTCTTCCGCTTTCTTCTGCTCTTCTTCCCGAAGTTTCTTTTCCGCTGCCTCAGCCGCTTTTCTGGCCTCTTCTTTCGCCAGTCTTTCTTCCTCTAATCTCGCCCGCTCTTCCTCTACGGATTCGGCCGTCACATATTCTGTTTCCAGAATAACATAATCCATGGAAACCCAGCCGTCGCCTTCTTCAATGCTTACCTTTACAAATCCGTTCTCTTCTTCCAGAACCGTCAGTTCTTCTCCGCCGGGCACCAGTCCCAGAACGGATGCGTCCAGGCTCGCATCACTTCTGACTTTCAGCGTCTCTGTATTAACAGTTGCAATCCTGTCTCCCACTTCGTCAGCAATCCGCTTCGCCTCGTCGCCCGTTTCAAAATACTCCGCTTTCACATATCCTTCCACGTTGCCGGACTTCATCTTGTACCAGTCGTCTTCCACAGAAATGAGCACGCCGACAGAATTATTGTATAACTTGCCTACGATCTCACCATCCGTAGAAGGAATGTCGCGGATATTCACATAATCGTTAACCTGCGCAATAATAAGCGTTTCTTTCTCTTCTTCTTCCTCCAGTTCTTCATCGGAAATGCTGGTCTCCGGTTGCTTGATCACAGGTTCCACCGCTTCCACAATTTCCTTTTCCTGCGTCTCAGCATTGTTCTCCGGCTGAACTGCGCTCTCAGAAACTGCTGTCTCCGTTTCCGCCGCTTCCGTCTCCTTGATGGATGAAGTCTGCGTTTCCGTCTCTGTTACCGTCCCTGTCTTTTGTCCGTCATTTCCCGATACAGAACCGCTCTGCTTCTTCTGGTTCACTTCATCGCGGACCTGAGAAATCGGAGCGCCGTCGCCGAACGTCAATCCCAGTCCTGCTGCCGGAAGCGACAGCTTCACGCCCGCCGCTTCTGCGGAAAGTCCGCTGCCGGAAATCAACATCGCTGCTACAACGGCCCCTATGGTCACTTTCGTAAATTTGTGTTTCATATATTTCCCCAAGTATGAAATCTCTGTCATTTGTTACGTATATTGTAACAGCTTAGTTGCCCGAACTGTTACATTTGTTACAAAATTATTAAATCCAGAAATAACTATACCATCGATACGCCGTTTTGTCAATCGCGCATACACGGAAAATACTGCCATTTTTTGTGTACAATTTATGACTATTCTGTAACCTTTCGTCACATTACACAAATTTACCGTCCCAAATTTGTCACTTCGAAATTATTACACGGAACTTAATGATTGGATAAGTTATTGTATTCCTGTACAGATGCCACCGCATTGGCGCCGTCCGCCACCGCGGTTACGATCTGACGCAGCTTTTTGGTCCGCACATCCCCCGCCGCAAAAACGCCGGGAACGCTTGTGGCGCAGTCCTCTCCCGCTGCCAGGTAACCTCCCTGATCCGCATCCACCACGTCAAGAAAAACTTCCGCGTTCGGCACAATGCCAACCGCAATAAATACGCCGTCCACCGAAAGCGTCCGATCCTGTCCATCCTTTCGATTATGAATGGAAATTCCCGACACCTGCTCATTTCCCAGAATCTCATTTACGGTGCTGTTCCACACCAGTTCCACATTCGGCAGTTCAAAAAGCCTTTCCTGCAGAATCCTCGCCGCTCTCAGTTCCTCTCTTCTGTGAACGACATATACCTTCTCGCAGACCCTTGCCAGAAAAATCGCATCCTCCACAGCCACGTCTCCGCCGCCGATCACCGCTGCCGTTTTATTCCGGAAAAAAGCGCCGTCACAGGTTGCGCAATAAGAAATCCCCCTGCCTGCCAGTCTCTCTTCTCCCGGTACCTCAAGTTTTCTATGCGCGGCGCCGGTCGCAATGATAATCGCTTTTGCCTCAAAATCACGCTGCCGTGTTTTCACAATCCGTTTATCGCCTTCCACCGCGATTCCCGTTACATCCGCTTCCTCAAATTCGGCGCCCATTCTGTCCGCATGCTCCCTAAACTGCATTCCCATATCAAAACCGTTCATGCCGGGCATTCCCAAATAGTTGTCCACTTCATAGGTGTTTAACACCTGCCCGCCGCTCATCGGATTTTTTTCCAGGACAAGCGTGCGAAAGCCCGCACGTTTTCCGTAAACAGCCGCGCTCAGTCCCGCCGGACCTGATCCGATTATAATTAAGTCATACATATCAAATTCCTCCTGCAATTGCTTTGTGAAAAAAATTACTGAGTGAAAAATTACCGGGTGAAAAATCCCGGGCTGAATCGTTACTCCTTAGTCTGACCATCAGCCGACATGCTCATGCATCTTCCCCGGGTGACAAATGCGCTTTCAACTGATATAATAAGCAAAACGGTCTGGAGCGCCGCTCAGAACCGTATTTTGCAATGAAGAAAGGAAATCAGAAATGTCCCTTCCCCGAAAAAGCGCTCTCATTACGGGAGCTTCCCGCGGAATCGGAAAAGCGATCGCGCAGGCCTTTGCCGAAGCGGGCTACGACTTATACCTGACCTGCATTAAATCAGAAACACTTCTGCGCGCCTACTGCCGGGAATTATCAGAAAAATACGAAATTAACGCCTTCTGCTTCTGCGGAGATATCGGCGACTATGAAACGGTCTGCACGCTTTTTCAGCAGATTCCCCGTCTGGACGTGCTGATTAACAATGCGGGCATTTCCCATATCGGTCTGCTTTCCGATATGACGCCCGCGGAATGGCACAGCATTATGTCAACTAACCTGGACGCCTGCTTCTATACCTGCAAGCTGGCGATTCCCCTCATGGTGCGCGAAAAGAGCGGCCGCATCATCAATATTTCTTCCATATGGGGCAATGTGGGCGCATCCATGGAAGCCGCCTACTCCGCTTCCAAAGGCGCAGTCAACAGCCTGACCAAGGCGCTGGCAAAGGAGCTGGCTCCCAGCAATATCTGTGTCAACGCCATCTCCTGCGGCGTCATCGACACCGATATGAACCGCTGTTTTTCAGAAGAAGAAATGCAGGCGCTCATCGATGAAATTCCCGCAGACAGACTGGGGCGAACGGACGAGGTGGCCGCGCTTGCCCTGCAGCTTGCCGGCGCGCCGGCCTATATGACCGGACAGATCCTGACGATTGACGGCGGATTTTTATAAACCGGAAGCTTTACGCTGCCGCCAGCAGGATCAGACTTGTCACCGCCAGAATCACCACCTGAATTTTCGCGCTCCACTTCGCCCAGGTTCCATAGCCGACTCCCACCAGTCCCAGCGCAATCAAAAGCACCGGATTGGTAAAGTAAAACACGTTGGAAAAGCCGTCGCCAAACGCAAAGGCCAACACGCCCAGTTGACGGGAGACCTGACAGAAATCCGTGATCGGCGTAATCAGCGGCATCATCAGAAACGCTTTTGCCGAACCGGAGGCGATGAAGAAATTCATCGCCAGAACAAAGGCATATAAAAGCAGCACAGCCGTGCCGCCCGGCATTTTTTCAATGAATCCGGAGGCTTCATAGAGAATCGTATCCAGAATCTTCGCTTCTGTCAGCGTATATTTCACGCTGCCCGCCATTAAAATCAGCAGAATTGCCGGAAGCAGGCTCACCGCGCCGTCTTTAAAGTAACGCCCGATCTGTCCCCAGTCCATCCTGCAGGCCCGCACCGCCGACAGTCCTGCCGCCAGAAACAGCACCGCGATCAGCGGCATGATAATTCCCTGTAAAAAGGAAAGAAAGCCGGACGCAAAGATCAACACGATTCCGCCGCCCAGAATCAGGCAAAATCTCCTGAGCCCCTTCGCCTTATCGGCATCCTTCTCAAACGTATCCCGCATCACATTTCCATAGGCATTGGAAATTTCCTTTCCATACAAAGCGGATTTTTCCGGATGCGCTTCCACTTTCTTTGCGTAGCGGATCAGAAAAGCGGTCAGGCACAGATAAATGACCACAAAGGAGAAAATGCGCAGCGCTGCGCCCGAAAACATCGGCAGGCCCGCAAGCTGCTGGGCCACGCCCACCGTAAAAGGATTGCAGATACCGGTTGCAAATCCGCAGCCGATGGCAAGAAGACTCATGCCAAGTCCCACAAGCGCATCCCATCCCATGGAAACGGCCAGTCCCACAACAATCGGCACCAGCGGCACGCTCTCCTCAAAGGAGCCCACAAAGCTTCCCATGCACATAAAAAACAGCACAATGACCATCAGCATCTGATATTTCTTTTTCTCATATCTGTGGCTGATCGCCAGCAGCATATAATACATCATTCCGCTTTTGTCCATACAGTGAAAAATGCCGCCGATCACGAGCAGGAAAACGATAATTGCAATCATGGTACCGCCGCCGTCAGCGCCCAGCACCAAAACCGGAGAAAGGAGCCACTTCCAGAAGGGAAGATGTCCCTGCACATATGCAAAAGTTCCGGCTAGCACCTGTTCTTTCCCATCCGCATAGACGCGTTGGAATTCCCCACCCGGGATGAAAAAGGTGAGCACCCAGGTCAGCACCATCAGCCCAAACAGCATGACGAGCGCCGTCAAAAAGGAACGCACACTGATCCCAAATCCTTTCACCTGATTCTGCTCCTGTTTTTCTCCCTGTCGCTCTTTTGCAGTCATATTCCCCTTACCTTTCGCCTTTCTCCTTATGATCCGGATACAGACCTGATCCGCACTCCGCATGCACTTTTATTTCCTTAGAGTATACAACCCTGCCCGCCTTTTTTCAACCGCCTGTATGCTGTTTATGTATGCTGTTTATCAGGATCGTCGGAGCATCCCGGCGTCGGCCTGCGGCCCGTGTGCATGTTCTCCCCGGGCGGCGCATCTATCCTTCTCCGGACCGTTGGAAACGCGTCAGCACTTGGGCGGCGTCCTTTGCCGCCCTATGTACTGCTACGCGTTTCCCGAGCGGGAGCGTGTCCGGGAAGGATAGATGCGCCGCCCGGGGAGAACATGCACACGGGCCGCAGGCTGACGCCGGGTTGTTTCACCGCCCCGTACCACTTATTCTCCGGAATCGACCGACCGTCCGAAATCGATTGATAAAGCAGCGCATATTTTCTATACTTTACTCACAACAAGAAGGTGATCCATTGAAAATTGAAATTAAAATCGACGAAACCTGCGCCGAACCGAAAATCCTCATCCTGACCGACAAAATCACGGACGAAGTGAATCTGATCTTCAAAAAGCTGTCTCTTGACGCGCCGATGACATTGGCCGGATTCCGGGACGATACGCTCAAAATTCTGGAGCAGCAGCGCATTGTCCGGATTTATGCCGCTGCCGGCAAGGTTTTTGCCGCGACTCAAGACGGAGAATATATGCTTCGGCTGCGTTTGTACGAACTGGAAGAGCGGCTCGATAAAAACAGCTTCGTCCGCATTTCCAATTCCGAAATCATCAATTTAAAAAAGGTCACAAATTTTGATCTGAGTTTCACCGGAACTATCTGCGTTTCCCTTTCGGACGGAAGCGTAGCCTATGTTTCAAGACGATATGTCCCAAAAATCAAACAGGTTTTAGGAATATGAAAGGAGTTTTATGAAAAAGAAAATTTTAATGCGGTGCCTGTTTGGCGCACCGGTCGGCCTGGCAATCAGCTATGCGATTACCATTGCGGTTTCGCTTATCGTGAACGACGGTCACTATTATGCCATTGAACCCGGATTGATTTCCGATTTCGGAACAGAGATGAACGCGGTTCTCATACAGGCGGTCTGCTCGCTACTCTACGGCGCAGCCTGCGGCGGGGCTTCCGCGATCTGGGAAATGGAGAACTGGAGTCTTTTGAAAATGACCGTCGTCCATCTGGTTGTCTGCTCAGTTGCAATCTTTACGATCGCATACTTCATGCGCTGGATGCCCCATAATCTGACCGGGGTTTTCCTGTACTTCGGCATTTTTTTCGGAATCTACCTCTTTATCTGGATCGTACAGTTCTGGCGCATGAAAAAACGCATCGAGCAGATGAACGATAAGGTACGTCAAAGAACAACGCTATGATGCACGCAAAAAATCTTATCCAAAAGTCAGACGCCGCAAAGTCTTTCTCTTCGCGGCGTCTTCGTGCGCCCCGGCGGGCGCATATTCTTTTTCACTTACCTGACGTTATATTTATTTGATATCATACACGCTTCTGAGTCTTAGGTTTTCCGTGCTGCCGGACAAAATCCTCACGCGTTTTTCCTCCGCGTTCAGATCGAAATAATTGTCGGACAGAACAAGATCCTCGTTCTCATTCTGGATTTCCACGCTCTTTGCATAGGCGGCTGCAGATACCACAATTTCATCGCCTTCCATGCGGCAGGTGAGACAGGGATCCTCATATTTAAAATATTTCGGATAGGAGAAATTCACGGTTCCGGAAGAAATCACTTCCCCGTCCTTTTCCAGTTCATAACTCACATAATGGGAGAAAATGTCCACCTCCGGAAAATCCTTCTTATCCAGCCACCTGCTTGTCAGCGCGGGAACGTGCAGCATTTCTTCCCCGCCGTCAAGGATTTCGGCCTTCGGATTGCGCAGCGCCCAGCGCACCGTCACATCTACGTCCTCCACAGTTTCATTCGTCGCATTTAACCGGATGGACTTCTCCAGATCTTCAAAGTGCTCCCGGTTCATATTGGCTTCCACATCCATCATGCCGTGTTCCTCACAGGAAAGCATGATGGGCGCAAAGAATCGTTTCGCATAATAATGCAGCGCCTTCATCCTGCCGCTGTAGTCCACCGACGCCCAGGAAATGACCGGCCAGCAGTCATTGAACTGCCAGTACACCGCACCCATGCAGCGCCCCCGGTTGCGTCTGAAATGCTCCACGCCGTAGCGGATGCCGTCCGCCTGCAAAAGCTGGGAAGCATACACGAAAGTCGGAAAGCTGTTGGGATATTTATAGGTCTGCTGCATGTAGCCCATGATCTTGCCGCAGGCGCCATACTGTCTTTCATGCTTCTCCATCACATAGGAGAAAGGATTCATATCCGCCGGATCATCCGTAAAGGTTTCGATCGTTTTGACCGCCGGGAACGCCTGAAATCCGAATTCGGAAGCGTAACGGAAGAAATATTTCCGGTACTCGGCAAAGGGCTTGTTGCCATGCCACACTTCCCAATAGTGCTGGTCGCCCCGGTTGGGATCGTTGGGGAAGTCAAAGCTTCCGCCGGAGGACGGGCTTGCCGGCCAGTAGAAGGTCTGGGGATCATATTCGCGCAGAATTTCCGGTATGATACGCTCATACATGAACAGGTAATCCCGCACTTCGCTGTGCTTTGTCACCCATTCATTGTGATTGCCCACAAACATTTCCATCTCATTGTTGCCGCACCACAGTCCCAGGGACGCATGATGACGGATCCGCTTCACGTTCTCGATGAATTCCTGCCGGATATTCGCTTCAAATTCAGGCGTCAACTCATAGACGGAGCAGGCGAACATGAAATCCTGCCATACCATGAAACCCATTTCGTCACAAATATCATAAAACCAGTCCGAAGGATAATAGCCGCCGCCCCATACCCGGATGGAATTGTAATTTGCAAACTTCGCCTTTTCCAGCAGAGTTCTGGTCGTTTCAGGCGTCACCCTGCCCAGCAGATTGTCTTCCGGAATGTAATCCGCACCCATGGCAAAGACCGTCACACCGTTCACTTCATGGGCAAAACACTCGCCCCATTCATCCTTCTCCCGGTGCATGGTCATGGTGCGCAGACCGATCCGCCTCTCCCAACTGTCAATTTCTTTGCCGTCCAAAAACAGCGTCACCCTGATGCCGTAAAGATTCTGCTCCCCGTAACCGTTGGGCCACCAGAGTTTCGGATTTTCAATCCGGATCGTCTCGGGAGAATCCTCCCGAACCTCCACCGTACCATCGGGCGCCGTGACCGCAACCGTATAGCTTATGCGCCCTCCGCAGCGTTCACACACCCTGCCGCCGGTCACGTCCGTCAGCTTCGGCCCGCCGCCTGCGGCGCCGGCCGTTTCTTCCATGACTTTAAAGGTGAGGGTTACGGACTTTACAACCGGACGGACCGTTCCTTCCTCCAGTTCTCCCGTGCGCTCATGCTCCTGCGTGATATATACGCTGTCGATTCTTCCGCCGTCGATGCCCAACAGCGAAACCGGGCGGAAAATGCCCGCGTCCGGCAGATGCGCGCCCCAGTCCCAGCCGAACATATAATGGGCTTTTCTCAGATGCATAAACCCTTCAAAGGTATCGTCGTTACCCATCGTCCGGCACTTCTGAAACGCTTCCCGGATCCATTTGTTCGGAGAATGCAGGACGACCTGCAGTTCGTTTCCGCTCTCCTGCAAAATTTCCTTCACATCATATTCCCAGATGCGATGCATGTTCAAAGGACTGCCCAGATGCACGCCGTTTAAGCTGACGTCCGCCACCGTATCCAGGCCGTCGAAACGCAGCACCACCCGGTCGCTGTCCAGAATCCCTTCTTCGCAGTCAAAGCGTTCCACGTACTCATAGTCTTTCTCCATGAGCGCGCAGGCTTCGATTTCATTGTCCTTCCAGAAGGGATCCTCCATTTCCCTGTTCGCCAGCAGATCGCCGTATACGCTCCCCGGCACTTTTGCCGTCAGAAAGGCTTCCTTTCCCACCTGACGCATTTCCCAGTTTTCCCGTAAAAACTGCTTTTTCATCTTTTTCCCCCTTATTTTCTCCCTATCCTTGCCGCCCGGGCGGCAGACGCCCCTCGCCCAAACCTGCTGCTGTCAGAGGCATTCTATTTTATCCAAGGTCAGACCACAACCACCGCAAATATGCCGGTGGGATAGTTCGTCCAAACAGACAGCAGACCGCCGGAAAGTATGGCAGCATCTACCTGAACAAAATTCTTATCCCCAGGCACATACTGAAACACCATCACTGTGCGCCCCTGCGCTGCCGCTTCTCTGATCTCCTGCGCCGGCCAGATCCGGTATTCCACAGGCTGCGAAACCTTTTCAATCTCTCTCACCAGGCTATAGTCAGCCTTGGTGCGTTCCATTGCTGACACTTCATAAATCGCTTTTACCGTTCCGCCCGCTCCGGCCGCAAGAAGATCCATCGATGCCTTCATCTCATTGCCGCAGGCGCTGTTCCAGACCGTCACCACAATCTGATTTCCTGCGCTCGTCTTTTCAAAAGCGCTCTCCGTGTTTTCAATGGGGCCGGGTACAATAAATCCTGTTCCGTCTATGCACATATTGAGCGTGGGCACAACGGAACTCTCTTTACTTCCGTTGGGAAGTGTCAGCGTAGGCAGATAGCTTCTGACATCCTTTATCCATGCCTGCCACTGTTTCAGATAAGCCTCTTCCGGGCTGATTGAGGGCGCAGGCGCAGGCGCCGCCGTCTCCGTCTTCTCTGTTATATCTCCCAGCACAGCCTGGTATTTGAGCGTCCATGCGGTATCGCTATAGTCGCTTTGGGTAACCACCCAATATTTGAACTCCTTACCTTCCGGCAAATCCTTTTTATAGGTCCGCACGAGCATTGTGAAGTTATTCAGACAAGACGAAAACCGCTCCAACTCATTTCCGTCCTCATCCAGACAGATACACAGCACATCTAAATTGTTCTCCGCCTGCACCAGAAATATTTCGTTGGGAAAAAGCTGCATTCCTACCGATACGTCCTCCGCCTTATAATCATACTCGAACGCCTGTGCCGTAAGCGATTTACTTCCGGCCATCACCAACACTCCCATCAGAAAAGCACACAGCCATCTGCATATTCCTGCTCTGCCTATCATTTTCTTTTTCACGCTATTTTACCTCCTGTTTCTTTATGATTCCTATATCCGGAAAATACCGGACAAATGTCCCTGCTGCCGACAAAAATCTTCCGAAAACAACGCTGAATCATTGTCTTTCCGTTCTCAGATAATCCCCATACCAGCAGACCAGTTCCCCGATCCGGCCCAATTCAGACTCTTTGCTGACCTGTCTGTACATTTCCTTATAATAATACAGCCAGGTTTCCAGTTCCTTCGCCAGCTTCCAGCGGTCGGGCATGGCGTCGAAAGTCATACCGAAGCCGGCGTCCGCCACCACTTTCCCCAGTTCATTGAACAGCCGGATTCCTTCCGTTGCAATGATATAGGGCTCGATCAGCGCTTTTTTCTCCCCATCCAGATGAACGATCTGACCGTAAAGTTCCCGTTTGATTTCTTTCAGGCGTTCGTTTTTCTCATCCACGCCCTCCATTTTGGGAAGAAACTCTATGACTTTATCCCTGTGGCACTGGGCAAATTCTTCATTTCCCATCATCAGTTCCCGATAAACGCAGGCAGATTCCCATTCAAATCCCACGTTCTCCTGGATTTTTGCCACGACCGCCAGCAGATTTTCGGAACGGTCATGGTATTCCAGCCGGGAAATCTGCCGGTTGATTTCTTCATAGGAAGGGATCTGCGTATTCCAGGAAAAGGCCGCGCCGTAAATCATGCCCACTCTGGAAAAATCCGGATGATTCACATGTAAGAAATCGCCCCAGTCCGTATTCAAAATACCGATCGCTCCGTACTTCATCGCATAGCCGCAAAGCCGGCTCACATTGCTGTAGGAATTCCAGTTGAGCGTCACAAACTGATTCCAGCCGCAGCATCCCGGGCAGCAATACTGGGTCGCGCCCGCCTCATACATCCATTTCGTGTTGTCCTCATTCTGATTCCACGCATAGCCCCAGTTTAAACAAATGATCTCTTCGGGCAGTTCCTTTATCATTTCCGGGAATCCTAAGATGATATCTCCCCAGAACATCGGCCGTCTGCCGTTATCCACCAGAAATTGAGCCAGTTCTTTCACATAGTCGATATAAACTCTGTCTTTTCCCAGCTTTTCCACCGCTTCCCTGCTTTTTCCCTGCCCCAGGTCGAAAGTCTCGTCCGCGCAGATGTTGAACTGCCTGGAGGAAAACAGTTCCATATACTCGCCGATCATCCGTTTCATCAGCGCAAGGCTTTCGGGATCGGTGGCGTTGATCGTGTGATGGTGCATCCGCCCTTTCAAAGAAAAGGGCTGCTTATCGGAATCTTCCAGTTCACACAGGTGCGCATATTCCTTTGTGGAGAGCAGCTTATATAAATGTCCAAAGCTGGAAAGGGAAGGCACCAGTTCAATGCCCCGTTCCAGACAATAACGGTCCAGTTCCATGATCTCCGCCGCCGTCAGGGGCGTATCGTCCCGCCACAGTTCCGTCATGCCCCGGAACAAATAGGAGTGCTCGATATAAAGCTGCAACTGATTCATTTTATAATAGGCCATGCGGTCCGCCAGCTTCTTTAACCAGTCCAGCTTCGCCACACGCCCCCGGGCACAGTCAAAGTAATAAGCGCGGTTTGAAATATCCGGCGCATCTTCGATATGAAGCGCGGACAAAACCGCCCCTTCCTGTTCCAGGATCTGCCGCAGCGTCTGCATGCCATGCCAGAGACCGCTTTCCGATCCGGCAAGCGTCACGCCGTCTTCTCCGATATCCAGCACATAACTCTGCGCTTTCATGCGGTCGTCCTGCCGCAGCACGATGTCCCCCTGCCTGCCGCAGCCCCTGTTTAACATAGCCGGATAACCCAGAATTTTTTTTACTTCATCGTTAAACAGGCCCGCCTGCCGCGTTACCAGACCGGAACAATTCGGTTCCAGATTCATCCAGGTCTCATAGGTAAAAATAAATGCCCCTTCTCTTTTCTCCAGCTTTGCCGGAGCAGGTATCAGATACATAACTCAAATTCCCCTTTCCAGATCGATTCTCCCTTATCGCTCAATTCCAGTTCAAACACGCCCGGTTCCGTCACAAACTGCATGCGCTCATTCCACAGACCAAGCTGTTCCTCTCCCAGCGCAAGACATACGTCCTTTTCCTGGCCCGCTTCCAGCCAGACTTTATCAAACGCTTTCAGTTCCTTTACCCGGCGTACCGTGGAAGCCGCTACGTCTTTTACATAAAGCTGCGGAACCGCAAATCCGGCCCTGCCGCCCGCATTTCGTATCTTCATCCGCAGGGAAATCCCGTTTTCTTTCAGTTCATCCGTTGTCAGTCTCGCCGCGCTCAGTGCAACGTTTTCATAGGTATACCGCGTATAATCCAGACCAAAGCCGAAGGAAAACAGCGGCGCCTTCTTAGCGTCCATATAATTCCACGCCAGATAGGACGACTTATAATTATAATATACGGGAACCTGACCGGTCGCCGCAGGCAGCGATACCGGCAATCGCCCGGACGGATTTTCTCTTCCCGCCAAAAGTTCTGCAATCGCCAGTCCGCCCAACGGGCCCGGATAAAAACTGAGTAAAACGGCGTCTGACAACTCGCAGACCGTGCGGAGCGCCAGCGGTCTCCCGGCGATCACCACCGTCACAATCCTTTTGCCCGTTTGCGCCAGCGTTTTTAAAAGTTCCGTCTGCGCCTCCGGCAGTTCCAGATCCGCACAGTCCATGCCTTCCCCGCAGTCCATTCCTAGACCGCTTTCCGTATTCAGATTCAGCGCCGCTCCGTTTGCGTCAAAGACCGCGCCGCCAAACCGGCTGGACGATGTGCCCAGCACACAGACGATCAGATCGCTCTCTTCGGCCAGCTTTTTCGCTTCCTCCAACATTTCCGGGGCACGCCCCCGCAGATAGCAGCCCTGCGTGTAAGAAACCTGCCAGTCCGCAAAAATCTGTTTTATGCCGTCTAAAACCGTACAGCCGTCCTCTCTGCGCATCGGCGGAGAATAGTCGCCCAACTGGTTATACAGCGCGTCCGCATTGGGCCCGATTACCGCCAGCCTTCCCGATTGCGCTGTCAGCGGCAGAACGCCTTCCCTGTTTTTCAGCAGAACGCCGCTTTCCCTTGCCATCTGCAAAGACTGCGGATATTTTTCATAAGGAAAATACATTCCCTCTTCCGTTTCCTCAAGAAAAGGATGTTCAAACAGTCCTCTCTCAAATTTCAGCGTCAGAATCCGAAGCGCCGCAACGTCGATCTGCTCCTGCGTTACCAGGCCGCGTTCCAGAGCCATCTCCAGCTTTCCAAAGGCCGCATCCCACAGCCCCATATCCACGCCGGAAGAAAGGGCCAGCGCACCGGAAGCCACATTGTCCCCCGTCATGAAATCGAGTTGATCGATCGCCACGCCGTCCGCCATCACGACGCCTGAAAATCCCATTTCGTCCCGCAGAATATCCTTCAGCAGCCTGGGATTGGCATGACAATAAATCCCGTCGATTTCGTTATAGGCCGCCATCACGCCCTTCACGCCGGCCTTCGCGCATGCCGCCATCGGCGGAAGATGAATCTCCCGGAGTTCTCTTTCTCCGATTCTCGCCGCGCTGGCGTTGATGCCGCCGGTTCCTTCCCCCTGGGCCGCAAAGTGCTTTGCCACCACCGCAGGACCCGCTTCCTGAATGCCTGCGACCGCCGCCTCCGCCAGCCGCGCGGAAAGATAAGGGTCTTCGCTGTAACATTCCTCGCTTCTTCCCCAGCGGGGATCCCGCAGCACGTCCAGCATGGAAGCGAGGGCGAAATCCACTCCCATGTTCTGAAGCTGCTTCCCGCAGACATGATAAGCGTCCTTTAAAAGCTGCGGGTGAAAAGTTGCGCCCGCAGCCAGATTGACCGGAAGCAGATAACCGTCCAGCGCCTGATGCCCGTGGGGACATTCCGAACTCATCATCATCGGAATTCCCAGCCGGGAATGCTCCAGCACAAAACGCTGCACCTGATTATAAGCTTTTTTTGCCAGCGCTCCCGTCAATCCCGTATGATAATCCTTGTCCGCCCAGGGGTCCGCACGGTATAACCCATACAGACAGCCCAGGCCGCCGTATTTTAAAACCTCTTCTTCAAATTCCCGGTCCAGTTCTATCTGAATTCCGTCAGCCCCTTCTTTTTTTTCATAAATCCGAAAACCGTATAAACGCTGATTAAGCTGACCGATTTTTTCCCGAAGCGTCATTCTCCCCAACAGATCTTTTGCCCGCGCGCAGGCCGAAAGCGTGCTGTCCTGATACTTCTCCATTTCCTAAACTCTCCCTGTATTTATTTCTCCACGCGGACGCCGCAATAATCCAGAACAAGTTCGCAGAACATGGCGTTCGCCCAGGAAAACCACTCGCGGGTATACTGTGACGGGTCGTTCACGTCGAAGCCCTCATGCATCATGCCTTTACCGCCGTCAGTGTCCTTCATCATTTCCAGAATGCGCCGCTTCTCCGCCTGATTTTTGCTGGTCAGTCCCTGGATCGCCAGCGCGATATGCCAGACATAATCCGGCCGCGTGTGCTGACTGCCGATTCCCTTGGCTTTGGCGCCTTCATAATAATAAGGATTGCCGCTGCTTAACACAAACCTGCGGGTGTTCTCCACCACTTCCCGGTCATCCGCCTCATATCCCAGATAATCCATCGCCAGAAGGCTCGGCACGTTTGCATCATCCATCAGCAGATACTGACCGTAACCGTCCATTTCATAAGCATAAATCTTTCCGTAATAATAATTGTTCACAATCGCCATGGATTCGATGCCGTTATGGATTTCCTTCTTGAGTTCGGCCGCTTCCGCCGCCAGCAGTTCATCGTCCAACACATCCCGTGCAATCGTCTCCATATATCCCAGCACAACGTCCGCAAACATATTGGAAGGAATCAGATAACCGTACACGCAGGCGTCGTCGCTGGGACGAAAGCCCGACCAGGTCAGCCCGATGCCCGACTTCACCAGCGCGCCCTTCCCTTCTCTGGAAAGGGTGTCCGTGTAATAACAGCCCCTGCGCACGAAGGAATAGGGCGATTTTTCTTCATGGCACTGTTCCGTTTTCCATACTTTTAAAATGGTGTGCAGTCCTTTCACAAAGGCTGCGTCAAAATGATCCGTCCTGTCCGTATTTTTCCAGATCAGATAAGCGAACTGAACCGGATAGCAAAGCGAATCGATCTCATATTTGCGTTCCCACAGCCAGCCGGTCATCTCCGTCTCATCATGATCCCAGCAGTTGCCGTTGTCTTCCTGATTGAAAGCGTTCGCATAGGGATCATGATTGATGAAGAAAAACTGTCTTTTGGAAAGGCCCACCAGCATATCCGCGATCTCGGAATCCTCTCTGGCCGCTACCAGATACGGGCGCACCTGCGCGACGGAATCCCGAAGCCACATGGCCGGAATATCCCCCGTGATCACATGGGTGGTGCCGTCCTCCATCTTCTTCACCGTGGTATCCAGCGTATTGGTAAAGCAATTGATGAATAACTCCACCATGGCCGGATCATCCGCAAAAGTCTCCCCTACTTTTGTAATGAGTTTCCTTAAAGATTCGGGCAAATTCTCTTTCATATGATGTACTCTCCTCTTTTTTCGGCGCATTGCGCATCGTCGTAATCAGGCGGCCTTCCTCCCTTATTTCTATGGCCGCCGACGCGTCAGACTTCCTGCGTCTCATACCTATATACTGCTTTTTTTCTTCCTTTCTGTCAAGATGGAAAAACATCATATTTTCCCTTCAATTTTTGTACATTTCATGCTAGAATCAAACACATGAGTGAAACGACACAGGATAAATACCAAATTTTAAAAACCTATTATGGCTACGACAGTTTCCGCGACGGACAGGAAGAACTGATCGACTGCCTTCTTTCCGGCCGGGACGTGTGCGGCATCATGCCCACGGGCGCTGGCAAATCGGTCTGCTACCAGGTGCCCGCTCTTATGCTGCCCGCCATCACGCTGGTCATTTCCCCTCTTATTTCCCTGATGAAGGATCAGGTACGCGCGCTGAATCAGATGGGCGTGCATGCGGCCTATTTAAACAGTTCTCTCACCTTTCCTCAATATAAAAAGGCGCTGGCGCTGGCAAAAGAGGGCCGCTATAAAATCATCTATGTGGCTCCTGAGCGGCTTTTGACGGAAGATTTTCAGGATTTTGCCGCAAACGCCGAGATTTCCATGGTGGCTGTGGATGAAGCCCACTGCGTTTCCCAGTGGGGACAGGATTTCCGTCCCAGCTATTTAAAAATACCGTCTTTTATCGGATCGCTTTCCAAAAGACCTGTAGTCGGCGCATTTACCGCCACTGCAACGAAGGAAGTAAAAGAAGACATCATCCGCATGCTGGAACTGTCCGACCCGCACCTGACGGTCACAGGCTTTGACCGGAAAAACCTCTATTTCGAGGTGCGGCACGACAAAGATAAGTATAAAGGAATCAAAGAATATCTGAATACCCATCCGGACTCCTCCGGCATCATCTACTGCGCCACCCGCAAAAACGTGGAGGAAGTCTGCGACAGGCTCATTGCAGACGGCTTTGCCGCCACCCGCTATCACGCAGGTCTGTCCGACGCGGAGCGCCGCTCCAATCAGGAAGCCTTCACCTATGACGAATTTCCCATCATGGTCGCTACCAACGCCTTCGGCATGGGCATCGACAAAAGCAACGTCCGTTTCGTGCTCCATTATAATATGCCGAAAAATATGGAAAGCTATTATCAGGAGGCCGGGCGCGCCGGAAGAGACGGCGCAAAGGCGGACTGCATTCTTTTTTACAGCGGACAGGACGTTATCACCAACCAGTTTTTCATCGAACAAAACCGGGATAACGACGAACTGACCGGCGAAGCGCTGGAACTGGTCCGTCAGCGCGACCGGGAGCGGCTGAAAAAGATGACCTTTTACTGCCATACCGCTGATTGCCTGCGGGACTACATGCTCCGGTATTTCGGCGAATACGGCTCCAACTACTGCGGAAACTGCTCCAACTGCCTGAACGTGTTTGAAACAATCGATATCTCTCTGATCGCCAATGACATGATCGGCTGCATTTTAACCAGCGGCATGCGTTATGGAGTCAACGTCATTCTGGACGCTCTGCGGGGCAGCAAAAACGAAAAAGTGCTGCGGTTCGGTCTGGACGCAAACCACTATTACGGTTCCCACTCCGGCGAGACCATCGTATTTCTCCGGCAGGTATTAAACTACCTCGTCCTGACCGAATATCTGACCGTCACCGACGATCAGTTTCCGATCGTTAAGGTAAAGGAAAAAGGACTGACCTTCTTTTCCGAAGCCGGGGAATTCCGCCCGGTGCTGACGATGAAGGCGGCAAAAAAGACGCCCCCGGCAGAAAAAGCGGGCAGGTTCAAAGATGCTGCATCCGCATCCGGCAATGCTGCCTCTGCATCCGGCAGAAAGCGCGGCGCAGCGTCAGCACATACAGGAAGCGCACCCTTCGAGTCGCTACGCCGCCTGCGTACGGAAATTGCCCGCGCGCAGCACGTTCCGCCTTATCTGGTATTTTCTGACAAGACGCTGGAATCCATGTGCGTGCTGCTGCCCCAGACAAAAGAAGAAATGCTCGCCGTCCACGGGGTCGGCGAGCTGAAATATCAGAAGTATGGAGAACAATTTCTGGCGCTTTGCAGAGAACTGGGCGGAGAGGCGGAGGATTTTTAGCAGCGGTTTTGTCCGCTGCTAAACTATGGCAAATTTAAAACAAGGAGTTCTGGCCATTGCGTTTCCCGATCAATAAAGGACCGCTTTCTGCAGTCCTTTGTAAGAAAAATTATTTTATCCATTACGGATGCCTGCTTTTGGGAGCATGCATTCTTTCCTTCGGCATGTTCAACATCCACAGCCAGAGCCAGATCACGGAAGGCGGCGTGCTGGGCATGACTTTATTTCTGCACCATTGGACCGGAATTTCACCGGGCATCTATTCCTTTTTCTGCTTCATCAAACTCGGCAGAACTAACCTGATTTCCTCTCTCGTCATACCCATATTCTTTCCGACCTGCAAACGTACCATCCTTTCGGTATTCCGTTTCATGGATTAAGTTTCCCTTCGTATCATATTCATAATCCAACCGTCGTCCATTATGATAACGACAGCTTATTAACCGGCCTGTATCGTCGTATGTATATTCTGTCATTCCAATTTTAACTCCATCACTATCGTAGTACTCTACCCCCGTTTTTCTTCCCTGCGAATCATAGATGCGTTCGAGCCAGGTATATATATCCCCGCTACTTTCAAATTCTTTTACACAAAGCAGATTTTCGTCGCTATCAAATGTGCTCTCTCCCGAAAGAAACTTTGTACCGTCTTCGTCTCTCATATAACGTTTGCTTCTAATCCGATTTCCATCCGCATCAAATTCATATTCAAGCCATTCCTCAGTCTCATAATCATCCCTTTTATATTTTCCATATCGAAGATACCCATTTTCATCATATTCGAATATAAAAAAATATACCAATGTACCATCACTATTATAAAGATTCTCCCCCAGTTTGTTTCCGTTATCGTCATAAAAATGCGCTTCCCACTTTATAAGTTTCCCCATTTCATCCAATATTCTGATTTTTACAGGTAAATAGACCTGTTCTCTGTCTGTCAATATACTCTCCGTTGCATTTTCTGTCTCATCATTCTCGGCTTCTTTATTTTCTATTATATCCATATCATGAATATTTTGACTTTCATTTGGGATTTTCTCCTGTTCACTTTCAAAAGATAGTTTCTCATCAGGCTTTATCTGTTTGAATTTCTGTAAAGATAAGATCAAAGCCAAAAAAACATGCCGCAGCGATCAGTAGTATCAGAACCGGCCTGCCTATCCTCTTTTTCTCAGAAGGTTCTTTGCTCTTACTCTTTTCATCTGATATTGCTTCAAGAGTCTCTTTTTCAGGTGAAGAGGAACCGCAAAAACGGCAGAATTTAGCGCTATCATTTACTTCATGCCCACAATTATTGCAAATCATTGCTATTATCACCCCCATTATGGTATTGCCGTGTTTACAAAACGTTGGATTTTGTACAGGAAACTCCCAAATACTCATATGTTCGAAGAATATATACGGTATTTTCCACTGGACGAATCTGTAATTTACCGAGTAGTTTTCCTGCATCTATATTTCCATCTTTATTTCGGCATTCGTCAATAGTCTTTCTATCTGTAACGTATGGACTGGAATGTTCCTGTTGAAGCGGTCTAATCTGATAAAAAATCTCTCCAACTTCTAACTTCCGTGACTTTTCCCATCCATCTGGATAAAAAATGCCGTTCGATCCTTCCTGATCTGATAAAGGGTGTCCCCAATCCTCTTTCTGTTGCGCTTCCTTATTTTCCATGACTCTTGTCAATCCCTGTTCATCTATTGTATTTTGATCTAACTCATCCCATTCCTCTTGTTCTTCATTTGTAAGATTTCCGGTTTCAACAGTATACATCATTTTATGAGTGCCTTGACCATCATAAATTGTCACAGTTTGATCCGAAACACACAAGCCTTCTTTTTCCGGTTCCTGAAACTCCGCCTCCCCCTGTTCCAGAGATGTGCCCTGATCCAATTGTTCAATTTCATTTTCATCACAGGTTCGTTCGTCGATAGAGTACGGATAACCATCATTTGAAGATTTTAGAGCAATTACCACACTATTACCCGTATCTGGTGAAATGCTTAAAATCTCATCTTCATGCTCTATGTGCTTTAACCTGCCATCATCTACCATTTTTTCGAAATCCCGGACAAAGATTTGCCTGCCACCGCCCTCTCCGAACTGAGGGTTTGCATCTACAATACTTTCAAACGCAATATCTTCCGCTTTGAGGAAAATTGATTTATCTGGAAGATTATAATCGCTATCTATACTTTTATCTGAATAACTTAGTTCTACCAAATTAAGTTTTTCATCAAACATATCTTCATACGGATCATGCGCCTGTTCTTCTACATCTGTCATTCTTTCCGCATCACCAATCGTCTCCGGAGACGATATATTCATATGATTCTCAAACCGCTCGCGATTATTTATTCCCATAATTCGTTTGCCCTTTTCAAAATACCCACCGACATAGAAAACAGTGTCGGTGGGTCGCTACAATCGTTATGCTTTCTTTATCTGAACGGTCCACCTGAAGCGAGCCAGAGGGCCAAACGAAAGAACCCGCAGACTGCCTTCCACAAAAATCTTAAGAACCATCCTCCAAATTTTGCAGCAACATCGCCAATAGAACTTACAATCCGTTCTGCAGTACCCATTTGACCCGTAACATATGTCTTATTGATCTGCCAGTACGGTCTGAAACTAAAATAAATCAGCAAAGCGTCTATTGCCAGCAGAACTAAACCAACAGGCCACACCAAAACGAGCAAAATAACACCATATAACGACAATGATTTAATGCTGTCCATATTCCAGTCATTCCATTCTTTCTGACCAAAATATTTTACATTTTCCAACTGCTTTTGTGTATGTTCATCGCTATAGATCTCATTTGCTTTTGTTCTCAGCTTTAAGCATTTCAGATAAGATTCCTTATCAGCAATAAAGGTAGCATTCTGAGTTTGATCGTAGTAATAACATCCGTTGGAATAAGAATCCAAATCATAGGCCACACCTCGTTTAAATCCTTCATCAGACGGATGGGCTTCTATATAGGAATCGATTTCCCGGAACGCAAGATCCTCATCTCCCTTTCTAAGATGTAAATAAACCTGTTCACTATGACCAATCGATTTATCCGGAGCAATCTCAAGCAATTTATTGATCCGATTCTGCGCATCATCATAATTTTGTGTTCCGACCGTTGCAATACGGGCTCCCAGCCAATGTAAATCCAAATTATTTGCATAGATAGCTAGTCCGGAATCAATTGTCTGCAATGACTTCGTATAATTCTGCATATCAAAATAGCAACGAGCCAGAAGATCATATGCTTTCGGATCATTGATGTTTCCCTCTATTGCCTCTTGTGCACGCTGCGCTGCCAATTTAATATTACCTTTACGGTAATATGCCATAGCCTGCTCAAGAAGAGTCTTCATCTTGAGTCATTGTATAACATGCTTGGCTCTACGACCCCGGGAATCCCTGAAACTACTCGCCATAACGCAGTTACAGGTGTTGCCTTCCATCACATGCAAGATGTCGGCAGATTCCATTCTTATAGCCCTTAACGGGGCTCAATCACTTTCAAGCCTATTACCTGACTGTCAACGCTTAAGCGGCATCATTGCTGATGACGCTCCATGACTCGCTATTGGTTGTCTGACTGGACTTTACCAAGCAGGATTCCCACCTGCTAAACTCAAGGACATTGCTATGTCGCTCGCATATTGGGATTAAAAGAGGATTGCTGTTCATATAGATTCAGCATCGAATCCAGAAGGAATGAAACGTCATTTTTCACATTCATATAGATGGCGTTTTCCAGCGTGTAAACTTCCAGATCCTCCGGATTGACATAAGATGTATCATTCAGGGCATTATACATCTTAAGCAATTCCTTCTTGTCCTGAAACAGCATCCGAAATACCGTATCCTTGTGTTTCCTCACTACTTTTAAATGTTCTGTCATAGGCTGCTCCTTTCTGACGGCAAAAAATGTTCCGTACAACGGCCATCCTTAAACTTAATCTTGCAGGAAACAGCCCTCATTTCAGCCGCTCCTGCCTGTTAATGGGATCGTAAGCATAGAGTTTCTGAAATGAAATGGTAACGTGTCTGTGAGAGCCACGGTACACAGAGAAATGAAAGAAATCATCGGATTCAAAGAAATTGTATGCTCAGCTTCAGCTTAGCATGAAAATACATAAATTTCAATCATAAAATCAAGCATCATAAAATCATAAAATCAAGCAAAACCGGCCATTTCAGCCGGTTTCCTGCTCTGTTCTGAGAATATAATTTCTGACCGCCGCCGCATACTTTTCCAACTTCACCAAAAGCGCCAGATGTCCTCCTGTAATATTGGTAATCACCGTGGGCTTTGTCATAATTTCTATCAGCGAGTCCTTGCATGGTTGATTAAAGGTATCGTCGTCCTCCGACAAAATCAGAAGCGCCTTATTCTCAACAAAGGCAAAATCATCTTTGACCATGCCAAAGTGATTTTGAGTGTCGATCAGGAAATCACACATATGCATTTCGTATTCCTTTGTGAGAAGGCGAAGCATTGCATCGCACAATCCTTCCATCAGTTCTTTTTCTTCCGCAGTAAAGCCGCCCGTTTTTTTCTTCATGACTGCGGATTTCATCATTTTCTTAAAAAGAGAAAACGGAATAAAGTTCAGCATTTTCTTCGCTTTTTTTTCAGATTCTATCATGCCCATCGCGTGGTCATAAGCTTCTTTGCTCATATTTGCCGATAAAGAGCAGGTATTGGAAAGCGCCATTCCCTCTACCACTTCAGGATGCTTTTTCGCTATAATCTGCGCCACAATTCCGCCCAACGACTGTCCTGCAAGCCACGCTTTTATATGTAACATATTCAGAAGTTCCGCTACCGCATCTGCAAATTCATCGTTATTCTGAAACGCCAACTGATAATCAAAGGTCATAACAGAAAAATCCTTTGCAAACTCTTCAAAATGAAGGTAAAAAAGATCTGAAAGTCCAATGCCTCCTGTCAAAAGCACAATTGTCTGCGAAGCCTTGGCATTTCTATAGTATCTGTAAACGAACTCCTTCCCCGTATGAAGTGTATATTTCGATAACGGGTATTTTTCATAAAATTCATCCAATGTTCTCATCGTCTATTCCTCCCTGAATATATAATCCGCCACTGCATCTGAAAATACGCGGATCGCATTTTGATATTCCCGATTTCCATACAAATCCCTGTTGGACTCTGCCAAAGCAAGCATATTGCAGAAAGCTACCACTGTTCCTGCTTTTTCCACATCCGTCTTTCCGGTTACTTTCTTTATGATATCTGCTGCAAACTGTGCGCTGTCGTTTTCCTCATCGCCATTCTCCAGTTTTCTGACAATAATACGCATTTCCTCAGGCGTAAAATAGTCATATACGGTCTTTGTTTCTGTATACCGCTCATAGAGGCAACCCGCAACATCTTCTTTTGATAAATGGTCCCTCTCCAAAAGTCCAACCAGTTTTTTTCTGTTCCGCGTTTTTATAAGCTGCATAATTTCATAGAAATAACTTTCCTTTGATGCAAAAAAATGATAAAAAGTTCCCTTGGCAATACCCACTCCATCCGTCACTTCATCTACAGATATATTTCTGTATCTTCTGTGCTCCAGTTCGTGTATCCCGTATTGAAGCAGCTTTTCCCGCAACAGCTTCTTTTCTTCTTCTGAAAATATCTTCGGCATATTCATCTCCTTTTGTGACTTAAATATCTTTTTAGTCATTATGTTCTCTTTATTTTCTTTTGTCAAGCATTAAAAAGCATTCTGCAAAAAAAACAGGAAACCGGCTGTCTTCAACCGGCTTCCTGCTCTTTCTTCATATCCTCAACACATATCTCAAAATTCTCTCCGCGGTACCTGAAAATCCGATTCCGCAGTTTTCCAGCTTTCCGATATCCATCGTCAGATTCCGCAGCGCGCTTCCCTCTTCCTTTTGCACCAGATTTTCGCAGCCTGCCGCCGTCATCACATGCCGTACCGTCTCATACATGCACGCGTCGTTGCTGCTGCCGAAATTATATACGCCCGCAGGCAGCTTCCATGCCGCCTCCAGATTGCGCACCACTTCTTTTACATCCGTCACCCCCCGGTAATCCGTCGCCGAAAAGGTGACCGGGCGTTGATTTTGTACCGCTTCCTGCAGTATCGTCAGAAGATTCTTTCTTCCTTTTTGCAGTTCTCTCTGCGTCAGTTCTCCATACATCCAGGTCAGCCGTAAAATCACGCTATCCGGCTGTTCCTCAAGCGCAAGCCGCTCCGCAAGCAGTTTATGCTGTCCATATACCGGAATCGGAAAGAGTTCCTCCGTCTCTTTATGCGGACAAAGAAATCCTTCTTCGCTTTCCCCCGCAGCCCGATCCCGAAAATATACCTGATCCGAACTGCACATCACGAACCTGGCGCCGCTTTGCGCACAGGCGCGGGCCAGATACTGCGTTCCTCTCACATTTACTGACATGGAAAGTTCCGGATTTTGGCTGCAGGCCGTCACATCAGAAATCGCCCCGCAATGTATGACCACATCCGGGCAAAATTCTGCGATCGCTTTATTCGTCTGCCCCTCATCCGCAAAATCCAGTTCACTGTGAGACGGCGCCCACACTTCGTATTTTTTCTGATAATATGCTGCAACGCGGCTTCCCAGGAAGCCGCCGCACCCCGTTATGAGTAATTTAACCGCTGTCTTTTCCAAATCATTTCTCCCCTGTCACCGTTTTCGCACATTCTTCTCCATTCACGCATTTGGCGCCATGTCCTAAAAACTCCGCAGCGCCTCGTTATCCCCTTCCGTTTTATCGATGGATTTTATCACCACATAGTATCCGGCGCCGTTTCCGATTTCCACAAATACCCTGTCGCCCACCTTGTGGCCCATCAGCGCTTTTCCCATCGGCGATTCCATGGAAATCAGGCCTTCCAGAGAATTCTGGCGCATCGTGGTCACAATTTTGTAAACTTCCGTCTCGTCATCCTCTTCCAGATAGACTTCCACCTTATTGTTCACGCCCACTTCATCCGCCGCGGAATCGTCGGAAACGATCTCGGCCGTTTTAATCATCCGTTCCAGAAAACGGATTCTGCTTTCATTCTTGTTCTTAAATTTCTTCGCTGCGGTATATTCAAAATTCTCGGAAAGATCGCCCTGAGCCCGCGCCGTTTTCACATCCTCCAGCGCTTCCCTGCGCACTACAAGCTTTCTGTACTCGATTTCCTCCTGCATTTTCTGAATATCGCTTTCGGTTAACTGATTATGCATGTCAAACAGATCCTTTCTTTTCATAAAACAGAGCGGGAAGCGGCGGCCTGTCTGCACAGCGCCTGCCGCTTCCTGAATATCACGTTTAATTCTTCGGCACAAAGCCTTCAAAAATAAAATAGTCAAAATACGGGCGGCAGGCGTCCAACTGTGCCTGACACTTCACCGTCCAGGCTACGGACGGGCATCCGAACAGAATGCGGCACACATTTTTGGAAAGCGCGCGCATGGCACGGCAGTCATAGGCGATAAAATCGGGTCTGGTCAAAAAGTTCATCAGCAGATGACGCATCACAAAAAATTGCAGTCCGCGGTCGCCTTCCTCCCTCTGATAGTTCATGGACAATTGACCGCGGCAGATGGCCGGATAATTGTTCTTATACCATAAAAGAACCTGCGGGTGAAACGACTCCACGCAATAAATCCCCTGATAGTCGTTCAGAATCGCCTGTGCCTTTTCACAGATTTTGCTTTTTTCATTTTTGTATTTCAGTTCCACAATGAGCGGCGCCCTGCCGTCCACCAGCTTTAGCACGTCCTTAAAAAGCGGAATGCGCTCTTCGCTGTCATAAACCGGCAGCTGCTTCAGTTCTTCATATGTGAGACTGTCCACGTCTTTGTCCACATGGCAGATACGTTTTAAATTAAAATCGTGAACCACGACTACCTTTCCGTCTTTGGTCAGCTGTACATCCAGTTCGATCCCATAGCCCGCTTCCACAGCTTTCCGAAAAGCCGCCAGCGTATTTTCCGGCGCATCTGAAATGTTGTCATGCAGACCTCTGTGCGCGTAATATACCTTCGGCATCTGGTTCGGACGGTTCGTCAGCCGGGGAGAAACCGCGAACAGATATGCGCCTGCCGCCGCCAATGTAAACGGTATTTTCTTTTTATATCTCATATATATACACTCCTCTCTGTAACTGTATCAGTTCAGACCAAACTGAACTGCCGTTTCTAATCTTCCACATCAAAATTCTCAAGAATGTTTTCTTTTACCTTCGGCCTGTTATCCCCGTGACGCACCATGCTCATCGTAACCATGGCGGCCACTGTGAACACACAGGCGTAAGGAAACAGCGTCCGGTAGGAAACGTACTGCAGAAATGCGCCCGACAAAATCGGCGTAAAAATCTGCGCCGACATGGAAAACGTATAGTACAGTCCCGTGTACTTCCCGACGTCGCCGCTGGAACACATCTCCACCACCATCGGCAGGGAATTGACGCTGACCGCCGCCCAGCCCATGCCGATCAGCGCAAAACCGATATTAATGGCCGGATGATATTGGGTGAAAAAGATTGCCGCAAAATAGCTGATCAGCATGAGGACCAGTCCGCCCAGAATCGTCTTTTTGCGTCCAAACCGCGCGGAAATAAATCCGATCGGTATATAACTGATGATCGCCGCCACCGTCGCCACCATCAGACAGTTGGCAAACCCGCCGCCTTCCAGCTTCCAGACCGTCGTCGCATAGCGGGAAAAAGCGGTCGTCACCGCATTATATGCCGTAAACCACAGGAAGATAGATACCAGAATCATCGTCAGGCTCTTTTTCACTCCCGGCGCGAGCTCCGAAACCGTGTCCGCAGCAGTTTCCTGAATCTGCTCCTGCGCTTTGCCGCCGGCAGCTTCCTCTTCCTCATTTTCTTTGGCCACCAGCGCCGCCAGCTTCTTTTCCCGGACGGTAAGGACAAGCAATATCACCGCCGCTGCCATGAGAAGCGCTACGCCCAGAAACACCGGCATATAATCCGGTTTTTCGCCGCCCTTTAACAAAAGGCTTATGAGAATCAGCGTATAAACGCCGCCGACTGCGCCCATCAGATTGATCACCGCATTGGCCTGGCTGCGCAGCGGCTTCGGCGTCAGATCCGGCATAAGCGCCACCGCCGGAGAACGATACAATCCCATGGCGATCAGCAAAAAGAACAGGCTTCCCACAAACAGCGCCAGATTCGCCCTGCGGTCCGCCACAGGAAGCAGCATCATGAACGCCACCGCAAGCGCCGTTCCCACAACGATAAACGGCGTTCTCTTTCCCCACTTCGTATCCACCTTATCGGACAGGGAACCTAACAGCGGCAGCAGAAAAACCGCCAGCACATTGTCGGCAGCCATGATCGCTCCCGTCAGCGTTTCGTTCAGATGAAACGTCTGTTGCAAAATGAGCGGTATAATATTGTCGTACATCTGCCAGAATGCGCAGATGGACAAAAATGCCAGTCCGACGAAAAAAGTTCTCTTATAGTTCAGTTTCATGCTTCTTCTCCCCCTGTCTTCCCCAGATTTCTCCGGCCTTAAATCCCAGAATCATCAGTTCCAGCACCTGCGCATCATACTGTCTGTATTTCAGAAAATAATATAACGTATCCAGATAATTTAAAAAGGCCTTCTTATCCGTTTTCTGTAAAACCTGATCCATTTTTTCTTCTACCAGAAAAGCGGCAATTCTGGAAAAAACGAACTTTTCATTCACAAAAGCCAGAAGGTCGCTGTCCGCATTCCCGCATGCGACCTGCAGCGGCCTGCGCCGGAGCAGCCAGAAACTCTCGTAAGAGATCACCTTGATCTCATTGATGTGGTTGATATGGTGGAACTTCTTGAGTCTGGATACATCGGAAAAATAATCCAATACCGCGTGCATCAGCAGCACTTCATCCACCCGCACCGATTCGCCAAGCCCCAGACTCTGCAAAAATTCCTCGCATTCCTTATATAAAAAAGCGTAGCGGTTCCGGATCACCACTTCCGTAAACTCTTCCATCAGTTCCTCGTAATTGCTGTAAATGCTCTCGATATTATTCATGATGTTCCCTGCCCTCCAGCCGCAAAATTTCATAGCACTGTTTTGATCTCAAAAAATTGCAGTAATCATCCACGCTCTTATCCTCCACCGTACCATGACGGACCTGGGAAGCGTCCCCCAACAGATGCTGCCGGATGCCGCCTTCCCTTATAAGAGAAAGCATTCTGTCCGCACTCTCATAAGCGCTCTTTGGAACGCCGGAAAAAATAACAGTCTCCATAACTCTCCCGCCTTTCCCCCGGCTACCGGGAAATTACGGTGTGAATCGCATCGCCCACCGTCTCGATCTCATCCAGCCTGACTCTGTCCGCCTGCTCCTTATAATGTTCATATTCCCGACGCGCGTCCACCATGCTCTTCTTTCCCTGGAACGCTTCATCCGGCACATTCTGAAGCCTGCGGTAAAAAGACGCCATCTCATCGCCCATACCCGCAAGGCGGTTTAACAGTTCCGAAAATTCCGTCAGCATCGGATCCTGCTTCTTATAAGGATAGAGAATATGATGATCGATCTCTCCCCATCCCTCTTCAAACAGCGTCCTCACCTGAATCTCCAGATAAGCGCCGCGATACTTCAATATGTAATGCACGCTGCGGTAATACTTCTGATCGTAAATGTTGTCGCTGGCAATCCAGTCCGCATAAATGTCTCCGAAGTCACCCGGCCGCATGTGCACCTTGGGCGCTTCCACCATATACCGGTCCCTGCTTCCGTCAAAATCCCGCAGGCAGTTATGCACATACCACTCCGGCCTGTTTTCAAAATGGGAGAGCAGATGCTTATGAAAAATCACCCAGTCCTCCCGATAGAGCAACAGCCCCCGAAAGCCGATGATGTCCGTCACGAATTTCAGATAATTCTCCCGGTTTAAATCCTTATACTTCAGATAGTTTTCCACCCGCCGGCGGATGATCTTCTCCACCAGATGTTCCGGCGTTTTGATTCTGGTCCGGTAAGAATGCAGACCCGTCTTCTCCTCCTGATTCTCAATAAATTCCTTCAAAAACAGATCCCGGACTTCATAAAATCCGTCCAGCCGCGCCGCATAATCTTCCGCGATCGCGCATAATTCCTCCCAGGAAAGATCTGCTTCCGCAAACTGCTCTCTGGTGATCGCAAACTTTTTCAGGAATGCTTCTTTTTCTAAAAACACGATGATGCCCCCATACAGCTTAAGAGGCCAGGAACTACAAATCGTAATCCCTGACCTCATTGTCTTTCCGCTTCCTATTATAGTCCACTCTGCCCTGAAACGTCAACCTAAAACAAATTCACACTTCCTTATAATGCGCCAGCCATTTCTCACCCTGAAACCGCTTCCAGAACACCGCCGTCCGCACGGCCCATTCCAGACACATAGTCATCCATACGCCCGGCAGGCCAAACCCCATCGGAATCGCCGCCAGATACCCCAATCCCACACGGATCACCCACATGGTAATCAAAGAAAAATAGGAAGAAAACGCCGCGTCTCCCGCCGCCCGCATGACATAGGGCATTCCATTGGAAGACGGCCAGAAAAACGGCATGCACACCGCCGAAATTCCCAGCACCACATAAATCAGGGAAAGCGTCTCATCCGGCGCGCCGTACAGCTTCAGAACAAAAGGCATCAAAGGCATCAGTATCAGCAGGGACAGTACGACCAGTCCGGTGCATAACACAATCATGCTCTTTCCGTAACGGCGCGCAAGCGCCTTGTCCTTTGCGCCGATACACTGTCCCACCACCGTCACCGCCAGATTGCACGCCGCAATGGGCGCCGCATATAACAGCATGAATGCGGAATTTGCAACCGCATTGGCCGCTACGCTCACCGTTCCCAGCTTCGCCATATAAACCTGTACCAGCATGGTTCCACCGTTCATGAAAACCTGCTCCATCCCGAAAGGCACGCCGATGCGGAAGACCTCTTTTAAAATTGTCCAATCCACATGAAAAATATGCCTCGCCTGCACGCGCAGAATACTCCTGGGAGACAGCAGCATCCACACCGCGGCAAAACCGCCCACCACGCGGGCAAGATTCAGCGACAGCACGCTTCCCAGAATATCCAGCCGCATCAAATTGATAAATACAAAACTCGCCACAAAATGAAGCAGGTTTATGATGACCGTCAGACGAAGGCAGATCTTTGTCTCCCCCAGTCCGCGGAACACCGCAAATCCGCTCATATATACCGCAAGAAAAATCATGGAAATTGCAATGCCGATCAGATATTGCTCCGCTTTCACCAGCACGGCCTCTTCCATTCCGTTGTACATCAAATGGACAAGAGGATTGGAAAAAGTAACCAAAACAATACATGCGACAATTGCCGACAACGGGGTCGCCAGCATAAGCTGTCCGGCCGCCAGCTTCATTTTTTCTTCTTCGCCCCGCCCCTTAAACTGGGCAACCACCACGGTACCGCCCGCCGAAATCGCATTGAACACGGCATAGATCATCATATACAGCGGCGTCACCAGGCTGACCGCTGAAACCGACTCCTGGCTGGAACTGCTGATCATGGCTGTGGAGAGCATGCTCATCAGAGATACAAAAAAAGAATCCATGATCAACGGAATCAGCATGGAAAAAATCTGTCTCCAATCGAACATCGTACTGCCAAACTGCCGGTCAAACAAGCGGTCTATCCGGGAACCTTCCCTGATCAGTCCGAAACTCCTTCCGCTTTTCTCTCCCGCCTCATTCTGTTCGCGTCTGTGGAACCACATCCTGAATTCACCCTTCGTCCGCCGAAGCGGACTTTCTTCCTTTCTTTGTTCAATTCTATAGGAGATTTCTTATCCATTATATCATGTTTTCATTTTAATGAAAACCTTTTCATATGACAAGATCAGGAAATGTGTTTTTTTTGTTTTATTTTGCAGTTCTGATGTTCTTATTCCGTCTCTTTCCTTTCATACTTTCCCAGCCGCACGTCCTCCATCATTTGTTCCAGTTCTTTGGGCAAATGGTCAAAAAGATAGTTTTTCGTATCTTTGCGCCTTTGTTCCCAGACGTCCCGGATCTGCGCCTGCGTCTGCTGTACTTCTTCCAGCAATTCCCGGGCGGAAAGCCTGCGCGCCCCCTGTCCGTAAATGATTACCTGCTCCAGCGCATCCGAAGTGGCCACCGTAACGCGGTATTGCCGCCCCAGTTTATGGGCCGTCTTTTCGATATACTGGTCGGCGGTTTCCGCTTCTTTGGTGAAAACCACATCGATATTGTGATACTTCTGCACGCTTCCCTGACCGCCTTCCACACGGTATGCGTCAAAAACCAGAATGACCACACATTGATGAAAGCCCTGGTAATTGGATAAAACATCCATCAGCTTATTTCTGGCGCTTTCAATATTGACCTTCGACAGTTCGCGCAAATCTTCCCAGGCAAAAATGATGTTATAACCGTCCACCAACAGGTATTCTTCCACATTCTCCTTCTTTTTTCCACTGTGAATATGGGGCGTATCCGCCTGTTTCCCCCATACATGGATTTCCGCGCGGCTTTTTTTATAGCCGCTGCGCTCCTTTTTGTTTGCTCCGAAGGTACGGGCAAAAATTTCTTCCAGTTCCTCGTTGCTCACCCCTTCCGGCAGCGCAACTTCTCCTCTTCGCCTTCCTTCCGCCAGGCGCTTTGCCTTTTGCGCGGCCTGTTCAAGTTCCTCTTCCTCCGATGCTTTCGGCGCAAGACAGCTTTCCAGATGCATGTATTCTTCCACCTGATCCCAGGGCACCACAAAACCGGCCCCGTGCGCGCAGAAAACGGAATCCGCCGGATTGGAAAGATCCGTCTCCGGATCATACGCGGCGGCGGCGATCACTTCTTCGGCATTGTGACAGGGTTCATACCCCTGCAGCGTACAATTCAGCTTTCCCCGGCCCTTCGTATAAGCCGTCACTTCCGTCTGATAGCCGCCCATCGTCGCCACCGGCGCGCAGCCGGTCAATATGGAAATTGCCCCTTCCGTCTGCGGCTGGGAACAGGTTCCGTACATTTTCTGAATATCGGTCATGGCCCTGCCAACATTTTCCAAAGGCACTTCCAGACGGAACGCATAAACCGGCTCCAAAAGCACGCTCTTCGCCCGCATCAGTCCGTGACGGACCGCCCGGTATGTGGCCTGCCTGAAATCCCCGCCTTCCGTATGTTTCAGATGGGCGCGCCCCGCCGCCAGCGTGATTTTCATATCCGTAATCTCCGCTCCGGTGAGCACTCCTTTATGCTTCTTTTCTTCCAGATGCGTCAATACCAGCCGCTGCCAATTCTTATCCAGCACATCTTCGCTGCAGCGGGACGCAAACTGCAGGCCCGATCCCGGTTCCAGCGGTTCCAGCAAAAGATGCACCTCCGCGTAATGGCGCAGCGGTTCAAAATGTCCCACTCCCTCTGCGACGTCCGCAATGGTTTCCTTATATACGATGCTTCCTGCCCCGAATTCCACCGATACGCCAAACCGCTGCTGAATCTGGTTCTTTAAAATCTCGGTCTGCACTTCTCCCATGATCTGCACATGGATTTCGTCGGCAGCTTCCTGCCAGACAACGGAAAGTTCCGGCTCCTCTTCCTCCAATTGCTTCAGCTTTGTATACATGCTGTGAACATCGCAATCCGCCGGGAGCACAATCCGGTACGTCAAAACCGGCTCCAGCACCGGTATCACCGGTTCCGTTTCCGCCCCCAGTCCCTGTCCGGCAAAGGTCTCCGTCAGACCCGTCACCGCACAGATGCTTCCGGCCTGCGCTTCCTGCAGTCCTTTATATCCGGCCCCGGAATAAAGCCGTAGCTGATCGGCTTTTTCTTCCCATTTTTCCCCTTCGCCGGCTCCCTTTTTGGGGCCTTCCAGCATCATTTTCGCTTTCAGACATCCGCCGGTGATCTTCATATGGGTCAGCCGCTTTCCCTGCTCGTCTCTGGAAATTTTGAACACCCGCGCGCCGAAGGTTTCCGGATAAACCGGCGGTTTCATATACGTTTCCAGCCCCTGCAGAAATTCCTCCACGCCCGTCACCTTCAGCGCAGAGCCGAAAAAGCAGGGAAACGCCTTGCGCTCTGCGATCAGGTTTTGGATATCCTGCGCCGTGATCTGCTGTCCGTCCAGATATTTCTCCATCAACGCCTCGTCGCACACGGCAAGATTCTCATAAAATTCCTGCCGTCCGGCCGCTTCGGCGCTCTGCCGCGCGCCGTTTAACGCCAGGGAAAAATCGATACACCTGCTATCCAGCCTGTCCTGCAGTTCCTTCATGAGTTTTTTCGCGTCCGTTCCCGTCTGGTCCATCTTATTGATGAACAAAAAAACCGGAATCTGATACCGCAAAAGCAGCCGCCAAAGCGTCTCCACATGTCCCTGCACGCCGTCCGCGCCGCTGATTACAAGCACCGCATAATCCAGTACCTGCAGCGTCCGCTCCATTTCCGCCGAAAAGTCCACGTGTCCCGGCGTATCGAGCAGCGTGATCTCATATTCTCCCAGCGAAACTGCCGCCTGCTTGGAAAAGATCGTGATCCCTCTCGCCTTCTCCATGGCATCCGTATCCAGAAACGCATCCTGATGATCCACCCTTCCCAGCTTCCGGATGCTTCCCGTTTTATATAAAATGCTTTCCGCCAGCGTCGTCTTCCCGGCGTCCACATGTGCCAACAGCCCAATGCAAATATGTTTATCGGGGGTATTTCCCGTTGTACGTTCCATCCTGAATTTTCCTTTCTGCCGTTTGATCCCTCAGGGAACTTCTTTTTCACTATAAAGCTTCTCCCCACAATAATCAAGATTGTATTACTTTACGGCAAAATTGTGAAAGAAAAAACTCCCCGGAACAGGATATTCTGTTATTATAATACTATAAAACGTCAGGAGGATCGCCATGAAATATTTTTCTGAAAAAGACGGCAGCCTGTTATTCCGCAACGACGGCGAGACCGTCATGCTCACGCCCTGGGGCGCCGACAGCCTGCGCGTGCGCGCCCGCATTTTAAGCGACATTGAGTACGATGGTTTCCGTCTGGCCGCAGGTGGACTGGCGCAGCGAGAACTATGAAGAAATGAAGCAACAGGGGCTGCTGGTGAAAATCAATTCCGGCATCGATGTGCAGATGCTTTTTCACGGAAACAACGTATTCATGGACGCCACCAATCCCCGCACCAGGGATTATGTCTGGGAAAAATGCAAAAAGAATTACGCCGATATGGGGATTAAAGCGTTCTGGCTGGACGAGGCCGAACCGGAATTTACAGGCTATGACTTTGAAAACTACCGCTATCATGCAGGCGCGGTGGCCGAAACCGGCAATATTTATCCCCGGGAATATGCGCGCCTTTTTTATGAGGGACAGCAGGCAAACGGTCAGTCCGGCATCGTGAATCTCATCCGCTGCGCCTGGGCGGGCAGCCAGCGCTACGGCGCTCTGGTCTGGTCCGGTGACATTATGTCGACTTACGAAGATTTCCGCAAACAGATCTGCGCAGGCATCCATATGGGGCTTAGCGGCATTCCCTGGTGGACCACGGACATCGGCGGCTTTCACGGCGGCATAACGGCGGATGAAAATTTCCGGGAACTTTTGGTCCGCTGGTTCCAGTTTGGAACCTTCTGTCCCGTCATGCGCGCGCTGTTCTATGAATTTCCCGAAGATCCGGCCTGCTGGGACGTTCCGGATTCCTTCTTATTCGGCCCCGATATTTTAGTCGCTCCCATCTGCCACGAAAAAGCGGCGGGCCGTCAGGTTTATCTCCCCGCCGGCGCTTTCTGGGTACATGCGGGAAGCGGTCGGACCTATGCCGGCGGACAGACTTATGAAATCGCTGCGCCGCTCGATACGCTTCCGGTCTTTTTACGGGAAGGGCGGCAGGAATATCTGATCGGACAGATCTGAAATTTAAAATCCGGCAATTCTATTACAAAAGGGGACGGTGCAAAGACAAAGCTTTGTACCGTCCCCCGCTTTTACCGGGCATTTCGTTCTATTTTCCGTTTTTACCGGGTATTTCGATTTATTTTCCGCTCTTACGGCTTCTGACGTCAAACGCCACCGCGATGATGAAAATAATACCTTTTACAATATACTGATAAGAAATATCCACGCCCATCAGGTTCATGCCGTTTGTCAGGGACATGATAACGAGCACGCCGATGATGGTGTTGGTCACTTTACCGATACCGCCGCTTACAGCGACGCCGCCGATGTATGAGGATGCGATTGCGTCCATTTCAAATGCGAGACCGGCCGTAGGCGTTGCGGACTGCAGTCTGGCCGTATAAAGAATGCCGGCCAACGCCGCCAGAACACCCATGGAGCAGAATGCAAACAATGTAACGGCTTTTACATTGACGCCGGAGAGTTCAGCCGCCTGATCGTTGCCGCCGATACCGTAAATGTAGCGGCCCAATCTCGTTTTATTGAGCATGAAATTATAAATAATCAGCACCACGCCGACAATCACTGCGGTCCACGGAATGCCGTTATACTTTGCCAGCATCCATATAATAACCATAATGATGGCGGAAATTGCTACCAGCGTAAATACGAAGATCGGTGCAGAAGTCACGGAGAAATTATATTTGATTCTGTTCCTTCTTGCCTTAACCTGCGAAACTACGACCAGCACAACGGCAACGACGCCGATCAGGACGGTGAGCACATGTATCCCCAGATCCAGTCCCGGAATATCCGGTATAAATCCGTTGGAAAGCGCATTGAAGCCCTTGTTTGGCACAATAATCGTACCGGTTTTCTGCAGGGTCAGATTCAGCAGTCCCCGGAATATGAACTGGCCTGCCAATGTGGTCACAAACGCCGGGACGCCAACCTTTGTTACAAGAACGCCCTGATACATACCTACCGCAAGGCCGATCAGCAAAACGATCGGTATGACGAGCCATTCGCTCATGCCGCGCTGCGTCATCAGGATCGCTGCGACGGCGCCGCAGAAACCCGCCACGTAACCGATCGCCAGATCGATATGCTTCAAAATCAGGATAATCGTCATTCCGATGGCCAGCACAGCAACATATCCGGCCTGGTTAATAAGATTGGAAATATTTCTCGCCTGAATGAAGCCCCCGTTTGTCTGCCAGGTAAAAAATGCCATGATGACAACAAGCGCAATATACATCATATAATCTCTGATGTTCGTTTTTACCAATATCGCCAGTTCTTTTCCCAGTGAAACCTTTCCGGTCTCCTGCGGCATATTCGTTTCCTGAATTTTTTCTCCCATTGCTATCCCTCCTATGATTGAATTGCCATCTTCATGACTTTTTCTTCACTTGCTTCTTCTGCCGACAATTCCCCTGTAATGGTTCCTTCCGACATTACATAGAGTCTGTCGCTCATGCCCAACACTTCCGACAGTTCAGAAGATATCATAATAATGCTCATTCCCTGCTCCACGAGTTTATTCATCAGGGAATAGATCTCATATTTCGCACCCACGTCAATTCCTCTGGTCGGCTCATCCAGAATCAAAACCTTCGGCTTGACGAACAGCCACTTGGCAAGCTGTACCTTTTGCTGGTTGCCGCCGCTTAAGTTTCCGACCTTCTGAATGATGGAAGGCGCCTTGATATTAATGGAATCCTTATAGGAATTCGCCACTTTAATCTCTTCATTTTCGTTAATGGCCAGTCCTTCCGTCAGTTCTTCCAGATTCGCAATGGAATTGTTATACTTAATGTCCTGAATCAGAATCAACCCGTTTCCTTTCCGGTCCTCGGAAACATATGCTATGCCGGCTGCGATTGCCGCTTTCGGATTGCGGAATTTTTTCACCTCTCCGTCCAGCACCAGTTCGCCGGAATGTATCTTATAGCCCGTCGGATTGCCGAACACACTCATAGCCAGTTCGGTTCTTCCCGCTCCCATCAGTCCCTGCAGACCGACGATTTCGCCCTTTCTTACATTCAAATTGACATGATGCAAAATCTCCCGGCCTTTGACAGGATCCTCCACGGTCCAGTCTTTTATTTCAAAACATATATCTCCGATATTTTTCTTCTCCCGCTTCGGATATATGTTGTCGATTTCTCTTCCAACCATATGCTTGATGATTTCCGCCTCGGTAACCGTCTTCTTTGAAGCGTCCATGGAGCATATGGTAGCGCCGTCGCGCAGAACGGTAATCGTATCCGCTATCGCAATAATTTCCTTCAATTTATGGGAGATCATAATACAGGTCACGCCCTGTTCTTTCAATTCTCTGATTAACTTCAGCAGATTCTGGCTGTCGTCCTCATTCAGCGAAGCTGTCGGCTCATCCAGAATTAACAGCTTTACATTTTTACTCAGCGCTTTCGCAATTTCCACCAACTGCTGATTGCCGACGCCCAGATTTTTCACTTTTGTGGAAGGGTCGATATTCAACCGGACCTTTTTAAGAACCTTCGCCGCTTCCACAATCGTTTTATTCCAGTCGATCGTGCGGCCGTTCATGATCTCATGTCCGAAAAAGATGTTCTCATATACGCTCAATTCCGGAACCAGCGCCAATTCCTGGTAAATGATCGCAATTCCCTTTTCTTCACTGTCCGCAATTGACTTAAACTGCTGTACTTCACCGTTATAAACAATATCTCCCGTATAGGTCCCATAATGATATACGCCGGACAGTACCTTCATCAGTGTGGATTTGCCTGCGCCGTTTTCACCGACCAGACAATGAATTTCCCCGCGCCTTACTTTGAAATTGACATCATTTAAGGCCTTCACACCCGGAAATTCTTTCGTAATATTTTTCATTTCCAATATATAATCGCTCACCGCAGGACCTCCATTCATATAAAGCCGGCTTTATACAAACCTGTTGAATAAAGCCGGCCTTTGGGTTAAGCTAATAAAGTTTCATTCCTTATTCTAATCCTGTGAATTCAGATGCTTCATAGTATCCGGAATCAATCAGCGCTTCTTTTACGTTATCTTTTGTTACTACAACGATATCGGTCTGTTTTGCCGGAACATCGATCTTCTCGTTGTTGTAGGTTGTATCTGTTGCCGGAGTTTCGCCGTTCAGAATGGACACTGCCATTTCAACGGAGTCAGCAGCCAGTGTACGGGTATCCTTGAACACTGTCATGGACTGAATGCCGTCGATGATGTACTGTACGGAAGCGATCTCGCAGTCCTGACCGGTTATGATATAGCTTGTGATATCTTTATCAACAGCGAATACGTCTGCGATAGAACGGGCGGTACCATCGTTAGGACCTAATACAACGACGTCGCCTTTGCTCTCTGCGCCTGCTGCCGTCAGGTTTGCTTCCGCTTTGGATTTTGCTACGTTGAAATCCCAGTCCGTTGTGATCTGGCCGATGATCTTCGCTTCTTCGTCACGGGTAAGTTCCAACTTATCCTGCAGCGCTACCGCTTCGGAAGAATTCGCAATTACGAATGTGCCGTCAGCGATCTTGGGCTGAAGAACGCTCCATGCGCCTTCAAAGAAGATGAACGCATTGTTGTCTGTTGCAGCGCCTGCATACAGGTAAAGCGGAATGCCGCTGCCTTCCGGCGCATTGTCAATCAGATACTGGCCCTGAGCCACACCTACTGCAAAGCTGTCGAATGTTACATAATAGTCAACCGCTTCTGTACCGGTGATCAGTCTGTCGTATGCGATAACGGTTACGCCGGCATCTTTTGCCGCTTCCACTGCCGCTGCCGCCGCCGCGCCGTCCTGTGCGCAGATAACCAGAACATCAATGCCCTGAGAAATCAGAGTTTCAACGTTTGTCTTCTCTGTCGCGGAAGATCCCTGGCTGAACAATACCTGATTTGTAAATCCTGCGTCGCCCAGGATTGCTTCAAACTGCGCCTGGTCCTGTAACCATCTGGGTTCGTCCTTTGTCGGAAGCACGATGCCAACCTGCACGTTGCCGTCTGCAGCGGGCGCCTCTGCTTCTTTCACATCCTCAACTGCCGTCTCCGCCGCGGGTTCGTCTGCCGGAGCGGATGCAGGCGTCGAACCGCAGCCTGCAAGCAATCCTGTCATCATGGCAGCCGCGAGCATCATACTGAGTAATTTTTTCTTCATTTTATAAACCTCCCTGAAATTTTTGGTAACTCTCTGTTACGAGATTTACTATATCACACAAAATGACGCAAAAACTTGCTACCTTCTTCAAATTTTTATGCTCTTTGCATAGTTTTTTGAAGTAAGGTAGCACTTTTTTGCGCCATTTTCCTTGCAATATCAATAAATTCCTATTGATTTTTATGAAATTTTTATGTATTTCACCATATGCGGTAATTAAGGTGCAACGTTCGGCCGGTCAATATAGATGTCTTCTTTCAAATGAAAGCCGCTGTCCACAATAATGGCGTCCATATTTTCAGCCGTCACAGCAAGCGGATCAAGCTTAATATAAGGAACGTCCCAACTCCCGTCAAAAATTGTATCCGGCGCTTCCACTTCTTCGCCCTCTGCCAGCGCCACCGCCGCTTCCGCCGCACGTTTGGCTAACTTTTCCACCGGTTTGTACACCGTCATATACTGCGTGCCTTCCACGATCCTCTGACACGCTTCCAGATCGGCGTCCTGCCCCACCACACAGACAGAACCTGCCAGTCTGTTTTCCGCCAGAACGCGGATTACCTGTCCGGCCAGATTGTCATTGCCGCACATGATCGCCTGTATC
The DNA here is from genome assembly GCA_030524745.1 of Eubacteriales bacterium. Taxonomy (GTDB): domain Bacteria; phylum Bacillota; class Clostridia; order Lachnospirales; family Lachnospiraceae; genus Gallintestinimicrobium. Next base: position 6,149 of record JAUNGC010000018.1, on the reverse strand, counting down.
TGTCCGACCTGGTCTATATTTTCACTGATATAATCGGCCGCAAACTCCGCTTTCCAGCCGTCGATATATACGGTGTCCAGTACCTCTGCGCCTTTTTGTTCCAGTTCTTCCAAAAATCCTTTCCGCACCAGAGAAACATTATTATCGCTTCTGGGGCCGCAGATCATCAGCACCTGATCCCCTTTGTCAAGCTGGCCGGACACCGCCTTTCCCATCAGGGCGCCGACCGCTTCATTATCAAAAGAGATATAAAGATCGGCATGCGAATTTGTTGCAAGTCTGTCATAGGATATAACCTTAATCCCTTCCTCCCGGGCTTTTTTGATCGTAGACGCGAGGGATTCCGCCTCTATCGGCACAACCACGATGACATCCACCTTTTTCTCAATAAAATATTCCAACTGTGCAATCTGCTCCTGCACATCCCCGTTCGCATTCTGCACGTTAACCTGCGCCCCAAGTTCGGACGCGGTCGAGACAAAAACATCCCGGTCCCGCTGCCATCTCTCCACCACAAAAGTGTCAAAACTCAGCCCGATCTGAATTTCCTTATCCCCTTCCTCTGCCGGCTCCGCTTTTGCAGCGCCGTCGCCGCAGCCTGTCAGAAATAACAGCAGCGCCATTATCAGCCAGAAACGCTTCATCCTCTTTTCTCCTTATATTCCGTGGGGGTAACCCCTACATTCTTTTTAAAAGAACGGCTAAAGTAATTGGGATCCGCATATCCCACCTCGCTGCAGATCTCCTTCATACTCTTATCAGTCTGTAAAAGCAGTTCCTTGGCCCGTTCCATCCGGATGCCCGTCACATACTCAATAAAATTCTGTCCCGCTTCCTCCTTAAACAGCTTGCTGAAATAGTAGGGACTGATGTTTACCTCTCTGGAAACCTCATCCAGGGAAATATCCTTCCGGTAATGGCTGTTGATATATTCCTTTGCCTTCACGATAATATTGGTCGAGGTTTCTTCCTTCTTTTTAACCACATTGCGGCATACATTCTGAATTTTCGTCAAAAACCAGGAACGCAGTTCTTCATAATTTTTCAGTTCCGTGATTGTTTTGAGATAATCCTGTCTGGAACGAAAATGGTATACCATACCGCCGCTTTCATAACCGATTCGTTCCGCCCAAAGCACAAATTCCAGAACCTTCAGTTTAATATCCATCATGTTTTCCGCATATGTATCTATCATCCATCCAAAAAAACGGCTGGCCTGGGCCACCGCCTCTTCCATGTTGCCCGCCTCCACGCCTGCAAACAATTTTTTCTCCGTTTCAATCGGATAGTTGTCCTCGTAATCGCAACCCAGCGGCAGATCTTTCACATGCGCCACGCTCCCATTGGTACACCGAAAGGAATTGAGCGCTTCCGTATAGGAAATTCCCGCTTCCTTCAGCGGCTTCACCGAACCGATTCCCACCCGGAATCCGGCGTCAATTCTGCTCTTCAGCTTCCGCACCATCTTTCTGGCGCTTTCTATCACTTCAATTCGTTTCTCATATTCGTCGTCAAATTCCGCCTTCGCCTGCGGTACGAAAACAATAATCATATTCGCCATCATGGAGCCGACGATTCCATCGAAATATTCCTTTATGATCTCCCTTATCTCGCAATAGGAAGACTGTACGCGAACGCTGGCCCCCACTACATTGGTCAGCTTTCCGTTCTCCTGGCCGTCTCCGCATTTGATGACCATCATATATCCATAGTCCTCCTGAATGCCCAGCAGCCTTTTATAGTTCTCCGTCTCTTCCGCATAATTTTCCTGAAACAGAGCGGAGTAAATCAGGCCGCTTTCTATGATGGGCACTACCGTCTCAAGCTTCTCACGGATCATCAGGTCGTTGCTGCGCTTCTCCCGTTCCCGGTCCACCTGCCCCATAGCCCGCTGGAGCACATCCACAATAACCCCTTTTTCAATCGGCTTGTTGATATAAGCCAATACGCCCAGTCCGATCGCCTCCTGCGCATATCCGAACTTGTCGTAGGCGCTGATCACGATGAAGATCGTATTATAACAACTCTTACGGATCTCCTTCATCGCTTCGATTCCGTTAATTCCCGGCATCTGGATATCCATAAACGCGATATCCGGCCGGAAACGCTCCGCCAGTTCTATCACGCTTCGCCCGGTTTTTGCCGATTCAATCACACAGTTTTCCCCGAAGTTCTTCTCAATGATAAAAGTAAGGGCATCGATGACAATTCCTTCATCATCTGCCAGCATAATCTTGTACATGAAAAATCCTCCCCTCCATTCCGCCGTTTCCGTCTCACCTCAACTGATCGGAATATAAATGACAACTTCCGTTCCCATATTCTCTCCGGCGCTCGTAATATCGATGACATCCTCTCTGCCATAAAAAAGCCGCAGGCGGTTGATCACGTTATCCATGCCGACCCCATTAGAGTCCTTATCAGAATCCTGACCGCCCCCTGTTCCGCTCAGAATGCGTTCCACCTGCTCCGCCGGCATTCCTACCCCGTTGTCCCTGATGCTGACGCAGATCGTATCATTCTCCTGATAAACGGACAGCGAAATTTTGCCGGGCCAGTCAATTCCCCGGATTCCGTGATTGACACAGTTTTCCACAACAGGCTGCAGCGTCATGGCCGGAATCGACGCATTGGTCAGTTCCTCGTCCACGTCTTTCTGAAAATGGATTTCTCCCGAAAACCGGACATTCAGAATATAAAGATAACTGTCTACCAGTTCGATTTCTTCCATAAGCGTCACGCTGCCATAATCTTTTTTAACGCTGTACCGGAAAAAATCCGCCACATTCTGCACATATCGGTAGGTTTTCTCCGCATCCTCCATCATGGCAAGCTGCGCTCCCGCGTTCAGCGTGTTGAACAGAAAATGGGGATTGATCTGCGCCTGCAGATATTTCAACTGAGCGTCCTTTAAATGCGTCTCCATCAGCAATTCCTTTTCCTTCATTTTCCGTTCCAGTTCCATGCTTCTCTTGAGTCTCTCTATGTATTCCCGGATGCTCTCAATCATCTGGTTAAACGCATAAGCCACAACGCCCACTTCGTCCCGTGTGCGCACTTCAACCAATTCCACCTCCAGATTGCCCTCAGCGACCTGATTGGCAGTTCTGGCAAGCTGGCGCAGCGGCTGTGTGATTTCCTGCGTCACAAGGCCGATCAGCGTCATTGTCATAAGGCCCGTCAGACACAGAATCAGAATATTTGTCATCTCCGCCTTCTGCATGGACGTCATCAGTTCCCTGTAATTTTCCGAATTATCGCCGAAACGTTTGTTGTTCAGACTGTATATTCCAACATCAACATAAGAATACAGTTGAGAGGCTTTTTCGTAGCTTTCCTTATATTTTTCCACATTTCTTCCCCGCCTGTATTCAATCGCCTGCTCCGTTGCTTCCAGATAGCTTTCCGATATATTTTTGATGTTCTTTTCCATCAGGAGCGTCTCATCCGCAACGATTTTTTCGTTGAGTTGTCCGATCAGTTCCCTGTATTTTTCCGCATTTCTAAAATAATCCTCCATAGCGTCCGAACTTTTTGTATTCAGATACTCCGTCATGCAAACCTGCACACGGTTGATCGTGTTCTGCAGTTCGTTCAGATTCGCATTGCTGGCATACACACTGTCAATCTGCACCATCATCCTGTTAATATTCATGTACACATAAATATTGACGGAAAAAATCAGCACGCTGGTAACCAGAAAAACAATCAGCAGCTTCGTCTGAATTCCCATAGCGGATTTCTGAGATCTATTTCTGATTTTCTGAAGCATTTTTCAGATACTCCTTTACATTTGTCCGGTTTACCGTATTGACTTCCATCACGAAATAATCGCTGACATACCCCGTATTTAAATATTCGTTCAGCGCATCCACACAGGTAATTCCGATTTTCTCAAAATCAATTGCGATGCTGAATGTGAGAATGCCCTTATCAACCGCCTGAAGAATCGTGTCGGAAGTATAATACCCCAGAATATCCATCTTTCCTACTATGTTATAGTCCACCGCCGCCTGGTAAACGCTGAGCGTATTTTTTTCGTTCAGACAGACGATAATGTCCGGCAGTTCCTCCATATTTACCAGCATGTCCCGTATCGCCTCGTCCGCTCCGAACGAACTGGCGCTGTCAATCGCCGCCAGTTCCAGCTCCAGACGCAGATGATTTCCCTCATTGGCCAAAGTTTCCCGGATCCCGTTTATCACAATATTCTGGTTGCTGTCATCCGCTTTGGAATCCATCAGTACCAGCGCTTTCTTCGTCTCCTTGGTGGAAACCTTTATAATCTGTCTCCCATACTCTCTTCCCAGATTATAATTTCCCGTTCCCACATAACTCTGCCTGCTGCTCTTATAGCAATCTGACAACACTGTCACCACCGGGATTTCATTTTCCACCGCCTCGTCGATCAGTTCGCGCAGTTCATCTCCTTCATCCGCTTCCAGAATAATCCCGTCAACGCGCGCCGCAATCGCCATGCGCATCAATTCCTCTCTGGAATAATCCACGTCCAGATTCTGCCCGTACCATTCCACATAGGCCCCCGTTTCCCGTCCTCTGCTGCTGCCGCCGGAGAGCACTTCTTTCCAGACCGATTCATTGGTTTCCTGCGTAATCAGCACATAATGCCTGTCAAAGTCCTCATATTCGATACCGCCCTGACCGGTAATCCTTTCCATATGCATGCTGGCGCTGATCAGGCCAACTACATGAAATGCAATTAAAATCCCCAGCAGCGCTGTGGCGGCCATAAACACGCCCCGGCTTCTTCTCCCCGCTCTGTTTTTTTCCTGCTCCCGTCTCCTCACCTTAGCCCACTATCTCCCGTTCTTTATCTAAAAATATTATGATCCATAAAAAGACCGGCCGCAACCTTTTTTTCTGTATAAGAAAATTCCTGTAAAAAACACCCTGAAACGGCAGTAACCGCCCCAGGGTGTTCTCTTCCTGATTTCTCCGTTACAGAACATTATCCATTAATTCCTGATAGAACATGGAATAATCCGTTCTGTTATCTTTGATAAACTGAATGGCGCTGGAAGGATGGCTGTTCAGAATGCCGGTCAGAAGATAAGGAATGTCGAATCCCCATACCGCGCCTTCCTCCCGCAGCTTGAGCATATGCTTCTCCACAAAGTTCATGACCGCAAGCTTGTTATATTTCGGGTTTTTCAAAAAGCAAAGCAGCGATTCCATATAACAGTTTCCCGCGCCGCGCCCCATTCCGCTGATCGTCGCATCCAGATAACTCGCGCCTCTGGAAAGCGCTTCGATCGTGTTGGCAAAAGCCAACTGCTGATTATTATGCGCATGAATTCCGATTTTCTTATTGTACTTTGCCGCCACGCTCAAATATTTGTCGCAAAGCCGCTCCATCTGTTCCGGATAAAAAACGCCGAAACTGTCCACCACATAGATGACATCCACGCTGCTTTGTCCCAGCAGGTCCAGCGCCGTCTCCAAATCGCTGTCATTCACTTTGGAAACCGCCATAATATTGACCGTCGTTTCGTACCCCTTCTTCTTCGCGTCTTCCAGCATTTCAATAGCAGCCGGAATCGTATTAATATAAGTCGCCACCCGGATCATATCGATCGCGCTGTCCTTCCGGTTGACAATATCCTTCTTAAAATCGGTTCTTCCCACATCGGCCATAACAGAAATCTTCAAATCTGTCTTGTTGTCCCCCACGACGCTGCGGATATCCTTCTCATCGCAAAACTTCCACTTGCCGAATTTTTTCGGATCAAAAATTTCTTTGGACGCCTTATATCCAAATTCCATATAGTCTACGCCCGCTTTAATATTGGTCAGATACAAGTCCTTCACAAATTCATCCGTAAATGCAAAATTGTTCACCAGTCCGCCGTCTCTCATCGTGCAATCCACTACCCTGACGTCCGGGCGTACTGATACCAGTGATCCCTGCCTGTTGCTCATTTCTTAATCCTCCTGCAAACTCTCTGTGACTTCTTTCTTTTGTGAAACTGTCGCAGTTCTTTCTCTCTTGCTTTTTCGCGCTTTAAATCGCTAAAACAGTCTATTACAGGATAGCGAATTTTTCACGGATTGTCAAGGGGTATTTCGTCTGCATTGTTATTCACTTGTGATAATGTCACCTTAGGATTCACTTGAGATTTTGTCTCTTT
>JAUNGC010000051.1 GCA_030524745.1 Eubacteriales bacterium | reverse complement strand
CGGGAGTGAATTCCACCGCATAAGCGGGCGGTGGAATTCAAAATTTCATTTTAGGTTTTTCATATAATTGCAAAAAAATATTGACGGGCGTAAAACCTTGTGCTATAGTCGAATAGCGAGATGGATTTTAGGTCTTTTTTTTATGCTCTGATTTCCGCAGGCGACGGCCTGTGCAGCGCATCCCGCGAGAAAAGACCTGCACGAATAAAGAAAACAAACGCGCGCGGAGGTGGAGAAAATGCGTACAAGAATCACATTGGCATGCACGGAGTGCAAACAGCGTAACTATAACACAACAAAAGATAAGAAAGCACATCCTGACAGAATGGAAACCAAGAAATACTGCAGATTCTGCAAGAAGCACACAACACACAAGGAAACCAAATAAGAGCGTTGTTTGTGCGGGGTTTTGAAAGGGGTTTCGTATGTCAAACGAAAAAAAGACACCCAAGGTAAAATTCTTTGACGGTGTCAAAGCCGAATTTAAGAAAATAATCTGGCCGGATAAGGATACCTTGCTGAAGCAGTCCATCGCTGTCGTAGCAGTATCAATTGTACTGGGGGTAATTATCGCGCTCGCTGATACTCTTATGCAGTATGGCGTTAACTTCTTGACAATGTGACAGTGAGGAGATTTTTATGGCAGAAGCAAAATGGTATGTAGCCCATACCTATTCCGGATATGAGAATAAGGTGAAGGCCGACCTCGAGAAGACGATCGAGAACAGGCATCTGGAAGACGAGATTCTGGAAGTGCGCGTTCCCATGCAGGAAGTGGTGGAAATGAAGAACGGCGCAAAGAAGACTGTCCAGAAGAAAATGTTTCCCGGATATGTTCTTGTCAACATGATCATGAACGATGATACATGGTATGTTGTCCGCAATACGAGGGGCGTTACCGGTTTCGTAGGGCCCGGAAGCAAGCCGGTGCCGCTTTCTGAGGCGGAGATGAAGCCGCTCGGAATCAGGACGGAAAATGTTTCCATCGATTTTGCAGAGGGCGATGCAATCGTCGTTGTCGCAGGCGCATGGAAGGATACGGTCGGCGCCGTGCAGAAAATTGATTATAACAAACAGACCGCAACGATCAACGTGGAACTGTTCGGCAGGGAGACGCCTGTGGAGATCAGTTTTGCAGAGGTGCGGAAGTTACAGTAAGCAGATGTTCATTGGCAAGTCCGGTTCGTCCGGAACGACCCGTTGAGCTGTGGAAGCAGCGGCCGTCATGGAGCGGAGAAAACGCTGCGCCATACCACAATATATTTAGGAGGTGCCTAAAATGGCAAAGAAAGTTACTGGTTACATTAAGTTACAGATTCCTGCTGGCAAGGCAACACCGGCTCCCCCGGTAGGTCCTGCACTCGGTCAGCACGGCGTCAACATCGTTGAGTTCACAAAGCAGTTCAATGCAAGAACCGCTGACAAGGGCGATATGATCATCCCCGTTGTTATCACAGTTTACGCAGACAGAAGTTTCAGCTTCATTACCAAGACTCCGCCTGCTGCAGTATTGCTGAAGAAAGCATGCAACTTAAAGAGCGCATCCGGCGTTCCGAATAAGACGAAGGTTGCCACAATCTCCAAAGATAAAGTGCGCGAGATTGCGGAAATGAAGATGCCTGATCTGAATGCTGCAAGCATAGAAGCTGCTATGAGCATGATTGCCGGTACAGCAAGAAGCATGGGTATTGTAGTAGAAGATTAATTATGAATAGCTGGGAGTAACGGCCTGAAAGAGCCGTTACGTTAACAACCAATGGAGGAAATGGAAATGAAACATGGAAAGAAATATGGCGAAGCTGCCAAGTTAGTAGATCGCGCAACACAGTATGATCCCGCTGATGCGATTGCGCTGGTAAAGAAGACAGCAACAGCGAAATTTGACGAGACTGTTGAAGTTCATATCAGAACAGGCTGCGACGGCCGTCATGCAGAACAGCAGATCCGCGGCGCGGTAGTGCTGCCTAACGGAACAGGCAAAACTGTAAAAGTTCTGGTATTCGCAAAAGGCGCGAAGCTGGACGAGGCTCAGGCGGCAGGCGCTGATTTTGTCGGCGGAGATGAACTGATCCCCAGAATCCAGAATGAAGGCTGGCTGGATTTCGACGTTGTTGTTGCAACTCCCGATATGATGGGCGTTGTCGGACGTCTTGGTAAGATCCTCGGACCCAAAGGTTTGATGCCTAACCCGAAGGCAGGCACCGTTACAATGGACGTTACCAAAGCGGTTAACGATATCAAAGCCGGTAAGATCGAGTACAGACTTGACAAGTCCAACATCATTCATGTTCCTGTAGGCAAGGCTTCCTTCACGGAAGAGGCGCTGAATGAGAACTACAAAGCGCTGATGGACGCGATCATGAAAGCAAAACCGAGCGCGCTGAAAGGTCAGTATTTAAGAAGCATCACACTGGCTACCACAATGGGCCCCGGCGTGAAAGTTTCCACTGCTAAATATTGCTGATATTTTAAGAATGCAAGAATCCCCGACCGGAAGGCCGGGGATTTTTTGGCGGCTGTAGTGTTGACGGAACGGGTAAATGCATATATCATGAAAGTCAGAATAGAGAAAGCGCTGCGTTTGGCACGTATCAGGCGGGAGAAGATGAAATGGCCGGAAAGAAGAAGAAAAAGAGAAAAATGAAGAGCGGACATGCGTTCTGGATCACGCTTTTTCTGACAATTGCAGTCGGGTGCGCCGTGATGTTCGGCAGTTGGGCTGTCGTGGGCATGGATGATAAAGCGAAGGGCGTAACGACGGAAAACCAAATTCATCAGGAAACGAACCTGCAGGAAGAAACTGTTTTGGCGAAAGAAACGGAACAAAAAGAGACGGAACCGGGAACGGAAACGGTGGAAGGACAGCAAGCGGAGACGGAGGACTGGACGGATATCGGAGAAGTGTTTTCCGCGGAAGATAAGGTGTATCTGAAAGACGCGGCAAGTCCGGAGGAAGTTTCCATTGTATTTGCAGGGGATATTCTTTTTGACGACAATTATGCGATTATGGCGCGGATGAAGCAGCGGGGGAATGGGATCGAAGGGAGTATTTCCCAGGATATGCTGCAGGTGATGCGCGGAGCGGACATTTTCATGGTGAACAATGAATTTCCCTACAGCGACAGGGGAGAACCGACCCCGGATAAAGCTTTTACGTTCCGCGGGAGACCGGAGTATGCTTCCTATCTGCTTGATATGGGAGCGGATATTGTGTCGCTTGCCAACAATCATGCCAGCGATTACGGTACGATTTCCTTAACGGATACCATCGATGTGCTGAACGGTATCGATATGCCCTTTGTGGGAGCGGGGAGAAATCTGGAGGAAGCTGTCAAACCGGTCTATTTTGTGGTGAACGGCATGAAAATTGCCATTCTGTCAGCCACACAGATTGAACGAATGGAAAATCCGTCCACGAAGGGGGCGACGGAAAATTCTCCCGGCGTGTTTCGCTGCCTGAATGTGGACCGGCTGCTGGAGGAGATCCGGAAGGCGAAGCAAATCAGTGATTTTGTGATCGTATATATTCATTGGGGGACGGAATCCACGGATGAATTGGACTGGGCGCAGAAAGAGCAGGCGCCGAAAATTGCAGAGGCGGGGGCGAATTTGATTATCGGAGATCATCCGCATGTGCTGCAGCCGATCGGTTATTGCGGCGAGGTGCCGGTCATTTACAGTCTCGGCAATTATTTGTTCAACTCCAGGGCGCAGGATACCTGCCTGGTGCGAGCCGTTCTGGATAAAAATGGACTGAAGAGCCTGCAGTTTATTCCCGGACGCCAGGAGGACTGCAGCGTCTCGATGCATTATGGCGGAGAGAAAGAACGTGTGCTTTCCTATATGAGAGAGATATCTGCCGGTGTGAATATTGACGGAGACGGTTATATTTCGAAGCAATCCCAATAGTCCGGCACAGTCTGAACCTTATAAAAAATAAAAAAATGGACGTTATAAAAAATCCTGAAAAAGTCATTGACAAGATAACGGCATCTGTGTTATGGTAACAAAGGTCATCAAGACCGTGCCGAAGACAGCAGGTACCGGAGAACCGGTGTAAGAAGAAGCGCCTGCCGAGGAATGAAGAGTACAGAAATGACTTTTACCCTCTCTGTCTTTGCGCAGAGAGGTTTTTTAGTATCCTCTTTTTATTCGGCAAAGAATCTACAAGGAGGTAAGATAATGGCAAAAGTTGAATTGAAACAGCCTGTTGTAGCAGAGATTTCAGAAGCGATCAAGGATGCGCAGTCTGTTGTTCTGGTTGACTACCGTGGACTCACAGTAGAGCAGGATACAGCGCTTCGTAAACAGCTTCGTGAAGCCGGTGTCACCTACAAGGTATACAAGAACACCATGATGAACTTTGCGTTCAAGGGAACAGATTTTGAGGCGTTGGCTCCTTATCTGAACGGCCCTTCCGCAATTGCGATCTCTACGACAGACGCTACGGCGCCCGCAAGAGAACTGGCGAATTTTGCGAAGACCGCTGACAAGCTGGAGATTAAAGGCGGCGTTGTAGAAGGCAATGCTTATGACGCGGCAGGCATCGCGCAGATCGCGCAGATTCCCGGCAGAGAAGCGCTCATTTCCAGATTGCTTGGCAGCATGCAGTCTCCTATCACAAATATGGCTCGCGTTCTGAAGCAGATCGCAGAGAAGGACGGAGAAGCAGCGCCCGCTGCAGAGGAAGCACCCGCTGCAGAATGATCACTCCGGTAAGGCGTGATACAATACCGCGCAAAGCGGCATCTTAAAAACATATCAAACGGCAGAAACAGGATTTTCTGTTAAAAAGTAAACGGAGGTAAATAAAAATGGCAAAATTGACCACTCAGGAATTTATTGATGCTATCAAAGAGATGACAGTATTAGAGTTAAACGATCTGGTAAAAGCTTGTGAAGAAGAGTTCGGCGTTTCCGCAGCAGCAGGCGTTGTTGTAGCAGCGGCAGGCCCTGCGGCAGAAGTTGAAGAGAAGACTGAATTCGACGTAGAACTGACAGAAGTTGGCCCTAACAAGGTTAAGGTTATCAAAGTCGTTCGTGAAGTAACCGGTCTTGGCCTGAAGGAAGCAAAAGACGTTGTTGACGGCGCTCCTAAGGTTGTAAAAGAAGGCGCTTCCAAAGAAGAAGCTGAAGATATCCAGAAGAAACTGGAAGCTGAAGGCGCTAAAGTTACTCTTAAATAATCAGCACATTATCTTACAAAACGAGGGCGTCCGCAAAAGCGGATGCCCTTTTTGCGGTTTGCGCGCCATGGCCGAACTCTGACGGCGGGCGGAAAAGAAAATTTATCAAATTGAGAAAATTTATAAAATTTTAGTTGACTTTAAATTCGTTTTGTGATAATTTGTAGTGTGCACTATTGTGTTAGAGTATGCCATTTTATACGTGTAATACCGAATATTAATAGTCAAAGAAGTCGACATTCCTGCGGTTTATCAACGGAATGTTAAACTTGCGGCGCAGCCTGCAGCAGGGATATCGTTCCTGCCGCAGCCATCAGAGTCTTGCGGAGTCTGGCTCACTGCGCGCGGAAATCAATCATAAGAACGGGGTGAAGTGTCAATGGAAAAAAACAGAATACGTCCAATTGCCGCAGGCAAGAATATGCGTATGAGTTATGCACGACGGAAAGAAGTATTGGAAATGCCCAATCTTATAGAAGTTCAGAAGAATTCCTATAAGTGGTTCCTTGACGAAGGACTGAAAGAGGTATTTGACGATATTTCTCCGATTTCCGATTACAGCGGTCACCTGAGTCTGGAATTTGTGGACTTTGTGCTGTGCAAGGATGACGTGAAGTATTCTATTGAGAAGTGCAAGGAGAGAGATGCGACATATGCGGCTCCCCTGAAAGTGAAAGTACGTCTCTATAATAAGGAAAAAGAAGAGATCAGTGAACATGAGATCTTTATGGGCGATTTACCGTTAATGACGGAAACGGGTACTTTCGTTATCAATGGCGCTGAACGTGTTATCGTCAGCCAGTTGGTGCGTTCTCCTGGCATTTACTTTGGAATCGGTCATGATAAAATCGGTAAGAGACTGTATTCCTGTACCGTGATCCCCAACCGCGGCGCATGGCTGGAATATGAGACGGATTCCAACGATGTCTTTTACGTACGCGTGGACCGCACGAGAAAAGTGCCGATTACCGTTCTTTTGCGCGCGCTTGGCGTAGGCACGAATGATGAAATCAGAGAACTGTTTGGCGACGAACCCAAAATTGAAGCCAGCTTTACAAAGGACACTGCTGAGAACTATCAGGAGGGTCTGTTAGAGTTATACAAAAAGATCCGTCCCGGTGAACCTTTGAGCGTTGAGAGCGCGGAGAGCCTCATCAATGCGATGTTCTTTGACCCCAGAAGATATGATTTGGCGAAAGTCGGCAGATATAAATTCAACAAAAAACTGATGCTCCGCAACAGAATCAGAGGCCAGGTGCTGGCTGAAGACGTGGTGGACGTTACCACAGGAGAAGTTCTGGCGGCGGCAGGAACAAAGGTGACGCCGGAACTGGCTGACGAGATTCAGAACTGTGCGGTCCCCTATGTGTATATTCAGACGGAAGAAAAGAAAGTAAAGGTTCTTTCCAGCATGATGGTTGATCTGACCCATTATGTGGACTGCGATGCGAAAGAACTGGGTATTACCGAACTTGTTTATTACCCTGTTCTGGCGCAGATTCTGGAGCAGTACGCTTCTGATCCGGAAGAACTGGCGGAAGCGATTAAAAAGAACGTGCATGAGTTGATTCCCAAGCACATTACAAAGGAAGATATTATCGCTTCCATTAACTATAACATTCATCTGGAATACGGCATCGGCAATGACGACGATATCGACCATCTGGGCAATCGCCGTATCAGAGCGGTGGGCGAACTGTTGCAGAACCAGTACCGCATCGGCCTTTCCAGACTGGAAAGAGTGGTCCGTGAAAGAATGACCACCCATGACGCGGAAGAAATTTCTCCCCAGGTGCTGATCAATATTAAACCGGTGCAGGCGGCGGTGAAAGAATTTTTCGGTTCTTCCCAGTTGTCCCAGTTCATGGATCAGAACAATCCGCTGGGTGAGTTGACTCATAAGAGACGTCTTTCCGCGCTGGGTCCCGGCGGTCTGTCCCGTGACCGCGCCGGATTTGAGGTTCGTGACGTACATTATTCCCACTATGGAAGAATGTGCCCTATTGAGACGCCGGAAGGTCCGAACATCGGTCTGATCAACTCACTGGCAAGTTATGCAAAGATCAACGAATACGGCTTTATTGAAGCGCCGTACCGTAAAATTGATAAAACGGATCCTGCAAATCCGCGCGTTACCAACGAAGTTGTGTACATGACGGCGGACGAAGAGGAAAACTATCATGTGGCGCAGGCGAACGAGGAACTGGACGAGAACGGCTATTTTGTGAAGCCCAGCGTGTCCGGTCGTTTCAGAGAGGAGACTTCCGAATATCCCAAGGCGATGTTCGATTACATGGACGTATCCCCGCAGATGGTGTTCTCCGTTGCGACAGCGCTGATTCCGTTTTTACAGAACGATGACGCGAACCGCGCGCTGATGGGTTCTAACATGCAGCGTCAGGCGGTGCCGCTTTTGACGACCGAAGCGCCTGCCGTTGGTACCGGTATGGAAGTGAAGGCTGCGGTTGACTCCGGCGTCTGCGTCGTGGCAAAGAAAGCCGGCGTCATCGATTACGTTTCCTCCAGGGAAATCCGCATGACCTGTGACGACGGAGAGAAGGTGGAGTATCATCTGACCAAGTTCTCCAGAAGCAATCAGTCCAACTGCTATAATCAGAGGCCTATCGTATTCAAGGGCAACCGCGTGCATGCGGGACAGGTGATTGCGGACGGACCTTCCACATCGGAAGGCGAACTGGCTCTGGGCAAGAATCCGCTGATCGGATTCATGACCTGGGAAGGTTACAACTACGAGGATGCGGTACTGTTAAGTGAAAGACTGGTTATGGACGATGTTTACACATCCGTTCATATTGAAGAATATGAGGCGGAAGCCCGTGATACCAAGCTGGGACCCGAAGAGATCACAAGAGACGTTCCCGGCGTCGGCGACGAAGCGCTGAAGGATCTGGACGACAGAGGGATCATCCGTGTCGGTGCAGAAGTCCGCGCCGGCGATATTCTGGTCGGCAAGGTAACGCCTAAGGGCGAGACGGAACTGACTGCGGAAGAACGTTTGCTGCGCGCGATTTTCGGTGAGAAGGCGCGTGAAGTGCGCGATACTTCCCTGAAGGTTCCTCATGGCGAATATGGTATTGTGGTGGATGCAAAGGTGTTCACGAGGGAAAACGGCGACGAACTGTCTCCCGGCGTGAACGAAGCGGTCCGCATTTACATCGCGCAGAAGAGAAAGATTTCCGTCGGCGATAAGATGGCAGGCCGTCACGGTAACAAGGGTGTTGTTTCCCGCGTGCTTCCGGTGGAAGATATGCCTTATCTGCCCAACGGACGTCCGCTGGATATCGTGCTGAATCCTCTGGGCGTGCCTTCCCGTATGAACATCGGACAGGTATTGGAGATCCATCTCTCCCTGGCGGCAAAGGCGCTCGGCTTCAATGTCGCAACTCCGATTTTTAACGGTGCGAATGAAAAAGATATTCAGGACACCCTGGAATTGGCAAATGATTATGTAAACCTTGAGTGGGACGAATTCAAGGAAAAACATGAAGAAGAACTGCTTCCTGAAGTGATGGAGTATCTCTATGAGAACAGAGCGCACAGAGAAGTGTGGAAGGGCGTGCCGATCTCCAGAGACGGTAAGGTCAGACTGCGCGACGGGCGTACCGGAGAATATTTTGACAGCCCGGTTACGATCGGCCACATGCACTATCTGAAACTGCACCATCTGGTAGACGATAAGATTCATGCGCGTTCCACCGGCCCTTACTCTCTGGTAACACAGCAGCCTCTGGGCGGTAAAGCGCAGTTCGGCGGCCAGCGTTTCGGTGAAATGGAAGTTTGGGCGCTGGAAGCTTACGGCGCATCCTATACGCTGCAGGAAATCCTGACGGTGAAGTCCGACGACGTGGTTGGCCGCGTGAAAACGTACGAGGCGATCATCAAGGGCGATAACATTCCTGAACCCGGCATTCCGGAATCCTTCAAGGTTCTTTTGAAGGAACTGCAGTCTCTGGGGCTGGATGTGAGAGTGCTGCGTGATGACAACACCGAAGTTGAAATCATGGAAACCGTTGATTATGGTGATACGGATTACCGTTATGAAATAGAAGGCGATTCCAAAGGCTACAATTACGGCGAAGAAGAAAAACTCGGCAGAATGGGATACCAGAAACAGGAGTTTGACGCTGAAAGTGAAGAACTTGTCGCATCTGAGGATGAAGAGGATTTTGACGAGGACGCGGATCTGGAAGATGAGAGCTTTGTAGAGTCTTTTGACGAAGAGTAAGCGATTATTTGTAAAGGAGTGCCAAAATGTCTGAAACAAAAAATGAAGTTTACCAGCCGATGACGTTTGATGCCATCAAGATCGGACTGGCATCACCGGAAAAAATCCGCGAATGGTCCAGAGGCGAAGTTTTAAAGCCTGAAACGATCAATTACAGGACTTTAAAGCCGGAACGCGACGGCCTGTTCTGCGAGAGAATTTTCGGTCCCAGCAAAGACTGGGAATGTCACTGCGGTAAGTATAAAAAGATCCGCTATAAGGGCGTGGTCTGCGACCGCTGCGGCGTTGAAGTTACCAAAGCCAGCGTTCGCCGCGAACGCATGGGGCATATTGAACTGGCGGCGCCGGTTTCTCATATCTGGTATTTTAAGGGAATTCCCAGCCGGATGGGTCTGATTCTGGACCTGTCCCCCAGAGTGCTGGAGAAGGTGCTCTACTTCGCTTCTTATATCGTTCTGGATAAAGGAGACAGCAATCTGGAATATAAGCAGGTGCTGTCCGAGAAGGAATATCAGGATGCCAGGGAAACCTGGGGAAACCGTTTCCGCGTGGGAATGGGCGCAGAGGCGATCAAAGAATTGCTGTGCGCCATCGATCTGGAAACAGAAGCCGCTGAATTGAAGAGCGAACTGGAAGACGCCAACGGACAGAAGCGGGCGAGAATTATCAAGCGTCTGGAAGTGGTGGAAGCCTTCCGTGAGTCCGGGAACAGACCGGAATGGATGATTATGGACGCAATCCCGGTCATTCCGCCCGATCTGCGTCCGATGGTACAGTTGGACGGCGGACGTTTTGCAACGTCTGATTTAAACGATCTGTACAGAAGAATTATCAACCGCAATAACCGTCTGAAGAGACTGCTGGAACTGGGCGCTCCGGATATCATTGTCCGCAATGAGAAGAGAATGCTGCAGGAAGCGGTGGACGCTCTGATCGATAACGGCAGAAGAGGCCGTCCGGTCACAGGACCCGGCAACCGCGCGCTGAAATCTCTTTCCGACATGCTCAAAGGTAAGTCCGGCCGATTCCGCCAGAACCTGCTGGGCAAGCGTGTTGACTATTCCGGCCGTTCCGTTATCGTTGTCGGCCCCGAACTGAAAATTTACCAGTGCGGTCTGCCCAAAGAAATGGCGATCGAACTGTTCAAGCCTTTTGTGATGAAGGAACTGGTTTCCAGAGGCGTATCCCAGAACATCAAGAATGCGAAGAAGCTGGTGGAAAGACTGGATACGCAGGTATGGGACGTTCTGGAAGATGTCATCAAGGAACATCCGGTTATGTTAAACCGCGCTCCTACTCTGCACAGACTGGGCATTCAGGCTTTTGAACCCATTCTTGTAGAAGGTAAGGCGATCAAACTGCATCCCCTCGTATGTACGGCGTTCAACGCCGACTTCGACGGCGACCAGATGGCCGTGCATCTTCCGCTTTCTCAGGAAGCGCAGGCGGAATGCCGCTTCATGCTGCTTTCTCCGAACAACCTGTTAAAGCCTTCCGACGGCGGACCGGTGGCGGTGCCTTCCCAGGATATGGTACTGGGTATTTACTATCTGACCCAGGAAAGACCCGGCGCGCTGGGCGAAGGGAAAGCTTTCAAGAGCGTAAACGAAGCGATTCTTGCTTATGAAAATAAAGCCTGCACCCTGCATTCGCGCATCAAAGTGAGAGTGACAAAGACCACGCCGGACGAAGAAGAAGTGACCGGCGTTGTGGAATCCACGCTGGGCCGCTTTATCTTCAATGAAATCCTGCCGCAGGATCTGGGATATGTGGACAGAAGCAATCCGGAAGATTTCCTGAAACCGGAAGTGGATTTCCATGTGGGCAAAAAGCAGTTAAAACAGATTCTGGAAAAGGTTATTAATACGCATGGCGCATCCAGAACTGCAGAAGTGCTGGACGACGTCAAGGCGATCGGATACAAATATTCTACCAGAGCGGCCATGACGGTTTCCATTTCTGACATGACAGTGCCTGCGCAGAAGGCTGAAATGCTGGCAGAGGCGCAGAAGACCGTTGATAAGATCGGCAGAAACTTCCGCCGCGGTCTGATCACGGAGGAAGAACGTTACCGTGCGGTTGTAGAGACCTGGCAGGAAACGGATAAGGATCTGACGGACGTTCTGCTCAAGGGCCTGGATAAGTATAACAACATCTTCATGATGGCGGACTCCGGCGCCCGCGGTTCCAACCAGCAGATCAAGCAGTTGGCCGGCATGCGCGGCCTGATGGCTGATACGACAGGCCGTACGATCGAATTGCCCATTAAGTCCAATTTCCGTGAAGGTCTGGACGTACTGGAGTATTTCATGTCCGCGCACGGCGCCCGGAAGGGTATGTCCGATACCGCGCTGCGTACCGCAGACTCCGGTTATCTGACCCGTCGAATGGTGGACGTTTCTCAGGATCTGATCATCCGCGAAGTGGACTGCGCGGAAGGGAAAGATACGATTCCGGGCATGACCGTGAAAGCTTTCATGGACGGCAAGGAAACGATAGAAGGCCTGAAGGACAGAATCACAGGAAGATATTCCTGCGAGGATATTTACGATAAAGACGGTAAGCTGATTGTCGGCAAGAACCATATGATCACGCCCAGCCGTGCAAAACGCCTTCTGGATACCGGCGTAGATAAGAAGGGCGAGCCGATAGAAGAGGTGAAAATCCGTACCATTCTGACCTGCCGTTCCAAGATCGGTATCTGCGCGAAGTGTTACGGCGCAAACATGGCGACCGGCGAAGCGGTGCAGGTTGGTGAAGCGGTAGGTATTATCGCGGCGCAGTCCATCGGTGAACCCGGTACACAGTTAACGATGCGTACCTTCCACTCCGGCGGCGTTGCCGGCGACGACATCACACAGGGTCTTCCCCGTGTCGAAGAACTTTTTGAGGCGAGAAAGCCGAAGGGCCTTGCCATTATCGCGGAGTTCGGCGGCACAGCCGTGATTAAGGACACCAAGAAGAAGCGTGAAATTGTCGTGACCAACGGGGAAACCGGAGAGAGCAAGAACTATCTGATCCCTTACGGTTCCAGAATCAAGGTTGTGGACGGTCAGGAACTGGAAGCCGGCGACGAACTGACAGAAGGTTCCGTAAATCCTCATGACCTGTTAAAGATCAAGGGAATCCGTTCCGTACAGGATTACATGCTGCGTGAAGTACAGCGCGTGTACCGCCTGCAGGGCGTTGATATTTCCGATAAACATATTGAAGTGATCGTTCGTCAGATGCTGAAGAAGGTCCGCATCGAGAACAGCGGAGATACGGAGTACCTGCCCGGCACCATGGTGGACGTACTGGACTACGAAGACCTCAATGAAGAACTGATCGCGCAGGGAAAACAGCCCGCAGAAGGAAAGCAGGTAATGCTTGGTATTACCAAAGCGGCTCTTGCCACCAACTCCTTCCTGTCTGCCGCATCTTTCCAGGAAACCACAAAGGTTCTGACGGAAGCGGCGATTAAGGGCAAGGTTGATCCGCTGATCGGTCTGAAAGAAAACGTCATCATCGGTAAACTGATTCCGGCCGGAACCGGCATGAAGCGTTACCGCGACGTCAGACTCAATACAGATGCGATTATTGCAGCGGAAGAAGCGGAAAGAGCGGCGCGCGCGGAAGAAGAAGCAAGGGCTGCGATGGAAGCGGAAAGAGCGGTGAGACTGCCCGGACAGGATCTTCTGGAAGATGAACTGCTGGAAGAATCCGATGAAGATATCTTCAATGAATCAGAGGAACTGGTTGATGAGATACCGGACGATGAAATATTCGAGGAAGCGGATGACAGCGAAGAGGAAGAATGACGGTCCGGCCTCGGAATTGTGCGGTTTCCCGTGATATTTTGGGAAATAAATTTCTTAAAAAATGTTGACAAGGCATCCGGAAGCACGTATACTATTATAGCGTGCATTCGGATGCTTTTTTCGTTTGGAAAAGTATTTGAATGTATAGGGCTGGAAAATCAGTCCAAAATAGAAACCAGAGGCAAAATTCGCAGGAGGTGAAAAAGAATGCCGACATTTAATCAGTTAGTAAGAAAGGGACGTCAGACATCTGTAAAGAAGTCTACAGCACCGGCTCTTCAGAAGGGTTACAATTCTCTTCACAAGAAGTCTACCGATATCTCTTCTCCCCAGAAGAGAGGCGTGTGCACGGCTGTTAAAACAGCTACCCCTAAAAAGCCTAACTCCGCTCTCAGAAAGATCGCCAGAGTACGTCTTTCCAACGGAATCGAAGTGACAAGCTACATTCCCGGTGAAGGACACAATCTGCAGGAGCACTCCGTTGTTCTGATCAGAGGCGGCCGTGTTAAGGACTTACCTGGTACAAGATACCACATCATCAGAGGTACGCTTGATACCGCAGGCGTTGCAAACAGACGTCAGGCAAGATCCAAATATGGCGCTAAGAGACCCAAAGCAGGAAAGAAATAAGCTGCGGTCATCAGGAAGTACCACAAACAGAACTAATTATTAAGTGTTGGGATTCTACTGCAGGTTTTTCCTGCAGGTACCATGTCAGAGACATGGCCGCTCTGCTTTGGAGAGATACTCCATATAGATGCGGCGCTGCATGATCTTTCGGGATTATGGCAGCGAACGGACAGACCGCACGAACACATTAGAGGACACATGTGAGTACCGTTGAATTAATTGAACGAAAGCAGATCGCTTAAAAAAAGAAATCTGCGAAGTTCGGCTCCGGAGACGAGTCCGGAAGCAAATATGATTAAGGAGGGAAGAACCGTGCCACGTAAAGGACATATTCAGAAAAGAGATGTATTGGCAGATCCTTTATACAATGATAAAGTGGTAACCAAGCTTATCAATAACATCATGTTAGATGGTAAGAAGGGCGTAGCACAGAAGATTGTATACGGTGCATTTGCAAGAGTAGAGGAAAAGACCGGCAAGCCGGCACTCGAAGTATTTGAAGAAGCAATGAACAATATCATGCCTGTTCTGGAAGTAAAGGCGAGACGTATCGGCGGCGCAACCTACCAGGTACCGATCGAAGTAAGAGCAGACAGACGTCAGGCTTTGGGCCTTCGCTGGCTGACCATGTTCTCTCGTAAAAGAGGCGAGAAGACCATGGAAGAAAGACTGGCGAACGAAATTATGGATGCAGCGAACAATACCGGCGCATCCGTGAAGAGAAAAGAAGACGTTCATAAGATGGCTGAAGCAAACAAGGCATTCTCTCATTACAGATTCTAATGACCTGGTGCGACCCGCTAAGGGTTGCGCCTGTCAGACTGTGATGGCAAAGATCCTGTTTTCAGCTGATTAAAACAAGGAGGAAAAACCTTTGGCTGGAAGAGAATATCCCTTAGAGAGAACCAGAAACATTGGTATTATGGCTCATATTGACGCCGGTAAGACCACTCTGACAGAGCGTATTCTTTACTACACCGGTGTTAACTATAAGATAGGTGATACGCACGAAGGTACTGCTACCATGGACTGGATGGAGCAGGAACAGGAAAGAGGTATTACCATCACATCCGCAGCTACCACATGTCACTGGACTCATGAAGAATTTACCAAGAAGCAGCCGGGCGCATTGGAACATCGTATCAACATCATCGATACACCTGGACACGTTGACTTCACGGTTGAAGTAGAACGTTCCCTGCGTGTACTGGATGGTGCGGTAGGCGTTTTCTGTGCGAAGGGCGGCGTAGAGCCTCAGTCTGAAAACGTATGGCGTCAGGCTGATACCTACAATGTACCCCGTATGGCATTCATCAACAAGATGGATATCCTCGGCGCTAACTTCTATGGTGCAGTAGATCAGATCAGAACAAGACTGGGCAAGAATGCTATCGTTCTTCAGTTGCCGATCGGCAAAGAAGACAGCTTTAAGGGCATTATTGACCTGTTTGAAATGAAAGCCTATATCTATAACGATGATAAGGGCGATGACATCACCGTTTGCAATGTTCCCGAAGATATGCAGGACGATGCGGAACTGTATCGTACAGAGTTAGTCGAGAAGATCTGCGAACTGGACGATGATTTAATGATGATGTATCTGGAAGGGGAAGAGCCTTCTGTAGAGGAAATGAAGGCAGTTTTGAGAAAAGCCACATGCGAATGTACGGCGATTCCAGTATGCTGCGGTTCCGCTTACAGAAATAAAGGCGTTCAGAAGCTTCTGGATGCGATCCTTGATTATATGCCCGCTCCCACAGACATCCCCGCAATCAAGGGCGTTGATCTGGAGGGCAACGAAGTGGAGAGACATTCTTCTGATGAAGAGCCTTTCTCCGCACTGGCATTCAAAATTATGGCAGATCCCTTTGTTGGTAAACTGGCATATTTCCGCGTATATTCCGGTACCTTAAATTCCGGTTCTTACGTGCTGAATGCGACCAAGGATAAGAAAGAACGCGTAGGACGTATCCTGCAGATGCATGCGAACAAGAGAATGGAACTGGATAAGGTTTATTCCGGCGATATCGCAGCAGCGGTTGGCTTTAAATTTACGACGACAGGCGATACGATCTGCGACGAGCAGCATCCGGTAATCCTGGAGTCCATGGAATTCCCGGAACCCGTTATTGAGTTGGCGATTGAGCCCAAGACAAAAGCGGGCCAGGATAAGATGGGCGTTGCGCTTGCAAAACTGGCGGAAGAAGATCCGACCTTCCGTGCGCATACCGATCAGGAAACGGGTCAGACCATCATTGCCGGCATGGGTGAACTGCATCTGGAGATCATCGTTGACCGTCTGCTTCGTGAATTCAAAGTGGAAGCTAACGTTGGCGCTCCTCAGGTTGCTTACAAAGAAACCTTCACCAAGGCAGTTGATGTTGACAGCAAATATGCGAAGCAGTCCGGCGGCCGTGGTCAGTATGGTCACTGTAAAGTTAAGTTCGAGCCTATGGATCCTAACGGTGAGGAAACTTTCAAATTCGAATCCACTGTTGTCGGCGGTGCGATTCCGAAGGAATATATCCCTGCTGTCGGCGAAGGTATCGAAGAAGCTACCAAGGCAGGTATCCTGGGCGGATTCCCTGTACTGGGCGTTCATGCGAACGTATACGATGGTTCTTACCATGAAGTCGACTCTTCCGAAATGGCGTTCCACATTGCAGGTTCCCTGGCATTTAAGGATGCAATGCACAAGGCCGGCGCAGTGCTGCTTGAGCCTATCATGAAGGTGGAAGTAACGATGCCGGAAGAATATATGGGCGATGTAATCGGCGATATCAACTCCCGTCGCGGACGTATCGAAGGAATGGAAGATATCGGCGGCGGCAAGATGGTAAAAGCATATGTACCGCTTGCTGAAATGTTCGGTTATTCCACAGATCTGCGTTCCAGAACACAGGGCCGTGGTAACTACTCCATGTTCTTTGAGAAATACGAGCAGGTACCGAAGAACGTTCAGGAGAAAGTGCTTGCTGCAAAAGCAAAATAACACTTGAAAATACAGCTATTATCGAATATAATCATAGATAGCTGATTTAACAAATAATAATCTAATCACTGATTTAAGGAGGATTACTAACAATGGCTAAAGCTAAATTTGAAAGAACAAAGCCGCATTGTAACATTGGTACCATTGGCCACGTTGACCATGGTAAAACAACTCTGACAGCAGCTATTACCAAGACTCTGAATGCAAGACTTGGTACTGGTGAAGCGGTAGCTTTCGATATGATCGATAAGGCTCCCGAAGAAAGAGAACGTGGTATCACAATCTCCACCGCACACGTTGAGTATGAGACTGAGAAGAGACACTATGCACACGTTGACTGCCCTGGACACGCTGACTACGTTAAGAACATGATCACAGGTGCTGCACAGATGGACGGCGCTATTCTGGTTGTTGCTGCAACGGATGGCGTTATGGCTCAGACAAAAGAGCACATCCTTCTGTCCCGTCAGGTAGGCGTTCCTTACATCGTTGTATTCCTGAACAAGTGCGATATGGTTGACGACGAAGAACTGCTTGAACTGGTTGAAATGGAAGTTACCGAACAGCTCGAAGAGTACGGCTTCAATGACTGCC
>JAUNGC010000017.1 GCA_030524745.1 Eubacteriales bacterium | reverse complement strand
TTTATATTGGCATTTCTATCAGTTCTGGGGTTGCTGATTTACTCAGCGACAAATCGGCGTTTTTCGGGGACTGTAGAAACTTAAAGCATAAATTAAAACTCAATAACTGTTTAATACGAAGGGACAGATTTATGAACGTTAAGAATTTTGCAAAAGCTGTAGCTTTTGCTATTATTTCAGCTATTCTATCAACACCACTACAGATTTTGAACAGCATTTATATTTTACAAGACTCCGCTCCGCCAGAATTTGCTTTTTTATTCAAAATTTGCATAATCGGGTTAATGATGAAAGTTTTGTACGCAACCGCTTATGTTCTTATGGGGCAAAAACTTCCTATCAAATCCCAAAAAACAAGAGCTTTTGTCTTTATACTGACAATATGGTGTTCTGATTATATGCCGCAAGTATTAGGTCTGATTGGAGCCGATGGTCCTATTGCAGAAGCCGCGTTTAGCTTGCCGTTAATTGCTTGTGATACATTGTCATACATAATCGACGGAGTTTTGTTAGGCTTTTTATACAAGAATTTTCCATATTATAAAACGGAAAAATGTATAAAAACTAATTTGATGAAAACAAGTGTGTTGAGTGCAATTATATTCCCTGTTTTAGTTTTTGCATTTGAGCAACTGTTTGGTTTTTTGTATTCTCCGTTATATATCTTTAATGCGATGGAAGTATCAAATAGCAAGATAGTGTCCTTTACAGTTTCTTTTTATAGTTGCTTGATTATTACGGGTGCATTGCTTCCTATAATATATCGGTACACAGAATTTAATACGAGAAATAGTTCGTCGCCATTTAGATTTGGTGCGATATACTCCATTTGTTTATGGATGCCTGTGGTTTTAATTATGGTTGCCTTTGGTACGAATATACTGACCACATTTGTTTATATTATAATCTTTATTATCTGCATTTTAGCAGTTGCTAAAATGAATGATTATTTATTGACCAAAGATTAAAGTTATTATAGCAAGCATAAATTTCTAAATTCGTGGAGGTATTTATGTACGAAAGAATGCTTAATAAACATGAAACACCCAGCATAGAAGAAATGACAAAATTTTGTGGTGAAAATTCAGAAAGATTTTCTTTACTTAATGAATGGTTAGTATCTACCTTTAATACAGAGAAAAAAGTTGTTTTTCCCTATGGAAATAAATATGGTTGGGGGATAGGACATTATAAAAAGAAAAAGCTTATGTGTAATATCTTTGCTGAAAATGGTGCATTTACAGTTATGGTGAGATTAACAGATGTGCAATATGAAACGATTTATGGGGAACTGAAAAAGTATACGCAAGAATACATTGATAATAAGTATCCTTGCGGTGATGGTGGTTGGATACATTATCGGGTTATCTGCCAGGAACATTATGAAGATATTAAGAAACTGTTAGAGATAAAATGTCTGTGACAACTAACCCCGCAAATTCTTTGGGTTAAAATCGATGATGGAGGTACGATATATGGAATTGATTATGCAGCCTGATTGTTTTACATGTGGACAGGCTTGTATTGCTATGATTGCAGGAAAAAGTGTCGATGAAGTTATCATAGACATGAAAACAGACGGTGCCACAAGTATCGGTCAACTGATAGGGATACTTGACTTTTATGGTATTCGGCACGCAGAAAAGAACAAGCGTATTTCAAAGAAGAATCCAGTTCCCTACAAGTATTCGATTTTGACAGTCCATACAGATGCGGGATATACCCATTGGACATTGCTTTATGATGGTAAATATTATGACCCGGAGTTTGGTTTGATTGAGGGCGAATACACACATGGGAAAATCACATCATTTTTGGAAGTATATGCCGAATAGAAAATTGGTTGATAGAATGATGTTTATAATGATTCAGGAAATAACCTTTTATCGGGAAAAGCAATACATAGTCAAAGATTCGGGTGTATAAGGCGTAGAGCCAAAATGCCCAGCTTGCGCGGGTTTTCCGTGTCAGAAACGCATCGCAACATTTTTCTTACATTTTTGTAAGCTTTCCCGGAAAAAGAATGACTTGTGTTATACTTTGAGAAAGACTGCAGTGCAGGAAACGGAGGATTTCATTTGAACAAGTTATTGCTTTTGGAAGACGATCGGAGTCTGATCGACGGATTGTGCTATTCTCTGGGAAAAAGCGGATTTTCGGTAAAAGCGGTGCGCACGGTGAAGGAAGCGAAAGCGGCCCTGACAGAGCAGGACGCTTATGATCTGCTTCTGCTGGATGTGACGCTGCCGGACGGGAGCGGTTTTGAAGTCTGCGAGTGGGTACGGAAAAAGGGAAACATGGTTCCCATCATTTTTCTGACGGCGGCTGACGAGGAAACCAGTATTATACGGGGGCTGGATTGCGGCGGGGACGACTATATCACAAAGCCTTTCCGGTTAAGCGAGTTATGCTCCCGTATCCGGGCTTTACTGCGCCGCAGCGGGATGGCGAAAAAAGAAACGGAAGAACAGCTTTGTTCGGGATCTTTGCGGATCGATCTGATCGGCCACAGGGCTTATCTGGAAGGACGTCCATTGGAGTTGACCGGTTCAGAGTACCGGTTGTTGTGCCTGTTTCTTAGAAATGCGGACAAGGTCCTGACGCGCAGCATGATTCTGGATATTTTGTGGGACGGAAACGGAAATTTTGTGGATGACAATACGCTGTCTGTCTATATCCGGCGGCTGAGGGAAAAGATTGAAGAGGAACCGTCAAATCCGAAACGCCTTTTGACAGTGCGGGGGCTCGGATATCAGTGGAAGGAATGAAAAAAATGAATTTTTTAAATGAACAGGAAAACCGCCGTTATTTTATGTTTCTGCTGTGTTTTTGCGTCCTGTTATGGGGGAGCGCGGCGCTGGCGGGGCGGTTACAGGCGCAGGCGGCCAGGGGCATGCTTCTGGAACAGGAACAGGCCGTCGTGTCTTCGTTGCTTTTACAAGAAGTTCCCGCAGATGTGATTGCGTCAGCGTATAAAAATGAGAAGATTACCGCAGAAGGCGTTGATTTTCTGGCCAAAATCGGATGGTCGCCAAAAACCGATCCCTGGCTTTTACCAGCCGTCAGGGAGCGGTCGGCGGCTTTTTTGCTTTTTGCAGGGAGCGCGGCTCTGGGAATGAGCATTTTGCTGGTCTTCAGGGCGGTTTGTTTTTTAAGGCGGCGGGAAGATAAGTATCGGGAAGCGGAAACGATCATCGCCGAGTTTGCGGCCGGAAATTTTACGCATCATTTGTGCCGAGACAGAGAGGGCGCGCTCTATCAGATGTTTGGAGCGGCGGAACAGCTTTCCAGGGCGCTTAAGGCGGAAGGGGAAGCCGCGCAGAAAGCAAAAGCCGCATTGGAGAACGCGGTCTCTGATATTTCCCATCAGCTCAAAACGCCGCTGGCGGCGCTTTCCATGTACGCTCAAATCATGCAGGAGGAACCGGAGAATCCCCAAATTGTGCGGGAATTTTCCCAAAAATCCGAGCAGGCCATCTCCAGGATGGAACTTTTGATCCGGTCGCTTTTGAAGGTTATGCGCCTGGATGCGGGAAGCGTGATTTTTGAAAAGCGTTCCTGCAGGGTGTCCGAACTCGTCCTTGCCGCCACGCAGGAATTGCGCGTCAGGGCGGAGCGGGAGAAAAAGCGTCTTATATGGGAGGGAGACGAAGAAGAACTGTTAAACTGCGATCTGACGTGGACGGCAGAGGCGCTGTCCAATCTGGTGAAAAATGCGCTGGATCACACGGAGGAGGGCGGGACGGTGCGGATCGGCTGGCAGCGCTCCCACGCTATGCTGCGCATTTGGGTCCGGGACGACGGATGCGGCATTTCTCCGGAGGATATGCCCCATATTTTCAAACGGTTTTACCAAAGCCGCAATTCGGCCGATCTACAGGGATGCGGTCTGGGACTGGCGCTGGCCAAATCCATCGTGGAGGGGCAGGGCGGCACACTGACCGCGGCGAGCGAATTGGGAAAGGAAACCGTTTTTACCATGGCGTTTCTTACAGAACCGTAAGCTCAGATTCACCGGAATGTAACGGAAAGCCGCTATGCTTATGGCAGTTGAATAAAAAGCGCATTCAGCGGTTGGAAAAATTTTTTGGCGCGCAGCGCAGCGCGCGGAAGGATGGCAAGATGGAAATTTTACGGGTGCAAAATCTGAGCAAAACCTATGGGCAGGGCGAGACAAAAGTAGAGGCGTTAAAAAACGCGTCTTTTTCCATGGAAAAGGGGGAATTCGCGGCGGTGGTCGGAGAGTCCGGTTCCGGCAAAAGCACGTTATTGAACTGCATCGGCGGGCTGGATGTGCCGACGGCCGGCAGCGTTTATCTGGACGGGGAAGCGCTGTTTTCCATGGGAGAAAACAAGCGGACAATTTTCAGGCGCAGAAATATCGGCTTTATCTTTCAGTCGTTTCATCTCATTTCGGAATTGAATGTGGAGCAGAACATTATTTTTCCGTTGCTGCTGGATCATAAAAAACCGGACCGGGATCAGGTGGAGGAAATTCTGAAGGTGCTGGGCCTGACGGATCGCCGCAGCCATCTGCCGGGGCAGCTTTCCGGCGGACAACAGCAGCGCGTGGCGATCGGACGGGCGCTGATTACGAGGCCTGCGCTGATTTTGGCGGATGAACCTACGGGAAATCTGGATTCGCAAAACAGCAGGGATGTGATGGATTTGCTTTTTCAGGCTTCCCGCCGCTATCAGCAGACGGTTTTGATGATTACCCATAACATGAATCTGACCACATCGGCGGACCGAGTGTTTCGCGTTACCGACGGCGTTTTAAAGGAACTGGGAGGTGAGCGCAGATGAAAAGAGGACGAAGGAAGACCTGTAATGCTCCGGACAGCTTTGGCGGCATGAAAAATTATCTGGACCTGATCCCGGTTTCCGGGAAGGTGCATCGCCGCCAGAGCCGGATGACGCGCATCTGCATTATGCTTGCCGTGGCGCTGGTATCGGTCATATTCGGCATGGCGGATATGGAAATCCGGTGTCAGAAAATACAGACGATTTCCGAAAACGGAAGCTGGCATGCCGCCTTTAAATGTCTGACCAGGGAACAGGAGGCTATGCTCAAGGCCAGACCGGAG
Organism: Eubacteriales bacterium; assembly: GCA_030524745.1. Classification (GTDB taxonomy): domain Bacteria; phylum Bacillota; class Clostridia; order Lachnospirales; family Lachnospiraceae; genus Gallintestinimicrobium. Next base: position 66,290 of record JAUNGC010000017.1, on the reverse strand, counting down.
GTGGAAACCGCGGCCTGGTATGATGTGGTAAACTATCGGCTGGATCAGGGGTATTTTCTGGAAGATGAACCGGCGGCCATCTGCGGCATGGAGGAAGCTTTTTTGTCGATGTTTCCTTCCATTACGGTGGAAGAGGGCGATTTTCCGGCGGATGAAAACAGCGCTCTTTTTACGGAGAGCGTGAAAGCGCGCACGGGAGCGGCGGTGGGAGATACCCTGACGCTCACGCTGCCCGACGGAAGCAGGACTAAACTGACGGTCAGCGGCTTTACAGAGGATGTCTCTTCTCTTCTGGCCGGGGGAGCCTTCGGCGTATTTATGAACAGGGATGGGTTTGCCCGGATTGCCCCCGGAGAGATACAAAAGAATGAGGACGGCGTGATTTATACACAGTTTGTCCCCCGCTGCAGCATTCAAAAAACGCTGGCGGATATCCGGCAGCAGTTGGACCTTGCGCAGGACCGGATCGCGCAGAATGCGATTCTTTTAGGGGTGATGGGGCAAAGCAGGGATCCTTATATCAGGACGCTTTATACGGCGGCTGCAGCTTTGGCGGTCCTGGTGATGGCGGCGGGCATTTTGATGATCGCCGGAAGCTTAAACAGCGATATTGCCCGGCGGACGGGTTTTTTCGGGATGCTGCGCTGTCTGGGAGCGACGCCCCGGCAGATTATCCGCTTTGTGCGCCTGGAAGCGTTAAACTGGTGTAAAACGGCGGTTCCGGAAGGACTTTTTGCCGGAATGCTGGTGATATGGATTTTGTGCGCGCTACTGCGCCGTCTGGCGCCTGCTTATTTTGGCGACATGCCGGTTTGGGGGATCAGCCTTCCGGGCATTTTGGCGGGCGCGCTGCTGGGAATTGCGACGGTTTGGCTGGCCGCACAGTCGCCTGCCCAAAAGGCCGCGAAAGTATCTCCGCTGACCGCAGTATCCGGCAATGCACAGACCGTACCTGCGGCCAAAAGAGCGGCGAATACAAAACTGTTCCCGGTGGACGTTGCGATGGGCGTTCATCACGCTGCGGGGAGCAAAAGGAACTTTCTGCTGATGACGGGTTCCTTTGCCTTCACGATTATTTTGTTCCTCGCTTTTTCCGCGACGATTGATTTCATGAATCATGCGATCACGCCGCTGAAGCCTTACACGCCGGATCTGTCTGTCGTGAGTCCGGACAATACCTGTTCCATTTCCAAAGAGCAGATATCCGGATTGGAGGAAAATCCTGCGGTGAAACGCGCATATGGCAGAAGCTTTGCTTATGATGTTCCGGTGTTGCTGGATGGGCATGAAGGAAAGATCAATCTGATATCCTATGAAAAGTACCAGTTTGAATGGGCGAAAGAGATGCTGCTGGAAGGATCTGTCGAGGAAGCCGAGGCAGGAGGCGGCGTCATGATCGTTTACGCTTATGCGGGAGAAAATGCCGTACAGCCGGGCAGCGTGATTACGATAGGAGAACAACAGATAAAAGTGTCGGCGGTCCTTTCCTATTCGCCCTTTAGCCAGGTGGAAGGAACGGAGACGGTAATCTGTACGGAAGAATTGTTTGAAAAACTGACCGGGGAACAGGGCTATACGATTATCGACATACAGTTAAACGGCGGGACGAGTGACGCAGAGGTGGATCAGATACGCCGGATTGCCGGAGAAAACGTGACATTTTCGGATCAGCGCATGAAAAATCAGGAGGCAAGGGGAACCTACTATGCCTATGCGGTGTTTCTCTATGGATTTCTGGCGGTCATCATACTGATTGCCGCGTTCAATATCATCAACAGCATTGCCATGAGCGTGTCCGCCCGCATTCAGCAGTACGGCGCGATGCGCGCCGTCGGTATGAGCGGAGGACAGCTTGTAAAAATGGTAGCGGCGCAGGCGGGAACATATGCGCTTGGGGGAATGATAATCGGATATTGCGCCGGACTGCCGATTCATCGTTTTTTGTTTGAAAAAATGGTGACGTTCCGGTGGGGAGATCCCTGGCATTTTCCCGCATCCTATGCGGGAGTGATCGCAGCGGTGGTGCTGATTTCCACGGCGGCTGCGGTTTATGGGCCTGCGAAGCGGATCAAAGAAATGTCGGTGGTGGATACGATTTCCAATGTGGAGTGAAGCGAAGGATGCGCTGCCGTTCCGAAAATGAAAACTGAAATCTGTACCAAAACCTGTGGCTTTTCCGTAAAATTAGTGGTACACTGTAACTATTCATTCAGACCTGCGTATTCACTGCGCGGACCGTACGAAGAGGAGGTTATTTTATTATGGAAGAGATCAAAAAAGGAATTGCAGATGTGGAGGAGGGCGGCACAACGGAAACGATGGCGGATTACAGCCGTGAACTGGAAGCGTCTTTCCGCACGGTCAATGAGGGCGATATCATTTCCGGTTCTGTGATTGATGTGAATGAAGAAGGAGTGACGCTGGATCTGGGCTATTATGCGTCCGGCGTGATAAAGGCGGCTGACATGAGCAGTGATCCTGCATTTTCCATCCTGACGGACGTTCATGTGGGAGATGTGATCGAGGCGACTGTGGTCAAAAAAGACGACGGCGCGGGCAATATCGCGTTATCCTGTGTGGAAGCGGCAGAGGTGGTCGGATGGGACAGGCTGCAGCAATATCTGGAAGAGAAGAAGGCGCTTTCCGTTAAGGTCAGCGAAGTGGTGAACAAGGGCGTCGTCGCTTTTGTGGAAGGCATCCGCGGATTTATTCCCGCATCCCAGCTTTCCTTAAACTATGTGGAAGATCTGGATACCTTTTTGGGGAAAACGCTGGAAGTTTATGTCATCACTGTGGATAAAGAGAAGAAGAGACTGGTGCTTTCCGCGAAGGAAATTTTGAAGGAAAAAGAGGCGGAGCGTCTGAATCATAAAATTTCCATGATCGTTCCCGGCAGCATTCTGGAAGGAAGAGTGGAAAGCCTGATGCCTTACGGCGCGTTTGTGGATCTGGGCGACGGCCTGAGCGGACTGGTTCATATTTCCCAGATCAGCCAGAAGAGAATCAAGAAGCCTGCGGAAGTTTTGAATGTGGGCGATCAGGTAAAAGTGAAGGTATTAAACACCAACGATAACAAAATCAGCCTGAGCATCAAGGCTGCCGCGGAGGCGAAGGAGCCGGATGAAATTGAAGAGAAGCAGGCGGAAGAATACAGTTCCAGAGAATCCATCGGCACATCTTTGGGCGATCTGTTAAAAGGATTGAAATTTTGAATGGCGGCAGGTTTCTGGAAACGTCTTTTAAAAAGTGCATTTCGGGAGACGCAGGAGACGGAACTGACGGAAGAGGAAGCGATACTTCTCTGTCAGGAAGGGCATGTACGCAGGCATTACCTTCTTTCCGGCCGCGTGCAGGAAGTGGGGCTTCGCTATACGGCCTTTTATCTGGCGGAGGAACTGGGACTGTCCGGCTGGGTGTCCAATCTTGAGGACGGCAGAGTGGAGATGGAACTGCAGGGAAAGCCGGAGACGATTGATCTGCTGCTGTGCAGGCTCGACGGGAAAGGGCGGATTTCTATTACTTCGATGGAAGAAGAGGAAGTGACGCTGAAACGCGAAAGCGGCTTTTGCGTGCGGGGGTAACGGTCCGGCGCTGCGCGGCCATGACAGGGGTACTGTGAACAATTTATAAAATATGAGGGAAAACCCTTGCCTAAAAACAGACTGTCGCTTACACTCTAAGATGTGTGACAGTCTGTTTTTCGCACTTCATGATTACAGGAACAAAAGGAGTCTGCTATGGCAGAAAATACGGAAGCCGGAATCAAGGAAACAGAATATCCGGAGGAGATTTTTTTTGAGGACGCGGGTTACCAGAATCTCATGATGCAGTATAAATGCGCAATTCTGGAACTGGAGACGAAATTCCGGGTGCTGGACACGGAATTTTCCCTGCAGTATAACCGGAATCCGATCGAAAATATTAAAACGAGACTGAAATCTCCGCACAGCATTGTGGAAAAGATGCAGCGCAAAGGCTGGGATTTATCGGTGGAAAATATCGAGAAGAATTTATCGGATGTTGCGGGCGTGCGCGTGATCTGTTCTTTCCCGGAGGACATTTACAGCCTGGCGGGGATGCTGACCAGACAGGATGATATCGTGGTGGTGGAGATCAAAGATTATATTGCCAGACCAAAGCCCAACGGCTACAGAAGCCTTCATCTGATTCTGGGAATTCCGATCTTTTTATCCGATGGGAAAAAGCATATGCGGGCGGAAGTACAGTTCCGCACAATCGCGATGGATTTCTGGGCAAGCCTGGAGCATAAGCTCAAATATAAGCAGGATATTGAAAATGCGGATGTGATTGCCCGGGAACTGAAAAAATGCGCCGATACGATCGGCCAGGTGGATAACCGGATGGAGGAAATCCGGAAAATGATAGACGTTCAATAGGAGAAACTGATGGAAAAGAAAAAAATGGATGTGCGAATCGTGAAATATCTGGTGGTCGCCGCGCTGTTGATTCTTGCAATCCGGTATTTTGACGTATTGCTGGGAGGCGCGGGCAATCTGTGGAGCATCGCGGCTCCTCTGACGATGGGCTGCGTGATTGCCTATGTGCTCAACATCGTCATGCGCATGCTGGAACGGATTTATTTTCCGAAATCAAAGAATCAATTTGTCTGTAAAAGCAGAAGACCGGTTTGTATCGTTTTATCTCTGGTATTGATCGCGGCGGTGATCTTTCTGGTGTTCCGTCTGGTCATTCCGGAACTGGTTTCTGCCATTTCCATCATCGGCGCGGGCATTCCGGTGCTGTTTGAGCAGGCGGTTGACTGGATGTCGGAGAATGCGGAAATCTTTCCGGGCATTGCGGAGAAGCTGCAGGAACTGCAGATTGACTGGAAGAATATCGGCGACAGCATATTGAATTATCTGAAAACGGGAGTGGGAGGCCTGGTGAACTCTACGGTGTCCATCGTGGTTGGCGTCGTGAGCAGTGTGGTCAACTTCGTCATTGCGCTGATTTTTGCGATTTATATTCTCGGCTCTAAGGAAAAGCTGGCGGATCAGGGAAAGCGCATCGTGCGCGCCTATGTGAAGCCGGAATGGAGAAGGATCGGCAAAAGGATTTTGATGACGGCGGATCAGACTTTTTCCAGCTTTATCATCGGACAGGTGACGGAAGCGGTGATTTTGGGGACGCTGTGTACGATCGGCATGCTGATTTTCGGGTTCCCCTATGCGCCGATGATCGGCGCCTTTATCGGCGCGACCGCGCTGATTCCGATTGTGGGCGCTTATCTGGGCGCGGCGGTGGGCGTAATCATGATTATGACCCAGGATCCGTTCCAGGCGGTTTTATTTGTCGTTTTCATTGTGGTGCTGCAGCAGGTGGAGGGCAACCTGATCTATCCGAAAGTGGTTGGAAGTTCCATCGGACTGCCCGGCATCTGGGTGCTGGCGGCGGTTACGGTGGGCGGCGGACTCATGGGGATTCCCGGCATGCTGCTGGGCGTGCCTGCGGCGGCGACAGTTTATAAGCTGCTTGCTTATGATGTGAATGAACGCAATCTGCGCGGGGCGGGGAACTTAGGAGATGCGAAACGTGAAAAAACGTATGCGGGAAAACCCGCCAGGCCGGAAAATGCAAGAAACGGGAAGCCGAAACGCCAAAAGACGCCGGCAGGAACAGGCCCTGTGAAGAAGGATTTGAAGCAATAACGTCAGCGTGCGGTATTTACGTGATTTTTACAGGATATTTACAGCTTTATGGTGGCATAATAACGTACAATTTACTATAGTTTTCTAAAAGTGAAACGATAGTGGATTGTACGTTTTTTGATGCTGTAAAAAGGAGAAAATCATGAAGAAAACAGATCATATTACGGAAGTCTTCCGTCAGATGCCGCCGCTGACGGTCATTCTTGGCAGCACTCTTTTATTGTGCGCGGCAGGATTCAGCGCTGCGAAGCTGTTCGAACGGATAACGGGAGGCGGCATGAGCGCGGCAGGATTTGCAGGGATTATGGGGCTCGCCGGTTTTTTTGCCAGCATATTATTTCTGATGCAGAAAGAAAACCCGCAGTGAAAATTTGCCTTGTCTTATCAAAATAAATGTGTTATATTTTTTTCAGATTAAGGAAAGGCGCATTGGAATGCGAGGGTGAAAAGATGTACAGATAATCTGATTTGGTGAGAAACAATAAACTGCTTTTATAGCGGATGCCTGTACAGGCTTTGTTTTCATGCCGAATTGGAGAGCGGTACACTTTGGAACCTTCAGTCCCACCCGGGAAGGAAATTCGCAATGCGGAATTTCTGACGATACAGGTTTCTTTTTTGTGTGGATCTGCTTTTGGTGTGAAAGCGGGTTCTTTTTTATTCCATAAAAATTCAGACGGATTTCCTGTGGAATGGAAAAACTTTCCGGCGGACCGCGCTGGGCGCGCCGGGGAAAGAGCATCCGCTCCGGAGGTGCATTATGCTGCAGATTAAAAACTTATCGATTACACACAAAAAGGATTTCAGGGAAATCCTGAAGAACTTCAGCTTTGTTTTGAATCCGGGCGACAAGGCTGTGATTATCGGGGAAGAGGGAAATGGAAAGAGCACCCTTTTAAAATGGATTTATGAACCGGAAATGATTGAAAGCTATGCGGATGCCGAAGGCGAGCGCATCTGCACGGGCGAGAGGCTGGGCTATCTGGCGCAGGAACTGCCGGAAGAAGAAAAGGAGAAAACCGTTTATGAGTTTTTCTGTACTGAGCCCGGCTTCTGGGATTTGTCCCCGAAGGAACTGACAGGGCTGGCCGTACAGATGTATCTTGAGCCGGATTTTTTTTACAGAGATCAGAAAATGAAGACGCTTTCCGGCGGCGAAAAGGTGAAAGCGCAGATGGCGCGCCTTCTGCTGGCCGGCCCCACCATGCTGTTGCTGGATGAGCCTTCTAACGACATCGATATTGAGACGCTGGAATGGCTGGAGGAGATGATTGCGAAATCGGAACGTCCGGTATTGTTTATTTCCCATGATGAAACTCTGATCGAACGGACGGCCAACGTGGTCATACACATCGAACAACTGAAGCGGAAAACGGAGAGCCATTATACGGTGGCGGAAACGACGTACCAAAGATATCTGGAAGAGCGCAGTAAAAGACTTGTCAATCAGGAACAGCAGGCGCAAAACGAACGGCGGGAGGAGAAAAAGCGGCTGGAAAAATTTAACCGTATCCGGCAAAAGGTGGAGCACGACTTAAACAGCGCATCCCGGCAGAATCCTCATGCCGGCTACCTTTTGAAGAAGAAAATGAAAGCGGTAAAATCTCAGGAGAGACGGTATGAGAGAGAAGCCGCAGACATGACACAGCGGCCGGAGACTGAGGAAGCGATCTTTTTCAGGATCGGGGAACACGTCCGGATGCCCGCGCAGAAAACGGTGCTGGAATTTTCGCTGGACAGGCTGACAGCGCCCCGGTCAGAGGCGGGAGAGCAGACGGGGGAAGAGGAACGTTTGCTTGCAGAAAATATCTTTCTGAGAATAAGAGGCGGCGAGAAGGTTTGTATCATTGGAAAGAACGGAGCGGGTAAAACGACCCTTCTGAAGCGGATTGCAAAGCGGCTTCTTGCGCGAGAGGATATTCATGCCTGCTATATGCCGCAGGATTATGGAGAACTTCTGCAAGCGGATCTGACGCCTCTGGAATACCTGTCCGTGACCGGCGATAAAGAGGAACTGACCCGAATACGGACCTGGTTGGGATCGCTGAAATTTACCGCAGATGAAATGAACCATTCCATTTCCGAATTATCCGGCGGGCAAAAAGCGAAAGTTCTCTTGTTGCAGATGAGTCTTTCCAATGCGGATGTGCTGATTCTGGACGAACCTACGAGGAATTTTTCCCCGCTGTCGGGTCCCGTGATCCGGAAAATGCTCGAAAATTACCGGGGTGCAATTCTGAGCATTTCCCATGATAGAAAATATATAGAGGAGGTTTGCACCGCTGTATATCAACTGACTTCAAAAGGTCTCATCCGGATATAAAACAGAAATTTCGTAAAATTATTGTAAAAGAGTTGACAACGGATATATCTGATAATATACTTTTTTTGTCAAACAATCCAAGGACGATTTTTGAATTAAAGGAGATTGAGGTATGTTAGAAAAAATTGCGGATATTATCCGGGAACAGTTAAATCTGGATGATGTTGAGATTACGGAAGAGACGTCTTTTAAGGATGATCTTCAGGCAGATTCTCTGGATCTTTTTGAACTGGTGATGGCTTTTGAAGAAGAGTATGGCATTGAGATCCCGTCCGAGGAACTGGAGAAGCTGGTGACAGTCGGCGACGTAGTGGAGTATATCAAGGCGCAGGATCTGGACGCATAAGCGGACAGCGTGTCTGAATATATAGGAATGAGCGGGAGGCTTCCGGGGGGAGGCCTCTTTTTTATGGAGGAGCAGAAATGAAGTATGTATATGGAAAAATAGACTGGAGCGGTTCGGACAGGGGCCAGGAAAACTGCTGGCTTTTGACGAACGGACTGGGGGGATTTTCTTCGCAGAGCATGATCGGGTCCAATGCGCGCAACGATCAGGCGCTGCTCATGGCGTGTCTGAAGGCCCCGGTGGACCGCTTTCATATGGTGACCCGTCTGGAAGAAGCGGTGGAGTGGCTGTCGGAAGAAAAGGGAGAGCCTGTCAGCCTTTCCGGACAGCAGTATGTGGACTATACCAAAAACAAGAACGGACAAAAGTATTTGCAGTCTTTTGCGGTAGATGATTTTCCGGTCTGGATGTATCAGGCAGGCGGCCTGCAGATCAGAAAAACGGTTGTGATGAAACACGGAGAAAATACGGTCGGCATACAGTACCGCATGGTAAACCGCAGCCGGAAAGATGCAAGGCTTGTGCTGACGCCTCTGCTTCAGTTTGTGCAAAAGGGCGCGATGATGCCGGAGAAAAAGGCTTTTGAAATTTCCATAAAAGAAAAGGACGCAAAATGCTGCGGCGAAATCCGTTCCGGCGGTCTGTCTCTGTATTTTTGGACGAACGGCGCGGCGGAAGCTTTTGATACGGATTATGTGGAAGATTTGTATTACGCGCATGACAGCCGGGACGGAAGACCCGCCGTCGGACGGGCGGCCTGCAACAACAGAATTTTCGCAGAAATTGCGGCGGGAGAGGAAAAGACCTGCGAGGTGCTTTACAGCATGGAACGTTGTTATGGCGCGTCTGAAACAATCCGGAAGGATGCGGAAGGAGACGAAAGGGTCAGCCCTGTGGAGGATATGCTGCAGGAAGAGCGCAGGCGTCTGCGGGCAATCGAAGAACAGGCGGGATTGGAATCCGCGACAGCCCGGCAGCTTGTGAAGGCGGCGGATCAGTTCGTCGTGGAACGCGAGTCCACCGGAGGGAAAAGCATCATAGCGGGCTATCCTTTTTTCGGAGACTGGGGCAGGGATACGATGATTGCCCTGACCGGATGCTGTATCAGCACCGGACGCTACGGGGACGCCAAAAACATTTTCCGCACCTTTATGGAATATTGCCGGAAAGGAATCATGCCCAACATGTTTCCGGAAGGGGAAAATCCGCCGATGTACAATACGGCGGACGCTTCGCTTCTGTTTATCGCCGCGGTCTATGAATATTATCTTGCTTCCGGCGATGAAAGCTTTGTGCGGGAATGCTGGGAGACGATGAAAGACATTATCCGGTGGTATGAGAGCGGTACCGATTTCCATATCCGGATGGATGAGGACGGATTGATCGGGGCGGGCGGCGGTCTGGAGCAGGTGACATGGATGGATGTGCGCTATCAGGATATTTTGCCTACGCCGCGTCATGGCAAACCGGTGGAGATCAACGCTTACTGGTATAATGATCTTTGCGTGATGACATTGTTTGCAGAAAAATTCGGAGAAAACGGGGAAAAGTACCGTACGCTTGCAGAACGGGCAAAAAGCAGTTTCTGTGAAAAGTTCTGGAATGAGAAGGAGGGCTGCTTAAAAGACGTGCTGGCGGCGGCGGAACCCGAACTGCCAAAGCAGGAGCGGGAAAGGCGTCTGCGCGCGCAGAATCAGATCCGCTGCAATCAGATCTGGGCTGTTTCACAGCGTTTTACAATGCTGCCGCCTGAGAAGGAAAAAGCGGTGGTGGACCGGGTATTTGAACTGCTATACACGCCGAGAGGACTGCGTTCCCTGTCGCCCGAAGATGCGGAGTTTCAGGCGCAGTATATGGGAACCTGGAAGCACAGGGATCTGTCCTATCATCAGGGTACGGTCTGGGGTTTTCCACTGGGCGGCTATTTCCTGTCTTATCTGAAAGTGAACAATTATTCCGAAGAGGCGAAGGAAGCCGTGAAGGAGCAGTTGACAGGAATAGAAGGGGCGTTGCGCGAGGGCTGTATCGGGCAGCTTGCAGAGGTATATGACGGGGAAAACCCGGCCGTTTCGGAAGGCTGTTTTGCCCAGGCCTGGAGCACGGCGGAACTGCTTCGGGTGTATGAAGCCCTGGAACGGTAAGAGGAAAATAAGGCACGGTTTGTGATTTGGAAAGAAGCGTAAGAACAGGCGCAGGGATTTTTCCCTGCGCCTGTGGTGATGATGCGCCTGTTACAATGAGCGGCGGAAGTATTACCGGGTTTTGCTCCAATCGGGATAGACGGAATCTGCGGACTGTGTCTGTTCGGATGCCGCAGCAGCATGGCCCAAAGTCACAGATACTGTTCTTTCCGTATATTCTCCGGCGCCGGGCACTTTCACAGTGACCTCCACAGTTTCACCGGCCTTGTAATATTGCAGAAGGTCTTTTAACTGTTCGATGTCAGAAATTGTTTTACCGTCGAATTTAGTGATAACTTCGCCCTTGACCAGTCCGGCCGCTTCCGCGCCGCCGCCGGCAGTCACTTCCGCGATATAAACGCCTGTGGGAATTCCGTAGGTCTGGCTTACGCTATCGTTCACGGTGATGCCGGAGATGCCAAGGCTTGACTGGTCGGATTCCGCAACCTTTGTCCTTGTGGTTTCATTCATCAGCGTTTCAATGATGTCGGAAACTCTGGAAATCGGAATGGCGTAACCCATGCCTTCCACTTCAGTGCTGGACATTTTGGCCGAATTGATGCCGATGACCTCACCGTTCATGTTCACCAGCGCGCCGCCGCTGTTGCCGGGATTGATCGCGGCGTCTGTCTGGATGTAGGTAGGAACATCCTCGCTGTCGGTGGAAGTGTTTATCTGGCTGGTGGTGGTAATGGAGCGGTTCGTAGCGCTGACGATACCTGTGGTGACGGATTGACCGTATCCCAGTGCGTTGCCGATGGCGACAACCTGCTGACCCACCTGCAGCGCATCGGAATCACCAATGGAGGCTATTTTGATCTGGGACATGGAGTCCGCGGAAATATTCTCCAGAGGGATGGCGATAACCGCCAGGTCATTATCGGAATCATAGCCTTTTATATTGGCTTCATAAGCCTGATTATCGATGAAGCAGGCGGAAAGGGTATCCGCATTTTCCACCACGTGATAGTTGGTGACGATCAGCAACTCCGTATCATTTTTGCCGATGATGATGCCGGAACCGCAGCTTTCCGTCTCCTGAAGCTGTGTCCGGTTGCCGTAGCCGAACATGCTGAAATAGTTCTGCACTTCCTGAACGGATTGATTGGTAATCGAAACAATGGACGGCATGACCGCAGTAGCGATATCGGAAACATCCAGACTGCCTTTAGCTGTCGCGGCAGCGGAAACGGAAGTTGTCTGTAATACGCTCTGGGATTCCGTTTGACCATTCGCGGCAGCCGCAGATGCCGTTTCGCCTGCATCCTGGGCGCCGGAAGGGAGCCGGTAGCCTGCCGCATAATTTACTGCCTGAAAGGCGCCTGCCGCCACTGAGCCGAATAAAACGGCGCTTAATGCGATAGAACCTATTTTTTTGGCGATGCGGGAGCCTTTCTTTCCGGATTTGCGTCTGGGCGGCTCCGAACCGTTCGGCGTGACTACATATCCGTCACTGCTGTGCGTACTGTACTGATACATCTGATCCTTGTTTTCAAAATTGTTGTTTTTGTATTCTGACATATCTGTCACTCCTTTTTTCTGAAATATGATTGCAGCGGCCGGATGTTTTGAAAATTCCGGACCGGCTGGTTTTCTTTGTTTCTATGATCAGAGTATAAAAAAGAAGTGTGATGGAATTGTTTTGATTTTGTGATGAATTTGCGGAGAAATTGCGAAAAAAATGTGATCTTCAAAGACCGTGGCCCCAGCGTCGTCCGTCCTTTGGGATGTAGCATGCGCCCCGGCCCCGGAAACAAATCCGCCGTTTCACGGACCGTTAAAAACGCGTCGGCACTTGGGCCGCGTTCTGTGCAGCCTTATGTGCCGCTACGCGTTTTTCGAGCGAAAGCGTGTCCTGAAACGGCGGATCTGTTTCCGGGGCCGGGGCGCATGCTACATCCCAAAGGACGGACGACGCCGGGGCCATGGTTTTTAGAAGATCTGCGTGTCCTGGATGGAACCGGTTTCTTTAAAAATTTCCCATTCGCAGATGTTGACGGCATGGTCGCCGATGCGCTCCAGATATTTGGCGATCATCAGGACGTCAATGCATTCGTCCACGCCGGCGCTTTCGGTTTTTAAGCGGCTGGCAATGTCGTTTTTTACCTTATTGAAAAGTTCATCCACCACATCGTCGGATCCGATGACGACAGCGGACTTTTCTTTGTCGCCGTTTAAAAAGGCGCTGACGGCGTCATGTACCATTTCCTGAGTGGCGGTAATCATCGGCTGTAAATGGGCGGAATAGGTTTCCAGTTGTTTGTGATTGAGTCTCAATATTAACTCCGCGATGTCGGATGCGTGATCGCCGATGCGCTCCACGTCTGTGACGACTTTTAAAATGGAGGATATCATGCGCAGATCGCCGGCGATCGGCTGCTGCTTTGTGATGATGGTAAGACACTGGGATTCAATATTGCGTTCTATCTGATTGATGTTGCGGTCATCCCGGATGATCCGGCGGGCGAGTTCGTCGTCTTTGTTTTCAAGCGCAAAGAAAAGATTGCGCAGAGAGGCTTCCGCCATGTTGCTCATTTCTTCCAGGCTGTCTCCAAGCTGGATCATTTCCTGTGCATAAATTTTTCTGGTGGTCATAATTTGTCTCCGTTCTGCCGCGGGCGCGGCGGGTGTGATAATAAAACGCTGAAAAGCCGTAATGGTTCAGCCGAAACGTCCTGTCAGATAGTCCTCTGTCCGTTTGTCCTTCGGATGGGCGAAAATTTCCTGTGTATTACCGAATTCCACCATTTCGCCCACCAGGAAAAAGGCGAGGTCATCGGAAATGCGGGCGGCCTGCTGCATATTGTGGGTGACGATGACGACGGTATACTTTTTCTTCAGATCGGCCATCAGGTCTTCGATTTTCATGGTGGAGATCGGATCCAACGCGGAGGTGGGTTCGTCCATCAGAAGAATTTCCGGTTCCACGGCCAGCGCTCTGGCGATACAGAGACGCTGCTGCTGCCCGCCGGACAGTCCGAGAGCGGATTTTTTCAAACGGTCCTTTACTTCCTCAAAAATAGCGGCGTTTCTTAAACTGGTTTCCACGATCTCATCCAGCTTTGCCTTGCTTTTGACGCCATGGATTCTGGGACCATAGGCAATGTTATCGTAAATGCTCATCGGAAAAGGATTGGGCTGCTGGAATACCATGCCGGCTTTTTTCCGGAGAAGGGTGACGTCCACTTTGGGATCATAAACGTCTTCGCCGTCAATTTTTACCTCCCCGGTAACTTTTACGTTGGGCACGAGATCGTTCATCCGGTTGAGGGTTTTTAAAAAAGTGGATTTTCCGCAGCCGGAGGGGCCGATGAAAGCGGTGATAGCGCCGGCTTTCATATCCATATTGATATTTTTCAAAGCGTGATTTTCGCCATAATATAAATCCAGATTTCTGGTGCTGATTTTAATTTCGCTCATATTTCCTCTTATTCCGCCGCGTCCGCGGCATTTGAATTATTTCTGTCTGGTAACGTCAAATTTCCCGGAAAGTATTTTGGTCAGGAAGTTGATGCACAGCACGATGATAAGCAGAACGGCCGCAATGCCGAAAGCGGCGTCATATTGCGCTTTGGACATGCTCAAATAAAGCTGAATGGTCAGGGTACCGCCGGACTCCAATATCTTTTTGAAAAATCCCGCCGCAGTTTTGGGAAGAAGGTAGCCGCTTCCCGCCGTGAACAGAAGGGCGGCCGATTCGCCTACAATACGGCCGATTGCCAGAATGATACCGGTGATGATTCCGGGCATGGCGGAGGGCAGCAGGATTGTGCGGATCATATACCATTTGGTTGCGCCGATGCCCAGCGCGCCGCTTCTGTAAGAGGCGGGAACCGTCTTTAAGGCTTCCTGTGTGTTTCTGGTGATGAGAGGCAGCACCATCAGCGTCAGGGTCAGCGCGCCGGTCAGGATGGAATAGCCAAGGCGGAAGGTACGCCCGAAGAAGACCATGCCGAACAGACCAAAAATGATGGAAGGAATGCCGGAAAGAGTTTCCGTTGTAAACTCGATCAGGCGCACCAGTTTGCCGGGTTTTGCGTATTCATTTAAGTAAATGGCGCTGCCTACGCCCAATGGAGTGGCGATCAGCAGGGTGATGATAATAATATAAAGCGTATTGAGGATATTTCCGGCAACGCCAAAGGTTCCTTTGATCGTGCTGGGAACGGTGGTCAGAAACTGCCAGGAAACCTGCGGAATACCCCGGACAAATACATATCCCATGATGCCGACCAGAAGAAGGATGGAAAAGGCGGCGGAAAGATTAATCAGCGCTTTTAAAATATGATCCGACAGGCGGAATTTTTTTTCCAGAATGCTGTTATGCGTCATGTTTGCCACCGCCTTTCAGAATACGGGTCAGCGTCAGGTTGATAATCATGATGAATACGAAGAGCACGAGGCCGATGGTGAACAATACCTGCCGGTGCAGATCGGCCGCATATCCCATTTCGGATACGATGGCCGTCGTCAAAAAGCGGACGGAATTGAAGGGAAGAGGAGCATTGACGCTGCTTCCGGACACGAGGCTGATTGCCATTGCTTCCCCGATGGCGCGGCCCACGCCCAGAACGATGGCCGTCACGATGCCGGATTTGGCTGCGGGAAGAATTACCTTGAAAATCGTTTGTATTTCGGAGGCGCCCATCGCCAGGGAAGCCGCCTTTAAGCTGGCCGGAACGCTGTTAAGCGCCGATTCGCTGATGTTGATGACGGTGGGCAGAATCATGATGGCGAGAACGATGACTGCGGATATCAGATTTGCGCCGCCTGTAAACTGATGGGTGGAAGAACCTGCATAAATCTTCTGTTCCAGTTTATACATGGCGGGACACAAAAGCAGAATACCCAGAAGACCGTAAATGACGGAAGGGATGCCTGCCAGAAGTTCGATGGCCGGCTTGACGACCTGCGCGATTTTTTTCGGCGCTGTTTCCGCCAGGAAAATTGCGGTGAGGACGCCGATCGGGACGCCCAGCAGGATTGCGAGTGCAGTGCCGACAATGGATGTGAGTATGACATAAAGAATGCCGTAGCTGGGATCGGAAGAGGCGGGCTTCCAGACGGTCCCGAATAAAATGTCAGTGATGCCGACTTTTGCGAGCGCAGGAGTACCGTTTAAAATCATGTAAACGGTAATGGATAATACGGCGAGGACGGCAAAGAAGGCACAGATTGTGAAGATGATTTCAGCAGTTGTCTCAACGGCCGATCTTGCTTTTTGGTTTCCGATGATCGAATTCATAGATGATTTCCCTTTCGTAAGCAATCGAACATATACCTGGAGATTCAAAATCAGGTCCGGAAAACCGGACCTGATTTCAAATGTACATGCATTAGTCTACTGTGATCAGACCTACGGATTTAATCAGTTCCTTTCCTTCGTCAGAAGCGAGGAAGGAAAACAGTTCCTGTACTTCCGCTTTCTGTTCGGAAATTTCTCCGTTGGTAGCCATTACGAAAGGTCTGGAAAGCGCATAAGTTCCGGCTTTGATATTTTCTTCCGTGGGTTCTATGCCATCCAGCTTTACAGCGATAACGGAATCATCGATAACATCCAGAGATACGTAGCCGATTGCGCCGGGAGTGGAAGCAACTTTTGCCATAACCGCGCCTGTGGAGTCGAGTTCGTTTGCATATGCGCAGGCGTCTTCGATGCCGAGCAGTTCTTCAAAAGCGCCTCTTGTGCCGGAACCTGCTTCTCTGCCGACCACGACGATCGCCTGATCTGCGCCGCCCAGTTCACTCCAGTTCTTTGTCTCTCCTGTATAAATGGAGATCAACTGTTCCTGCGTTAATTCCGTTACGGTATTTGCAGGGTCTACAGCAACTGCAATGCCGTCGATTGCAACGATGTTTTCCACCGCGCCGGCGGATTTTTCTTCATCCTTTAAGTTTCTGGAAGAATTTCCGATGTCGCAGCTTCCTGCCAGAAGGCTTTCAATACCTGCGGAAGAACCGGTGAATTCTGCCGTCACGGTGACGTTGGGATATTTTTCCATGAACACTTCGGCAACTGCGTTTGCCAGCTTTTCCATGGAAGTGGAGCCGGACATGCTGATGGAACCGGAAAGATCGGCATTTGCTTCCGGTGCGGATTCTTCCGCTTCGGAAGCCGTCTCTGCATCGGCGGCGTTGTCAGCGGTATCTGCCACGGCATCTTCTGCTGCAGCGCTGTCTGCTGCAGTTGCGTCTGTCTGTGTGTCTGCTGTGCTGCCGCAGCCTGTCAGGGAAGCCGCTGCAAGGATTCCGGCTGTGATGAATGCGATTGTTCTGTTTTTCATAATTTTCTCCTCTTTTCCGGCCTGGCCGGATATTCTGATATTCTGTTTTCGCTGTATAAAAGCGAACGTTTACAAATTGCGGAGTCATCCGCTCTTTGTATGGAAATCATAATCTTTTTACAGAGGAGAAAACACCAGAGTTTCGTTATAAGTTCGTAAGAGTTTTGTAAAGCGCCGGACTCAGTCCAGTTCCGCTATCTCATGGTAGAGATCCGCATAGCGTCCGCCGGCAGCCAGCAGTTCGTCGTGGTCGCCGCGCTCGATGATGCGGCCCTTTTCCAGAACCATGATCGCATTCGCTTTGCGCACGGTGGAAAGACGATGGGCAATGACAAAGGTGGTTCTGTCCTTCATCAGCGCGTCCATACCCTCTTCGATATGGCGCTCGGTACGCGTATCGACGGAACTGGTCGCTTCGTCCAGAATGAGGATCGGCGCTTTGCTGATGGCGGCGCGGGCAATGTTTAACAACTGCCTCTGCCCCTGGGAAAGGTTCGCGCCGTCGTGTTCCAGGACCGTATCATAACCGTTTTCCAGATTCATGATGAAGGAATGGGCGGAAGCCACCTTCGCGGCTGTTTCCACTTCTTCGTCGGTGGCGTCCAGCCTGCCGTAGCGGATATTTTCCCGCACGGTCCCCGTAAAGAGGTGCGTATCCTGCAGGACCATGGCGATGTTACTGCGCAGAAAACCGCGGTTGATTTTTTCGATGGGAACGCCGTCAATGGTGATCTGTCCGCTCTCCACATCATAAAAGCGGGAGAGAAGATTCGTGACGGTCGTTTTGCCCGCGCCGGTGGAGCCGACGAAGGCGATCTTCTGACCGGGCTTCGCGTAAAGGGAGATGTCGTGTAAAATCGGAAGGCCCGGCTCATAGCCGAAGTTGACATGATCCAGGACGACGTGTCCCTTGATTTCTTTCAGCGCAACGGTATCCGTATCCGCAGGTTCCGGCTGCTCATCCAGCACATCAAAGACGCGCTCCGCGCCGGCAAGCGCGGAAAAGACCGTGTTCATCTGCATGGAGATCTCGTTGATGGGACGGTTAAACTGCCGGGTGTAGTTTAAAGACACGGTCAGACCGCCGATGTCAAAGCCTCTTGTCACCACCAGAATGCCGCCGACGCAGGCGGTCAGAGCATAGGACACGTTGCATAGCTGGTGGGTGGACGGCCCCATAATGCCGGAGCGGAACTGGGCTTTGATCTGCGCTTCGCACAGTTCCTGATTGAGATAGGAAAATTCTTCCTGCGCGGTTTCTTCGTGATTGAATACCTTGACCACTTTTTGCCCGGTGATCGTTTCTTCTGCAAAACCGTTGAGCATGCCGAGGTTGTGCTGCTGCAGCTTATAAGCGCCGCGTCCCGCCTCAATGAGTTTTTTGCTGATCAGGACCAGAATCGGCGTCATGATGATGGTGATTCCGCCGAGAATCAGATTGGTATACAGCATGAGGAAAACGGTTCCCACGATGGTGATAAAACCGGAGATAATCTGGATCAGGGTGGTGTTCAGCATTTCGCCGACCGCATCCACATCGTTTGTGAAACGGCTCATCAGATCTCCGGAGGGGTGAGTGTCAAAATAGCGGATCGGCAGCGTTTGCAGCTTGTCATAAAGTTCCTGACGCATTCTGCGCAGCGACCGTTGGGATACCGTCAGCATCAGGCGCTGCTGCAGCCATTGGGTAAAAATGGCGACGGCATAAACGCCGGCCATCACGCAAAGCCCGGCAAAGAGTCCGCCAAGGCGGGAGGCAAGGTCGCTGTTGTCCGGGTCAAAATAAAGAAAGCGGTTCATGATCGGGCGGAGCAAATAGGACGCGATCAGGGTGGAGATCGTGTTGATGACCGTGCAGATCAGAGCCGTGGTCATTAAAAGGCGCTCGTGGGCCAGATAATGAAACAGACGTGCCAACGTTTTCCCGAGGTTTTTCGGCTTTTCACCGCTTGACATGGTGTTCCCTCGCCCGCGGGGGCCGACGGACATTTCTTTTTTGGAAGTGGATGCGGCGGTACTGCCGCCATATTTGGCTTTGAGCCGCAGCGCTTTTTCATTCTCCATTATTTGTCGCCTCCTCTTTATCTTTCTGGGAATAGTAAATTTCCTGGTACGGCGCGCAGGTTTTCAAAAGCTGTGCATGTTTTCCGAATCCTGCGATTCGTCCTTCATCGAGGACGATAATTTTGTCGGCGTCCACGACGGATGTGATTCTCTGCGCAATTATGATCTTCGTGATGCCGGGCATATCCTCCCGCAGCGCTCTGCGGATAGAACTTTCCGTCGCCGTATCCACGGCGCTGGTGGAGTCGTCCAAAATCAGAATTTTCGGTTTCTTCAGCAACGCGCGGGCGATGCAGAGCCGCTGCTTCTGACCGCCGGAAAGATTGACGCCGCCCTGTCCCAGTTCCGTTTCGTAGCCGTCGGGAAAGGTCTGCACGAAGCTGTCCGCCGCGGCAGTTTTTGCCGCGCGCTCCAGTTCTTCCTGTGTGGCGTTCTCATTGCCCCAGCGCAGATTCTCGGAAATCGTGCCGGAAAACAGCGTATTCTTCTGCAAAACCATGGCCACACTTTCCCGCAGATGGAAGAGCGAATAATCTTTTACATTTATGCCGTCCACCAGAACCGCGCCTTCGTCCACGTCATAAAGACGGGGAATCAGGGAGACGAGCGTGGATTTGCCGCTGCCTGTGGAACCGATGACGCCGACGGTTTCCCCGGCCTGTATGGTCAGATTGATATTGTCCAGCACTTTCTGCTGGTTATTTTTAAAATAGCGGAAGGATACGTTCTGAAAGACGATGCTGCCGGAAGAGACCTCTTTTTCCGGAAAAGCCGCCGTATCGTCTGTCAGATCGATATCCGCATGCAGCACCTCTGAAATACGCCGGTCGGAAGCGGCGGCACGGGTGCCCTGCAGGATGATGTTGGCCAGAAAGTTGAGCGCCATCAGAATCTGGGAGAGATAGGTGATGAACGCGGTCAGTGTACCGAGTTCCATATCCCCCACCATGATCTGCTTTCCGGCAAACCATACGACAGCCAGTGTCGTCACATTGATGGCGAGAGTGGAGATCGGCTGCATCAGAATCATCATTTTCAGAGCCGCGGTACTTTTTTCCACCAGTTCGTCATTAATGCGGAAGAATTTTTTCTTTTCATATTCTTCGCGGACGAAGGATTTGATGACGCGCTCGTTGGTGATCGTTTCGCCCACGCCGTTGTTAAGCTGATCGATTTTCTGCTGCATGATGGTATAGCGCGGAGACGCGGTTTTGATGATGACGGCGATCGCCAGCGCCAGAAGCGGGATGACCACAAAGATGACCCAGGCCAGCTTCGGATTTAAGGAGAAGGACATGATCAGCGCGCCGATGAGCATGATCGGAGAGCGGAAAAAGCCGCGCAGCAGCGTCTGGGCGAAATTCTGAATCTGCGTGATGTCGTTGGTGATGCGGGTGATCAGCGATCCGGTTGAAAAATCATCGATATTGGCAAAGGAAAATTTCTGGATCTGCAAAAAAGTGTCTTCCCGCACGCCGGCGGCCAGCCGGGCGGAACCGCGGATTGCGAAGTTGGCGCCAAGAACGCCGCCCGCCAGCATCATAAGAGCGATAATCAGCATATAGACGCCGTTTCTGATAATGTAGGGAATGTCTCCGTTGGCCGCGCCGTTGTTGATGATGTTGGCGTTGATGTAAGGAAGAATGAATTCCCCGCTCGCCTCGATGATCATGAACAGAGGACCGAGAAAAAAATGATACCAATACTTTTTGAGATAGGGTTTGTACTTATCCATGATTGCTAAACTCCTTTAAATAGGATAAAAATTGATGAATGGCGACGTCGAAGGTCTCCTCCTTGCTGGAAGGGGCCCTTTGCATGAGGCCGTTGCCGACCAGTTCCACAAATCCGTGGATAAAGGAACGGAGCGTGCGTATAAAATGGATGGAGTATGGCCGTTCCATGCCGTATCTGCCGACCACTTCCCGCAGCGGCTCAAAGCTGTAAAAAGACGCTTTATGAATTTGCTCATCATTGAGAGAGGGAATATGGATCAGCGCCTGATACAACTCCCGATGTTCTTCCGCAAACTTCCGGTAGGCATATGCGCCGTCGATGAATGCGGCGTCATTGTCTTTTCCCTGCATCGCTTCCGTGAGCGTTTCATGAAGCATCTGAGAAGCGCGCACCGCTACCGCTTCATTGATCTCGCCCACGCATTTAATGTGGTTGTAAAGAGATGCGGGCTGAACGTCGAGCCGTCCGGCAAGTTCCCGGAGAGAAAAGTTATCATAACCTTTTTCTTCCACCAGAGCCACGGCAGCGTTCATGATTGTATCGTGATTCAATCCTTTTTTGGCCATGGGAATGCTCCTTTCTATAAAACTAACACTGTTCATTATATGCTAACGGTGTTAGTTTTGCAATCCTTTTTCGAAAAGTTTGTGCATTTTATATATGCCGAAGCGGGAGTTTGGGGCCGCCTGATATAAAACAATACCGCCATCCATGATGGATGGCGGCGACTTTTCACAGTGTTTTGAAGGTTAAAGCCCGAATTCCTGAAAGAGTTTTTGCTGATAGGCGGGTTCCTTTGTGCTTCTTTCCAGGTCCGCTATGCGGGATTGTTCCAGCAAAAGCTGAATGAGACGATTCATTTTTTGTTTTTCTTTTAGAATGCCACTTTGCTCACCCGCTTCTCTGGATTCTTTTAATTCTTTTGCAAAAAGTTCATATAACGCTTCGCACATATTCTTTTCCTCCTGTGCTTCTTTCCAGTTTGCACGCAGAATTGCATTCATCACGGCCTGATATAAAGTCGAAGTCTGATGAGGCTCATAATGGGCCACCAGATCTTTGATTTCTCCGCCGGATTTTAAATTCGTCCGCAGGTTCTGCAACCAGTAATTCTGCTTGTCTGATAATTGATGGGTAATAATCAACTGGATTTCAAATTCATCACCTTCCAGGTAGTAAATACCTTCGTCATACTTTCTGATTGTGATTCCTCTGAACTCTTTCAGATGTTTCAACAATTTGAAAGGATAGTGATTACAAACAAATGTAATTGTAATGTCCTGCGGTTCAATTTCGCCTGTTTTTTCAGCTTCCGATTGATAAAAGCAGGCATATCCATAGGTTTTGTAAAAATCTTGAATGCTCAGATAATCTTCCGGTGATTTGTATTGTATGATATTGTGTGTCCGGAAAATATGTCCGATATTTTTTTGTATCTTATAGTCTTTTTGCTTTTTCATGACAACCGTATCGATTTGCATCGGTTTATTGGAAAGAAGATATTCTTCCCGGATATCCAGAATTTCCATGTCCTGCGCCAATTCGATGCGCAACGCCGCGCAGAAGGCCGGGTGCCATTGTATGAGGGGTCTGGCTTTCGTTTTACCTTTTTCGGATGCGGGAGTTTTGTCCTGTGAGGATGAAATTTTTTGTTTCATCTTTTCTCCTTTAAGTATACTGAATATAGATTTTTCCTGCAACTGAAAGTTAAAGTGTTACAGTCCGCAGAAAAATGTAACCGTCGCAAAGCGCGGGAAACAAAACTTATCCGGCTTATATACGCGACGATATACCAGAGAAATAAAAATCCACCTGCCTCTCGTTTTTTCCGTAACCTTTTCGGAATTGTAGTGTCGAATCGACGGAATCAATCGGTAATTGATTGAAAAGAACGCAGCCATGCCTCATGGAACTGCGCGAAAATAATGAATGGTGAAAGATTTCACCGGAATGTCATCATTATAATGTGGCGGAAAAGGTTTGTAAATAACTTCTTTATTTTATCAGGCGGGAAATGAAGCAAAATAATGAAATAAAAAAACCGTCTCATTGCATGGAAAAATGAACTGCACTATACTACAGGCAGGAGGTGACGAATATGGCAAATGAAGAAAAGAAGGATTTTAATGCGATGCTGCAGGAAAAGAAGGACATGCCGAAAATTCAGATCATTACGGATCAGAAGAGCATTGAAAAATACGGCGGAAACAGAATGTATTTTGCGCCGCCTGCCGATTACGACAAGGTCATGAGGGCGGTTCCTTACGGCAAAGTCATTACCGTTGGAAAGATCCGGGAATATTTTGCCGGACGCAATGATGCGGATTTTACGGAGCCTATTACTGCCGGGATTTTTGTTTCCATTGCGGCATGGGCAAGTTACCAGCGTACGGAAGACGAGACGCCTTATTGGAGAACGTTGAAGGCAAACGGCGAATTAAACCCGAAGTATCCCGGAGGGGTAGAAGCCCAGAAAGAAAAGCTGGAGTCGGAAGGCCATACGATCGTTCGGAAAGGCAGAAAGAACGTCAAATATTATGTGAAGGATTATGAAAAACTGCTCTTTCATCCGGAGAGTGCTGAAAAGCTTCTTTAAGTTCCATGGCGTCCGCCATGGTATTTTTCCAGCCGAAGCGTTTTAAGTCCACCTGCCACCCGTCAGAGGTTCGCTTGACGTCAACGCCCTCCGCTTCCAGAAGGCGTTTTTGCAGATCGGGCGTATCAAAATAAGCTGCGCCGCTCAATTGTCCTTTCGCATTGACGATGCGGTGGGCCGGAATATTTTCACCCGCCAGGCCCCGCTTGAGTCCATATCCGACCTGTCTGGAATTTTGGGGTTTTTCACATAAAAGTGCGATCTGTCCATAGGTAGCCACGCGCCCGCTGGGAATGCGGGCGCATACAAGGGCCATTTTTTGATAAAAATTCATGGGTAGAACCTTTCATAAGCCGTTAAACGATACTATTTGATAAATTTCATTATACGGTAACACACTCCGGGAAACAACATTTTCTCCGGTTAATAGCAGGTGACAAGCGTGACCGGATCATATATAATCAAAAATATCAGCAAACTGATATTTGCATGAAATACGAGGGAGAACCATGATGAACAAAGAGCGTTATGCGGTGAAATGTCCGGAGAAAATAAACAGAAATATTTTGGCAGAAGCGGTGGTGCCCGGTTCAAAGTCCATTACCAACAGGGCGTTGCTGCTTGCGGCAATGGCGAACGGAACGAGCACGCTGAAGGGTTGTCTGACAAGCGATGACGCGAGGCATTTTCTGGAATGCTTAAAGACGCTCGGATTTCCCGTGCAGGAGGCTTCCGGTCAGGGGACTGGCAGCGATATTACCATAACGGGTTTTGGCGGCGATATTCCGAATAAAAGCGCGGAAATTTATGTGGGAAGCGCAGGGACCGCGGCCCGGTTTCTGGTAGCGATGCTGGCATTTTCGGATGGCGAGTATCGGGTCAATTCCTCAGAGCAGATGAAAAAGCGCCCGATGCAGCCGCTGATCGATGCGCTGAGAAACGCCGGGGCCGGAGTGGAATGTGTGGAAGAAGAGGGACACTTTCCTCTGCACATCACCGGCGCGAAGGGAAGGGCGGCGATTCCGGACCGCTTTACCGTGAATATTGATAAAAGTTCCCAGTTTCTGAGCGCTCTGCTCATTGCGGTGGGGACGCTTGGAAAAAGGGCGGAAATTTATGTGACAGGCACCCATGGTCTCAGTTATGTGGATCTGACGGCAGAAATGATGAAAAGTTTCGGTATGTCTGTAGAGAAGCGCAACGCGGACGGGCAGATCGTCTATCAGTTTTCGGGAGAGGATCGTTATCAGGCCCTTATCTATGACGTGGAGCCGGATATGTCGGCGGCCGCATATTTCTATGCCCTTGCGGCGGTGCTTGGCGCAAACGTGGCGGTGAAGGGCGTCAACCGCCATATGCTTCAGGGCGATACGGAATTTTTAAAGGTGCTCGCTCAAATGGGCTGCAAAGTAAAAGAGACGGAAGGCGGAGATATTGCCGTATCCGGTGCGGAAGACGGAAAACTCAAAGGCGGCTTTACCGTCGATATGTCCGCGTTTTCCGACCAGGCTCTTACGTTGGCCGCGATTGCGCCGTTTGCGGACGCGCCGGTCACCATGACGGGAATCGGGCATATCCGCCTGCAGGAATGCGACAGAATGAAGGCGATTGCGGACAATCTCGCGGCACTCGGCATCAGGACGGAGGAAAAGGCCGATGCGGTGACGGTCTGTCCGGGTACGCCGAAGGGCTGTGAAATCGAAACCCGGGACGATCACAGGGTGGCCATGTCTTTTGCCCTCACCGGGTTCAGAACAGAGGGCGTATACATTTTAAATCCATCCTGCTGCAAAAAGACCTTTGCGGAATATTTCGAGACGCTGGAAGGGGTGCTTGCACAGCTTGAAAAGTGACAGGCCGTTTCAGACGCCGGGAAGGTGCAGGGGCAATGTCACGGTGAACACGCTTCCGCAGGGAGTTTGATCTTGTGCCCGGATGCTGCCGCGGTGGGCCCGGGCGATGTCCAGCGCGACAGAAAGGCCCAGACCGAAATGTTCCCTTTGGCTGCGGGAGGATTCGCAGCGGTAAAAGCGGTCAAAGATCCGTTCTTTTTCGGCGTCGGGAATGCCGCAGCCGGTATCGGCTACGGACAACAGCATTTTCCCGCCCTTTACGCGGGCGCGCAGGGTGATCGTACCGCCGGCGGGCGTGTAGCAGACGGCGTTTTGCAGCAGAACCGAGAGCATCTGGGTGATTTTTTCCGCGTCCCAACTGCAGGGAGGGAGTTCTTCGCCGGGCAGATCAAGGGATAAAGAGAGCTGTTTTTCACGGGCCAGGGGCTGAAAGTTTTCATACAGGCCGATCAGCAGTGTTTCCGGATCGGTTGGGACAAGCATGAGCGAAGGGCTTTTGTCCGGCCGGTCTGCAAGAAGGAGCATGTCGGATAAGAGACTCTGCATTCGTTTGCCTTCCCGCCGGATGTTGGAAAAGAAACGTTTCTGATCGGCGGGCGGGGCGATTTCACAGGCCGCCGCGGAGGAAAGAATGACGGACAGGGGCGTGCGCAGTTCATGGGAAGCCGCCGCAATGAAATCAGTCTGGCGCTTTTGCCCTTCTTCGACTGGCTTCAACAGGCGTCCGGTCAGCAGCCAGGAAAACGCAAAAAAGATCAGGCAGCCCAGCAGATCCATAATCAGAAAGACAATGCGCTGCAGCAGGAGACGGTTATGCAGCGCATCCTGGGGGAAGAGCACCACGGCGGTGATACAGGAACCGTTTTTGAGATAACTCATGCAGCCGATATAGTGTGTCGTATGAGAAAAGGAGGGCTCGCCGCCCTTTTTTTGGTTCCAGGGAAATTCGGTATGAAGGGAGGAGGATTCGGTTAATGCGGTCCGGTCAAGCCACCCTTCGCGGTAATGGGAAACGATCTGATCGATCATGTCAAGTTCCTGCGCGGAAAAATTCAGCTTTGTGAAAAAAAGAGGGAAATCCCCGTCGGTTATATAAATTTGATATTTCCGGTTTTCCATCTGCTTCAGCCAGGTGTGGGAAAGGGTCTGCTGCATTTCCAGATTGGCAAGCAGCGTATTCATGTCCGACTGAAAGGAGAGAAAGTTGCTTTGACGCTGGCTGTTTTCCGACACAAGCAAAAAGGCGGCGGAAAAGACGCAAAGAACGGCGGATGAGATGACGCCGCATAAAAAGGCGAGTTTTCGTTGCAGTTTCCGGAACATTCAGTCTCCCTTCTCCATCCGGTAGCCTACGCCCCAGACGTTTGCGATTTTGACGGTACTTTTTACGGTATGAAGTCTTCTGCGAAGGAAATAAATATAGTTGTCCAGATTGGAAAGTTCCACGTCGCTGTCCAATCCCCATACCCGGCTGAGTATCCTTTCGCGGGAAAGAGTCCGGCCGGTATTTTGCAGGAGCGTTTCCAGAACCTTTCCTTCTTTTCTGGAAAGGGAGAGGGAACCGGAGGGACCGGTGAGAAGCCACCTGGAAGGATCGTATGTCACATCGGAAAAATGCAGCGACATGTCCGGATCCGCACCGTAATGCCGCCTTGTGACGCTGCGGATCCGGGCTTCCAGTTCTTCCAGTTCAAAGGGCTTGACCAGATAATCGTCCGCGCCGCAGTTTAAACCTGTCAGCTTGTCAGAAAGGGTACCGAGGGCGGTGATGAGAATGACGGGCGTGCGGTCGCCCGCCTGCCGCATCTTTTTCAGAAGGCTGACGCCGTCCGTCTCCGGCAGCATGCGGTCCAAGAGGATACAGTCAAAGCTGCCTTCTTCCTGATAAAACCGGGCTTCTGCTCCGTCGCGGCAGCAGTCCACTTCGTAATGACGGGCGCGCAGCCAGTAAGAAATGGCTTCGCATAAAGCCTGATCGTCTTCAATCACCAGTATTCTCATATAATTCCTCATTTCCTCCGTCTGTTACAATGTTACTTCAGTATAGCAAAAAAGTCTGGAAAAAGTTTTTAAATTACAGAATTTTTAAAATTTTTCCTGATAGCATATCCTCAGAACACAAAAAGGAACAGGAAAGGAGAACGAAATGTCAGTCAGAAAAAAACTACGAAGGATCAGTGTTTTTATGTTTGCGGGGATGCTTTTTCTCGGGGGGTGTCAACGGACTGTTCCGGCAAAAGAAGACGGGACGCACAAAGAGCGTGCAATGGGACGGTATGTGGAGGAGCAGATACCGTTGGAAATGGATACGGGGGAATGTGAGACATTTGTCCGGCTGGAAGACGGACGCCTGGCATTGTTTTCCGCTGTTTACGGCCCCATGGTTTCGGAAGATGAAGGAAAAACCTGGACACCATGGCAGAGCGAATGGTTTTGGAGCAATCAGCCGGACTCGTGGCTGAAATGCGCGGCAATCGCGCCGGACGGCATGATCCTTGCCGGTTACAGCATATCGGCGGATGAGACGGAAGAAGAAGCGGGCGAAGAAGAGACGGTAGAAGAGACGGTATATGAGACGGATGAAGAAGAGACATTAGAGGAGACGGATGAAGAAGAGACGGTAGAAGAGGCGGTAGAGGAGACGAATGAAGAAGCGGAAGATTTGGCTGGCAGGAAGATCGTTTACCAGGCTGTCTTTCCGGATGGCAGCAGCAGATATGTGGAATTTGAAGAGGATATTGAAACGCAAGACGACACAACGGCAGGAACATTCTGGTTTGCGCCGGACGGCTCGCTCTATATGGCCCGGTCTCATGCGCTTTATGAAATTTCCATGGAAGAGACGCAGGAGAGGGATGCGGCGCTGCGGTGGAAGCTTACGCGAATTTGGGAAGGAGAGGCAAGTATCGATCAGGTCTGTTTTGCAGGAGAGGATCTGATTGCAGTGAATTATCAGGGGGCATATATTTATGACAGAAGCGCCCGGCAGTGGAAGCAGAAGGATGAAACGCTGGATGCTTTTCTCCGGGATAAGGCGGCGGCTGGGGGCAATCTGCTACGGTATGCGAGGGACGGCTATAACGTTTACCTGTGCGGAAATCCGGACGGTACGCTCTGGCTGGTATGCGATGAAGGCATTTATGCGCACCGGTCCGGCGGCGGAACAATAGAGAAAATTGTGGACGGCACGCTGTGCATGCTGGGCGATCCTTCCGCCAATCTATACGGCATGCTGGCTTCGGACGACAATACTTTTCTTGTGCTGTATCAGAGCATGTTGGGGGAGTTTGCCTATCATGCGGACATTCCTGCCGTGCCGGACAGGGAATTGTACGTTTACAGTCTGGAAAAGGACGATGTGGTGCAGAAGGCGGCCAGTCTGTTTACAAAGGAACATCCGGAGGTTTATGTGCGCTATGAAATCGGAATGAGTGAAAACAGCGGGCAGACGCAGGAAGATGTGCTGAAGAATCTCAATACGGAGATCCTGGCGGGAAAAGGGCCGGATGTGCTCATCCTGGACGGATTTGACCTGGACGCCTATATGGAAAAAGGGCTTCTGGCCGATCTTGGAGATGTGCTGGAAGAAGCAAAGAAAGAAGAGGAATTTTATGATAATATAGCGGATGCGTTCCGACAGGACGGAAAGCTTTGCGCAATTCCCATGCGGTTTTGCTTTCCGGTGGTGATCGGTCCGGCAGAAGAACTTAAAAAAGCGGAAAATCTGGATGATTTTGCCGGATGTGTGGAATCGCTGCGCCAAAAAAAGGAGAGCGGCAGCGTGATGGGCGGCGTGGAGCCCTATGCGACGCTGGAATTGTTGGCGCTCGGCTGCGCGGCTTCCTGGAAAACGCCGGACGGTCAGATGGACGAAGAAGCGGTGGAAGAGTTTCTTGTGCAGGCGGAAAGGATTTACCGTGCGGAAGCGCAGGGAATATCGCAGGAGGAGAGAGAAGAATTTGAAGGAACACATTTCGGGACGAACGATAAAAGAGGAGTGGTGCGGGAACGGGCTTACATGCAGGTCACGATGAGCACGTTAAACGTCATTTTGCATGAGAACCGGATCGGAATCGGGAATGCGGAAGGAATAGACGACATGAGAACGCTGCTTTCCGCACAAAAGCAGGAGAATGGGCTTTTCTGCGGTTTATTTGGCGGGCAGTCTCAAAATGTCTTTTTCCCGTATACCATAGCGGGAGTGTCTTCTCTTAGCAGGGAAGAAGAACTGGCAAAACAGTTTGTGGCAACGATGCTTTCGGAACAGGCCGCGGATTCGGGAAGCTTTTCAGTCAATAAAAAGGCGGTGAGAAACGCTGTCAACATCGATAATGTTCCGTATGAAGAACTGATCGGCATGGTGGGCGGCTATGATGGGAATGAATCTTTTGTGGGAATGGATATCTGCCAGTTTTCCAAAGAAGGCGAGGCGTGGTTTTACCGGACGCTGGATTCGTTGCGTACACCTTATCTGCCGGGGGATATCCTGGAAGAGACGGTGCTGTCATATGGGGAAAAGGTGCTTTGCGGTGAAATGGGGGTATCGGAGGCGTGTCAGGAGATTGAAAAAAAGGCGAAGCTGGTTATGGCGGAACGTCAGTAGAGAAGAAAAACTTAAAAAATTGCTATAAATATAGAAATAACAACATTTTCCGGGTGTTGTAGTGCGCGCGCCTTTTTTATAAAATAGAATAATATGGAGCAGTATGATCTGCGGCAAAACAGACAAATCATGCCGATATTGGAGGGGAGAGAAACATGCGGGATATGACCGGAAAGAGAACGCCGCTTCAGTGGAAAGAACTGTTTGAATCAGAACAGTTTGCGCAGGAGTATTTTTATGAAGGCGATGATCTGGGCGCAGCGTATGAACCGGAACAGACGGTTTTTAAAGTGTGGGCGCCGACCGCGGAGCGGGTGGAACTGAAGCTTTACAAAACCGGCAGCGATCAGGAACCGGGAAGCGGAATTCTGCGGCAGATGCCGATGGCGCGCGGGGAAAAGGGCGTCTGGCAGGCGGCTGTAAAAGGAGATATGGCCGGGGTTTATTATACATACCTGGTGACGGCGGACAAAGAGACGAAGGAGTGCGCGGATATTTACGGCAGGGCGTGCGGCGTGAACGGACAGCGCAGCATGGTGGCGGATCTCGCGGCGACGAATCCCGACGGCTGGGAGCAGGAGCACGTTGCTTTGCAGACGGAAAAAAATCCGAAAAGTCCGGTGATTTATGAGGTGCATGTGAAAGATTTTTCCAACGACGGTCACAGCGGAGTGCCGTCCGGGTATCGGGGAAAATTTAAAGCTTTCACCTGTATGCAGACGGGACTGGACGGAGATTTGTCAAAGCCCACCTGTGTGGCATATTTAAAGAAGCTGGGAATTACGCACGTTCATCTTTTACCCATGTATGATTATGGCTCCGTGGATGAGGCGGACAGTGCGGAGCAGTTCAACTGGGGCTATGATCCGGTCAACTACAACGTGCCGGAAGGCTCCTATTCCACGGATCCGTTTCACGGAGAGGTGCGCATCCGGGAATGCAAGGAGATGATACAGGCGCTGCACAGCGCGGGCATCCGGGTGGTCATGGATGTGGTTTATAATCATACCTATTCGCCGGATTCCTGGTTTCAGAGGACGGTTCCGTATTACTATTACCGTTTGAATGAAGACGGCAGTTTTTCCAACGGCTCCGTCTGCAGCAACGATACGGCGAGCGAGCGGCCGATGTACCGGAAATTCATGACAGACTCGGTAGTATACTGGGCAAAGGAGTATCATCTGGACGGTTTTCGGTTTGATCTGATGGGTCTGCACGATACGGAAACGATGAACGCCATCCGTAAGGCGCTCAACGAACTGCCTTACGGAGAACAGATTCTGATGTACGGCGAACCCTGGGCCGGCGGACCGACGGCTATGGCTTCGGGTTTTCAACAGGCGGTGAAAGCAAATGTGGAACTGTTGGATGAAAAAATAGCGATTTTTAACGACGATACCAGAGACAGCATTAAAGGCAGCGTATTCTTTGCCGGCGAACCCGGATTTGTGAACGGGAAAGAGGGAATGGAGGATAAAATTCGTTCTTCCGTGCTGGCATGGTGCGACCAGAAGGGCGGTTATCGCCCCCATGGGCCGGGACAGGTGATTTCTTACGTTTCCGCCCATGATAATTATACGCTGTGGGATAAACTGTGTCTGACAAAATGCGGGGAACCGGATTTTCGGAAAAGAGACGAAGCGGTTCTTGTGCAGAACAGACTGGCGGCAGGCATCTATTTTACCTGTCTGGGCATTCCTTTTTTCCAGGCCGGAGAGGAAGGCGCCAGGACGAAATTGGGGATCAGCGACAGTTATTGTTCTTCCGCGGGCATAAATCAACTGGACTGGACGCGGATTTATGAGTATAATGATTTAGTAGAATATTATGCGGGATTGATTGCGCTGCATCAGGATTTTTCCATCTGGAAAAATGACGGCATGGAAGCGTTGGACCGGATCAGATTTCTGGATGCGCCCAAAGGGACGGTGGCTTTCTGCCTTGCGGGAACCGCCGCCGACAAATGGAAAGAGTTGGCCGTTATTTATAATGCCGGACGGGAAAATGCGGATATCGGCTTACCGGAAGGCTGTTGGCGGATGATTACGGAAGGCGCAGGTTTTACCAGAGACAGAAACGGCGGCCTGCAGGCGGCAGGAGAGATACGGGAAAAAGTGCGCGCGGCAGCTATGAGCGTTACTATATTAGGAAGATAAAATAACAGGAGGATTTTTTTATGAGAGAAAGCGGCATCTTGCTTCCGGTTTTCAGCCTTCCGTCCCCTCATGGGATCGGCTGTTTTTCCAGAGAAGCGTATCAGTGGATTGATTTCCTGAAAAAGGCGGGACAGAAGTATTGGCAGATCCTTCCCCTCGGACCGACCAGCTATGGGGATTCTCCGTACCAGTCTTTTTCCACCTATGCGGGCAATCCGTATTTTATTGATCTGGAAGAACTCGTAAAGGCGAAGCTTCTGACGAGAGCAGAAGTGAAGAACTGCGATATGGGATCGGACGAGCGGGACATCGATTACGGAAAGCTTTATGAAAACCGTATGCCTTTGCTGAAAAAGGCGTATGAGAAGAGCAAGGAGACGCCTGATCCGGAATTTGAGACGTTCTGGCGTGAGAGCAGTTGGTGGCTGGATGATTACAGTCTGTTCATGGCGGTTAAAGATGTATTTGAGGGCGTAAGCTGGGACCAGTGGGCGGAGGATATCCGCTGCCGCTGGGATAACGCGATGCAGTATTATAAGACAAACTACGCGGACGAAATCAGTTTCTATGCGTGGCTGCAGTATTTGTTTGCAAAACAGTGGAAGGCGCTGAAAGAATACGCGAACGAAAGCGGCGTGCGCATTATCGGCGACATTCCGATTTATGTGGCGTATGACAGCGCGGATGTGTGGGCGCATCCGGAATTATTCCAACTGGATGAAAACCGGAAACCGTCAGCGGTGGCAGGCTGCCCGCCTGATGGATTTTCAGCGGACGGCCAGCTTTGGGGCAATCCTTTATACCGCTGGGAATATCACAGAAATACCGGATACAACTGGTGGGTACAGCGGATCGCCAATTGCTTTAAACTCTATGATGTGGTGCGCATCGATCATTTCAGAGGCTTCGATGAATATTTTTCCATTCCGGCAGGGGATAAGACGGCCGTAAACGGTCATTGGGAAAAAGGCCCCGGCATTGAACTTTTCGATGTGCTCAAGAACCGTCTGGGAGAACAGGATATCATTGCGGAAGACCTGGGGTATATGACGGACAGCGTACGGAAGCTGGTGGCGGACAGCGGTTACCCGAATATGAAGGTTCTGGAATTTGCTTTTGACGCCAGAGATTCCAGCGGCGCAAACGATTACCTGCCTCACAATTACGGAACGAACTGCGTAGCCTATACCGGCACCCACGATAATGAGACGATCGTCGGCTGGCTGTCAAGCATCACAAAGGCGGAAAAGAAAGCGCTGCGCACTTACTTAAACAGACTGAACGAATCCGAAGAGGAACTGGCAAAGGAAATGATACGCGCGGCGGTTGCCAGCGTGGCGAAGATGTGTATTATCCCGATTCAGGATTATCTGCTTCTGGATAATACGGCGCGGATGAATTTTCCTTCCACGCTGGGCACGAACTGGCGCTGGAGAATGACGAAGGAAGATCTCACGAAGGATCTTGCAAAAGATATTAAAACGCTTTGTAAGCTTTATGGAAGGGTATAAGAAAAGCATGGAAGGCAGAAGTATTCTGAAAAACAAACTTTATCTTTATCTGACAGAATTTTTTGCGGGAATGAGCGTAATGGCGGTGGAAATGGGGGCCAGCAGACTGCTGGCCCCGTATTTTAGTTCTTCCCAGATCGTCTATACGATCGTCATCGGAACCATTATGATCGCCATGGCGTTGGGAAACGTCTGGGGCGGCCGGAGCGCGGATAGAGATCCAAATCCGGACAGGCTGTACCGCAGAATTCTGGTGGCGGCCGTATGGATTGCGGCGATTCCGCTGGTGGGGAAATATGTGATACTGGGCGTGTCGGGACTTCTGATCCTGACGGTGAGCAGCAATTTTCTGGTTCTGGCGGCGTTTATTGCCTGTATGGTCATTTTTGTGTTTCCCCTGTTTTTGCTGGGAACGGTCACGCCGTCGCTGGCCAAATATACGGTGGGAAGCCTGGAGGACAGCGGAAAAATTGTGGGAACGCTGGGCGCCTTTAACACGATCGGCAGCATTATCGGCACGTTTCTGCCCACTTTTGTGACGATCCCGGCGGTGGGGACGTCCATAACGTTCCTGATTTTTTCCGGCGTGCTGCTGCTGTTGGGACTGGTGTACTTTATCAGTAAGAAAGAAAAACGGGCCGGCTGCGTTGCGGCGGCGGTTCTGTTTGTGCTCTGCAGCATATTCGGGAATTCCGACAGCTTCGCGTTCTGGGAAAGTGACCTGGTCTATGAAGGGGAATCGATTTATAATTATCTTCAGGTCAAAGAGGATGAAGACAGCGTGATTCTGTCCACCAACGTTTTGTTCGGCGTGCAGTCCATTTTAAAAAAGGACGATTCTCTGACCGGCATGTATTATGATTATGCGCTGGCGGCTCCGCTGATGGCAGGACAACAGACAAGCGGACAGGAGGTGCTGATTCTGGGAATGGGAACCGGGACCTATGCGACACAGTGCAGGAGATATTATGACGGCATTTTTGTGGAAGGCGTGGAAATAGACCAGAGGATCACGGATCTGGCGCGGCAGTATTTTGAACTGCCGGAAGAGGTCAGTGTGACCACCTATGACGGACGCGCTTATTTGCAGGCGGTGGATCAGAAGTATGACGTCATCATGGTGGACGCTTATCAGGATATCACGATACCGTTTCAGATGTCTTCCGTGGAATTTTTCACCATGGTCCGGGAGCATTTGAAGGAAGACGGCGTGATGGTGGTGAACATGAATATGCAGTCCGGGGAGGAAGGCAGCATCAACGAATACCTGACGGATACGATTTCCAGCGTATTTGATACAGTTTATACGGTGAATGTGCTCGGCTCCACCAACCGGGAACTGTTCGCTTCCCAGAATCCCCAGATCGCCGGTCTGCTGACCCAAAATGCGGCGTTGCTGTCGGACCCTCAGTTAAAGAATATGATGGAGCATGTGGCGGAAACGCTGGAACTTTGCGATAAAGGAGACCTGATTCTGACTGACGACAAGGCTCCGGTGGAACTTTTGGGTATGCGGGTGATCGACGGCATCATCCGGGATGAAATCGGCTATTATAAGACGATTTTTAAGGAAAAAGGAATCTCCGGCCTGCTCAATGCGATGTGAATATTCCGCCCGGTCTTTGCATATATTTGATGCAAAGCAAAGGGCGGATTTTGTTACTGCAAATTGCGCGGAAAGTAACGGTTTTGAGTATGCTGAATTATATTTGGGCCTTTATGATTGCGATTGGGATTTTGTACGGTGCGTTTACGGGAAATATCGAGGCGGTTTCCAATGCGGCGCTGGACTCGGCAAAAGAAGCGGTGGATCTTTGCATCACCATGATCGGAATTATGGGACTTTGGGTGGGACTGATGGAAATTGCGCAGAAATCGGGACTGATCGCCAAAATGACGAAAGGAATACAACCGTTTGTTTCGTTCATGTTCCCGAGGATCCCGAAAGGGCATATTGCAAGGGAATACATTTCCACAAATATTATTGCGAATATTATGGGTCTCGGCTGGGCGTGCACGCCGGCTGGCCTCAAAGCGATGGAGGCGTTGGCCGAATTGGAGGCGGAACGGGGAAATCCTGCCTATCTGAACCGCGCGGATAAAACCTCAGGAGAGGTATATGCCGCCGGACACAGGCGCGTTGCCAGCAATGAAATGTGCACATTTCTGATTCTGAATATCTCATCGCTGCAACTCATTCCGGTGTCCATGATCGCGTACCGAAGCCAGTATGGATCAGTATCCCCGACGGCGATCGTGGGACCTGCGATTGTAGCGACGCTGGTTAGTACATTGGTGGGCGCAGTGTTTGCGAAGGTAATGGACCGAAGATAGGAAATGATATGATCGCCATGGTTATACGGAGGTGGGACATGTTGACTGGCGGATGGGTAGATTTTATTTAATGGAAAAGTTTATTTCATAATCATCCATACTGCGCGGCCCGCGGCTGAACTGCTGCCCGGAGACCGGCGGATTTCTTCATGAGAATGAGAAAACACATGAGAAAGAGAAAATCTTGAGCTTCCGGGAAACAGGATATATAATATAAATTAACACGCAGGTCAGACGAGTTGGAATTGCGAGGATACTCGGGAAAGGAGTGTGCAGATATGAGTCCAGGAAGAGGCCCGGGAGGTCCGGGAAGAGGTCCAAGACCTATGAGAGGTCCGGCCGGTTTTGGGAGAGCGGGAGGCCCGCCGCCACCGCCGCCGGGGAGGAGAACGGGCTGCTGCCTGATGCCCGGATGCCTTATGTCGGTTTTGACGGGACTTTTGGCAATTGGCCTGATTGCGACATTGCTTATGGGAATTTTTTAATTTTTCGTTAGCAGGAATGTCTTACAGAATGCCGGAATAAGATGAAAAAAGAATGTCTTACAGGAAGGGCGATCCCGTATGGCAAATGTTCTGGCACATATTTCCAGCATCATTATTCCGGCTCTGATTTTTTATATTGTGGCATATGGGCTGGTCAACAAAAGCAACGTATATGAAGATTTTATCAGGGGCGCGGCGGACGGATTCAGGACCGTCGTTCAGATCATGCCGACGCTGATCGGCCTGATGATGGCGGTGGGGATTTTACGGGCGTCGGGCTTTCTGAGTTTTTTGGGACAAACGGTGGGAAGACTGACGGAGAAAATCGGCCTTTCCGCCGATCTGGTTCCTCTCATTTTTATTAAGTTGTTTTCTTCCTCAGCAGCAACAGGACTGGTGCTGGATATTTTCAAAACCTATGGCACGGATTCCAGGATGGGGCTGATTACGTCGATTATGATGAGTTGTACGGAAACCTGTTTTTATACGATGTCGGTCTATTTCATGGCTGCAAAGGTGACAAAAACACGCTACACGCTTGCCGGAGCGCTGACGGCTACGGCGGCGGGGGTGGTGATGAGTATTGTGATGGCGGGAGCGATGCTGCAGGGGGGATAATTTTATTTTATGTAGCAAAGAAGGAATACAAATGGCGAGTATTAACGATGTGGCAAAAAGGGCGAAGGTAGCAAAGAGTACCGTTTCGCTGGTACTCAACAACAACGGCTATGTTTCCGACGAAACGAGGGCAAAGGTGGAGCAGGCGATCAGGGAACTCGACTATCAGCCCAGCCAGTTGGCGCGCAATTTATCAAATATGAGAACGAATCTGGTGGGGGTTGTAATTCCGGATGTTGCGCATCCGTTTTACGGCACCTTTTTAAGGTATGCGGAAGAAGCGCTGTATCGGCGGGGTTACAAGACGATGGTGTGCGAGACGACAGAACGCGACAATATGGAAGAAGAATTTTTGTCCATGCTGAGGCGGCAGACGATGGACGGCATCATCATGGGAGCGCATTCCCTCATGCAGGATGAATACGCCAGAATTGGAAAGCCGGTGGTCGCATTTGACCGATATCTGGGGGAGAAAATTCCCGTAGTGCGGGCGGATCATGAGGCAGGGGGACGCGTCGCAGCGGAGAAATTTCTGGAAAAGGGATGCCGGAATATTGTACAGGTCAGCGGTGCCAGGATTGTCAATACGCCGGCGCATCAGTACCACGTATCTTTTGAAGAGACCTTAAAGCGAAACGGCATTGAGGTGACCGATATGGTGATGTCCCACAACGCTTTTGCGGAGAATGATTTCAGAGAAATCGCGGTGCAGCTTTTTGAACAGCATCCGGGAGTGGACGCTGTTTTCGGCGCGGATATGGTTATACTGGCGTGCTTAAGAGAGGCGCGGCTGCGGGAGATCAGCGTGCCCGGACAACTGCGTATGATAGCTTATGACGGTACTTATGTGACCAGAGTGGGCGCATATCAGCCAAATGCGATCGTCCAGCCAATCAGCAGTCTTGCGGATCAGTGCGTTGCTTATATCGATCTTTTGATCCGCAAGGAAGTAAATTCGCTGCCGGATCGAATCTTTCCGGTGGAATATCAGGATGGGGATACTTTGTGATTGTGCAAGTTGTACAATATGGATGCGTAAAAATTGGAAGAAATATAGAAGTTGGAAAACCTTATTGACTTGAAAGGAAAATGTGTTATCATATTTTTATAAAATCGGTTCGACAAAATCGAGCCGGAGTTTTTGGACGAATATCAAACCGGTTCGATATCAAAAAAGGAGGCATACAATATGGGGGACATTTATACAGAGGACTATGAATGTCTGGAAATATTCGCCAAAGCCACCGAGGGAAAGCGCGGTTCTGTCAGCGTTACGGACAGGAGCGGGAACAGACGGGAGTATCCGGCGGGAGAGCATCAATACCGCTTGCTGCGGATTCCGGTGCAGAAGGAAACCGCGTATGACGTGGCGCTGTCGGAATGTGCGGTTTCGATCTGTTATTTGTCGGAGACGGAGAACATTCTGGACAGGGGCGTTCTGTTTCTGGAATGGAAGCAGGGAGCGTGGGAGAAAACAAAGGATCTGGCGCAATGGTATCAGACGCCCGGCAGAGAGCAGTATCATTTCGCGCCGTATAAAAACTGGCTGAACGACCCGAACGGATTATGCTGGTATCAGGGATATTACCACATGTATTACCAGGCGAATCCGCATGCGCAGGAGTGGTCTCATATGTACTGGGGACATGCGGCGAGCAGAGACTGCGTGCATTGGGTGCATCTTCCCTACGTGCTGGAGCCGCAGGAAGAGATTCTGGAAGCCGCTGATAAAAAAGGCGGGGCGTTTTCCGGAAGCGCGGCGGTGTTGGACGACAGAATCAGGTTTTATCTGACCAGACATTTCGGACCGCCTGAGGACAGCGAGCAGGAGACTGTGCAGTATCAGACGATGGTGGAATCCCGGGACAGCATTCATTTCGGGGAAGAAACGCTTATCATTGAAAAACCGAATGCGGATTTTTCTTATAATTTCCGTGATCCTAAGGTCGTTTGGCACGATGGCTGCTGGCAGATGGTCATCGGCACGCGCGTCGGGGAAGTTCCTTCTGTGGCGCTGTATCAGTCGGAGGACGGGAAAAGCTGGACTTATAAGGGGATCCTGCTGCAGGAAAAAACGGAAGGCGTCTACACCTTTGAATGTCCAGACCTGTTTTTCCTGGCCGGAAAAGCGGTAATAACGGGCGCCTGGATGTTTTACTCGGATGAGCACAGAAGATTTCAACCTACCTATTATTATATTGGAAGTTTTCAGAACGGGGAATTCGCGTTGGAGAAAAAAGGACTGTATGATTTTGCTGGCAATTTTTACGCGGTGCAGTCCTTTGAGCATGAGGGAAGAAGAATCGCAATCGGATGGATCTCCGATTTCTACAACGAGCATTGCCCGGAGGAGAACGGCGCATATGGCAGCATGGCCATTCCGAGAGAGTTGTATGTGAAGGACGGCGTGCTCTGCCAGCGTCCAATAGCGGAAATTTACCGGCAGAAGGGAAAATGCTATTGCGATATAAAGGGACAGAATGTGAGTTTAAAGCATTTGAACCGGAATTCCTATTATGCGAAGCTTCTGTTTGACGGCGATACGAATTTCGAAATTCTTCTTGGGAAGAGCAGGGATGCGGAAATCAGACTGGTACGCAGGGACGGGGAACTGCTTTTGACCACGCAAGGGGTCAGATCACATTTTGTGACTTGTGTGACGCGGCTTGAAAAATTAACAAAGTTGGAAATCTTTGTGGACCGCCGCACGGTGGAGATATTTGCAAACGACGGGGAACGCGCAGGAAGCAAACTTTTTTATCCGGAAAAGGGCGGCGTTTTTCAGGCAAAATTCGATTATGAGGAGCATGTAAACAGCATTGAAATCTGTGAGATGAAAGGAATATGGGGGTAACGATGGAAAAGAAAAGATTAAAACTCAGCGAGAGAATTTCATATGCATGCGGCGATGCTGCCAGCAATGTGGTATGGGCGGCGCTTGGCGCCTTTGCGATGATGTACTATACGGATGTGGCGCATGTAGATGCGGGGATTATCGGCGTAATCATGCTGATCTCCAGATTTCTGGACGGCGCGTCCGATCTGATCATGGGGC
The DNA here is from genome assembly GCA_030524745.1 of Eubacteriales bacterium. Classification (GTDB taxonomy): domain Bacteria; phylum Bacillota; class Clostridia; order Lachnospirales; family Lachnospiraceae; genus Gallintestinimicrobium. Next base: position 26,476 of record JAUNGC010000017.1, on the reverse strand, counting down.
TTATCGTGGACAATACAAAATCCCGCTTTGGAAAAGCGAGACCCTGGCTTTTGCGGATTGCGATTCCCTTTGCCATTGCTACGACACTGATGTTTTCGGTGCCGGAAAGCACGGAAATGATTAAGGTGGTCTATATTTTTGTGACCTATAATCTGGTCATGACAATGTACACCATGATCAATCTGCCCTATGGGTCGTTAAGCACTCTGATGACGGAGGATTCTTATGAAAGAAGCGTGCTCAATATTTTCAGACAGATTTTCGCCCAGATCACGAGCCTGATCATCACTTCGGCGACATTGCCCCTGATCAGCGCATTTGGCGGCGGCAGGCAGGCGTGGACGATCACCTACGGTATTTTCTCCGTAGCGGCCGCGGCGCTGTTTCTGATCTGCTTTGCCGGCACGAAGGAAACGGTGGGCGTAGCGGCAAAGGAACGGGAAAGCGTTCCGGTTAAGACAGCGCTGCTGGCGCTTCTGAAAAACAAATGCTGGATCATTTCCATGCTGCTCGGAACCGGCACCTGCCTGTTTTATATGGCGATTTCGACCATCAACAGCTATTTTTGCGTACAGGTGCTGCACGATGAGAATATGGTTGGAATACTCAATGCGGCGTATATAGCGCCCATGATTGTATTCTTCTTCATCATGGCTCCCATTGTGAAAAAAATCGGGAAAAAGAAAACAAATCTGGCAGGATGGATTATTATTCTGGTCAGCTATATCCCGCTTTTAGTGGCGATGACATCAACTCCGGTGCTGGTCGTCAGTTCCGTGATCCGGGGAATCGGTTATGCGTGTGTGATGGGCGTACAGTTTGCCATCATCGGTGACAGCGTGGAATATGGTGAATGGAAAACCGGCGTGCGTTCAGAAGGGCTTGTGTTCAGTGCGCAGAGTTTCGGATGTAAGGTTGGCATGGGGCTGGGTAACGTGCTGATCGGCGCGCTGCTTTCCTGGGGAAAATATGACGGCGCGCTGGAGGTTCAGCCGGATTCTGCGCTAACGGTAATCAAGGCGCTTTATATCGGGATGCCGATTATTGTGGCTATTTTACAGATGCTGCTCATGATTCCTTACACGATTGAAAAAGAGTATGACCAGATGAACCGGGAACTGGCACAGAGAAAGAAGAATTAAGCGTGAAGCGGGCGCTGCACATAGGTGCGGCGCTCTTTTTGTATAGCGGTAATGGAAACCTGTTTGCAAGAAGAGGCGTTTTATGGTATCGTAAACATATTAAAGTTATTATACGCTCCTGGGGAGCGTATATAAAGGAGCGGAATAGCGAGTCTATTGTATGACAAAGGAGGATATAGCGTGGAACAAAATAAAACAAAAGAGACCGAAAAGAAGGGGTTGAGCGAAGGAAACAAAAAACGGCTGCTCCTTTTTGGGGGCGGCGCGGTCGTATTGTTTTTTCTTCTTCCGCTGGTTTTGCAGCAGCTTTCGGAAGAAAATCAGATGATGGGAGAATTTGTACGTCTGTTTATTCTGAATCAGATTTTTATGGCCGTGGTAGGATGGCATGCAAACTATTTTCCCAAATACGGGATATATATACCGGCGGTTTTTATTCTGATATATCTGGCGTCGGAACTGGTATTTTTCGGAACGATCACATGGTCCATGGAATTTGATTATTTGCAGGCAGGATACATTCTGTTCTTCTTAAAGAAATTTATCACAAGGAAGCAAATTCTGGACGAAAAGAAAAAGAATAAGCCTTTCCCGAAAGGCGTAGGCAGAAAATAGGCGTAATATGACCGTTGTCAGCGGATTGCAGGGCGCTGCCCGGCGATTGGCGGACATATCTGCCGGCATAAAAAGAGCCTTCAGATTGCAACGCGGCGTCAGAAGGCTCTTTCTATTTGTGATGAAAAGAAAAAGTTTTATTTTTGGAAGAATTTCTGATAGTAGCCCATGACGAAAATGAACAGAACGATCAGGGGCAGTATCCAGGTGACATAAAAGCGTGTCCATTTCGGAAACTTAAGACCTTTTCCGGCGTCGGCTTCCGCTATGAAATTATCCCAGCCCCAGGCTTTTTTCTGCGTACAGAATAACAAATAGACCATGCTGCCCAGAGGAAGCAGGTTGTTGGAGACGATAAAATCTTCCAGGTCCTGAATTGTAGAACCGCTGCCGAGCGGCGCAAAGGAGGACCAGGCATTGAACCCCAGCACGCAGGGTAAAGAAAGCACGATGACGGCAATTGCGTTCATCCACACCGCTTTTTTGCGGGAAACGCCAAACAGATCGATGGAAAAGCTGATGATGTTTTCAAAAACAGCAATGATGGTGGACAGTGCCGCAAAGGTCATGAACACGAAAAACAGGGTGCCGAAAATTCTGCCTCCGGTCATCTGATTGAATATATTGGGCAGCGTGATGAAAACCAGGCCGGGACCCTGCCCGGGGTCCACGCCAAAGGCGGAGCAGGACGGAAAAATGATCAGACCTGCGAGCAGAGCGACCATGGTATCCAGCAGGCAGATGTTGACGGATTCCCCTGTCAGGGAACGATCCTTGCTGATATAGCTGCCGAAAATGGCCATTGCGCCTATTCCGAGACTCAGTGTGAAAAATGCCTGTCCCATGGCGGCGAAAATCACTTCGCCAAGTCCCTGTTCTACCATTCTGGAAAAATCGGGAATCAGATAGAAGCGAATTCCTTCCATGGCGCCGGGCAAGGTAACGCTGCGGACGCATAGTATGAGAAGAATGACGAACAGGCAGCTCATCATCACTTTGGTGATGCGCTCCACGCCGTTTTGCAGTCCCAGGCTGCAAATGAAAAAGCTGAGTAAAACGACGGCAATCATCCATCCGGTCATATAGCCGGGCTGTCCAAGCATGCTGTTGAAGACTGCGCTCACATTTTCCGCGCTTTGGCCTTCAAATTCGCCGAACAGCATTTTAAAAACATACGCGATCATCCAGCCGCCCACGGTTGTATAAAACATCATCAGCAGATAATTTCCGGCCATACAGGCATAGCCCTGCAGATGCCATTTGCTCCCTTTGGGTTCCAGCACGTGGAAGGAACGGGCGGCCGACTTCTGGCTGGCCCGTCCGACGGAAAATTCCATCACCATGATGGGAAGGCCGAGAATGATTAAAAACAACAGGTAAATCAGCACAAATGCGGCGCCGCCGTATTGACCTGTGATATAAGGGAAACGCCACACGTTTCCGAGACCGACCGCACATCCCGCTGAAATCAGGATGAAGCCCAGCCGGGAAGAAAAACGTTCTCTTTTTTCCATATAAAAATCCCCTCTTTTGTTTCTTGAAGCCCGCATTTTCCGGAATTTGATCTCCAAAACGGCGAGCCTGTTCATAACTTACCATAAACTGTAAGCAATAGCAATGTAAATGTTATGGAAATAGGATGGAAATTGCAGCATAGCCGCTGAAAATAAAATTTATGCGAAACACATTGTAATTGTCCCGGGAATATTGTAACATTTTTGACGGAGCGTTTGCGGATGTGGATATAAATGCAATTTTTTGAGGTGACAAAATGAATCAGACGGATCAACAGACATTTCTGGTTATCATCAGCGCCGCGGCGGTTTTGCTGGTGCTTTTTTTCATATGGTTTGCTTTTTTGTATGCGAGAAAGTTTAAGAAAAAGTTTCAGGGAAAAGAACTGGATGAGATGGAGGGCCATGAATTTGAATATTTCTGTGCGAAGCTTTTGGAAGATCACGGGTTTGACGAAGTGGAGGTTACAAAGGGCAGCGGAGATTACGGAGTGGACGTTCTGGCGGAGAAGGACGGCGTGACTTATGCCGTCCAGTGTAAACGCTATGATAGCCCGGTGGGGGTGAAAGCCGTGCAGGAAGCCTGCGCCGGACGGGAATATTATGACAGAATGGTCGGCGCGGTGATGACGAATCAGTATTTTACCCAGCCCGCGGTGGAAGCGGCAAAGAAGCTGAAGATTCTTTTATGGGACAGGGGATATATTGAGTCGATGCTGGAAGAAGAGACGTGAAAAAGCGGAGGGACCGTCCGTACAAAGCCTGATGATTGGCGCGGCACCCGGGACGAGGATGCCGCGCTCCGGCGCGATGCGGAAGGGGAAGCGCCGGTACTTTTTAAGCGCCTGGTCAGATTTGTAAAATCCGACGGTCCCGCTTCCAGCACAAACTGATGAAATTTCAGCGGGGAATAGTCTTCGCCCCATTGCGCTTTCGCCCTGTTTTTCAATGCGGTCATTTCGAGATAACCGACAAAATATTTCAGATAGACAGCAGGGGAAGTGCGGATATAATTATAAATCTGTTCCGCCCCTTCTTCTGAAAGGCCAAAAGAGCACAGGGAACTGAGAATCTCTTCTTTGGAAGCGCCGTAATAGTGCAGGGAAATATCCAGCAGGGAAAAGAGGTTGATCTGAAGATCCCTTTGGAGACTGCAGATGCGGCAGAGCAGGGTCGTGGCGGAATGGGAGTCCGCGCCGTCTATTAACGCGGAAGCATAATCATAGGAAAGCCGTTCCGTATAATAGGCCCATCCTTCCACGTAACCGCCGTAGTATAAAAGTTCCCGTACCGGCTGTTTTTGCGCAATGGAAGCGTAGAGCGAGGAATACACCGACTGGTAGAGATGGCCCGGATAACCTTCATGCGCCAGCGTGGTATAAAGTTCGATTCCTTCGGAGGTGGAAGCGCGGTTGATGCAGATGGTGTTTTGGAACAGATCGTCGATAGGAGGCGTCATATAAAATGCCGGACTGGTATAGGATTCCAGCGCAGGATCCACATTCTTGATCGTGCAGTTGACCGTTTCGGAGGACAGCCCGGAAAGCGCGGGAAAATCATTTTGCATTTTTATCTGGAGATCAGCCAGAATATCGGACGGATCAGAGAGCGGGAAGTTGTCGGAAAGAAGCGCCGGGTCCGGGGAATTGCCCGTCAGTTCCCGGTATCTGAGGATCAGATCTTTCAATTCTGAAAAGTTCTTTTGAAAATTTCTCTGTAAAAGCACATAAATACCTTCCGTATCCTGCGTGGAGCCCGTGGTGCGGGCAACCAGCCAGGCATAATAGTCCCTGCCGTCAGGCTTTTCGCAAAGGCCGCCGTCATAGAGCCCTTTTCCGGCGAGCAATGTCAGGTCGTCTCCCAGTTTTGCGTATGCGGGCAGGACAATGGTTGTCAGTATCCGGTCGTTTTCCCCAAGATAATATTCTTTTTCCTGTTCCGTGATTTCCTGATCCTGGCAGAGTTTTTCCAGCCGGATTTGAAACGTGGTCTGTAAGAAATGACTGCCGCAGGAAAGGGAGGAGGCGTCAATAATTTCGTCGCACTGGGTTATGACGTTTTGAGCGTCGGCGACGGACATAAAAAGTCCGGCCTGCGCTTTTTCTGCTTCATAGTCAGAAAGACCCTGCAGATAGGGGGAGACTGACTCCAGAAGGGACAGATAGGTTTCTACATCGCCTTTATTTCGGAAAGTATATTCTGCGAACAGCAGAGGGAGTTCGCTTTGCATGCCGGAGGAAGGGGAAAGGGGCTCTTCATAATAAAGAAAGTTTTGTCCCTCAATTTCCTGTTCCAGATAAGAATAAAGAAGATCGTAGGTATAGCGTTCTTCTTCTTTCAGGCGATTGGGATTGATCCGGGAAAGGCGGTCGAAAAAGTTCTGCGCAGCCTGTTCGGAGCGGCGGGAGGAGGCTTCGGAATAGACCGGAAGAGAAGCGCTTGTCAGCGCGATATCAAAATTTTCCGGATGCGCCAGCGTAAAATGAAGGCTCAGAGCATCCGACCTGAGCGTTTCGGAAAAGAAATCTTCCGTCATTTTATGGAACACAATCCGGTCGAAGCCGTGGGAGAAATAAATGCCGGCAAGCAACAGGGGGATCAGAAGAAAACAGGGGAGAAAATAGCGTAATTTTTTCAAGATGAAAGTCCTGAGAGTTTTTTATCATTTTATGAACCGGGCGTTCCGGATATGAAAGAGTTGGGAAAAAGGCTTGACCGGCCCGTATAAAGTGTGGTACAAGTTATATGGATGTTTGCGCACATTTTTATCTTATTTGAAATAAAAGGGAGGAAATCCACATGAATAATCTGGAACTTTCCAGAATGGCTAATGAGGTTCGCAAAGGCATTATCATATCTGTGCATAGCGCAAAGGCCGGTCATCCCGGCGGGTCATTGTCTGCAGCAGATATTTTTACTTATCTTTATTTTGAAGAAATGAATATTGATCCTGCCAATCCGAAGATGGAGAACCGCGACCGTTTCGTGTTGTCCAAAGGGCATACGGCCCCGGGCCTGTATGCAGCGTTGGCGCACAGGGGATTTTTCCCGGTGGAGGATCTGACCACGCTGCGCCATCTGGGTTCCTATCTGCAGGGACATCCCTGCCTGCAGCATGTGCCGGGCGTCGATATGTCAACCGGCTCTTTGGGCCAGGGCATTTCCGCTGCGGTCGGCATGGCGCTGGGAGCGAAGATGTCCGGACAGGATTTCCGCGTTTACACGTTGCTTGGCGATGGGGAAATACAGGAAGGACAGGTGTGGGAAGCGGCGATGTTTGCCGGACACCGAAAGCTGGATAATCTTGTGGTCATCGTGGACAACAACGGCTTGCAGATAGACGGCGACATCGAAGACGTCTGCTCTCCCTATCCTATTGATAAGAAATTTGAAGCTTTCAATTTCCATGTAATTGATCTGGCGGACGGCAATGATATGGAACAGATCAGAACCGCTTTTGAAGAAGCGCGCAAAGTAAAAGGAATGCCTGTTGCTATTGTCGCCCATACATTAAAGGGAAAAGGGGTTTCTTTCATGGAAGGAGAAGCAGGGTGGCATGGCAAAGCGCCCAATGACGAGCAATATGAGATCGCCATGGCAGATCTGGAAAGGATTGGTGAAGCGTTATGTCAGAAGTAAAGAAAATCGCAACCAGGGAAGCTTTCGGAAGTGCCTTGGTGGAGTTTGGAGAGAAATGTCCGGATCTGGTAGTGCTGGATGCGGATCTTGCGGGAGCGACTAAAACAGAGGTTTTTAAGAAAAGATTTCCGGAACGGCATATTGACTGCGGGATTGCGGAAGCAAATATGATGTGTATAGCGGCGGGACTGTCGCTGGCAGGAAAGATTCCGGTGGCAAGTTCTTTTGCGATGTTCGCAGCAGGGCGCGCTTATGAGCAGGTGAGAAATTCCATTGGGTATCCGCACCTGAATGTAAAAATCGGCGCGACTCATGCGGGAATCACCGTGGGAGAGGACGGTGCGTCTCACCAGTGTAATGAGGACATCGCGCTGATGCGGACAATTCCGGGAATGACCATTTTAAACCCTTCCGATGCGGTGGAAGCCAGGGCATGCGTGTTGGCGGCGCTGGAGTATGAAGGGCCCGTATACATGAGGTTTGGCCGTGCGGCCGTGCCGGTCATCAATGACAATGCGGAGTATCATTTCGAGATGGGGAAGGGTACGCTGCTGCGCGAAGGCAGCGACGTGACCATTGTGGCGACGGGGATTATGGTGAATTCCGCGCTGGAAGCGGCCGAAATGCTTGCGGCAGAAGGGATCAGCGCTGAAGTGATTAATATATGTACGATCAAGCCGCTGGATTCTGAGTTGATTGTAAAGAGCGCGAAGAAGACAGGGAAGGTCGTAACCGCGGAAGAGCATTCCATTATCGGCGGATTGGGAAGCGCGGTGTGCGAAGCGTTGGCGGAGAGCTTCCCGGCGCCAGTATACAGAATCGGGATCCGGGATGAATTCGGACAATCCGGCTCCGCTTCCGTACTGATGGAGTGGTACGAACTGGACGGTAAAGGCGTTTTCAAACAGGTCAGAGAATTCTTAAAATAGTATCTGCGGATTTTGAAATATTATGGGATGACAGGGAGCCTGTGACGGATTGAATTCCGGCACAGGCATTCTGAATGATAGAGAGGTTTTGTATGGAAAATATATTGGCCCCTTCCATTCTCTCCGCAGATATTATGCGGTTGGGAGAACAGGTGAAAGAGGTTTCGGATGCCGGAGCCAAATATCTGCATATTGATGTGATGGATGGAGTTTTTGTTCCTTCTCTGTCTTATGGGGTATGCGTGGTGGAATCCATTCGCAGATCCTGCGATATGGTGCTGGACGTCCATCTTATGATCGTAGAGCCGCACAGATATGTGGAAGCCTTTGCCAAAGCGGGTGCGGACATCATCACGGTGCATCTGGAAGCCTGCGTGGATGCGCGGGAAACGATTGATCTGATTCACAGATATGGCTGTAAAGCAGGTCTCTCCATTAAACCCGGAACCCCGGTGGAAGCGGTGGAGGAGTATCTGGACAAGATTGAACTGTTGTTGATTATGAGCGTGGAGCCGGGATTCGGAGGGCAGAAGTATACCCCGGAGTCCACCGGGCGGATCGCAAAAGCTGCGGAAATGATCGCGCAGAAGGGACTATGCATGGACCTGGAGGTGGATGGCGGAATCTCCGCTGAAAATGCGAGGGAGGTTCTGCAGGCAGGAGCGAATGTGCTTGTGGCAGGATCGTCGGTTTTTAAAGATCCGGGCCGGAACGCGGCGGAACTGATGAAAATTCTTCTGGAAGAGCAGAAATGACGGACAAAACTCCCTGAAAAAGTTGCTTGCAGGGAGTTTTTTGCCGTTTGACGCGCAGAAACGAAGTGGTTGTAATCCGGGGAGAAGAGAAATGAAGAAAAGCGGAGACGTGGACCGGGAAAAGAGTATACGGCTGACAGAGGGGAAGCCGGGAAGACAGATCTTTTACTTTGCATTGCCTCTGATGTTGGGCAACATGTTTCAACAATTCTATACGTTTGCGGATACCGTAATTGTGGGCAAAAGATTGGGAATGGCGGCGCTCGCGGCCCTGGGTGCGACGGAATGGCTGACTTTTCTGATGTTCAGTGCGGTACAGGGAATGACCGGCGGCTTTGGCGTTCTAATCGCCCGGTATTTTGGCGGACAGGATTTTGGAAAAATGCAGCGCGCGATGCGAAATGGAGGAATTCTTTGCATCGCGCTGGCGTTCTTATTCCTGGTGGCAGGAGAATTGTCTGTAGAAGCATCGCTGCAGCTAATCGGAACGCCTGAGGAGGCGCGGGAGATGGCAAAATGCTATCTGAGGTGGCTGTATGCGGGAATTCCGGTAACATTTGCTTATCATATGGGATCGGCCGTTTTGCGGGCGTGGGGCGACAGCAGAACGCCTTTTTTGGCGATTGCGATATCCGGAGCAGGGAATGTTGCGCTTGATTTTTGCTTTGTCGTAATCTGGAATTGGGGAATTGCCGGAGCGGCGTTCGCTACCGTGCTGTCGCAGTTGCTTTCTGCGGGACTTTGCCTGAATGCAGTTGTGAGGCGGCAAAAGGAGACGAGAGAAAGATATGCGGAACGGCGAGATTGTGATGCGCCTGAAACCGTATGCGGACAAACAGAGAATGTATGCGGCGGGGCGATGTGGGGACGGATGGACGTTTCCATGGCAAAGGAGCAGCTTTTGTTGGGAATTCCCCTGGCGCTGCAGGGCGTGATCACCGCGCTGGGCGGTCTGGTGGTACAGTCGGTTGTCAACAGCTTCGGCGTCATTTTTGTGGCGGGCTATACGGCGGCTAATAAGTTGTATGGACTCCTGGAAATGGCGGCTTCCTCTTATGGACATGCTGTGGTCAATTTTGTCAGTCAGAACCTGGGAGCCAAACGTTTTGACAGAATTCGCAGGGGCATGGGCAGCGCGGCGATTCTGGGATGCCTGACGGCGCTTTTGATGTCCGCGATAATGTTATTTGCCGGAAAATTCATTCTTTTGTGTTTTCTTTCGGGAGAACAGGAGATGGTGGAAAAATCGCTGGAAATCGGCAGACAATTCTTGACGGTCCTGTCTGTATTCTTTCCTTTTTTATATTTGCTCTATATTCTCCGGGCCGGAATACAGGGACTGGGAAACGGCGTGATTCCCATGGCGTCCAGCGCAGTACAGTTGGCCATGCGAATTGCCTGCGCGCTGCTTTTGACGCGCAGAACCGGTTATGCAGGTCTGTTCTGGGGAGAAGTTTTTGCCTGGCTGGGTGCGGATGCGTTGCTGCTTATCTGTCTCCTGAAAAACAGGGCATTTGGGGGTCGCTTTTTTATAAAAACATGACCGCCAGAGGAATTGTGACAACGGAAAGCAATGTGGAGAGAATAATCATCCTTGCCAGATCATCAGCGGCCAGTTTATGCTCTCTGGCGCACATGAGAGGCAGATTTCCGCAGGGAACCGCCAGCAAAAGCGCGCTTGTTCCCAACAGCAGGGGATCTGTGACAAACTGCTTCAGCAGAAGCGAGAAGCAGATCGGAAGAAGAAGCATCCGCAGGACAATAAAAAGGTAATCTTTTTTATGACAGAAAATTTCCTTTAATGGCATTTGCGCGACGGAAACGCCCAGCACAATCATGGAAAGAAAGGTGGTGGCCCGTCCTGCATAGGTGATGGTATCGGAAATGACCGCCGGCAGTTTGAAATCCACAAGATAGAGAATAATTGTGAGTACGGAGGATACGGTTCCCACATTGACAATTCTGAAAAGAAGAACTTTTGTGCCGGACTGCTTTGCCGCAGCTTTCTTTTCTATGATGGAGGTTCCTACGGTATAAAACAGCAGATTGAAAATCACGCAGTTGATGGAAACGTAAACGAGAGCGCTTGTGCCGAGCACAGCGGAAACAAGAGGAATGCCCAGAAATCCCACATTGCCGTAAACTGTCATGAAATGATACATATAACGATCTTCCTTCGGGATTCGCATAATCAGCGGAAGCAGCCAGCCTGCCAGCAGCAGGAGGGCATAAATGCAGAGCATAACGAAGGCTGCAGAAAGCATTTCCTTAACCGAAATGGCGGCTTCTTTATCAAGAGCGGAACAGATGATGGTTGCCGGATTGCAAATATTGACAACGAGCCCGGATATGTGGCCGGAAGATGAATCGCTGAGTTTGTTTTTATGAAACAGCATATAGCCGATCAGAATGATGATGAGCATGACGCACATCTGACTGATCACAATACGGATATCCATGGGACCCCTCCTGAAAAATCATGAAATAATAATCATTATAGCAGCGATTTCATAGGATGAAAAGGAAGAAAAACAGATTTTTGAGCGTTCAGAACGGAGTGAACTTCCATTGAACTGTGGGGTGTGGTATTCTGTAGGCAGGCAATCGGGAACAGGAGGTTATAACGTATGATTCTTGATAATAAGAAAAGAACATATGCTTCCGGATCAAACAGCCCGCAGGGAAATATCACAGGAGTGAAATTTTATGATACGGCTGAGGACGAACGGCTGAAATATGCAGTGATTATTTCGCGGTCAAAGGGAAAATGGGTTTTCTGCAAGCACAGAGAGCGGAGCACGCTCGAATGCCCCGGCGGACACCGTGAGAAAAATGAAGCGATTGAGGATACGGCAGTAAGGGAACTGAAAGAGGAAACAGGAGCGATTGAGTTTTCAATCCGTCCGGTCTGTGTTTATTGTGTCGTCAGGGAGTACCAGAATGAAAAAGAAGAATCGTTAGGAATGCTGTACTTTGCAGAGATTGATACCTTTGAGGAAGAACTGCACAGCGAGATTGAAAAAATTGTGCTGTTAGAAGGGCTTCCAAAGAACTGGACGTATCCGCTGATTCAGCCTGCCCTGATCGAAGAGGTAAAGAGAAGACGGCTGTTATAATTTTCTCTGACAGCAATAGCACCCTCATTATAAAGGAATAGGAGAGAACGAAATGTATATACTGGTAACGCCGCCGGTCAATGATCGGCAGAAAGAAAAACTGATGGTAGCAGCGCCCGGGCATGAACTGGTTTTCCATGTTCAGAATGAAGTGACAGAGGAAGATTTAAAAAGGGCAGATATTATATTGGGCAATTTGAATCAGCCTGGCCGTTTGAAGGTATGTGAAAACTTAAAATGGATTCAGTTGAATAATGCCGGAACGGAAGGCTACTGTGAGCCGGGCGTAATGCCGGACAATGCGGTGCTGGCCAACGCTACGGGCGCTTACGGACTTGCAATTTCCGAGCATATGATCGGCTGCCTGTTTGAACTTCGCAAAAAGCTGCATCTTTATTACCGGAATCAACTCGCGCATGAGTGGAAATCGGAAGGCTTTGTAGATGTGGTGGAGGGCTCCAACGTGCTGGTAATCGGTCTGGGCGATATCGGGACAAGCTTCGGGCGTAAGATGAAAGCCTTCGGATGCCGTGTGACCGGCGTGAAGCGACGCATCGGGGAGAAACCGGACTGGCTGGACGAACTTTGCGGAATGGATGAACTGGAACGTCTCCTGCCGCAGGCGGACGTGGTCGCAATGAGCCTGCCGGGAAATCCTTCCACCTATCATGTTTTAAATCGGGAAAGGATTGCGCTGCTCAAAGAAAATGCTGTGGTCATAAATGTCGGCAGAGGAACAGCGATTGATACGGATGCTTTGTCAGAGGCTCTTTATGCAGGGAAGATCGCAGGGGCCGCGTTGGACGTGACCGATCCGGAACCGCTGCCGGCCGGCCATCCGATCTGGGATGCGCCGAACGCGATTATTACGCCCCACATTTCGGGCGGCTTTGCGTTGCCGGAGACGCTGGAACAGATTGTGGACCTCTTTGCGGATAATCTGAGGCGTTATCTTGCGGGGAGCCCTCTGACAAACATAGTGGATCCTGCAACGGGGTACAAAGACTGAAAAATTCCGGATGCAGTATGATCAGACCTGATTTACCCGCATTCGTGATTTGCCTGCATTCGAGATTGACAAACCATTAAAATGCGGGTATACTGATAGCACCGTGCAGCCGGGAGAGCAGCGGCCTCTTGTACCTGCAATCCGCTATAGCAGGGGTGATGGCGCGCAGAGGGCTTTGGCCTGTATTGCTGCCCTTTATAAGTGGCGTTGAAGTTTGGGTCTTGCGCAACGGGTGTCTGTGAACCGTGTCAGGTTGGGAACAAAGCAGCACTAAGCAGAATTTCCCGTGTGCCGCAAGGGTGCCTGGCGGAGTTAACTGTAAAGGTAACGGATATGGGTGACGGTTCGAAGCGTGCCGCACGGTCTTTGAAAGAAAAGAGCAGGAAAAGCTCTTTTTTTATTTTCTGAAAAAATCATTGCAGGAGGAAGCGAGATGCTGCAGAATCTGGAAAATATGTTATCGGACTGTACGCTCTGTCCGCGCGACTGTCATGCGGACAGGCTGAAAGGGAAAACGGGATATTGCGGTCAGACTGCGCTTCCCAAAGCTGCCAGAGCGGCTTTGCATTATTGGGAAGAACCCTGCATATCGGGCGCCGCCGGTTCCGGCGCGGTATTTTTTTCGGGCTGCCAGCTTCGCTGCGCGTTTTGCCAGAATTATGATATTGCCGCCGGAAATGCAGGACGGGAGATCACGACCGAAAGACTGGCGGAAATTTTTCTCGAACTGCAGGAAAAGGGCGCGAATAATATCAATCTGGTTACCCCCACTCATTTTGTACCGGTGATCGCGGCAGCGCTGGAGACCGCAAAGAACAGAGGGCTTTTTATTCCCATTGTATATAATACCTCTTCTTATGAGAAAGTGGATACATTGAAAATGCTGGATGGATTGGTGGATATTTATTTACCGGATCTGAAATATGTTTCCTCTGAACTTTCCGGATGTTTATCCAATGCGCGCGACTATTTTGACGTTGCCCGGACTGCCATTGCGGAGATGGTGCGTCAGGTGGGAGAAGCGGTTTTTTCAGGGCCGGACGGAAAAGAATGGAATGCGCGGCAGATGAACGCAATGTGTGAGGAAGAATGCAACGCGGATACGGACTTCCTTATGAAAAAGGGCGTGATCGTGCGCCATCTGGCGCTGCCGGGACAGGCGGCCGATTCCCGGAAGGTGTTAAAATATCTGCACAAGACTTACGGGGACAGAATATATATCAGCATTATGAACCAATATACGCCGATGCCCCGTATCAAAAAATGGATGGAGGGAAGGTGCGCGGCGGGAGTGCCGGAAAAGTTGTTTGCAGGGCTTGACCGGAAGCTGACAAATGAAGCATATGAAGCTTTGATAAACTATGCAATGGAACTTGGCGTGGAAAATGGTTTTTTGCAGGAGGGGGATACTGCGGAGAAAAGTTTTATACCGGCGTTTGACGGAGAAGGTATATGATAGAAATTCTAAAGAATTTATAAAATAAACGATATGCGCTTGACAATAAATGATATAGGTGTTATATTTCAAGTAGAACAAAGGAAAGGGAAAAGAAATCCAATCCTATGTTTTAAAAATAAAGAAACGGTAATGAACAATAGTTGCCGATGCCCAAAAAGAGCACCGTGAAGAGAATGGAGGAGTGACTTATGTTAATGCCCAGACTTTTTGGTGAAGATTTATTCGAGGATATGGATGAAATGATGAACTGGCCCGATGAAAGAGCGTTCTTTGGAAAACATAATCCGCTGTACGGCAGGCATGGAAAGAATCTGATGAAAACCGATGTGAAGGAGAAAGATGACGCTTATGAAGTGGATATTGATCTGCCAGGCTTTAAAAAGGACGAGATTGCAGTTTCCCTGGCAAACGGTTATCTGACGATCAACGCTTCCAAAGGACTTGATAAAGATAAAAAGGATAAGGAAGGCAATTATATTCGCAGAGAACGTTATGCGGGCAGTTGTTCCAGAAGCTTTTATGTCGGCGGGAATGTGAATCAGGAGGATGTGACGGCGAAGTTTGAAGACGGCATCCTTCGGCTTAACATTCACAAACCGGATGTTCCGGAAGTAGCACAGAAGGATAACCGCATTGCGATTGAAGGCTGATGCTCCGGACTGAATATGGAAGAAAGATAACGGTTTGAATTGCCAGAAGCGTTATGAAAAGAGGGTGTTCCCGGTGGGATACCCTCTTTTTTTCAGGGCATTAAACCGGATCTCCTGTTTGCCGGATTCTTTTTTAGACTGGCGAAGCTTTCGGGAATGTGTTACGCTATGATAAGAAGAATAACAGCGGCAAGCGTGTGCGGATGAGGGCTGAAATGGAAGATTTATCGAATGTGAAGAACAAACTGCTCGCGGAACAGGTGGAAGAGCAATTGATGCAGTATATTTTAACAAAACCGGTAGCGGTCGGCGAAAAGCTGCCGAACGAGTTCAAACTCGGCGAACTGTTTCATGTTGGAAGGAGCACCGTCCGGGAAGCGGTGAAGTCTTTGGTGACGAAAGGAATTCTGGAAATACGCCGGGGGGCCGGTACCTACGTGGTAAGCGTGACGACGGCGGAGAATGATCCGTTGGGAATCCGGAATGTGGAAGATAAGATTTCGCTGGCGTTGGACCTTGTGGAGGTCCGGCTTTTGTTGGAACCGGGTATTGCGGAAATGGCGGCTATTCATGCGACGGAAGCGGAAGCGCGTAAGCTGCATGGGATATGCGACCGCATAGAAGAAAAGATTGCAAGCGGGGAAAACTATATTCCGGACGACATCGAATTTCATACGAGCATAGCCGAATGCACCGGGAACAAGGTGATGGAGCAACTGATACCGATTATCGATACGGCGGTCATGATGTTTGTGAACGTGACGCATAAAAGGCTGACGGAGGAAACAATACGGACGCACCGCATGATTGCGGACGCGATTGCCGCCGGAGATGTGGTGGGAGCCAGAACTGCGATGACGATGCATCTGACTTATAATCGGGAGAAAATTAAAAGTATGATGAAAGAGAAGTCCTGAACAGGCGCATAGGGGGCCGGGCAGGGCATTTTGCGAAAAGGACAGATAATCCGGCTTCCGCAGCGGGCAAATCAGGGAAAGTTGTCAAAATAGATATGACGACTTTCTTTTTTTGAATACGAAATAACATTATAACGATAATAAAAGGATGCAAAAACAACAAAACGCAGCCTGTGAAAAGAAAAAATTGTTCATATTAACCAAAAATATGGCGTGTAAAGTGGCAGAAAAGTAGAAAAACATCAGATGACTTGGCAATAAAAACGGCTATATTATAATAAAATTAAATGAGACATCAGACGTATTATTGCTTTAAAAGAAAAAGGAGGTACAAAATGCAACTCAACAGTCAAAAAGTCAGAGCGCTGGCGCCGGAAAACGATCCGCTGAAAATGGGTATGGGTTGGACGGTGGAGGATCTGGATAAACCTCAGATCATTGTGGAGAGCACATTTGGCGACAGCCATCCGGGCAGCGCGCATCTGGACGGTCTGGTGGCGGAGGCGATGAAAGGTATCCGGGATGCGCAGGGGAGAGGCGCGCGTTATTTTACCACGGATATTTGCGACGGCATCGCTCAGGGCCACGACGGTATCAATTATTCGCTGGCGCATCGTGATATGATCGCCAACATGATCGAAATTCACGGAAGTTCTACCGGGTTTGACGGAGGCGTATTTATTGCAAGCTGCGACAAATCTGTGCCGGCATGTCTGATGGGGATCGGACGTCTCAACCTTCCTTCCATCGTGGTAACCGGGGGCGTTATGGACGCGGGTCCGGATCTTCTGACGCTGGAACAGATTGGCGCGTATTCTGCGATGTGTCAGCGCGGTGAGATTTCGGAAGAGCAGTTCACCTTCTATAAGCACCATGCCTGTCCTTCCTGCGGCGCCTGCTCCTTTATGGGTACCGCTTCCACGATGCAGATTATGGCGGAGGCGCTGGGGCTGATGCTTCCCGGAACGGCGCTGATGCCGGCGACCTGCCAGGAGTTAAAGAAGGCTGCCTATGATGCGGGAAAACGCATTGTCGAACTGGCGCTGGAAGGGAAAAAAGCCGGCGATATTGTGACGATGGAGTCCTTTGAAAACGCGATCATGGTGCATGCGGCGATTTCCGGTTCTTCCAACTCCCTGCTGCATATTCCTGCGATTGCGCATGAATTCGGTCTGGAGATCGATGCGGATACCTTTGACAGGATGCACAGAGGCGCGCATTATCTGCTGGACATCCGTCCGGCGGGCAAATGGCCGGCGCAGTTTTTCTATTATGCGGGCGGCGTACCTGCCGTCATGGAAGAAATCAAATCCATGCTGCATCTGGATGCGATGACCGTGACCGGAAAAACGCTGGGTGAGAATCTGGAAGAATTAAAGAAGAACGGCTTTTATGAAAAATGCGAAAAATACCTGGAGCCATGGGGGCTGAAACGCACCGATATCATCCGCAAATTTGACCATGCGATCGGTACGGACGGCACGATCGCAATTTTGAAAGGGAATCTTGCGCCGGAAGGTTCCGTGGTGAAGCATTCCGCCGTGCCGAAGGAAATGTTTCAGGCGGTTCTCAAAGCGAAACCTTTTGATTGCGAGGAAGAGGCGATCGATGCAGTTTTAAAGCACAAAATTCAGCCCGGGGATGCAGTAATCATCCGCTATGAAGGCCCGAAGGGATCGGGAATGCCGGAAATGTTTTATACCACCGAGGCGATTTCTTCCGATCCGGAATTGGGAAAGAGCATTGCGCTGATTACGGACGGAAGATTTTCGGGCGCGTCCAAAGGGCCGGCGATCGGGCATGTTTCCCCGGAAGCTGCGGAAGGCGGTCCGATCGCGCTGCTGGAGGAAGACGATCTGATTGAAATTGATATTCCGGGGCGCGTGCTGGAAGTTGTCGGCATAAAAGGGCAAAAACTGCCGAAAGAGGAAGTGGACCGGATTCTGGCGCAGCGGAAAGAGGCATGGAAACCCCGTGAAGCGAAGTATAAAAAAGGGGTTTTGAAAATTTATTCGGAACACGCGGTATCCCCGATGAAGGGCGGATACATGGACTGATAAATGTATATGGAGGAGAGAAGGTATGGAAGCAGTTTTGAATCCGGGAAGGCTTATTGCGGCCGCGGTGAATGACGGGATAGGCACTACTCTGAAAGGAATCGCTTTGCTGGTGGGGCTTGGTTCCATGTTTGGGGCAATCCTGGAAATATCGGGCGGCGCCCAGACGCTGGCGGTTACAATGGTGAGAAAGTTCGGCGATGAAAAGGCGGCATGGGCGCTGGGGGTTACCGGCCTGGTCATTGCAATGCCGGTTTTCTTCGACGCGGGCCTGATTATTCTGATTCCCCTTGCGTTTTCACTCGCTAAAAAGACAAAGCGTTCTTCCCTGTTTTATGCGATTCCCCTGCTGGCAGGCCTGGCAGTCGGTCATGCATATATACCGCCCACGCCGGGACCGGTGCTGGTGGCGACGATGCTGAATGTGGAACTTGGATGGGTAATTCTGATCGGCATTCTGTGCGGCGCAGTGGCGATGATAGTAGCCGGTCCGTTCTGGGGAGCGGTCTGCGGCAAAAAATATTTTGTTCCGGTTCCGGAACATGTAGCGCAGCAGCAGGATGTGGATGAATCCAAACTCCCCGGCTTTTGGATGGTGGTCGGCATTATTCTGATTCCTCTTGTGCTGATTATTGCGGATTCCGTTGCGGGCGTTGTGCCTGCATTGGCGCCGATTCAGCCGGTTATCGGATTCCTGGGGGAACCTTTTGTGGCGTTGACCATTGCTACCATAGCGGCCATGATTCTTCTCGGCTTCAAACGGGGATATACCAAAGAAGAACTGGAGAAAGTGATGACAAAGTCTCTGGAGCCGACCGGAATGATCCTGCTGGTCACTGCATGCGGCGGCGTGCTGCGTTATGTGCTGCAGTATTCCGGTCTGGGTGAAGTGATCGGCAATGCGGTTTCCTCAGCGGCGCTTCCGATTGTGGTGGTCGCGTTTATCGTAGCTGCGCTGGTCAGAATATCTGTGGGTTCCGCTACCGTGGCCATGACGATGGCGGCGGGGATTATTGCCGCCATGCCTGAAATCGCCTCTCTTTCCTCGATCTATCTGGCATGTACCACGGCGGCAATCGCGGGAGGAGCAACTGTATGCTCTCATTTTAATGATTCCGGCTTCTGGCTGGTAAAATCGCTGGTCGGCCTGGATGAAAAAACCACATTAAAAACGTGGACTGTAATGGAAACACTTGTCGGATGTACCGGTTTTGTGGTAGCATTAATTATATCCTTTTTTGCTTAAAAATTGATGGAGGAGGTATAAAAATGGATCTGAATTTAAGACCTGCAAGCGAATGTAAGTTTGATGCGGTATCTCTGGGGGAGGTTATGCTCAGGCTGGATCCCGGCGAGGGGAGAATCCGCACGGCAAGGAGTTTCCGCGCATGGGAAGGCGGCGGCGAGTACAACGTTGTCAGAGGCCTGCGCAGATGCTTTGGGCTTAACACGGCGGTGATCACGGCATTTGCGGACAACGAAGTCGGCATGCTGATGGAGGACTTCATTCTGCAGGGGGGCGTGGACACTTCCCTCATTCATTGGATGAAGACGGACGGAATCGGCAGAACCTGCAGAAACGGCATTAATTTTACGGAGAGAGGCTTCGGAATCCGCGGCGCGGTGGGGTGCTCCGACAGAGCGAATACCGCGATTTCCAAAGCGCGTCCGGAGGACTTTGATTTTGAATATATTTTCGGAACGTTAGGAGTAAGATGGCTGCATACGGGCGGCATTTATGCGGCGTTGTCCGAACAGTCCTGCGAGACGGTTCTGGCTGCGATCAAGACTGCGAAGAAGTACGGCACCATCGTTTCTTACGATTTGAACTATCGTCCTTCCATGTGGAGCGCAATCGGCGGCATTGAGAAAGCGCAGGAAGTGAACCGGGAAATTGCGCAGTATGTGGACGTTATGATCGGCAATGAAGAAGATTTTACGGCCTGCCTGGGATTTGCCATTGAAGGCAATGACGAGAACTTAAAGGAACTCAATATCGAAGGCTATAAGAAGATGATTAACGAAGCGGTGAAGACTTATCCGAACTTCAAGGCTGTGGCTACCACGCTGCGCGAGGTGAAGACGGCGACTGTCAATGACTGGAGCGCTCTCTGCTGGGCAGGCGGTGAAATCTTTAAGGCGAAGGATTATAAGGGCCTTGAGATTATGGACCGCGTGGGAGGCGGCGACTCTTTCGCTTCCGGCCTGATCTACGGCCTGATGACTACAGGAGACGCGGAAGTTGCAGTGAACTATGGCGCTGCGCATGGCGCGCTGGCGATGACGACGCCCGGCGATACCACCATGGCGAGCAAAAAGGAAGTGGAAGCGATCATGGGCGGCGCAGGCGCGCGCGTGCAGAGATAAGTTTGCAAAGGCGGACGGAATGGGAGGAATGAAATGGACGTTTTACAGAGAATTTATGAGATCGGTATTGTACCGGTAATTGCGATTGATGATGCGGATAAGGCGGTTCCGCTGGCGAAGGCTCTTGTGAGAGGCGGTCTCCCGGCGGCAGAAGTGACATTCCGTACGGCAGCCGCAGAAGAAGCGATCCGCCGCATTGTGGCGGAAGTGCCGGAAATGCTGGTCGGAGCGGGGACAGTGCTGACCAAGGAACAGGCTGACCGCGCGATCGATGCGGGCGTACAGTTTATCGTAAGCCCCGGTTTTAATCCGGAAATCACAAAATATGTGGTGGATAAAGGCATGCTGATGATGCCCGGAACCGCGACGCCCGGCGAAATGGAACAGGCTATGAGCATGGGACTTTCCGTTGTGAAGTTTTTCCCGGCAGAACAAAACGGCGGTATTGCGAAATTGAAGGCTGTTGCAGGCCCTTATCAGAACCTGCGCTGGATGCCTACCGGCGGCGTGAATGAAAAGAATCTGCTGGACTATTTAAAATTCAACAAGATCATCGCCTGCGGCGGCACCTGGATGGTGAAGAAGGATCTGATTGAAGCGGAGAACTGGGATGAAATCGAGCGGTTGACCAGACAGGCTGTGCAGACCATGTTTGGCTTTAAGCTGGCTCACGTGGGCATCAATACGGAAAATGCGGAAGAAGCGAAAAAGGCGGCGGACATGTTTACAACGCTGTTTGGTTTTGCGCCGAAGGAAGGCCCTACAAATTACTTCATGGGCAACAACGAAGTGGAGATCATGAAGATGCCTTTCCATGGGAAACTGGGGCATATTGCGATTTCGACCAACACGTTGCCCCGCGCAGTGGCTTATTTCAAGGCGCGCGGCTTCAAATTCAGAGAAGATCCTTTCTCGGATACAGTGGCTTATTTTGAAGATGAGATCGCAGGATTCGCAGTACATTTGACACAGAGATAACTTTAAGACGGATAAGAATATTCGACCAATGACGAACGCCCGGCTGTTTAGCGCCGGGCGTTCGTTTTGGACAATATTCTGAACAGGCAGTTAAAGCGAAGCAACAAAAAAGCCCTGACACGCAAGGCTTCTCAGAGAGCGACAGACGGGGCTCGAACCCGCGACCTCCACCTTGGCAAGGTGGCGTACTACCAACTGTACTACTGTCGCATATATGATGATCACCATCCCGAAATTTTTTTCTGTCCGGCGACGAAATTTATATTACCATAATGTTTTTGATTATGCAAGCCTTTTTTTGAAAAAATTTTAGAGTGAATTCGCGCAATACATGATATACTTTAATTGAGTAAGAAAAAGTCTGCGGCAGTTCGGATTGGTTCGGACTGTCAGGAAAGTCTGGCGGAAAGGAGCTTGAAATGGCGAAACGTATTTTAAACTGCACGGCGTCGGAACTGGCGTCATACTCGGCGGGAGAACTTCTGGAGGCGATTGCGGGAAGCGAAGGGCGCGTGCTGGCAGGAGAATGTATCGGGATCACGCAGCCGCTCCTGACGGATATCACCAACGCGGAGGTGGTGGCGTCCATGGGCGCCGATATTGTGCTGTTAAACATGTTTGATGTGAAAAAACCGGTCATACAGGCGCTTCCGGCGACAGATCCCATGGAGACGGTGCGGGAGGTCAAACGGCTGACCGGGCGGCTGGTGGGCATCAACCTGGAGCCGGTGGAAGACGGGGCGAGTGAAAACGACGATACGCTCTGGCAGATGTCGGAGGGAAGATATGCGACCACTTCCAATGCGATGCTGGCGGTCCAAATGGGCGTGGATATGATTCTTCTCACCGGAAATCCGGGAAACGGTGTGAGCAATCAGGCCATTGTGGATTCCTTAAAATCCATCCGCAGCGCGGTTGGGGACAAGGTGATTCTGGCAGCTGGAAAGATGCATGCGTCAGGGGTCATTACGGAGGCCGCGGAGCATATTATTACAAAGGATGATATCAAAGCGTTCCGGGATGCGGGAGCGGATATTATACTGATGCCTGCGCCGGGTACGGTGCCCGGCATCACGATGGAATATGTGCGGGAACTGATCGCCTTTTCCCATAGTCTGGGAGCGCTGACGATCACTTCCATCGGCACCTCGCAGGAGGGAAGCGACGTTGCGACCATCCGCCAGATCGCGCTGATGTGCAAAATGGCCGGAACGGATATCCATCATATCGGGGATTCCGGTTATGTGGGAATGGCGCTGCCGGAAAATATCATGGCATATTCCGTTGCGATCCGGGGAATCCGGCATACCTACCGCAGAATGGCGCAGTCGATTAACCGTTAGGAGAGATACATTTTGGAAAAAGCATATAAACTTGCATTCGGCAATGAAGAGGGAAGGGACCTGTATGTGACCTGCTGCGGCTGCTCCCAGACGGAACCGCTTCACAGCTTTGGTCCGGCGTTAAAGCCCCATTATCTGATCCATTATGTGCTGAGCGGCAAGGGGATTTTTAAACTGGAAGGAAAGGAATATCCGTTGGAAGCGGGCTACGGTTTTGTGATTGAACCGGGTCAACTCAGCTTTTATCAGGCGGATGAGAAGGAGCCGTGGACTTATATCTGGGTGGGATTTCTGGGAACGCGGGCGAAAGAATATGTGAATAATATGGGAACGTCCGTCAGGCATCCGGTTTTCAGGTCTGAAAATTCGGATGAATTATACGAAATTGTCCGGGATATGATGGATCACAATACTTTCGGTGTGGCAAACGAATTGCGCCGTAACGGTCTTTTGCAGATTTTTTTGTCCGTGGTGGCGCAGGGCGCGCCGGTAACCCGGCAGGAGGAAGGCGATAAGGCGAATCAGTATGTGCGCCGGGCGGTGGAGTTCATTTCGCGCAACTTCTGCAATCCGGTTAAGGTCACGGATGTGGCGGACTATGTGTGCATCAACCGCAGTTATCTGTATACGCTGTTTGAAAAATCCCTGGGGATGTCGCCGCAGCAGTTTCTGACCACTTACCGGCTGACAAAGGCGGCGGAAATGCTGATGATACCCGACTTGCCCGTGGAGAGCATCGCCCTTTCCTGCGGCTATCAGGATCCGCTGACTTTCACGAAGGCGTTCCGGCAAATGAAGGGAATATCGCCTTCCGGCTACCGCAAACAGATGATGCAGGATGAAAACCGTGCGAACAGGGAGCAGTTAAAACAGGTGGAGGCGTTTATTGCCAGAGTGGGAAGACTGGATACCGGCGGAGAACCCTGAGGGCGGATCGGCGATTGATGAGCGGAAAAACGATTTAACATTTTGACAGGTACATATAACATCTGCGTCTTTTCGGGGAAAAGATTTTATGACAAGATAGGATTACAAAAAGAAACGTTACGTGCCAGGTTGAGAAATGGCAGGGAGGAGAAGGTATGCGGGAACAGTTATTACAAAAGTTCGGGGAGATTTTTGGCGGTACGGATGGAGCGAAGCTGTATTTTGCGCCCGGAAGGGTGAATCTGATCGGGGAACATACCGACTATAACGGCGGGCATGTATTTCCCTGCGCGCTGACGATCGGTACCTATGGCGTTGCAAGAAAAAGAGAGGATAAAAAGCTGCGTTTTTATTCGATGAATTTTGAGAAACTCGGCGTGCTGGAATCCGGCGTGGAGAATTTAAAGCCTGAAAAGGAAGCGGACTGGACCAATTATCCCAAAGGCGTGATCTGGGCGTTTGGCGAGAAGGGGTATGAAGTGACAAACGGCATGGATCTGCTCCTGTTCGGCAATATTCCCAACGGCTCCGGCCTTTCTTCCTCCGCCTCTGTGGAAGTGCTGACAGGCGCCATTCTGCGGGATATGTATGGTTTTGCGGTGAGCAATCAGGATCTGGCGCTGATCGGCCAGTATTCCGAAAACCGCTTTAACGGCGTTAACTGCGGCATTATGGATCAGTTTGCGATCGCCATGGGACAGAAGGACAACGCAATCTTTCTGGATACGGCGACGATGGAATTTGAATATGCGCCGATTCATCTGGAAGGCGCGAAGCTGGTGATCTCCTGCAGCAACAAAAAGAGAGGCCTGGGAGATTCCAAGTATAATGAAAGAAGAAGCGAGTGTGAGACTGCCCTGGCAGAACTTCAGAAGGTGGTGGATATCAGGACGCTGGGCGATATGAGCGAAGAGCAGTTTGAAGCAAATAAAGGCGCGATTGCGAGCGAAGTGCGCATCAGACGCGCCCGCCATGCGGTATATGAGAACCAGCGCACGATAAAGGCAGTGGCGGCTTTAAAAGCCAATGATATTGAAGAGTTCGGACGGTTGATGAATGCTTCCCATGTTTCTTTGCGGGATGATTATGAGGTGACGGGGATCGAACTGGATACGCTGGTGGAAGAGGCGTGGAAGGTAGAAGGCGTGATCGGCTCCAGAATGACGGGCGCGGGCTTTGGCGGATGTACGGTCAGCATTGTGAAGGACAGTGCGATTGAAGCGTTCAAGGAGCAGGTCGGCAGGGCATATCTGGACAAGATCGGCTATGCGGCGGATTTCTATGTGGTGGAAATCGGCGACGGCCCTGTGATTTTATAAGGGGAGAAAAGGACATGATTCAGGAAAACATTCGTGATCTTGTAACATACGGACTGGTGACCGGACTGGTGGAGCCGGAGGATGAAATATATACGAC
The DNA here is from genome assembly GCA_030524745.1 of Eubacteriales bacterium. Lineage (GTDB taxonomy): Bacteria > Bacillota > Clostridia > Lachnospirales > Lachnospiraceae > Gallintestinimicrobium. The sequence goes on along the minus strand of JAUNGC010000017.1, from coordinate 1,643 downwards.
AAATCGGCTGCTGGAATTATTGGAACTGGATGAATATCCGTTTGATTTCGGCACGGAAGCGGCAAAAAGCGTAAAGGAAGCGGATATTGTAGCAAAGCTTCCGGAAATTCTGAAGGAAATGATGGATTACGCCGTGGAAAAAGGCATCATGAAAGAAGACGGCATCGTATACCGGGATCTTTTTGATACGAAAATCATGAGTTGCCTGGTGGGACGTCCCGGTGAAATCATCCGGAAATTCCGGCAGGAATATGAAAAATCTCCGGAGGCGGCGACCGACTTTTTCTATAAGTTCAGTCAGGATACCGATTATATCAGACGCTACCGCGTCTGCCGGGATGAAAAGTGGATTGCGCCTACAAAATACGGCGATCTGGATATCACGATCAATCTTTCCAAGCCGGAAAAGGATCCCAAGGCAATTGCAGCGGCGAAGCTGGCAAAGCAGAGCGGTTATCCCAAGTGCCTGCTCTGCGTGGAAAATGAAGGCTACGCGGGCCGTGTGAACCATCCGGCCAGACAGAATCACCGCATTATGCCAATCACCATCAATGACAGCCGCTGGGGCTTTCAATATTCTCCGTATGTTTATTATAATGAGCACTGCATCGTGTTCAACTCACAGCATACGCCGATGAAGATCGAGCATAACACTTTTGTGAAGCTGTTTGATTTTGTGAAACAGTTCCCGCATTACATATTGGGCTCCAACGCGGATCTTCCCATCGTGGGCGGCTCCATTTTGAGCCATGACCATTTCCAGGGCGGACGCTATGAATTTCCCATGGCGAAGGCTGAAGTGGAGAGAACCTTCAGCGTAAAGGGATTTGAAGACGTAAAGGCGGGCATCGTAAACTGGCCTATGTCCGTCATCCGCATCTGGGGAGAAGATACAGACCGGCTGATCGCGCTGGCTGATGTAATTCTGGATGCATGGCGCGGTTACAGCGACGAAGCTTCCTTCGTGTTTGCAAAGACCGATGGAGAACCTCATAACACGATCACCCCGATTGCCAGAAAACGCGGCGATTATTATGAACTGGATCTGGTGCTGCGCAACAACATCACGACAGAAGAGCATCCGCTGGGCGTGTTCCATCCTCATGCGAAACTGCATCATATCAAGAAGGAAAATATCGGACTGATCGAAGTCATGGGGCTGGCGGTGCTGCCCGCACGCTTAAAAAGCGAAATGGCGGCTTTGGAGGAAGCGATTCTGACCGGCGCAGACATCCGGGCGGATGAGACGCTTTCCAAACATGCCGACTGGGTGGAGGAATTTCTGCCCCGCTACGGCGAGGTGAATGCGCAGAATATCCACAGCATCATCCAGAAAGAAATCGGCCTTGTGTTCATGGAGGTTTTGGAGGATGCAGGCGTGTATAAGCGCAATGCGGCAGGACAGGCTGGATTTGACAGGTTTGTGGAAAGCCTGAATTCATAAAAGAGTATTGGGGCTGTTGTAAAAGTCAGGATTTGCACTTTTGCACCGGCCCCTTTGTTATAGTTTACTCCCCCTGTCGGGGAGCGAACTGTAACGCCTTTTTTTCTATGTTTAAATTAAAGAAACGAGAAATGTTTAAATTAAGGTGACGGGGATGGAATCGGAGCTGGCCGCAAGGCGTATTTTGGAGAGGTTTCCC
>JAUNGC010000016.1 GCA_030524745.1 Eubacteriales bacterium | reverse complement strand
CTTTTGAGCCTATTTTTTTGACTCAGTTTTTTTCATAGATTACTTGACACTACCGCCGAGTGCTGTCACATTTTGTCAATATACGGATTATAACAGTTTTTTTTTGAAAAAGAAAGGCGGAAAATGCAAATTGAAAGCGATCCCTGAGGGATTGCCTGTATTTTCCCTGGGACTTATACTGAAAAAGCAGAAAAACAATGCATTTTTCGCGTAAGGCAGGAGGAGTTGACATGCAGGCTTTTTTAAAAGGACATGCTTTTTTTACAGGAATGGCGTTATCTTTTCTATTATTAAGTATTTTATGCAGATTTATAACAGGAGTTCTGCTGAAAAAGCTGATAAAGGAGGCGGAAAATATGTCCGCAACGGATAACCGCCTGTTAAAGCAGTGCAAGCTGAAATTTCAGAATTGCTATGAACTGAACGGGGGAACTGTCAACACGGCGGCTTTTGTGGGAAAATTTATGCGGAATATCAGGATCGGGAATTGCAGTCTGCGGCTGATTGGGCAGCTTTCGGGACAGTTTTTGCTGATTTCCGTATTTGCAGACGGAATCGGCGCCTGCCTGGGACTGACGCATGGGGAGACGCTGGGAGAGATACTTCCTTATTATCTGATCGCCTTTTTGTCCCTTTATCTCTATTTTTCGGTGTCCGGACTGATCGATGTGCCGGGAAAAAAAGAAACGCTGGAAACAACAATAACGGATTTTCTGGAAAACCGGATGAGCGAGCGCATGAAAAGCGTAAAGAAGGACAGCGCCTATCTGGAAGAACTGGAAAAGGACGCCCGGGAAAAGGCGCAGGAGAATATTGCAGAGAAGGAACAGAATGGGGATTCCGGACAGAAAGTCTGTGTCAGAACGGAACAGGAGAGGCGCGCCGGCGGCGGGACTGCCCCTGAACCGGGAAATGCGGATGAAGAGTTAGAGGAACTGCTGACGGAATTTTTGGCTTGAAATCATGTAGTAACTTTGCTACACTAGAAACGGATTTTAAACGTTAATGCCTGTTTTGGGGACAGGCCATAACAAGGAGGATGAAAAAATGAGCAGTAAAGTGACGTTTGATTACAGCAAAGCGGCTCCTTTTGTCAAAGATCATGAAGTAGAAAACATGAAGAAGCTGGCTTGTGATGCCAAGGACCTTCTGGTGGCCAAGACCGGCGCCGGAAACGACTTCCTGGGATGGATCGACCTGCCGGTTGATTATGACAAAGAAGAGTTTGCACGCATCAAGAAGGCGGCTGCGAAAATTCAGGAAGATTCCGAAGTATTACTGGTAATCGGTATCGGCGGCTCCTATCTGGGCGCGAGAGCGGCGATCGAATTTTTAAGACACAGCTTCTATAATATGGTTGACAAAGAAATCAGAAAGACTCCCGAGATTTATTTTGTCGGCAATTCCATCAGTTCCACCTATGTGAAGCATCTGATGGATGTGATCGGGGACAGAGACTTCTCCATCAACATGATTTCCAAATCCGGAACGACCACGGAGCCTGCAATCGCATTCCGCGTATTCAAGGAAATGCTGGAGAAGAAATACGGCAAACAGGAAGCGGCGAAGAGAATCTATGCGACGACCGACAAGGCGCGCGGCGCTTTGAAGAAGGTTGCGGATGAAGAAGGTTATGAAACTTTCGTTGTGCCGGACGATGTAGGCGGACGTTTCTCCGTTCTGACAGCGGTTGGTTTGCTTCCGATCGCAGTCAGCGGCGCGGATATCGACAAGCTGATGGAAGGCGCGGCAAGCGGCAGAGAACTGGCGCTGAACGCACCCTATGAAGAAAACGACGCCGTGAAGTATGCGGCGCTGAGAAATATCATGCTCAGAAAGGGCAAAGCGGTTGAAATTCTGGCGAACTATGAGCCCAGCGTGCATTATGTTTCCGAATGGTGGAAGCAGCTTTACGGCGAGAGCGAGGGCAAAGACCAGAGAGGCATTTTCCCGGCGAGCGTGGATCTGACCACAGATCTTCATTCCATGGGCCAGTTCATTCAGGACGGCGCGCGCATCATGTTTGAGACCGTTATCAATGTGGAGACCTCCCGCGAAGAGATCATCATCGGGGAAGAGCCGGTGGATCTGGACGGCCTGAACTATCTGGCAGGAAAGAGCGTTGACTTTGTGAATAAGAGCGCGATGAACGGAACGATTCTGGCGCATACCGACGGCCAGGTTCCCAACTTCGTCATCAACGTGCCGGAAGTGAATGAGTTCTATTTGGGACAGTTATTCTATTTCTTCGAGTTCGCGTGCGGCGTGAGCGGCTATCTGCTCGGCGTGAATCCGTTCAATCAGCCCGGTGTGGAAAGCTATAAGAAGAACATGTTCGCATTGCTGGGCAAGCCCGGTTATGAAGCACAGAGAGAAGAATTACTGAAACGCCTGTAATTTTATAGAAAGGACGCTCCCCGATGCCAGTTTTGCTTTGCGCAGGCATCGGGGGGAAAGTATTGATTGCCCGGCAGTCTGTGAACCGCGTGCGCTCCGACCTGTGCGGCACATCTGTCCTTTCCGGACGCGCTTCCGCTCGAAAAACGCGTAGCAGCACATAAGGTTGCAAAGGACGCAACCTAAGTGCCGACGCGTTTTTAACGGTCCGGAAAATGACAGATGTGCCGCACAGGTCGGAGTGCACGCGGTATGCAGGCTGCCGGGCAATGATATTTTCATTCGGATGCCTGCGCAAAGCAGAACCGGCACCGGGGAGTTGTTCTTTATATAAACATAAGAGGAGTAGAAATCCTCAGTGTTTTGGTGTGGTCAGAAAGGATGGAACGGTATGAAGATTGTGGTTTTGCACAGGATGAGTGTGGGAGCGGATGTCTCTGTGGAATGTATGAAGCAGTACGGGGACGTTATTTTTTATGATAGTACGCCGGATGAACTGGTGGCGGAGCGCATAAAGGAAGCGGATATTGTGGTGGCGAATAAGAATCCGATGAATGAGGCGACCATGAAGGACGCAAAAAATGTGAAGCTTGTGTGTCAGTTTGCGACCGGCTATGACAATGTGGATATTCAATATTGCAGGGAGAGAGGAATCCGTGTGGCGAACGTTCGCAATTACTCCACCGCGGCGGTGGTGCAGCATACGATTGCGCTGGCCCTTTCTGTTCTGGAATATCTGCCTTATTATGACGAATATGTAAAATCCGGCGCTTACGCGGCGCAGGACGCGTTTTCACACTTTGGGAAGACCTATTATGAACTGGAAGGAAAAACATGGGGCATCATCGGCATGGGAAACATCGGACGCGGCGTTGCAAAAGTCGCGCAGGCGTTGGGCTGCCGCGTGATTTTCTTTTCGGCGTCAGGGAAGAGCGGCTGCACGGAGTTTGAGAGAGTATCCTTTGAAGAACTTCTGGCACAGGCGGATATTCTTTCTCTTCACTGCCCGTTGAGCGACCGTACCCGCCATCTTATGAATGCGGACGCCTTTGAAAAGATGAAATCTTCTGCGATTCTGATCAATGTGGCGCGCGGCGCGGTGGTGGATAATGACGCGCTTTTTGGGGCGCTGAAAAAAGGACAAATCCGGGGAGCGGGACTGGATGTGTTTGAAAAGGAACCCATGCGTCCGGACGATTCTCTGCTTTCCTTAAAGGACAGCGGCGTTTTGCAGATGACGCCGCACATGGCCTGGGCGAGCACGGAAGCGCGCACTCGCTGCGTGACGGAAACCTGTGAGAATATTGAAGCGTTTTTAAACGGTAAGGAACGCAATGTGGTGGTATGACGGGAATAATGAAAGAATATCGGTTGGCGGAGATTAAATCTTTATGACTGGGCGCTCAGGACCAGCGCCCAGATGATATTTTTTATAACAGGTGTGAGGAGCAAAGCGCCGGCCCATGCGGCGGCGGTCAGAAAATGAACTTCCAGTTCGAACAGAGCCGGGAGTTTTTCTGCTTTTTCTGCAGGGATGGAAAATTCGTCGGCCACAGGCGGGTACAGCTTTTGAAGAAGCGCAAAAATTCCAAAGCCTGTTATTGTCCCCAGCGTATTCATGAGCAGATCGTCGAGGTCGGTTGTTCTGAAACAGAACAATTGCATCAACTCAATTGCAAGGGAAAACAGGAAGCCGTAAAGTGCGCAGCGGGATAATTTCTGAAACTTTTTATACAGCAACGGCAGCAACGCGCCTGCCGGTAAAAACAGCAGGATATTTTCTATGTATTGCAGCGTATTTGACGTAAGGCCGGCAAAAGGCAGCAGATTGATGCCTACGTCAAACCGCATCTCATAGACGGCAGGAACGCCTGTGACGGACAAAACGACGGATAAAAAGCCGCAGAAAATGCCGCAACCGATCAGATGCTTTAAGGGAAGGAAGGGGATCTGCTTTCCGGCCAGAACTTCCAACAGGATTAAGAAGGGGAGCGCGGAGAGAAAACCTGCGCCTGCATCGATGAAGATACTGATTAAAAAAAACATACTTTGTCACCTCCGTCGTTCCACCATAGCAGTCAAAAGTGAAAATTGGGCGAAAAGTTTTTTAAGATTTTATGTTTTTTGGAGGTTGGACGAAAGACATTTTTGGCCGGTCCGCAGCGAAAGCGGGCCGGCCGGATTGTTATATGGGAGAAAACCGGACTGCTTTATTTTGGCTCAAAATCCCGGATCAACTTCAGTGCGGGCAGCGTGTTGCCGTCGTAGTCAAACAGCGTCTGATTGGCCCATTCGTTGCCGCCGGGCCGGGTGTCATGTATGTAAGCGATGCCGTCGTCATTGGCCCATTGACTGCCGGGCACGGGGAGCCATGCGGGTTCCCAGTAGACAAATCCTTTCCCGTGTCCTTCCGGCACCTGACAGATGGTCTGCATCAGTTCGGTCATAAACCGGCACTGGCCTTCGGGGGTCATGGGGTAGAGAATGTTCTCCACGGTAGCGGCATTTGCCGCCGGGCCGACCCGGCGATCCGCGGGCAGCATTTCATATTCTCGGTAATCTTCCAGAGAAAAACCCGCGGCGGTTTCGGTAACGATCATATCTTTGCGGTAACGGACCGCCAGATCGTTCATGTTGTCCCGAAGTTCTTCCATCGTGCCGTGCCAGAAGGGATAATAACCCATGCCGATGTATTCAAAGTCGGCGCCGCCCGCAGCAAAGTAACGGTCGAGCCAGTCCGTAAAAAGTCCGTTGCGGCAGCCGTTATCCAAGTGGATCATTACGGGAACGGAGGGGGCCGTTTTGCGCACCGCCCGGATGCCGGCGCTCAGAAAGCGCGCGATATTATCAAAATTGGGATATTGGCCGAAGGGCCATAACAGCCCGCTGGACAGTTCGTTGCCCACCGACACGATAGCCGGCATCAGATTGGATTCCTTTAAAACGGTCAGCACTGAGAAGGTATAGTCATAGACGGCTTGTTCCAGGGCGTCCGCATCCAGACCTTCCCATGCTTTGGGCGGCAATTGTTTGCCGGGGTCCGTCCAGAAGTCGCTGTACTGGATATCCAGCATCCAGTCAATGCCAAGCTGCTTTGCGCGGCGCGCCAGCAGCATTGTACGGGGCAGATCGTTGGTGCCCGCGCCGTAGGGCCTGCCGTCGGCAGTGTAAGGGTCGTTCCAAAGCCGCAGACGTATCAGATTCATACCGTAATCTTTCAGGATCTTCAGCGCATCGCCGGGCTGTCCCTGATCGGTAAAAATACCGCCGCATTCTTCCACCTCCAGAAGGGAGGACACATCCATGCCTTTTATCCAGTTTTCCATTCCCAAACCTCTTTTCTTTTGCAGATATATTGAAGAATCTGCCGCTTTTGCAGTATATCACGTGGACCGTACCGTAAATGGGCAGACCGGTGTAAACAATAACATTATAACATTTTGATGTATTTCGTGACAATAATTTGCTTGCAAAAGGCGAAGGGTTCTGATATCCTATGCGTGAAATGAGAGGGAGTATCATATCTTAATGATTGGAGTGCCGCTTATGCGGCGGAATGAGAGGAAATATGAACAGTGAAATCAGAGACATCAATCTGGCTAAATCCGGCGAACAGAAGATCGAATGGGTCAAAAGAAACTGCGACCTGCTGAGAACGCTGGAAGAGGAATTTTTCCGGACGAAGCCTTTTGCGGGAAAGAAAATCGCGCTTTCCGTGCATCTGGAAGCCAAGACGGCTTATTTGTGTAAAGTTCTGGCTGCAGGCGGCGCGGAAATGTATGTGACGGGATCCAATCCGTTGTCCACGCAGGACGATGTGGCGGCGGCGCTTGTTCAGGCGGGGCTGGAAGTGCACGCCTGGTACGGCGCGACGGATGAGGAATATAACAGGCATATCAGGAGTGTGCTGGAAGCAGGACCGAATATCATCATTGATGATGGCGGCGATCTGGTGCACATGGTTCATACCGAACTGACGCATTTGATTCCCGCTATCATCGGCGGATGCGAGGAGACGACCACGGGAATTATCCGTCTGGAAGCGATGAACCGGGCGGGACAGCTCAAGTTCCCGATGGTCCGCGTCAACAATGCGGATTGCAAGCATTTCTTTGATAACCGCTACGGAACGGGTCAGTCCGTATGGGACGGCATTATGCGCACCACGAACCTGATCGTTGCCGGAAAACAGGTGGTTGTGGCAGGCTACGGCTGGTGCGGGAAGGGCGTTGCCATGAGAGCAAAGGGCCTGGGCGCAAAGGTCATTGTGACGGAGATCAATCCGGTGAAGGCGATTGAAGCGGTGATGGACGGCTTTGAAGTGATGCCCATGAAGGAAGCGGCAAAACTCGGCGATTTCTTCGTCACGGTAACGGGCTGCGAGAAGGTGATTGATGAAGAGGACTTCGCGGAAATGAAAGACGGCGCGATTCTTTGCAATGCCGGACATTTTGACTGCGAGATCGACATGGCCCGCCTGCGCAGTATTGCGGTGGCGGAAAAGGAAATGCGCCGGAATATTATGGGATACAGACTGCCGCAGGGACAGTGGATTTTTGTGCTCGGAGAAGGCCGGCTTGTAAATCTGGCGTGCGGCGATGGACATCCGGCGGAAATCATGGACATGAGTTTTGCAATTCAGGCGCTGTCCGCCAAATATCTGGTGGAACACGGCGGGGAACTGACGGAAAAGCTGATCGATGTGCCGCGCAGCGTGGATGAGGATGTTGCGGCCAGGAAGCTGAAATTTTTGGGAAAACGGATCGATACGCTGACAGAAGAGCAGGAAGCGTATCTGAACCGCTCACTGGTATGACGGACATGAAAGCGATCGAATTTATCGATATCCATCAGAACGATGAAGATGAAATATGTGAATGCGTTATCCTTCCGGACGGGAGCGTGGAAGAACCGGTTCCGTCGCATATTAACCGTCTGATAGAGTTATCGGGAAAGGATTCTGCATGGCTGCATGCACAGATGGATAAAGGGATGGAGCCGCTGTATTGGATTGTCGAATTTACCGGCTGTATGTCGGTCTGGCAGACAAGAGTGGTATCTCCTGTAAATCCCACGCAGGAACAGATGGAAACGCTGGAAGAACTGCAGGACGGCGCGATGCTTTCTCCAAATTATCTGATGCAGAAAGCGGATGACGGCTATGTGGAGAGCGTGCGCAGGGCGAAAATGAAAAGTGAAGGAGTTTTGTGATGAATGCAGGATATTTGATGCATGGCGGAGATTATAATCCGGAACAGTGGCTGGATATGCCGGAAATCCTGGAAACGGATATAGAGAGATTTCTGGAAGCGAAGATCAATACGGTAACGCTGGGAGTTTTTTCCTGGGCGAAGCTGGAACCGCAGGAAGGCGTTTACCGGTTTGAATGGCTGGAGCGGATTATAGACCGGTTGTATGAGAACGGAATTTCCGTGATTCTTTCCACGCCGTCCGGCGCGCGGCCACACTGGATGGCGGACAAATACCCGGAAGTGCTGAGAGTTAACGGCATGCGGCAGCGTAATCTGTTCGGCGACCGACACAACCATTGCCTGACTTCCCCTGTATATAGAGAAAAGGTGCGGCTTATCGATACGCAGCTTGTGAAGCGGCTGGGCGGGCATCCGGCGGTGAAGCTGTGGCATATTTCCAATGAATTCGGCGGGGAATGCCATTGCCCGCTGTGCCAGGAAGCGTTCCGGAACTGGCTGCGTAAAAAATATAAAACCATTGACGCTTTGAACGACGGCTGGTGCACTACCTTCTGGAGCCATACCTATGATAATTTTGAACAGGTGGAGAGCCCGTCTCCGATCGGAGAAAGATCCATTATGGCGCTGCAGCTTGACTGGAGACGGTTCATTTCGGATCAGACGATTGACTTCATGGAGAGCGAAATAGCGGCGATCAGGGCGGCCGGATCGGACAAACCGGTTACGACCAACCTGATGTATAAATTCTGGGATATCGATTATTTTAAAATGGCGGAAAAACTGGATATTGCATCCTGGGATAATTATCCGACCTGGCATAAGTGCGAGGAATGGGAAACGGCGCGGGATACTGCGTTCTGGCACGATGTGATCTACAGCCTGAAGAAGAAACCGTTCCTTCTGATGGAATCCTGCCCCGGCGCGACCAACTGGCAGAGCGTGAGCAAGCTGAAGAAACCGGGGATGCTAGAAGCCGCTTCCCTGCAGAGTATCGCCCACGGCGCAGACGGCGCCATGTATTTCCAGATGCGCAAGAGCAGAGGTTCGCAGGAAAAATTCCATGGCGCGGTTCTGGATCACTATGACGGCAGAGAAGTCAGAACCTTCCGGGAAGTATGCGCTACCGGAAAGATGCTGGAAACGCTGGGAGAAGTGGCCGGCGCGCGGACACAGGCAAACGTGGCGGTGGTGTACGACTGGGAGAATCACTGGGCGCTGGAAGGTTCCTGCGGTCCGAGAAACGAGAACATGCATTACATGGAAAGCGTGGAAAAATCCTGGCGCGCTTTTCGCAGAATGGGACTGAATGTGGACATTGTGAATCAGAAAAGCAGTCTGGAGCAGTATCGGATTGTAGCGGCTCCTATGCAGTATTTGTTCCATGACGGCTTTGCGGACCGCATTCGGAAGTTTGTGGAAAACGGCGGAACCTTTGTGCTGACCTACTGGTCCGGGGTCGTGGATGAAAACGACCGCTGCTTTCTTGGCGGACGTCCGCACGGCCTGATGGATGTTTTCGGGCTGCGCGCCGAGGAAATAGACGGGCTTTACGACTGGGAAGAAAACCGGATCTGCAGGCCGGAAAATGCCGGAACCGGGAAAATAGAAGGGCTGAAAGAACAGTACCGCTGTCAGTATCTTTGCGATCTGGTGAAGCCTTCCACAGCGGAGACGCTGATGGTCTACGGAGACGATTTTTACGCGGGGACCCCTGCGCTGACCGTCAATCACTACGGGGCGGGTAAGGCATATTATATTTGCGCGGATGCGGAGCAGAGCTTCTATGATGATTTTTACCGGACGCTCGTACGGGAAAGCGGCATGACCGGCGCGTATGAGGGAGAGATTCCGGAGGGCGTGGAAGTAACGTCGAGAAGCGGAGAACAGGCGGACTATGTATTTATTCAGAATTACAACCGGTTTGAAACGCAGGTAAAGCTGCCGGGCGGAGAAATTTTGTTCGGCCCTGCGGACGGAAAACTGAAACCTCTGGAAAGCGTCGTAGTGAAACGGAAGAAGGCGCAGGACGCCTTATGAAACGGGAATAACTGCCCTCCGTGTACGCTGAGGATAGGCATATTGTGAAGCATATTGCGGGAAAACGCTGTGTCTGTGGCGGAAAAACCATGGATACGGCGTTTTTTATATGGAAAAACTGGAAAAAGAAAAACAAAACTCTATACAAAGTAAACGAAAAATATATAAAAATTTCAAGATAGATATAAAAAATTCTGCAAAACTCCCAAAGACTATTGACAAATACCTGTAAAAAATGTAAAAAAAGACTAGAGCAATAAACGAAGATTGCCCTATGAAGTCGGTTATGATTTGCCGTCAAAGGCGGCTGATGATAACAAAATCAAGAGTATGCGGTTATGAATGCCGCAAAAGGAGGACAACGAATTATGAAAAAGAAAGTTTTATCTGTTCTTTTAGCATGCGCTATGGTATTCGGCCTTGCAGCATGCGGATCAGAGACTGCTACCAGCACTCCTGCTACAGAACCTGCAGCAGAGCCCGCTGCTGAAGAAGCGGCAACAGAAGCAGCAGCAGAGGAAAGCGTTGCTGCAGATGTGGATTATGGTACCGGAACGATTACGATCTGGGTAGCAGAAGAAGTGAACGCATTCACACAGGCACAGGCAGATCAGTTTATCGCAGATCATCCTGAGTTTTCCGGATACACTGTGACCATTGAAGCAGTAGGCGAAGGCGATGCGGCGAACAATATGATTACTGACGTAGAGGGCGGCGCTGATATTTATGGTTTCGCACAGGACCAGCTGGCTCGTCTGGTATCCGCAGGCGCGGTTATGGAAGTAATCGGCGATTACGCTGATTTCGTTTCCAGCAGCAACGATGCAGGCGCTGTGAGCGCAGCTACCATGGGCGATGCGATTTATGCGTTCCCTGTAACATCCGATAACGGTTATTTCCTGTATTACGACAGCACTGTTGTTACGGATCCCACTTCTCTGGAAGCGATCCTTGCAGACTGCGAAACTGCAGGCAAGAGTTTCTACATGGAGATTAACTCCGGCTGGTATCAGCCCGCATTCTTCTTTGGAACAGGCTGTGAACTGACATATGAAGCGGATTCCGACGGTAACTTCACACAAGCAAATGTGAACTATGCTTCCGAAAACGGCGTTGCAGCAATGAAAGCGCTTGTTGAACTGAGCAAATCTTCCGCATTCATTAACGGCTCTTCCGTAAGCAATGCGACAAACGCAGCGGCTATCGTGGACGGCACATGGGATTCCAGCGCAGCAAAGGAACTGTTCGGCGACGGTTATGCATGCGCGAAGCTGCCTACCTTCACTGTTGACGATCAGACTTATCAGCTCAGCGGTTTCGGCGGATTCAAACTTCTGGGTGTGAAGCCTCAGACAGATACCAACAAGGCAACTGTATGTATGGAACTTGCGAAATACCTGTCCAGCGCAGAAGTACAGCTTGCACGTTACAACGAAGTGGGCTGGGGTCCTTCCAACCTGGAAGCACAGGCAGACGAAGCTGTAAAGGCTGACGAAGCGCTTTCCGCACTGGCAGAACAGCTCGCATACACGATTCCTCAGGGACAGTATCCGAACGATTATTGGAGCCTGGCTACCGCACTCGGCGATGATATCATTGCTGACAAATATGACAATGCTTCCGATGAAGACCTGATGAAAGCACTGGAAGAGTTCCAGGCAACCTGCGAATCTTACGCAGCACAATAAGTTATATAATCTAAGATGTGAAGTCAGAATGGTTGTTATGCAGGCTGCCGCAGGGCAGCCTGCGGCAGCCTTTCTTTCGTGATAACGAGGGGATACAGAAAAGACCTTTCCTATATGAGAGAAGGATTTCACAGGAGGAGTTTTGCTGCGACGCAAAGTTCCCGCATTAAATATAATGTGATCTGGAGGCATCTATGGGTAAAGAGAAAAAAAAGTATGCCAATATCGGAAAAGGAATTGGCGATAATATCAGGGAAATCGGGGCCACCTTTAAAGAAGGCGACTGGAAAGCGAAAGTGTCTTTCCTGATTATGGGGTTTGGCCAGTTAATGCATAAGCAGTTCCTTCGCGGAATCCTTTTTCTGGCGGTAGAAATATTTTTCATTTATTATATGGTGACGTTCGGCGCGGGATATCTTTCAAAGATGGGTACGCTGGGCGAAACTGCCACATATGTGGATAAAACAGGAGTTGTGCCTGTTACGGTTTACGGGGACAACAGCTTTTTAATTCTGCTGTACGGTATTCTCACTATTTTTGTAGTGTTTGCATTTCTTTTCCTGTGGAGAATGAATATCAAACAGAACAGGCAGATACAGAAGCTGCTTGCGGAAGGGAAGAAGCTTCCGACTTCCAGAGACGATCTTCGTTCCCTGTTAAATGAGAACTTTGATAAGACACTGATGACGCTGCCGAATATCGGCGTATTCGTGTTTATTATTGTGCCGATTATCTTCATGATTTGTATCGCGTTTACCAATTATGATGCGGATCATCAGCCGCCCAGCAGTTTGTTCACCTGGGTAGGGCTGGAAAATTTTAAAAATTTGTTTTCCATCGGATCAGCAGGCTTTGGCAGTACCTTCTTTACGGTGCTGGGATGGACACTGGTATGGGCATTTTTTGCAACGTTCCTGAACTATTTCCTGGGTATGGCCGTTGCAATTATGATAAATAAAAAAGGGATTAAATTTAAAAAGCTGTGGAGAACGATTCTGGTTATGACCATCGCTATTCCGCAGTTTGTATCGCTCCTTTATGTATATAAGATGTTTGCGAATGACGGTCTGGTCAACAATTATCTGATTAAATGGGGATTGATCGATAGCTATATACCGTTCTGGGCAAATGCAACATACGCACGCATTCTGATTATTGTGATTAACTGCTGGGTCGGTATTCCTTATGTGATGCTGATGGCGACCGGTATTTTGATGAATATTCCGGAGGATTTGTACGAAAGCGCCAGAATTGACGGTGCGAATGCGTTCCAGATGTTTCGGAAAATCACGCTGCCGTATATGTTGTTTGTAACAGGTCCCTATCTGCTGACCTCCTTTACGGGCAACTTAAATAACTTCAACGTGATCTATCTGCTGACGCAGGGTAATCCGAAATCCATGAATCTGACCGGCGGCGCCGGCTATACGGATCTGTTGATTACCTGGCTGTATAAATTGACCATTAATGATACGAATTACCGCATGGCAGCAGTAATCGGTATTATGGTGTTCGTGGTAACGGCAGTAATATCCCTTGTAGTATATCGTATCCTGCCGTCTGTAAAAGATGAGGAGGGATTCCAATAATGGCTAAAGAGACTAAAACAAGATCAAGAAGTGCGAACAGAAAAGTCAGCAACGGGATTACATATGTCATATTGATTCTTATGAGTATTATTTGGCTGTTTCCTTTTGTAGGACTGGTATTTGAAAGTTTTCGTTCCTATGCGACGGAATACGGCGGCATGGTGAATTATTTTATCCCGAAGTCTTTTTCACTGGATAACTATATTTTCCTGTTCAGTGAGGAATGTTCCTTTACAAAATGGTATTTGAATACGCTGGTTATTGCCTGCTTTGTAGCGGTATTGAATACCTTTATGGTGCTCTGTGTAGCCTATGCGCTTTCCAAAATGCGGTTTAAGGGAAGAACCTTCCTGATGCAGTTCTGGCTTATTCTGGGAATGTTCCCCGGATTTTTGACCATGATCTGTCTGTATTTCCTGCTCAAACAGTTCGGTCTGACACAGGCGGGCGCGATTCCCGGCTTGATTCTGGTAACTTCGGCAAGTTCCGGTATGGGTTACTATGTGGCGAAGGGATATCTGGATACGATCCCGAAAGCGCTGAATGAATCTGCCAGAATTGACGGCGCTTCCAATGCGAGAGTCGCTCTTACGATTATTTTGCCGCTGGCAAAGCCGATCGTTATTTATACCGCTCTGGTTGCTTTCATGGCGCCCTGGTGTGATTATGTATTTGCTTCCTATGTGGCGTTTGGCTACAGCGACAGCTACAACGTGGCGGTTGCCATGCAGCGATGGGTATGGACGAACGATTATCAGGGTTACTTCACGAGATTCTGTGCGGGCGGCGTACTGGTAGCGGTACCGGTGACGATCCTGTTCATGTGCCTGCAGAAGTATTATGTGGAAGGCGTGACCGGCGGCGCTGTGAAAGGTTGATGGGATCGGAAGGATGAAAAAGGACAGAAGAATGGATTTATTCGGTTCTCTGTCGGAGCACTTGCAAAAGTGGTTTGAAAATATCGGCAACAGGCGGCTGTGTCTGTTGCCGATTCTGTGTATCGCGCTGTTTCTTGGCGCATGCTCACAGGCTCCGGCAGATTCACAGGAATTGAATATTGTAGAGGACAATTACCGGAACTATTATGAAATCTTCGTATATTCCTTTTATGATTCTGACGGCGATGGGATCGGAGATCTCAACGGTGTGACGGAAAAGCTGGATTATATTGAGGATATGGGATTTAACGGGATCTGGCTGATGCCCGTTATGCCTTCGCCGACTTATCATAAGTATGATGTGACGGATTATTATTCCATAGACGGGCAGTATGGCACGGTGGAAGACTTTCAGACGCTGCTGGAAGAGTGCCATAAACGGAACATCCGCGTTGTCATCGATATGGTTATCAATCACACTTCCTCGCAGCATGAATGGTTTTTGTCCGCCTGCGACTATCTGCGCACGCTGGAAGACGGGGAAACGCCGGATACGGCGGTCTGTCCTTATGCGGGCTATTATCATTTTTCCAGAGAGCAGGAAAACGGCGATTACTATCCGGTTTCCGGAAGCGACTGGTATTATGAGGGCGTTTTCTGGTCGGAGATGCCGGATCTGAATCTGGAAAATGAAGCGCTGCGGCGGGAAATCGAAGATATTGCGGCATACTGGATCGGGATGGGTGTGGACGGATTTCGCATGGACGCCGCCATGCACTTTGAGGAGAGCGACACTTCCTTTAATACAGAAACGTTAAACTGGTTGTATTGTTATTGCGCGGGCCTGAATCCGGATTTTTATATGGTGTCCGAGGTATGGGCAAACGCCGCGGCCATTACGGATTATTATGCCAGCGAAACGCCGAGCATGTTTAATTTTGATTTGGCCGACAAAGAGGGCAAACTGATAAAGGCGGCCAGAGGGAAATATAAAGCGGCCAGCCTGGTGAAGGATATGTTGAAATACCAGACGGATTTTTCCGCGGTATATCTGGACTATATTGACGCGCCCTTTCTTACGAATCACGATATGGGGCGGGTGTCCAATGCGCTGCTTTCCGATGAGAACGATATCAAAATGGCCGGCGGATTGCTGCTGACGATGAACGGAAGCCCCTTCGTTTATTATGGCGAGGAAATCGGCATGTCCAGCAAAGGCACAAAGGATGAGAATAAGCGGCTCCCGATGTACTGGTCCGCGGAAAATCCGGAAGGTATGACAATGGGGCCGGCGGATGCGGACGAGGGAATCACGTCCTCCTTTGAAAGCGTGGAAAAGCAGCTTGCGGATGAGACTTCCATTTTGAATTATTATAAGAGGGCGCTGCGCCTGCGCAATGAGAATCCGGAAATTGCCAGAGGGAAAATTGCGCTCATAGAACCGCTCTGCGTAGAGCATCAGGCTGCAATCTTAAAAACCTGGGAGGACAGCACAATCGGAATCGTATATAATACTTCCGAGGAGGAACTGCAGACGGACCTGACCGGAACGGAGCTGGAAACGATGGAGATCCGGGGATATCTGACGTTGAACGGAGAGGAGATTGTGCGGGAAGATGCTATGCTGACCATGCCGGGGCAATCGATCTGCATTTTGAAGTGAACGGGAAATATCTCTCATGTGCAAGGAGACGCACGCCCCTGTGCGCGGAGGATAACATGACGGGATAAAGCAAAGAGACCGGTTCCAAAGAACCGGTCTCTGATTACGTGAATTTATTCGCCGAAGTATCTCTTTAACAGACCCTCGAACGCCCTTCCGTGGCGGGCCTCGTCGCGTGCCATCTCATGAACGGTGTCATGGATCGCATCCAGATTCAGGGCTTTCGCTCTCTTCGCCAGATCGAACTTGCCTGCGGTTGCGCCGTTCTCCGCGTCAACTCTCATTTCCAGGTTCTTCTTGGTGGAATCGGTTACCACTTCCCCTAACAGTTCTGCAAATTTTGCAGCGTGCTCCGCTTCTTCATAAGCAGCCTTCTCCCAGTACAGGCCGATTTCCGGATAGCCTTCTCTGTGTGCGACTCTTGCCATAGCCAGATACATACCGACTTCGGAGCATTCTCCTTCAAAATTGGATCTCAAATCTGCAATGATATCTTCGGGAGCGCCCTGCGCTACGCCTACAACGTGCTCCGCCGCCCATGTCCGATCTTCCGACTGTACGGTGAATTTATCTGCGGGAGCTTTGCAGAGAGGGCAAAATTCAGGAGCTGCATCTCCTTCATAAACATAACCACATACCTGACATACGAATTTCATAATTGTGTTCTCCTTTTCTTTGAAAAAGTTTTTTTATTTACACCGGCGCTGTGCCATTCCCAACAGGGAAGTTCAGACCGCCGGCGCTTAACGGGTTACAAACGGAATTACGAATTTTGCATTTGCTGCGGCTTCTGCCGGCAGCAGCTGCAGGTGCCGTAAAACCAGGTGACATGTCCGGCAATCAGATTGCCGTCAAAGTTCTTGCCATTTAATTCGTTGATGGATAAAGCAGGAACCGCGTGCAAATCGATCACACGGCCGCACTCTGAACATACGAAATGGCAAT
This sequence comes from Eubacteriales bacterium, assembly GCA_030524745.1. Taxonomy (GTDB): domain Bacteria; phylum Bacillota; class Clostridia; order Lachnospirales; family Lachnospiraceae; genus Gallintestinimicrobium. Next base: position 56,296 of record JAUNGC010000016.1, on the reverse strand, counting down.
GCGGGGAGGTGTCATAATCGAAATGATCGACACCGTCGCCTACTCTCAGTCTGGTGATCTCGCCGATGTCGGCCAGCAGGGTAAGGTTCCTGTATACGGTCCCCAGGCTGATGTTAGGAAACTCATTCCTGACGGAGTGATACACTACGTCTGCTGTAGGATGGTCCCTGCGGGTCTTAAGAAAATTCTTGATCGCTTCCCGCTGGCGGCTGTACTTTAAAGCAGGCATATCATACTCCTTCCTCAAAAAACAGTAATCATTACTGTTTTCTATAACCTGATTATAGACGAAGGATATGTATTTGTCAAACGTTTTATAAACTTTTTAGAATTTAATTGTTTCATTTTTAGATATTGGATCGGCGTTTATGTTATACTTGTTTATAGATTACGAGAGGACAAAGCAATGAAGTTTAAGACAAAGCTGGCAATTACCTTTTTGACCATTATTCTGTTACCGGTGCTCTTATCTCTGGTTGCTTTTATAGTGATTGGTACCGTTATGGTTCGTTCGGCGGATCAGGCGTTTGGTCTGGAAACTTCCGATTACAGCATGATGTCCGATTCCATCGACGCGTTCAGCCGGGGAACGGACGAACTTTTCAATGAGATATTGGCGAAGGCGAAGCAGGAGCCGGAAGATCTGGAAAACGAAGCGTATCTGGAAGAACTGAATGCGCTGGCAGGAGAAAAGTCTTCCTATATTATAGTGAGAAAATGGGAGGCGCTGTATTTTGCCGGAGATCAGCCTGCCGCGAACAAGATTTTTGACAGGCTCCCCCCTTATGGCCTGGAGAATGAGAATGCGGACGCCGGCGTTTATTATAATGACATGCGCAAGCTGGTCAAGCAGGTGGATTTCACCTTCTCGGACGGTTCGCCGGGCAGCGTATTTATTATCACCAGGATCACCAGCATCTTTTCCCGGTCCTTCCTTGTGGATATGTTCCTGGCAATCGTTTTGATTCTGGTTCTGACAGGTCTGGTGCTCACGCAGTGGATTCATAAGAGCGTTTTCTCTCCGGTCAACCGGCTGAATCTGGCGATGCAGAAAATTGCGGAAGGCAATTTCGATTACATGCTGGAATCGGATGACGACAGTGAGATCGGAGAACTGTACCGCAACTATGAGGACATGCGGCTGAGACTGAAGGAATCTACGGAAGAAAAACTCCAGAACGAACGGCAGAACCGGGAACTGATCAGCAATATCACGCACGACTTAAAAACGCCGATCACAGCAATTAAGGGTTATGTGGAAGGGATCATTGACGGCGTGGCGGATTCACCGGAGCGTCGGGACAAATATCTGCGCACGATCTATACGAAGGCGAATGATATGGACCGCCTGATTAACGAACTGACCTACTATTCCAGCATCGATAACAACCGGATCCCGTACAATTTCCAGAGAATCAATGTGGCGGATTTCTTCGGGGACTGCGTGGAGGATGTGGGACTGGATCTGGAATCCAAGAACATTCAGTTGAATTATTCCAATCTGGTCGATCCGGATACGAGAGTCATTGCGGACCCGGAGCAGTTGAAGAAGGTCATCAATAATATTATCGGCAACAGCATTAAATATATGGATAAGCCGGACGGCGTCATCGACATTCGCCTGTTGGACGAGGTGGATTCCATCCGTGTGGAGATCGAGGATAACGGAAAAGGAATCGCGGCAAAGGATCTGGCGAATATCTTTGAACGGTTTTTCCGGACGGATGCTTCCCGGAACTCCATGAAGGGCGGCAGCGGGATCGGACTTTCCATAGTGAAAAAAATTATAGAGGATCACGGCGGCTATATCTGGGCTACCAGTAAAGAAGGCGAGGGAACATGCCTGCATTTTGTGATCAGAAAATACAGGGAGGCGGAAGTCAATGAGTAAAATATTGATTATCGAGGATGAGGTTGCAATTGCAGATCTGGAAAAGGACTATCTGGAACTTTCCGGGTTTGAGGTGGAAATTGAGAATGCGGGCGATACCGGCCTGGAGCGGGCTTTGAGAGAGAAGTATGATCTGATTGTGCTGGACCTGATGCTGCCGGGCATTGATGGATTTGAAGTGTGCCGCCGCATCCGGGATGAGAAAAACGTGCCGATACTCATGGTAAGTGCCAAGAAGGACGATATCGATAAGATCCGGGGACTGGGGCTGGGAGCGGACGACTATATGACAAAGCCTTTCTCCCCCAGCGAACTGGTGGCGAGAGTGAAGGCGCACATGGCCCGGTACGAACGTCTCACCAGCAGCCATCAGAAGATGAACGACATCATTGAGATCCGGGGCTTGAAGATCGATAAGACGGCGCGCCGCGTCTGGATTGACGGTGAGGAAAAAGCGTTTACAACAAAGGAATTTGATCTGCTCACTTTTTTGGCGGAAAATCCGAACCACGTGTTTACAAAGGAAGAGTTGTTCCGGGAAATCTGGGATATGGATTCCATCGGCGATATCGCAACCGTAACCGTGCATATTAAGAAAATCCGGGAAAAGGTGGAGTTTGATACGGCAAATCCCCAGTATATTGAGACGATCTGGGGCGTTGGATACCGTTTTAAAATTTAGGAGCGTTTCCGAAAAAAATTTGTGAAAAAGTTCCTTTGACGAAAGGACTGAGAATTGATATTATATAAATAACAGCGTGTGGCATTAACTGCGTAAATCCAGTTGACTGTCGCGCGTTGTTTTTTTGTGTAGAGGAGGAAAGTCCAATGGATCAAAAATCAAATACTTTTCTGGAAACAGAACCGATAGGGGCATTGATGAAGAAATATGCGGTGCCCTGCATTATTTCACTGCTTGTTGCCGCGCTGTACAATATCGTTGACCAGATCTTTATTGCAAACGCGAGTTATCTGGGTTCTTACGGAAACGCGGCAAATACTGTCGTATTTCCGCTCACAGTAGTAGCGCTGTCAATCGCCGTGATGATCGGCGACGGCTGCTGCGCTTTTGTCAGTATCAGTCTGGGCGCGGATAAGAAGGAAGACGCGCATAAGGGCATCGGGAGCGCCGTGCTTTTGTGCATCATCAGCAGTCTTGTTCTGACCGCAATTTACCTGATTTTTCAGGAGCCGATCCTGACCGTATTTGGCGGACGGGTCAACGAGGATACCTTCCATCATGCGAAGGAATATTTCTTCTGGATTACGGTAGGCGTGCCGTTTTATATGTTCGGTCAGGCGATGAATCCGATCATTCGTTCAGACGGAAGTCCGAAATTCGCTATGCTGGCTACGCTTGGCGGCGCTGCGACCAATATTGTGCTGGATCCCATTTTCATTTTCATTTTTAAATGGGGTATGATGGGAGCGGCCGTGGCTACTGTGCTGGGGCAGGTGCTCACGGCGGCGTTGTCTGTCTGGTATTTGTGCCATATGAAGGCTATTCGCCTGGAAAAGAGCAGCTTCAGGATTCATGGAAAGCTGGCGGCAAAATATCTGCCGCTTGGTATTTGCAGCTTTTTGTCCCAGATATCCCTTGTGGCAGCCATGGCGGCGATTCAGAACATGACCTTAAAATACGGCGCAATGGATGAGATTTTCGGACAGAGCCAGTATGCCCAGATTCCCATGGCAGTGCTGGGCATTGTCATGAAATTCTTTCAGATCGTCATTTCCATCGCAGTCGGCATGGCGGCGGGCTGCATTCCGATTGTCGGCTATAACATCGGCGCAGGGAGAAAGGACAGGGCGAGAAGCCTTTTTACCCATTTGCTGATTGCGGAAGCGGCTGTCGGCGCTGTGGCGCTGTTCATTGTAGAACTGTTCCCGAACCAGCTCATCGGCATTTTCGGCGCGGCAAATGAGAGCGTTTATTATACGGAGTTTGCGGTAAAATGCTTCCGGATCTATCTTTGCATGATGATATTGGCCACTGTGAATAAGGCGACGTTCATTTATCTGCAGTCGCTTGGAAAAGCGCTTCTTTCCACGATGCTTTCCATGGTGCGTGAGGTGGTATTCGGCGTTGGCTTCGCGCTGATTCTGCCGGCTTTCTTCGGACTGGACGGTGTGCTTTATTCCATGCCGGTATCGGATGTATTGACGTTTGTAATTTCAGTAATCGTTATCTGCTATACTTATAAGACACTGAAAACCGGCACGGGAAAGGAGGGCGCAAGATGAAGAACAGAATTATCACCATCAGCCGTGAATTCGGCAGCGGCGGAAGAACCGTTGGCAGAGAGGTAGCTGCAAAACTGGGAATTCCCTGCTACGATCATGAGTTGATCGACAAAATCGCTGAGGAGAGCGGTTTTACCAGAGAGTATATCGCCGAGAGGGGCGAATATGCTTCTCATGGAAGCTGGCTTGCCAGCGCGCTTTCGGACCGGGATTATTACGGACATTCCAATCAGGACGAACTCTGGAAGTTTCAGAGAAAGGTGATTCTGGAACTGGCGGAAAAAGGTCCCTGTGTCATTGTTGGGCGGTGTGCGGATTACATTTTGAAAGATAAACAGGATTGTCTGTCCGTTTTCATTCATTCCGATCTGGAGAAGCGCGCGCAGCGAATTGTGGAGCAGTATGGGGAACGCCCGGAAACGCCGCAGAAACGTCTGAAAGATAAAGATAAGAGACGCGCCGCTTACTATCAGTTTTATACGGAGCGGAAATGGGGCGCAGTTCAGAATTATGATATCACATTAAACAGCGGTTCTCTGGGGATCGAAAAGTGTGTGGAAATTCTTGCGAGCCTGTATTGAACGGAAAAAAGAACATCATAACGGCGCAGATTTGTCTGCGCTGTTTGCAGAAATGCGGTTTGGCCATTGCCAAACCGCATTTCTTTTTGGCGCAAGGTATGATATACTAACGTACATGAAAACACAAATACTATATGAAGATAAAGATATTATTGTCTGTTACAAGCCTGCCGGTCTGGCGGTGCAAAGCGGCCGCGCGTCAGAAGCGGATATGGTCAGCGAATTAAAAAATCATCTGGCAAAAGAGGGGCGGAAGGTGATGTGCACGTCCGGCGCGGGGGCCAGCGTGCGCTGCGGGCTGCCCTCTGAAAAAAATCCCGTTTATCTGGGCGTGATTCACCGGCTGGATCAGCCGGTGTCGGGCATTCTGGTATTCGCAAAAAATCCGCGCGCCGCGGCGGAGTTGAGCAGGCAGGTGGCGGACCATTCGATGCGCAAGACGTACCGGGCAATCGTGCCGGCACGGGAATGCGGGAAGGCGAAAGCCGAAAAGAAGGCGGCGGAAAGGCAAGAAGGAAAAGACGACGGAACAGAATTGACGGATTATATGGTCAAAGCGCCGGGCGGAGGCGCGCGGATTGCAGATCCGAAGGAAAAGGACGCCAAAAAGGCGCAGCTTTTTTACCGGTGTCTGGAAAAAAAGGCGGATTGTGCGCTTCTGGAAATCGACTTAAAAACGGGCCGTCATCATCAGATCCGGGTACAGATGGCGCATGCCGGTATGCCGCTTCTGGGAGACAACCGCTATGGAAATGAAAAGAGTCTGGAGTTGTCGCGGCGTTTTGGAATCCGGCAGATACAGCTTCAGGCGGCCGGGCTGTCCTTTACGCATCCGGGCACGGGAAAAAGAATCAGCTTTGAAGCGGAAAACAAACTGGGATTTGAGGAATGGAATGAACATAAGACAAACAGGGGAGAATGAAGATATAAAGGAAGGGAATGCGCCGGGAACATGCCTGTGCATCAGAATTGACCGTTTCCTGACAGGAACCTGGGCATTTCTCATGCTGACGGTTTTCCCTCTTTATATGCGGAACCGTTACAGCAAAATGGGCGTGCATAAGTTTCGCTTTTTTCTGGCAGTCAGCATTGTCTGTCTGATTCCGGCGGCCGTCTGTCTGGTGCTGCATGTTCTGCGCAGAAAAGAACGGACGGGCTTGCCTGCGGTAAAAGGAAGGTTCAGCAGCCTGGATACTGCCATGCTTCTGTATCTGGCGGCGGCGTGCGTCTCCTGGTGTCTGAGCGTGGACCATAAGGTTGCCTGGACGGGCGTGGAGGGCTGGTCGATGGGCCTTTTGGCGCAGCTTCTCTTTGTGCTGATTTATTTTATGGTATCCCGGCAGTTTCCCTGGAAAAGGATCATTTTTGCGGGGCATTTTCTCGCTTCCGGAGCGGTATTTCTGCTGGGGATTCTGCACCGGTTCCGGATCGACCCGCTGGGAATGTATGAAGGCGTCGGCGAATCCCTGCAGCTTCTTTTTCTTTCCACAATCGGACAGGCTACCTGGTATTCCAGTTATGTGTGTACGGTTCTGGTGATCGGCGTTGCGGGCTTTTTCCTCACGGAACAGCCTGTGCGCAGGCTTGCTCTGGGCGTTTATTGTATGTTGGGATTTGGAACGATCGTGGTCCAGAACAGCGACAGCGCTTTCGCAGCCACCGTTTTTTTGCTGTTTGGTCTTTTTCTGGCGGCATGCGACAGCCTGGACGGGATGGAGCGTTTTTGGGAAATTCTGCTGTTGATGCTGGGAAGCTTTAAAATAATCGGAGGACTGCAGAAAGTGTTTGCCGGCAGGGCGGTTAAACTGGGAGGATTGTCGGAATTTCTGTCACAGAGCATACAGACCTGGTTTCTGCTTTTGGCGGTCTGCTTTTGTTATATGCTCTTTTTGCGGTACCGGCAAAGGCATCCGGAGCGGAAAAAGCCGGTTCATGGAACGGCGTTCCGTAAAACTGCGGTGATAGCAGTTTTGGCGGCGATAGCTTTGTATGCGTTTGTGGTGTGGATGAATACGACGGGGCTTTTAGAGGAATGGATTGGGATTCACAGCGACAATCTGTATCTTTTGTTTGACCGCTCCTGGGGCAATTCCAGAGGGTTTTCCTGGAAATTTACCATAGGCGCGTTTGCCGGATTTCCGCTGTTTCGTAAGTTGTTCGGAGCCGGTCCGGACTGTTTTTCCGCATATTGCTATGGGGATCCGGAACTGAGCGGTCAATTGAATCACTTTTTTGGATGGGACCAGACGCTGACCAATGCGCACAATGAATTTCTGAACACATTGTTTTGTCTGGGGGCGGTAGGACTGTTGGCTTTTGTGATGGTGTTTGCGGCCGCATTTCGCCGTTTCTGGAAAGGAAGAAATGCCGGTATGCCCGTGTTGATGGGAATGCTGGCCGTGCTGGTCTATGCCGCTCACAATTTTTTCTGTTATCAGCAGGTGTGCTGCACGCCGTTTTTGTTCCTGATTCTGGGAATGGCGGAAAGCAGGCTGAGACAGCGGCAGGACGCTGCCGCCGATTGAAAAATATCCAGAAAACGGCAGCCCAAAAGGCGACAGGAAAGTACATAGAATAATCGGATTTACCCATACTACTTCGGAAAGGGAGTTTCGGTATGGGTAATTTATTGGGGAAAAACGGAAAAAAAACATTGATTCTGGCGGGATTTGCGATCCTTCTGTTTTTGGTATTCAAATACTTATTTCCTCTTACAGCGCCTTTTTTGCTGGCTTTTTTAATCGTCTATCTGTGCAATCCCTGGTTAAAAAAAGTGCAGCAGAAAACACATATCAAAAAGGAAATTCTGCTGGGCGGAATTTTACTTTTGGGGGCGGTACTGATCGTTATGGGAGTTTGGAGCGTGATCTCCTGGGGAAGTGTTCATGCGGCGGATATCGGAGACGGAATGCTCATGATACAGGAACGAATGAACGGGGTATTGCATGACGGATGTCTTTTGCTGGAGGAGAAGTTCGGGATGAACGCGGCGCAGGCGGAAGAACAGATTTTGGCAAAAATGGCTGATTTGGCGGAAAACGCTCATGCGGACGCGCTGCCGGAGGCGGCAAAACAGTCGTGGGAATATCTGAAGAGTATTGCGGGAGCGGGAGCTTTTTTGGGAATCGGCTTTATTTCCACTGTGCTTCTGTGTAAGGATTATGAGAGCATTTTAGCAAAAATGGGGGAAAATCAGATTTCGGATGAAATATGGAAATTTGTGGAGAAGATCATCTCTTTGATTGGAGGATATCTGAAAGCGCAGGTTATTATTTTGCTTGCGATCTCTCTGATAGCGGTCACGGGACTGCTCATCGGACGGGTGGGAGGCGCGGTGTGGCTGGGACTTCTGGCAGGCCTGCTGGATGCGCTGCCTTTTATCGGGACGGGAATCGTTCTGGTGCCCACGGCGCTGTGGCAGTTACTCAGCGGGAATCCGGCAGGGGCCATTATGGCGGCGGCAGCATATGTGCTGTGTATTGTTGTCAGGGAACTTCTGGAACCGCGGCTTTTGGGAAAACAGGTGGGGATGTATCCGGTTGTCATGCTGCTGGCCGTCTATGCGGGGGTCAGATTATTCGGCCTTGCCGGAATCTTTCTGGGGCCGCTGTATATGGTGCTGTTCCGGGAAGGAATCCGGTTAGCGGCGCGGTTGTAAATCGAGGACAACACGCATCAATTGAGGACAACACGTATCAATCGAAGGCAACACGCATCAATCAGGCTTGACAAATCTGAAGTTTTCTCCTATCATCAATAGTTAGATAGGAAAGTAACGGTGAAGAGGAATAGTAGGAATGTATCGGCACTTCAGAGAGGATGCTCATGGTGGGAGGCGTCCGTGCGCGGCATTTTGAACCGGCCCTCCAAGTTCTGCCCATAAAGCAGCGTAGTTCCGGCGTTAACGGATTTTGAGCGAGCACATAAGTGCTAATCTGGGTGGTACCGCCGGATATCCGGTCCCTTTTGGGATCAGATACCCGGCGAAATTTGTGTAAGGAGGAGAATTGAAATGGCAGACAAGAAACTGGTAGAGCAGATCACTTCCATGGAAGAGGACTTCGCCCAGTGGTATACCGATGTGGTGGTGAAATCAGAACTGATCGGTTACACGAGCGTGAAGGGCTGCATGGCGATTAAGCCCGCGGGCTATGCGATCTGGGAGTTGATTCAGAAGCAGCTTGACGAGAGGTTCAAGGCGACGGGGGTACAAAACGTATACATGCCCATGTTCATTCCGGAGAGCCTGTTGGAAAAGGAGAAGGATCACGTGGAAGGCTTTGCGCCGGAAGTTGCGTGGGTGACGCATGGAGGTTTACAGCCGCTGCAGGAAAGACTTTGCGTCAGACCCACTTCCGAAACGCTTTTCTGTGATTTTTATAAAAACGATATTCAGTCCTACAGAGATTTGCCCAAGGTTTATAACCAGTGGTGTTCTGTAGTCAGATGGGAGAAAGAGACCAGACCGTTTTTGCGTTCCAGGGAATTTTTATGGCAGGAAGGCCATACTGCGCATGCGACTGCGGAGGAAGCGGAAGAAAGAACGATTCAGATGCTGAATGTGTATGCGGATTTCTGCGAGCAGGTTCTGGCAATGCCCGTCATCAAGGGTCGTAAGACGGAAAAAGAGAAATTTGCAGGAGCGGAAGCGACTTATACGATTGAAGCGCTGATGCATGACGGCAAGGCGCTGCAGTCTGGAACCAGTCATAATTTCGGGGATGGTTTCGCAAAGGCCTTCGGCATTCAGTTTACGGACAGGGATAATAAATTGAAATATGTGCATCAGACTTCCTGGGGTATGACAACCCGTCTGATCGGCGCGATCATTATGGTACATGGAGATAATTCGGGTCTGGTGCTGCCGCCTAAGGTCGCGCCCGTGCAGGTGGTGATCGTTCCGATTCAGCAGAAGAAGGAAGGCGTGCTGGATAAGGCATATGAACTGAAGGATTGTCTGTCCAATTTCCGTGTAAAGGTGGATGATACGGACAAGAGCCCCGGCTGGAAATTCTCCGAGGCGGAGATGCGCGGTATTCCGGTGCGCGTGGAAATCGGACCCAAAGATATGGAAGCGGGCAAGTGCGTTCTGGTACGCCGCGATACGAGGGAGAAGATCGAGTGCAGCCTGGATGAGATCGAGGCAAAGGTTGCCGAACTGATGGACGTCATTCAGAAAGATATGCTGGAAAGAGCGAGAGCGCACAGGGAAGCGCATACTTATGTTGCAAAGAATATGGAAGAACTGGAAGATATTCTGACCAATAAACCCGGATTTGTGAAGGCGATGTGGTGCGGATGTCAGGAATGCGAGGATAAGATCAAGGAGAAATTTGCAGCTACAAGCCGCTGCATGCCCTTTGAGCAGGAACAGTTGTCCGACGTCTGCGTCTGCTGCGGCAAGCCGGCGAAGAAAATGGTATATTGGGGCAAGGCATATTGATAAATGATTGCCGGCGCCGTGAGGCGAACAATGATTCACTGCTTTCCGGTTTGTGAAGTTTTGCCGATTGATGCAAAAGGAGGGAAAAGAATCATGAAATTCACAGAAGGATATTGGCTGAGCAATGAACGTGCCCACGCGCTGTATGCGGCGCAGGCATATTCCGTAGAACGGATCGAAAACGGTATGCGCGTGGTGGCGCCAGTCAGGAGAGTGGAATCCAGAGGAGATACGTTGAATCTTCCGACCATTACCATAGAGTTTCGTTCTGCGGCACGGAATGTGATTTCGGTACGGGCATGGCATTATGAAGCCTATGCGCAGAGAGATCCGCGGTTTGAAAAAAGGGAAGAGCCTTATGAAACCGGCTTTTCTCAAAATGAGGAGGAAGCGGTGCTTACAGCAGGGGATGTGAGCGTACATGTGAATCTGAAAAACTGGGGATATAGCTTTTGGGCGAAGGGGAAGATGCTGACCTCCTGCAGTTTCCATAATCTGGGCTATATCCGCTGGGATAAAAAGCCTGCCGGCATGCTGCCCGGAGCAGATTATATGCGTGAGCATGAGTATACGCCGTATATGGTAAATGAGTTGTCCTTGGCGCCGGGAGAAAATGTCTATGGGTTTGGAGAACGCTTCACCGCGTTTGTAAAAAACGGTCAGAGCTTAGACACCTGGAATGAAGACGGCGGAACTGCTTCCCAGGTTGCTTATAAAAATATCCCTTTTTATATGACAAACAGAGGGTATGGCGTACTCGTGGACCATACGGACAACGTGTCCTTTGAGGCGGCAAGTGAAAAGGTGGAATATGTAGGGTTCTCGGTTCCGGGGGAGGAACTGCGCTATTACTTTTTCTATGGGCCGTCTCCCAAAAAAATATTGGAGGAGTATACGGCGCTGACCGGACGTCCGCCGCTTCCGCCCGCCTGGTCGTTTGGGCTATGGCTGTCCACCTCCTTTACCACTGATTACGATGAAAAGACAGTCAGCGGCTTTTTGGAAGGGATGCAGGAGCGGCAAATCCCGCTCAGTGTCTTTCATTTTGACTGCTTTTGGATGAAAGGATTTCATTGGTGTGATTTTACATGGGACGATATCGTATTTCCGGATCCTGACGGTATGTTAAAACGGTATCACGAAAAGGGGCTGAAAATCTGTGTCTGGATCAATCCCTATATTGCCCAGTCAACGCCGGTATTCCAGGAAGCGCTGGAAGGCGGATTTTTGCTGATGCGTGCTGATGGCAGAGGCGTGCGGCAGACGGATAACTGGCAGGCCGGCATGGGAATTGTGGATTTTACGAACCCGGCGGCCTGGGCATGGTACCAGGGCAAGCTGCGCCGTCTTCTGGAAATGGGAGTGGACTGTTTTAAAACAGATTTCGGAGAAAGAATTCCGATCGACGTGCGTTATTTTGATGGCAGTGATCCGGCTGCGATGCACAACTATTATACGTTTCTGTATAATCGCTGTGTCTTTGAACTGATCCGGCAGGAAAAGGGGGAGATGGAAGCAGTGGTGTTTGCGAGGAGCGCGACCGCAGGTTCTCAGCAGTTTCCGGTCCATTGGGGCGGCGACTGCAGCGCCAGTTATCATTCTATGGCAGAAACGCTGCGGGGCGGATTGTCCTTTGCCATGTCGGGCTTTTCCTTTTGGAGCCATGATATCGGCGGATTTGAAAGCACGGCGTCCGCCGATGTTTATAAGCGATGGTTGGCATTTGGATTGCTTTCTTCCCACAGCAGACTGCACGGCTCTGGCAGCTATCGTGTGCCGTGGGCGTTTGATGAGGAGGCATGTGAGGTGGCACGGCATTTTGCTCAACTGAAATGCCGGCTGATGCCTTATCTCTATGAAAAGGCGGTGGAGGCTCATGAGGCGGGAACTCCTGTGATGCGCCCCATGGTGTTTGAATTTCCCGACGATCCGGCCTGCGCGGCATTGGATATGCAGTATATGCTGGGAGACTGTCTTTTGGTGGCGCCGGTATTTTGCGAAGAGGGCGCCGTCTGGTATTACCTGCCGGAAGGAAAATGGATCGACTATTTCGGCGGCACGGAGAAGCAGGGCGGACGTTACTACAGGGACACTTACAATTTTTTTTCGCTGCCTTTATACGTCAGGGAAAATACATTGCTTGCAGTGGGAACAATTGCGGACCGGCCGGATTATGACTATGCAGAAAACTGCGAACTGCATTTCTATGCGCCTGTGGAAGGAAAGGAAGCGGTTTGCAGGATTCCGGATATGCAGGGAAATATCGTGCGGACTGTTCGGGCGGTGAGCAGGGAAGATAAGATTGAACTGCATACGGATGACGAGGAAGAAAAAGGCGGTTGGAATGGAAAACTGGTGGTTCACAGGGGAAATGGAACGACCGGGGCTGCTTGAACTGTTAAAACCGATATGATACAATCTGCATAGAAACCTCCGTGTACAAGGGACGTGTGTCCATTTCTGCACGGAGGGTAAAAACAAAAGTGAGAATCGGAGGTAAGTGTATGAAGGTTCTGGTTATCAACTGCGGCAGTTCATCCTTAAAATATCAGCTCATCGACAGCGTGACGGAGGACGTGCTGGCAAAGGGCCTCTGTGAGAGAATCGGCATTGACGGCAGCAGCGTGACCCATCAGAAAGCGGGGGGATCCAAACAGAAGGCGGAAGTGCCCATGGCGGATCACACCGACGCGGTGAAGGTGGTGATCGAAAAGCTGACGGGTCCCGCGGACGGCGTGATCGCTTCCCTGCAGGAAATCGATGCGGTGGGGCACAGGATCGTGCACGGCGGTGAAAAGTTTAAAGGTTCGGTCGTGATTGACGATGAAGTGATTGCTGGGATTACAGAATGCAACGATCTGGCGCCGCTGCATAATCCGGCCAATCTGATCGGCATTCGTTCCTGTGAAAAGATCATGCCCGGCGTGCCCATGGCGGCGGTGTTCGATACGGCGTTCCACCAGACAATGCCGAAAAAGGCATATCTGTATGGCCTGCCTTATGAATATTATGAAAAACATAAAGTGCGCCGGTATGGCTTTCATGGTACCAGCCATGATTTTGTGTCCGGACGCGCGGCGGAGATTTTGGGAAAAGACAGAAAAGATCTGCGCATCATCGTCTGCCATCTGGGCAACGGCGCTTCCGTTTCGGCCGTAAAGTATGGGGAGTCTGTGGACACCTCCATGGGCCTGACGCCGCTGGAAGGTCTGATTATGGGAACCAGAAGCGGAGATATGGACCCTGCAATCGTCAGCTTTCTGGCGGAAAAGGAAGGCATGAGCGCGGCGGACGTAATCAATGTCTGCAATAAGAAGTCCGGCGTGCTGGGATTGTCCGGCGGGCTTTCCAGCGATTTCCGCGATCTGGCGGAAGCTGCGGCGGCAGGGGATGAAATGGCTAAAGCAGCACTGGACGCATACGCATATCGCGTTGGAAAGTATATCGGTTCCTATGCGGCGGCCATGAACGGGGTGGATGTGATCGCGTTTACCGCCGGAGCGGGAGAGAACAACGCCGAGGTGCGCCAGTTGATTGGTCAGTACATCGGTTTTCTGGGAACCAACATCGATCCGGAGAAAAACAAAATTCGCGGGGAAGAGGTCATTCTCTCTGATGCAGATGCGAAGGTTGTGACGATGGTGGTGCCCACCAATGAGGAAATGGCGATTGCCAGAGAAACGGTGAGACTGGTGGAAAAGTGAGCGCCTGCGGCGCTGCAAAGGGAGAATGCGGACAGGAAAATCCGGATTTCCCCTATGCAGCGCCGTTTATTTATAGAAGCAGTTCGGATTCTGTCCTGCCGATATAGGAGCGGAGGGTATTTTTATCCGCCAGAGCCGGTATGACGCCCTGACGGGAGACGCAGAAACCGGCCGCATATTGGGCGATTTTGACCGCGGATTGCAGCGGATAGCCGTCGCTTAAGGAAACGGCCAGGGCCGAGATGAAAGCGTCCGCTCCGCCGGTGGTATCCACGGCGGTGGAGCCGGAAGCGTCAAAAAAGCCCTGGAAATCCGCAGTCTTTACAAAACAACCGTCTTTTCCCAGCGTAAGAATCACGACGGGAATTCCTTTTCGGAAGAAAAAGTCTGCCTGTTCTTCGATTGCCGACAGGCTGGGACAGAGAATGGCGGCCTCTTTCCGGTTGGGAACGAACAGATCCGTCAGAGCGTAGAGGCGATCCGGCATAGTTTCCAGGGAAGCCGGCTTTAAGATCGTGCGGACGCCGTATTTTTTTGCGGCATCAGCGGCGGCGATTACGGTTTCCACAGGAATTTCTGCGGAAATCAGGCAGAAATCGGAATGCCGGAACAGATGCTCTTGACGGCGAATGTCCTCCGGAAGAAAGCGGCCGTTGGCGCCCGGAAGAATTGCGATGGTACTTTCTCCGTCAGCCTGAACCTGAACGTATGCTTTTCCGGTATCACAGTCCGAATCCCTCAGGATTCCCTGCGCCGGAATGTTTTCATGATCCAGAGTCTGGAAGATGAAATTGGCGTCCGCATCATTTCCGGTTTTGCCGATAAGCGCAGTTTCATGACCGAGTCTGGCGACACCAGCGGCCTGGTTGGAGCCCTTGCCGCCCAGACAGGAGGAAACATTGCGGATGCTGCTCACTCTTCCGGGCTGGGGAAGCGTGTCCACGGTAAAGGTATAGTCCATATGAATGCTGCCCACAACGAGAATTTTTTTGCGGCGGAAATCCGGAGAAACTGCCAGCGTCGCTTCGGAATCGACGGCGTATTCCTGTTGAAAACGAAAAGGCATATCAAGCGCCGGCTGTTCGCAATTCTGTAAAAAGGTCCGGCAGGTTTCATATCCAAACTCCCGATAGGGAATTGAGTAGCCGGATATGGGAAAATTGGCGGCGGCGCCGTTTGCATCGCTGCGCAGACTGATCAGGGATAAATCGCCGGGGACGTCATAATGCAGGAGACGTAACTTTTGATAGAGGAAAGCGGCGGCCGAAAAATGGGAGGAAACAATGCCGGTCAGCTTTCTGGAAAACAGGTCGGAAACGATATTCTCCTGCGGCAGTATAACGGTATCGGAATAAGGAAGGCCGTTGTCAAACAGACATTTTTGGACGCCTTCCAGAACCTGCTGCGAGCGCAGACTGTTTTCCTGTATCAGACATCCGATCCGGCTGTGTCTGCGGTCGATCAACTGCCGGGCGCAAAGATAACCCAGATGCGAAAAATCCAGAAGAGCGCAATTGCTTTGCCGGGAGGAATTGATAAAACAGACCGGAATGGAGGCAGATGAGAAGCTGGCATTTTTGTCCGGATCTTCCGGACAAACCGGTTCCCACAGGACGCCGTCAACATGCCTGGCGCAAAGAGAAGAAATATGTTTGGCTTCGTTTTCCGGACAGAGCCCGCTGTCAAATAGAAGGACGTTATAACCTGCTTCCTGAGCGGCCTGAAGAATGCCCTGCACCATCTGGCCGGAATGCGCCATATCGCGCAGGAGAACGCCCAGCAGAAAGGTTTTCCCTTCGGAGAGATTGCGCACGGCGCCGTATGGAGAATAATGATATTCCTTTACGATCTGCAGGACGCGTTTTCTGGTTTCGGGATTAATATTCTGATCCTTCCGGTTGATGACCTTGGAAACCGTTGAAATGGAGACCCCGGCCAATGCGGCAATTTCCTTTATTGTCATGAGTTACCTCTTTCTGTTTTAATCCTTTCCATTCGAGAAGCAAATCGAGAATTGCCTTATCATTTCTCCTTTGAATTCACATAAACGAAAATTTGTTATATCCGCTCATCAGTAATGATATGTTCAATTCCGCAATGTTCTTTACTGAGATATTCTTTGATAAAGCCTGGGAAAGCTTTATATTTATCCAAATCTTTTATTGGTATCCAGTGCATTTCTTCTTTTGCCCCATATGTATAACTGTTACTGTTCAGTTCCTGCGTTCCTCTGGGTTTCATCAAAAAGTAAAAACTGATCTCATGGCAATTCAGTCCCTTCAGTGTTCCGGTGCTCTCGTTAAAAAAGTTTTCATGAATAACAGCCAAATGATCTGTTTCATAGTGTACGCCTGTTTCCTCAAAAACCTCCCTCAGCACTGCGTCTTCAGCTGTTTCTCCCATATGAACGCCACCGCCGACAGAATATAAATAATCTTCATTTTTATTACCAACCAAAAGAATACATTCATTCTCTATAATAATTGCTCCGGCACGATATCTGAACCAATTATTTTCTTTTGTAAATCCGCAATCATACATATCCTTTTCTCCTTCCTTCATTTATCTTGCCGTATCTCCGTATAAGATAATTTTGTAAGATCGGACACTATTTGACAAAGGTATTATACTCCCATCCGGTTAAATCAGCAAGGATAAGGTAAACCTTACAGCCGGAGCAATCCCGCGGTCATTCTATTCCGAGGGTTTGGGACACTTCCCAACAAGCCATTTTCAAAAACTGTATTAAATGTTGATTTTGGCAGGACATCATGGTATATTCATAATAGTTCTATATAGAAATGTTCTAACAGGAACGGAGGCGATTGATTTGGAGACGAAAGGCGGTTTTTATATCTCCCAGATTAAGCAACTTCAAGACAGGATTTTTGAAAGGTTGTTACTCGAAAATGGTATTGAAATCAGCGGTGGGCAAGGAAGAATTTTATTTGTCTTATGGAAAAAAGATAATCTTACAATCAGCGAAATAAGTGAAGAAACTTCCCTTGCTAAAAATACGATATCTGTCGTGATAAACGGAATGGTTAATAAGGGGGATTGTAGCAAGAAATATCAACCCTCAAAACCGGCGTCAAACGATTATATCGCTCACAGATTATGCGAAAAATCTGCAGGAAAAATATGAGATTGTTTCGGAGCAGATGAACGCATTATTCTATCAGGGATTTACAGAAGATGAGCAGAAACAATTTGAACGATATCTTGCTCGGATACTTGATACATTGATAGAAAATTTGCATATGAACAAATAATTGCAAAAATGGAGGTTTTCAAATGAAAACAAGAGAACATATAAGTGAATTTATTAAAAAACAAAAAGTAGCTTTTATTGCCTCAGTAGATGAAGATGGCTTTCCGAATATGAAAGCTATGTTTGCTCCGCGCAAAATAGAAGAAAATTGTTTTTATTTTACAACGAATACATCTTCTATGCGGTCCAAGCAGTTTATGAAAAATCCAAAGGCAAGTATTTATTTTTATAGCAAAGGACGCTTTAAGTATGAGGGCGTTATGTTGATAGGAACAATGGAGATATTGCAAGATGAGGAAACAAAGAAAGAAATATGGCGTGTCGGGGATACAATGTTTTATAAACAGGGCGTTACAGACCCGGATTATTGCGTATTAAAATTTACGGCAATAAAAGGCAGACACTACTGCGATTTGAAAGTCGAAAATTTTAGTTTTAAGGAATTAGAAAGGAACTACATATAACTGTCATCAAAGAGCCAGACGCGCAGACGCAGAGCCGATGAATTTGCGGGATACCTCACAGATCATCGGCTCATTTTTTATTATGAAAAAAGATTTTTTCCTGTCAATAACGTTCTTGACAAAACATGGAAGCAGGGATATGATAGCAGCAGTAAAACATTTTCTGAAAATGTTTTACTAAAAAATGATGAAAGGGGAATGGAAATGAAGTTTCAGCCGGATTACGAAAAATTACATTTGTGGGAACAGTATGCGCAGCAGTTGGATATTGAATATGAGCAGTCTTTAGAAGAGGGAAAGGATATTGAACAGTACCGGAAGCTGTTTGAAAGCGTACAGGCAATGCCGCTGGATGAGAAAAAGGTCAGGATGGCGGATATTCTGTTTGAGATTGTGATGCAGGCGCCTCAAAGAGAGGGATATGCGTATGTAGAGCCCTCGGATCTGGAAGGCATCAAAAGGTGCAGACCGGCGTCAGAACCTGTGCGGGGAGAAGTGAAGAAAGAAGAACTCCGGGATAAGCTTTTGGGCGCATGGGTCGGTCGTATCTGCGGATGCCTGCTGGGCAAGCCGGTTGAAGGAATCCGCACGGAAGCGCTGCTTCCTTTATTGAAACGGTCGGGCAATTATCCGATGGAAAGATATATCCGGTCCACGGACATTTGGCCGGAATTGAAGGAACAATATTCTTTTTATCAGGAAGCGGAAACCAGAAGGTGCTACGGCGATCAGGTTTCTTATATGCCCTATGATGACGATACCAATTATGTTGTTCTGGCGCTTAAGGTGATAGAGAAATATGGAAAGAATTTTACACCCTTTGACATGTCTCAGGAGTGGATGGCGCTGCAGCCTAAAGTAGCGTATTGTACGGCGGAGCGGGTGGCTTTCTGCAATTTTGTGAACGGCCTGACGCCGCCGGAAAGCGCATTGTACCACAATCCTTACCGGGAATGGATCGGCGCGCAGATCAGGGGCGATTATTTCGGGTATATCAATCCGGGAAATCCGGAATTTGCGGCGGAACTGGCCTGGAGAGACGCTTCCATTTCCCATGTGAAAAACGGTATTTACGGAGAAATGATGGTGGCGGCAATGCTGGCGTCGGCAGCGGTGACGGAGGATATTGAAGCGATTATCCGCAGCGGTATCGCGCAGATACCGGAGAAATCGAGACTGTACGAGAGCGTGCAAAAAGTGCTTGACTGGTATGCCTGCGGCGTCGGTCAGGAGGAGTGCTTTGCACGGATTCATCAGGAGTGGGACGAACATACGGATCATGGCTGGTGTCATACGATTTCCAACGCGATGATTGTTGTGGCTGCGCTTTTATATGGAAACGGCGATTACGGAAAATCCATCGGGATGGCGGTGCAGACAGGGTTCGACACGGACTGCAACGGCGCGACAGTCGGTTCCGTGCTCGGTATGCGGAACGGAATTTCCGGCATTTCAGAGGAATGGAGCGCGCCGATACAGGGAACGCTGGAAACCACTATTTTCGGAATGGGAAAAGTCAGCATTGAAGAGATGGTGGACATCACCATGAAGCATGTCGGCCTGTGAAACGCTGAATGGGAAAAACAATGAAAATTCTGAATTTCGGATCGCTGAATATTGATTATACATATGATGTGCCTTACTTTGTGAGAAGCGGAGAAACCCTGTCCTGCACAGGAATGAGGAAGTATTCCGGGGGCAAAGGTCTCAACCAATCCGTAGCGCTTGCAAGATGCGGCGCTTCGGTCTGGCATGCGGGCGCTGTGGGGAGAGCGGACGGCGCGTTTTTGGTGCAGGAATTAGAAGCGGCGGGCGTCCATACGGATTTTATTGCGCAGTTGGACGGGCCCACGGGGCATGCGATCATTCAAAGGGCAAAAAGCGGGGAAAACTGTATTCTGCTCCATGGAGGAGCCAACCAGCGGGTGACGCGCCAAATGGCGGACCGGGTGCTGGAACATTTTGAAGAGGGAGACTTTCTGGTGCTTCAGAATGAGATCAGCGAGGTCGGCTATATCATGGAGAAAGCGAGGGAAAAGGGGATGAAAATTTTTTTGAATCCGTCCCCGATGAATGAAAAAGTATTTTCCTATCCGTTACAGTGCGTGGACTGTTTTCTCTTAAACGAGGTGGAAGCGTCCGGCCTCTGCGGTGCGCGGGAAGGCGGGGAAGCGCTTTTAAAAAAGACAGCGGAGCGGTTTCCGAAGGCCGACATCGTATTGACGCTTGGCGGAGAGGGATCTTATTTGTATCGGCAGGGCCGGATTTTGAAACAAGAAGCCTTTCCGGCGAAAGCGCTGGATACGACGGCGGCGGGAGATACCTTTACCGGATATTTTATCGGAGGAACTGCACAGGGACTGAGGGCGGCGGAGGCAATGTCGCTGGCGTCCAGGGCGGCGGCCATTGCCGTTTCCCGATATGGCGCGGCGCCCTCCATCCCGCGCAGGGAAGAAATCTGACGCCGTCTATTCCCGCTTCCCTTCCATCGTCTGTTGCACGATGCTCTCCATGATTTCTCCGGTCAGAGCGCCCTCCACATAGCCATAGACGTTGCCGTCTTTATCGATCATGAAGGTGGTCGGGTAAGCGCGTATGCCGTATTGGGAAGAATAAAGGCCTAGGTCATCCATGACCACGGGAAAAGTATAGCCGTTTTCGGAAAGGAAAGCGGCTATTTCTGTTGCGCTTCCTTCATTGCCGTAATCCGGAGAAGCGACGCCCAGTACGATAAGGTCGCCCTCGTTTTCTCCGTATTTTTCATAGAGCGCCTGAATTTGGGGCATTTCACTGCGGCAGGGAGGGCACCAGGTCGCCCAGAAGTTTAAGAAAACGGTTTTGCCCTTATAGTCGGAGAGGGTATGTTCGACGCCGTTTTGGTCGGATAACGTGAAATCCGGCGCGGGCACTGCGTCAGTTTGGCTGCTATCGGCTGTATCCTCGGTTTGGGCATTTCCTTTTTCTGAATCCACGGCGGAAGAATCTGCTGAAGCGGATGAGCGGTCGGCGTCCTGTATCTGATCGGCGTCCTGCAGGTGGTCGGTATCCTGGCTTTCCGTCTCAACCGGGGTCTGGGCGGCGGGACCGAAATCGGAAAGATAACCGGTCAGTCCGTTCATGAATCCGGTCAGGGTCATGACGCCCATAAGGAGCATAAGAATACCGCCGATCTTAACGGTATAGCGCACGATGCCGGCGTGTTTTTTAAAAAAGTTCAGCACGGAGCCGGTAAACAGGCCGACGGCAAGGAAGGGCAGCACGAATCCCAGCGTATAGACGGCGATGAGAAAGAACCCTTTCGCAGCCGTACCCGCAGAGCCTGCCATCAGCAGAACGCTGCTCAGCACGGGGCCGACGCAGGGGGTCCAGGCGAAGCTGAAGAAAAAGCCCATTAAAAAGGCGGTAAAAGGACTCATTGCCAGGCGGTCCAGCCGGAAGGGCAGGCGGCGTTCCTGATCGATTTTGGAAGAACGCCCGAAAACATTCAGCTGATACAGTCCGAATAAAATCATGAGAATGCCGCTGATGCGCGCAAACCATGTGCGGTTATCGGAAAAAAAGCGTCCCAGTGTGGTAAAGCCAAAGCCCAGAAGAAAAAATGTGGCGCCAATTCCCAGCACAAAGCACAGCGTGTGAAGCAGGATGCGTTTTCGGGGATAGCGGATGGTTCCGTCTTCCTCCACTTTTTTTGCGCCTCCTGAAAAATAACTGATATAGAGAGGGACAAGAGGGAGAACGCAGGGAGAGAAGAAGCTCAGCAGCCCCTGGAGAAATACGGTGAGTATCGGAACACTCGTTTCAATGGAAAAGTTCATGGCAACTCCTTATGGATACCCTCAGTGTCCCCTTGTACACTGAGGGTATTATTTCGTGTTACATATTGTGAGGCTGCAGTACATTTTATTCCGAATGATTGCAGCCGCAGCATTTTTCTGCGCAGGCGCCTGGCGGAAGGGAATCGGATTTTTCCGTCATGGAACATTCCGGCGTCAGCCCCTCTTTTTCCATGAGAGCGCTGCCCCAGGCGTACATGGCTTCCAGAATCGGAAACAGGCTTTGCCCCAGTTCGGTCAGGGAATACTCCACATGAGGAGGAACGACGGGATAGACAGTGCGCGTAATCAGTCCGTCGTCTTCCAGCTCCCGAAGCTGCTGGGTCAGCATTTTGGGAGTGGCTTCGGGCACCAGTTTGTGAAGCTGGCTGAAGCGCAGTGTCTGTCCGGTCAGATGCCAGAGCAGAAGCGCCTTGTATTTGCCGCCGATCAGCCGGATCGTGGCGGATACGGGACAGTTTTGGTTTTTGGATGCGGGGGCGGAATTTTTTATCTGTGCCATGGAGGCCTCCTGTTATATGCCGGAACAGCCACTGCCGGATGAAAGGCGGCTGTCTTTCCGTATTTCATAGTTACTTTTTGGGTAGTATATTACAAAATAGTGCATTCTTGCAATCCGGGAACAAAATGATATAGACTAATGGTAGCAAACGGGAAGAGAAAAGTCAATTTCGCATAAGGAGGCGATCGCTTGAAAAAAGAAGTGTATGATATCACGGGCATGTCCTGTGCCGCCTGCTCCGCCCGTATCGAGAAGGGCGTTTCCGGCATGGACGGCATGGAGCAGGTCAGTGTCAATCTGTTAAAAAACAGTATGTCGGTGACTTATAATGAAGAGCGGCTGGATGCGGATAAAATCATTGCGAAAGTGGAGGATATCGGCTACGGCGCTGCATTGCATGAAAGCGGAAGCGGGAACAGTTCCGGGCAAAAGAGCGGCGGCAAAAATGCCGGTACGGATGCGGCTGCCGCGCAGATGCAGCTCATGAAAAAGCGGCTGATCGTTTCCCTGATTTTTACCGTTCCGCTGTTTTATATTTCCATGGGACATATGGCGGGCTGGCCGCTGCCGGGAATTCTGCTTGGCATGGAAAATGCGATGATTTTCGCGTTCACCCAGTTTTTGCTGCTGCTGCCGGTGCTGATTGCGGGAGGGCATTATTTTAAGAACGGTTTTAAAAATCTGTGGCATCGTTCTCCCAACATGGATTCGCTGATCGCGCTGGGCTCCGGCGCGGCGTTTGTGTATGGCATTTATGCGATTTACAAAATTGCATGGGGCTTCGGACATGACGACATGGAACTGGTTCACCGTTTTTCCATGGATCTGTATTTTGAGTCCTCCGGCATGATTCTGACGCTGATTACGCTGGGAAAATATATGGAAGCTCGCGCAAAATCCCGCACCTCCGAGGCGATTACAAAACTGATGGATCTGGCTCCCAAAACGGCGAGGGCGCTGCGGGACGGGGTGGAAATTGAGATTTCCATTGACGATGTGCAAAACGGCGAGCTACTCGTGGTCCGGGACGGCGATACGGTTCCGGTGGACGGAAAAATACTGGAAGGATACGCATCCATCGATGAATCCGCCATTACGGGTGAAAGCCTGCCCGTTGAGAAACAGACGGGCGACAGGGTGACGGGCGGCACGATCAATAAGACCGGATATTTTCAGATGGAAGCGACGGCGGTAGGAGAGAACACGACGCTGTCAAAAATTATCGCGCTGGTGGATGAGGCGACTGCTTCCAAAGCGCCCATTGCAAAGCTGGCGGATAAGGTCAGCGGCGTTTTTGTGCCAGTTGTGATTTCCATTGCGGTGCTGGCGGTGATCTACTGGCTGGTATCGGGTTACAGCTTTGAATTCGCGCTGGCCATCGGTATTTCCGTGCTGGTCATTTCCTGTCCCTGCGCGCTGGGGCTGGCGACGCCTACGGCGATTATGGTAGGAACGGGACGCGGCGCGGCAAACGGTATTTTAATCAAATCTGCGGAAGCGCTGGAAATCACCCATAGCATTGATACGGTTGTGCTGGATAAAACCGGAACCGTCACGGAGGGCAGACCTGTGGTGACGGACGTGATTGCGGCAGAAAATGTGACGGAAAGGGAACTTCTGGAAGCGGCGGGCTCTTTGGAAAAGCTGTCCGGTCATCCGCTGTCGGAGCCGATTGTGACAAGAGCAGGGCAAAGCGGGGTTTCATTTGCGGAAGTGCAGGACTACCGGATGATACCGGGCCAGGGAATTTGCGGGCAGATCGGTGGACAAACCGTTTATGCCGGAAACCGGAAGCTGATGGAAGCGGCGGGCATTTCCGTGAAGGAATTTGACGCGGTGGTGGAACGGCTTGCGGACGAAGGCAGGACGCCCCTGTTTTTCGCAAAAGGAGACCGGCTTCTGGGCGTGGTTGCCGCGGCGGATGTGGTGAAGCCCACCAGCAAAGAAGCGATCGCGCGGATGACGGAAATGGGCATGGATGTCATCATGCTGACCGGCGACAATGCCCGGACGGCGGAAGCGATCAAACGGCAGGTCGGATTAAAGAATGTGATCGCAGATGTGCTTCCCCAGGAGAAGGAACAGAAAATACAGAGTCTGCAGAAAGAGGGCAGAAAAGTGGCCATGGTCGGGGACGGCATCAACGACGCGCCCGCACTGGCCCGCGCAGATGTGGGAATCGCCATCGGCGCCGGAACGGATGTGGCGATCGAATCTGCGGATATCGTTCTGATGAAGAGCGATTTGATGGACGTGCCCTCGGCGGTATCTCTAAGCCGAGCGGTGATGCGGAACATCCGGCAGAATCTTTTCTGGGCATTTTTTTACAATGCGATTGGAATTCCGGTGGCGGCGGGTGTATTATATAAGAACTTCGGAATTCTGCTGAACCCGATGATCGGTGCGGCGGCGATGAGTTTTTCCTCCGTGTCCGTGGTGAGCAATGCGCTGCGGCTCCGGTTTTTTACGCCGAAGTGGAAGCATGAAAGCGCGCAGGCGGGAAAAGAAGAGACGGGGCATCCGGCGCAGCTGAAAGCGGCAGAAATGAAACCGGAAGAAATCAGGCAGGAAGAAATGAAACAGAAAGAAATCAATTTCAATCCCATGGAAAAAGGAGAACAAACCATGAAAAAAACAGTAAAAATCGAAGGAATGATGTGTATGCACTGCGTGAAGGCGGTGGAGAAAGCCTTGAGTGCGGTGGAAGGCGTGACGGGAGTTTCGGTCAGCCTGGAAGACAAGCAGGCCGTTGTGGAAGGAACTGCGGAAGTGGAAGCGCTTAAGGCCGTGGTTGTGGACGCCGGCTATGAAGTGACAGGCATTTTGTAAATGTATTTCAGGAATTCGTATCGCACCGGACACAGAAAGCATGCCGGTGCGATTTTTTATTGTCTGTCTTCGTTTATCCGAAGGCATCAGAATGCGCATATCTTGTTCCCGGAGCCCGACGCAGGCTATCATACTCCGGGCATAGTGAAATTTTCTTTTTGGAAGATGACAGCGGAGAATTCAAAGGTGGCCTGGCCTGTGTCAACCTGTGAAATGCTGCGGATAAAAAACAGAATTTACGTCGAGCAGACACCTGTTCCTTGGATGTGCTTTGTGCGTAAGGATGGGTGAATAGGGGTTTATGCCCAAAGCTGCAATTATTTTGAAAATGC
This sequence comes from Eubacteriales bacterium, assembly GCA_030524745.1. GTDB lineage: Bacteria > Bacillota > Clostridia > Lachnospirales > Lachnospiraceae > Gallintestinimicrobium. The sequence continues at coordinate 31,202 of JAUNGC010000016.1, read as the reverse complement.
TTTTTCTCCTGCGTACTCAGACGCTTAAAGCGCTTTTGATAACCTTTGGTAAATGTAAACTGGTAGGCCATCAATCGGTCTCCAATTTTGCAAACAATGCGTTTACACTGTCGAATACGGGCTGTTCGCCGGATGCAATCTTTGCTTTTGCCTCATCAATTTCTCCGTGGGCTCATCAAGGAACTTTTTCACCGGCGGCGAGTGGGAGCTGAAATAAAACGGAAATGAAAACAACAGATTGTCAAAGTCAGTCTGAATATGGAAATCGTGATTGCCCGGTTTGATGCTTACGGAATGGACAACCAGGATGCTTATAAGGTAGATTTTTATTTCCCTTTAATCCGTTGAGTAATAAATGTCAGATCATATGTTATTGCTTAAAGGAAGCCTATGGGATCAGGTAATAGTAAATGGCATGTACACTGTTCTGCCTGTGGAGCATTTCAGGATAAGAGTGCACAGAACGATTCAAAAGTGAATTGTAAAAAATGCAGAAGTGCATTTGAAAGTTTGGGTGAAAGATGATATTGTATCTGTCTGTCCTCTGATTATCCGAGATGAACAGTTGAATCCTTAAACGGCTTTACGGTTTGTGATATGCAAAAGATTATCCCGAATTATTTTGCTTAAACCGGAAGTTCCGGAAAGCTGACAGTGTAAATGGCTAAAAAGTTATCCCGAATATTTCTTTAAGAAATGCCTCTGTTACTGGATTTCTTTGAAGTATTCGGGATAATCTGACTTTCGGCATAACCAATTTGTTGAAGTTTCCAAAAGCACCATAAAACTCCTTCCCTAAAAAGATAATTCGTAAGTTTGGGTAAAAATTCATCCTATAAGCAATAAAAACTTGCTAAATTACAAGCTATCTCCTTGCCTAAATTGCCTCTTTGTGCTATCATTAGTATTAATGCAGATTAACGTAGAGAATGCAAGAGAGGTGTGCCACATGGTCAGTTATAATAAGCTTTGGAAACTTTTAATTGATAAACAAATGAAAAAGAAAGATCTGGGTGATGCCGCAGGCGTTAGCGCAAATACTTTAGCTAAGATGGGGAAAAATGAATTGGTTTCTCTTGAAGTATTAGTTCGCATTTGTCGGGCATTGAATTGTGACATCGGGGATATTATGGAAGTGCTTCCTTCCTGATTGTCCGTTTTATGGGACAACGCATGATGCAGAATGGACAATGGAGGAATGTAATTATGATTGGTGCAGCTACTTATAGTGCTGGTCTGATGTCTCAGTCTTTCTGGTTTCTTGAATTTAAGAAAGCGGTCAGGCTTCGGCAAGAAGGCTTGGATTATGATGAGATCAAAAAGATTGTTATTCTCAAAAACAGGAATCATCCAATGAACTTGTAAAACAGATGAAACAAAATGCAGCGTCTAGAAATTTGCAGAGAACTGTCTTTATAGCCTGTTTTTCTGAACGCCCCGATTCTTTGCTAATGTGGGGGCATTATGCGAATAATCATCGAGGAATATGTGTTGGCTATGATCTAAAAAAACTTATAGAGAACTATGATTGTCTGCCAGTTATTTATGAGGAAGAATTACCTCAAAATATAAATAATGCCCATATTTTGAAAGACACATTAACAAAATACAGGGATTGGGAATATGAAAAAGAATGGAGAATTATAAAAACAGATGAAAATATCAGAGGAGATAGAGGTAAAATAATTGACTTTGTTAAGCCGAAAAAGATAATTCTTGGTTGTAAGAACAATGACTTTCTTTGGGACACTCATAAAGAAAATAATGTGTCTTGTGATGAAGAGTTGTTATCAGAGATAGATGCGAACAAGCTAATTGTATATGCAAAAGAAAAATTAAAGACAGAATGTTATCAATATCAAATGTGTGTAGATAGATTTGGGTCGAAAAAGATAATAAGGATTTGAATATATGTGTGCGGCAAATATAAACAAAAAGGAGTTCCTCACATGGACAGCAAAATTTTAAACTCTATCCTTACAATCGGAGAAACTGTAGCGGTTGAATTCAAACGCTGCGGCAACGGAATAGAATCAGATACCTATGAAACAGTTTGTTCCTTTTTGAATAGGTTTGGCGGTGATATTTTCATGGGTGTATTAGATGATGGTACTGTGGTAGGTGTACCGGAAAAGGCGGCTGCTGATATGGTGAGGAACTTTATCACGGTAATCAGCAATCCGGCACTGTTTTCTCCTACCATTTATTTGACACCTGAAATAATTAAGGATGAGCAGGGGCATACCGTTATCCACGTGCATATCCCGCCTGGTGCGGAAGTGCATAGTTACAAAAAAGTTATTTACGACCGTGTAGATGATGCGGATGTGAAGGTGACAGCTACAGGTGCGATTGCCCAGATGTATATTCGCAAGCAGAACATCTTTACAGAAAAGAAGATATTTCCATATGCGAAAATGGAAGATTTGCGATTGGATTTGTTACCGAAAATCCGGGTAATGGCACAGAATCATGCAGGCGGACAGCATCCGTGGACGGCTATGGATGATCAGGAATTACTGAAAAGTGCAGGATTATATGGACGTGATATTGCAACCGGAGAAGAGGGGTATAATCTTGCTGCAATTATGCTGTTAGGTAAAGACGATGTGATTCTGAATGTGGCACCGGTTTATGTGACAGATGCACTTGTTCGTAAGGTAAATGTGGATCGGTATGATGACCGTGAGATTATTAGAACAAATTTGATTGAAAGTTACGACAGGCTTCTTGAATTTGGAAGAAAACATTTGCTGGACAAGTTCTTTTTGGAAGATACTGTAAATAAGAGCCTGAGAAATACGATTGTAAGAGAAATGGTTAGCAATACTTTGATGCATCGGGAATTTACCAGCAGTTATACGGCAAAGTTTGTCATTGAAAAAGAACGTATGTATGTGGAAAATGCAAACCGCGCATGGAAGGAAGGTTATATTACGGTGGATAATCTGGAGCCGAATCCAAAGAATCCGATCATAGCTTCATTTTTCCGAAATATAGGATATGCGGATCAGCTTGGTTCTGGTGTCCGCAATTTGTTTAAATACAGTAAATACTATTCCGGGCAGGAACCGCAATTTGTAGAAGGTGATGTGTTTCGCATCATTGTACCATTGGATGATGAATACTCCTTTGATTTTGGTTCGATGAAGTCAGAGAATGGTATCGGTGATACTAATCGCTTGGCAAATGAGACTGAAAGTGCCGATAAAATGTCGACTGATGCGACTAGAAGCGCGACTGATGCGACTAAAAGTGCGACTGAACATGAATTAACTGAAGATGAAAAAAGGATTTTATCTGTGATAAAGAAGAACCCTCGAATCACACAAAAGAAACTTCACGAAGCAACAGGAATTTCATTAGGAACAATTAAGCGAATACTTCCAAGGTTACAGGCAAAAGGTGTTCTTACAAGAAATGGAAGCAGACGTTCCGGTCAGTGGAAGATACAGAAATGAACATCTATATCAGGGAGGAGAGACTATGGACGAATTTATGGAAATGGATGATGCCAGATCGATAATAAAGAACAAACTACGCCAGTACTTTAATTGCAGAGATGATCGCAATTACGGACAGCATATGGCCTGGGCAGGTCTCAATATGGTGGGAAAGCTTTATTTTAATCTGCTGCGCCCGGAGGGATTCACTTTCCGCTGGTATTGTGCGGAAGAAAACGCCGGCGGCATGACGGCCGGAGAATATCTTCTGAGCGGATTTTGCTATGATCCCAATGAGCCTTATATCCATTCCGATGAAAACCGGTTTGTCATGCGGGATTCTCATCTGAGGGAGATCCCCTGGTAACGGGAAAATATAAGATGAAGGTTTTGGAAAGCTTTCGGATAAAAAAGGAGAAATCCCGCTGCCCGGAGGCTTTTTTGTGTAAAAAAATAAGGGTCATGTTCTCATGAACAGCCCTTCTATGACTCATTTCCTGATTTTACCCACACTTCATTATTCAGCTTATCACATCGCAAAAATAAAGTCTAGTATTTTTTTCGTTTTTCGTTAAAATGAAGGAACAGCAGATAACAGTTCAGGCGGCAATGACAGTTCGTTGAGGCGCGGGCAGCCGCAGGGGACGGAGCGGATGGCACACAAATCCTTCCCGGACACGGTCTCGCCCGGAAAACACGCAGCAGATCATAGTTCAGGAAAGGGGAAAAAGATGGGTCAGGAAAGCGGAGTGAAGATTTTGGGGATATCCAGACGGGAAGAAGAGGATTATCTGGGGAAAACGCTGGAGATTGTCCGGGAAAATGTGGATAACTACAGCCGGGAAGTTGCCAAAATGCAGGAAGACATCGATGAAATGCTGGAGCATTATCATGATAACGATGCGGAAGTTTTTACCATACTGAATAATACCATCACGCTGCACGATCATATGAAGCGCGCGCTGGTCAGGAATGAGAAGGCGCAGAAAAAGCCGTACTTTGGAAGGATCGTGTTTCATGATGAAACGCTGGATAAGGAAGAATCTCTTTATATCGGCAGGGGCGGCATTGCGAAGGATACGACGCATTGGGTTGTGGTGGATTGGAGAGCGCCCGTGGCAAACGCTTATTATGAAAACGGGCTGGGGAAGTGCAGCTATCCTGCGCCGGGCGGCGCACGGATCCCGATTGATTTAAAGCTGAAGCGGACCTATGAAATTGAGGACGGAAAGCTGCTTGACTTTCTTGATACGGAAGTCATAGCCAACGACGATCTGCTGACCAAATATCTGGCAAAAAATAAGCAGGCCGTATTGGGGGAAATCATTGCGACGATCCAGAAGGAGCAAAACGATATCATCCGCAAATCCCCTTATCACAACGTCATCGTACAGGGCGTTGCCGGATCGGGAAAAACAACCGTGGCCATGCACCGGATTTCTTATATTCTGTATAACTATCAGGAGCGCTTCAAACCGGAGGATTTTTATATTGTGGGAAGCAACCGGATTCTGCTGGATTATATCACGGGCGTGCTGCCCGATCTGGACGTGTACGGAATCCGGCAGATGACCATGGAGCAGCTTTTTGTACGGCTTTTGTATGAGGACTGGGACGAGAAAAAATACCGGATTCTGAGCGCTGATAAGATGGATCGAAAGGGAAGCGTCAAGGGAAGGCTTGCCTGGTTTCGGGATCTGGAAGAGTATTGCCGGAAGCTGGAATGGGACGTTATTCCGCGGGAATCCATATATTTGAATCCGAAGCAGTTTGTGGAGGGGATTCGGAATGGAAAAGCAGGAGTGTTTGACGAAACCGCAGGAAAGAAAATTGATCCGAGGGATTGTATAGAACTGGCGGGGCAGGAGGCCATAGAACGCTATATTCGGCAAAATCCCCGAATATCGATTCAGAGCAAAATCAATATGCTCAATGAAAGGCTCCTTGTCAAAATCAGGGATGAATTCACGGGAAAAGTGAGGTATACGGAGAACGAGCGAAAGGCCATTTTAAAAGCGTACCGCGGCAGATACGGAGGGCGGACCTGGAAAAAGTCCATTTTTCACTTGTATCGGGATTTTTTGTCGAAGCAGCTTTTGAAAGGATATGAGGTGGAGATTGCGGAGACGGAATTTGACGTGTATGATCTGGCGGCACTGGCCTATCTGTACAAGCGGGTGAAGGAGACGGAAGAGATCAGCGAGGCGCATCATGTGGTCATTGATGAGGCGCAGGATTTCGGCATGATGGCTTACAGCGTTTTAAAGTTCTGCATCAAGGACTGTACTTATACGGTGATGGGGGATATTTCCCAGAACATTCATTTCGGATACGGATTGAATGACTGGGAAGAGTTAAAGGACCTGCTGCTGACGGACGAAATGGACAGCTTCGGCGTATTGAAAAAGAGCTACCGGAATACGGTGGAGATTTCAAACTTTGCTACCGATATTCTGCATCACGGACAGTTTTCCATTTATCCGGTGGAGCCCATTATCCGCCACGGCGCGCCGGTGCAGGTGGAAAAAATTGCGGGCAGGGAAGAATTGATCCGGCGGGCGGCGGATGTATGCAGAGGCTGGCAGGAAAAAGGGCTGGACACGATCGCGGTGGTCTGCCGGGACCGGAAGAGCGCGCGGCGGGCGGTCAAAGAGCTGGGCAGACATATCGCTGTGATGGAGAGCGATCTGGAACGGGCGGTCTTCGGCAGCGGCGTCATGGTGCTTCCGGTGGAATATACGAAAGGTCTGGAGTTTGACGCGGTGCTGATTCTGGATCCCGCCAGGGAGGAATATCCCAATGACGACGGGCATGCGAAGCTTTTGTATGTGGCGGCGACCCGCGCGCTCCATGAACTTTGCGTGCTTCATGCAGGCAATCTGACCGGACTGATCGCAGACCCGCTGCCGGAAAAAATGCTGCCGGAACGGGAGAAAATGCAGTCAGGGACGGAAAGACTACTGCCAGGACGGGAGAGAATGCAGTCGGAACGGGAAAAAGTGCTGTCAGGTCAGAAAAAGATTACTGCAGCAGGCGGGACGGAATCCGGAATCAGGAAAGAAACAGCCGTCCGTAAGGACGGGACGCCCCCCGCGCCGCGCAAAAGAATTTCCATCGTGCGCAATCAGGTACAACCGGAAGCAGATATGAGGCCAAAGGCGGGCGTGAGACCGGGGACTGGCGTGAGGCCGGAAGCAAGTGCGAGGCCGGAAGCAAGTGTGAGACCGGAGACGGACGGGAAGGCAGCCGCTGCACGGAAGAAGCATAACGGGACGGACAACGTCTTCGGGGATATGCCCGCTACCGAAAAACTTCGTCCGGCAGGACATGCGAAAATCGATCTGGCGGTGAAGTGGGTGACGAAACAGGCGGACGGGCTGTATTTCCAGAGCCGCTATGGCGTGCTGCGGCTGTGTCCTGTGGGAAGCGCCATCGTCCGCGTCACTTTTGCAAAAGGGCAGCAGATCGCACCGGGAATTCATGAGAAAATTGCGGTGCGCAGAACGGATCGGGCTTGGATGTATAAGGATGCGGGCGGCGTTGTGGAACTGACCACGGACGAACTTTGCCTGCGGGTGGATAAGGCGACCGGAGCGATCCGTTATCTGACGCGGGATAAAAAGCTGCTTCTGGCGGAGCGGAGCAAAGAACCGAGACAGATTGAAACCGGAATCGGCGGGCAAAACAGGGCGTGGCTTTTCTGTGACTGGCAGAAGGGCGAGAATCTGTATGCCCTTGGCGCGCAGGGGATGAGCGGGATGAATCTGCGGGGGACGGCCCGTTATATTTCCGGCGGCGCAAGCGCCGGGGAACTGCCGTTTATTCTGTCGGATAAAGGTTATGGGATTTTGCTGGCGGCGGACGGACCTGCTATCTGCTGCGACATTTCCGCCTATGGGTCCTATTTATATACGGAAAAAGAAGCGCAGTCGGATTACTATTTCATTGCGGGAAAAAAGCAGAATACGATTCTGAACGCTTACGTTTATCTCTGCGGAAAACTTTAAAAAATCTGTTGACAGGAATGGGCGGTTATGTTAGACTAACCCATACTTGAACGTGCGTTGGAAAGACCCTGTAAGTCCGGTTCTTCTCAACGCATATTTTTTATGCCTGGGTTAGAAAATACTAACTTTTGTTTGAATTTCGAATAAGAGTTAGCGGAGGTTTTTGCATCAGTTAGGAGGAATTATTATCAAAAAGTACGGTATTACTATCATTTTAGCGGTTGTGCTGATCGTGCTGTCCGTCTGGTCATTGTTTATCGGTGTTTTGGATGTGAATTTATCCGGAATCCTGCACGGCGATATGGAACAACTGGAGATTTTTCTGATTTCCAGACTGCCGCGGCTGTTGGCCATCCTCTGTACCGGTGTGGGAATGAGCGTGGCCGGTCTGATTATGCAGCAGTTGTGTATGAACAAATTTGTTTCGCCCACTACGGGCGCGACCATCTCCTCCGCACAGTTCGGCATTCTGCTGGCGTTGCTGTTCATGCCGAAATCAACTTTGTGGGGACGGGCGCTGTTCGCGTTTGTGTTTGCAATCGCCGGCACATGGATTTTTGTGTGGTTTATTCAGCGGATCCAGTTCAAGGATGCGGTAATGGTGCCGCTGGTGGGCATTATGTTCGGCAACGTTATCACGGGAGTCACCAACTATTTTGCTTATAAATATGAGATGAGCCAGGCCTTATCCACGTGGCTGGTGGGACATTTTTCCATGGTGCTGCGGGGACGGTATGAGTTGGTTTATCTGGTGGTTCCGCTGGTGATTATAGCGTTCTTGTTTGCCAATCACTTCAATATTGTGGGAATGGGGAAGGACTTTTCCAAAAATCTCGGCGTTCATTACAATGCGGTTTTGTTTATGGGGCTGAGCATTGCGGCTGCAATTACCGCTTCCGTGGTAGTGGTTGTGGGGTCCATTTCTTATATCGGCCTGATCGTTCCGAATCTGGTGGCCATGTTCAAAGGAGATAAGATCCGGGGAACGCTGGTGGATACCGCTCTATTTGGTTCCATTTTCGTGCTGGTATGCGATATGATCGGCAGGGCTGTCATTGCGCCCTATGAACTTCCCATTGAACTGATTATCGGCATCGTCGGCAGTATTGTTTTTATCGGAATGCTGCTCTACCGGCTCAATCACGGCAGGAAGGCGATTCGGTTAGGCGGCGCCGGTAACAGCCCCTGTGCTTCTGCAATTTCCACAGTGAAAGGAGAGGACGGAAAATGAATCATGCGGCAGTCCGCGCCAATCAGCGGAAACTGGTCATTCTGGCAGTCATTGTGCTGCTTTGCGCCGCCGGCTTTATGTTCTATGCGGTCAATTTTGGAAATCCCAAACTGTTTCGGTACGCCATGAAACTTCGGACTCCCAAACTTGTGGTCATGCTGATTACGGCATTTGCCATTGCCGGAGCGTCCCTGGTATTTCAGACCATTATCAATAATGTTATTGTTACCCCCTGTCTGTTGGGAATGAACGCCCTGTATTCGCTGATCCATACGGCGGTTGTGTTTGTGGCCGGTTCCACCAGCCTGCTTGCAACCAACAGCAATCTGGCCTTCGCTGTGGATCTGGTGCTGATGGCGATTGTCGCCACCATCGTGTACAGTTTCCTTTTTGAGAAAACGCATCATAATGTCCTGTATATTTTGCTGATCGGGACGGTGCTGACTTCGTTTTTTTCCAGTATCCAGACGACCATGACCCGCATTATGGATCCCAATGAATATGACAGCCTGCTGGAAACGCTGGTGGCCAGCTTTGAAAACGTCAATGCGGAGGTTATTGTGGCTTCCCTGGTGGTTTTGGCTGCGGTTATCTTTTTTTTGCGGAAGGATCTGGCCTTGCTGGATGTGATTTCTCTGGGAAAGGATCAGGCGATTAATCTGGGAGTTGATTACGACAGATGTATCCGCAGGCTGCTGCTGAGTGTAACGCTGTGTATCGCTGTGGCGACGGCTATGGTAGGCCCGATTTCTTTTCTGGGACTCATCATGGCAAACCTTTCCCGGCAGTTTTTAAGAACCTATCGCCATTCGCAGTTGATTCTGGGTTCCACGCTGTTTGGCATGGCGATTCTGATCGGCGGTGAATTGATTGTGGAACGGATTTATCACTACGCCGTCCCTATCAGCGTGTTCATCGGCGTGTTCGGCGGCCTGTATTTCCTTTATCTGCTACTGACCAATAAGAGGGTGTAATGATGAATGTAAAGAATTTAATCAAAAAATACGACGGAAAAACTGTCGTGGATTCTGTAAGCTTTGATATTCCGAAGGGAAAGGTGACGTCTCTTATCGGACCAAACGGCGCGGGTAAATCAACGGTTATGGGAGTCATCTCACGGCTGATTTCCAGAGACGGCGGCGAGGTCACGTTTCAGGATCAGGACATCTCCCGGTGGAAAAGCAAGGAACTGGCAAAAAGGCTGGCTATTCTGACACAGACAAACAATATCCAGATGAAGCTGACCGTACGGGAACTGGTAACTTTCGGGCGTTTTCCTTACTCCGGCGGCCGTAATACGAAAGAGGATGAGGAGATCATCGATCAGGCGCTGGCTTATATGGAACTGGAAGACATTCAGGATCAGTTCATCGACGAACTGTCCGGCGGCCAGCGGCAGAGGGCTTATATCGCTATGGTCATCGCGCAGGATACGGAGTACGTTTTGCTGGATGAGCCGACCAACAACCTGGATATTTACCATGCGTCCAACATGATGAAAATTGTCCGCCGGCTTTGCGACGAATTGGGCAAAACGGTGATTCTGGTTCTTCATGAAATCAATTATGCCGCATTTTATTCCGACTATATCTGCGCTTTTAAAGACGGGAAGATCTGCAAGTTCGGCACGGTTGAAGAAGTGATGACCAAGGAGAACCTGTCTGAAATTTACAAGGTGGATTTTGAAATCATGGAGATTGAAGGCAGACCGCTTTCTATCTACTATTGATTTCTTCCAAAGTTATAGAAAACTATAAAATATAAAGGAGAGTAAACAATGAAAAAAGTAATTTCTCTGCTGCTTGCGGCTATGCTGGTTTTAAGTATGGCGGCCTGCGGCAGCACATCTGCCAATGAAAACACAGATGCGGAAGCGGCAGTTCCGGCCGGAACGGAAGCAGCGGATGCCGCCGATGAAGAAACGACAGATGCTGTCGAAAGCGAAGATGCTGAAGAACCTGCAGAGGTAACCGTTACAGGCATGGACGCTGCCGGCGAGCCGATCGAGGTTACGGTTCCTTACAAACCGGAGCGCGTTGTGGTTTTGGATCTGGCAAATCTGGATATTCTGGATAATCTGGGGCTGGGTGATCGTGTAGTGGGCGTACCCACCATCACGCTGCCTTATCTGCAATCCTATAACGAGAACGGACTTCCTATTGTAGGATCAGTGAAAACGCCCGATCTGGAAGCCGTTATGGCCTGTGAACCCGATCTGATTCTGATGGGCGGCCGTATGGCGGAATATATCGATGATCTCGGTGAAATCGCACCTGTGCTTCGTCTGACCACAGTATCTGACGACGGGCTGGTTGAAGCGATTCGCGGCAATGCCAAAACCATTGGCGCCATTTTTGGCGAAACCGAGCAGGTCGATGCGCTTCTGGCACAGTATGACGCGCGCATTGCAGCGCTTAACGAGTTCGCAGAAGGGCGCACCTGTGTGCTTGGCATGAGCACCAGCGGCAGCTTCAATCTGTTGGGCAACGACGGACGCTGCTCCCTGATCGTCAATGAGATCGGCTTTGACAATATCGGCGCTGATGCTGCATCTGTCGGCGGCGAACGCAGCGGAAGCGGCCGCGGCGGCAGTGAAAGCGCAGAGAGCAGTGAAGGGTCCACTCCCACACATGGCAATGAAGTTTCCTTTGAAGCAATTGTCGCTTTGAATCCGGAATATATTTTTGTCATGGATCGTGATTCTGCAATTGGCACCAGCGGCGCGCAGTTGGCAGCAGAGATCATGGAGAATGAACTGATTATGAAGACCGACGCTTATCAGAACGGCAATCTGGTCATTCTGGAGAATCCCGGCATCTGGTATCTGGCAGAGGGCGGTATTACTTCTCTGGGCATCATGCTGGACGATTTGGAGAATGCGCTGCTGAAATAAAGCGGCGGGAAAAGAATTCGTTATATTTTCAAATCCTGAATACTTGTACATGAGTTGATAGATGCCGGTTTGGCCCGTCTTTCGGGCCGGCCGGCATTTTTGCCGTGGCAGAAATGTCCGAAAAAAGTGGGAAAGAATTGATGGAGCGGAAGGTCGGCGTATGTTATACTGAATTGAACGATAAGAGCGCAGTTTTTTATAGCAGTCCGAAATGGGGTTTTTTATGAAAATTGACAGAATGATCGGAATTTTATCCGTTCTCCTGCAGCAGGACAGGGTGACAGCGCCGCAGTTAGCGGAAAAGTTCGAGGTATCCCGCCGGACGATCAACCGGGATATTGAGGATTTGTGCAAAGCCGGAATTCCAGTTGTCACGATGCAGGGGATGAACGGCGGCATCTCCATTATGGAGGGCTATAAAATAGACCGCACGCTGCTGACTTCTTCTGAAATGCAGGCGATTCTGGCGGGACTTCGCAGTCTTGACAGCGTCAGCGGAACAAAGCGTTATGAACAGTTGATGGAAAAGCTGACGGCAGGAACAGAGCGGCCGTCGGCAGAAGATCAGCCCGTATTGATTGATCTGGCATCCTGGTATAAAGACTCTCTTTCAACAAAAATAGGACTGATTCATACCGCGATTGAGCGCTGTCAGGTGATAAGCTTTCGTTATTTTTCCTCAAAGGGGGAAACGGTGCGCTATGTGGAGCCGTATCATATTTTGTATCAATGGTCGGACTGGTATGTGTGGGGCTGGTGCAGGGAGCGTATGGATTTCCGGCTTTTCAAGCTGAATCGCATGGATGGAGTGGCGTGCACCAAAGAACCGTTCTGGAAACGGCTGGATTCGCGCCCCGATCTTTCCGCCGGGCGGATTTTCCCGGCAAATTTTTGGGTTAAGGTCCGTTTCGCGCCGGAATGCAAATGGCGGTTGATTGAAGAATACGGCAAAGGCAGCTTTTCGGAGACCGAAGACGGAACGTTGTTGTTTTCCGGCGGATTTACGAATAAAGAGAATCTCATCAGCTGGATTCTGGCCTTTGGCGATAAGGCGGAACTTCTGGAACCGGTTCAATTGCGGGAAGAACTTGGCCGGATCGGAGAGGCGATCCGGTTAACATACGGGAAGGATAACAGAAAGAATTGATAGGAGAGATGTAATGAAAAAAACGCAGGCATTACGAAAAGGGGATAAAGTGGCGATTGTCAGCCTGTCAAGCGGCATGCTGGGCGAGGAATTTTGCAGCCACAATATAGAAATCGGCGTGAGAAGACTGCGTGAATTTGGTCTGGAGCCGGTCTTTATGCCCAATGCATTAAGAGGCATTGAATTTTTGAAAAATCATCCGGAAGCGAGAGCAAGCGATTTAAAGGCGGCCTTTCTGGATGATTCCGTCAGGGGAATCATCTGCGCGATCGGCGGAGACGATACATACAGGCTGCTGCCGTACCTGATGGAAGATGGGGAATTCACGGCGCTGGTACGGGAAAAACCAAAGCTTTTCACCGGATTTTCCGACACCACGGTCAATCATCTGATGTTTTACAGGCTGGGACTGACAACTTTTTACGGACCGAACTTCATCTGTGATCTGGGAGAGATTGCGAATGAAATGCTGCCATATACAAGACGGGCTTTTGAAGGCTATTTTGCCGGACGGGAAAAAAGAACGATCACGGCTAGCGATCTCTGGTACGAGGAGCGGAAAGATTTTTCCCGGAATGCAATGGGAACGGACCGGATTTTCCATAAAGAAGAGCGCGGTTATGAAGCTTTGCAGGGAGAGGGAACCTTCCGGGGCAGACTGCTGGGCGGCTGTCTGGAGAGCCTTTATGATATTCTGACATGTACGCGCTATGAGGACGAAAAGACTGTCTGTGAAAAATATGCGCTTTTTCCGGCACAGGAGGAATGGAAGGGGAAAATTCTGTTCCTGGAAACCTGTGAGGAAAAGCCGGCGCCGGAACTTCTGCGGAAGGAACTGCTGACGCTTCGGGAGCGGGGCGTGTTTGACGCGGTCAGCGGCGTGATTGTGGGAAAACCGCAGGATGAGCAGTATTATGAGGAATATAAAGAAATATATGCAGAGGTAATTGAAAATAAGAAACTTCCGGTTCTCTATAATGTCAATTTCGGACATGCGATGCCGCGCTGCGCGCTTCCTTACGGCATTGAAGCCGAAGTGGATATGGACGGGAAAAAGATCACGCTGTTGGAAAGCATGTTTGCAGACGGGGAAGGAGCGGAAAAATGAATCTGGATGAAATCCTGGACCCGAATTTCAGAGGAACTGTTCTGGTTGTTCAAAAGGATGCTGTTCTATATAAAAAGGCAGCAGGTTATGCGGATTTAGCGAATGAGATTCCGAATACACCGGACACCAGATTTGCCAGCGCATCTGCAGGAAAGGCGTTTGTGGCGGTGGGAATTCTGCAGTTGATAGAGCGTGGAAAGCTGCGGTTTGAAGATACGCTGGGGAAAATACTGGACATAGAATTGCATGAAATAGATCCGGAAGTGACAGTCAGACAGCTTTTGACGCATACATCGGGAGTGCCGGACTATTTTGACGAATCGGTCATGGATGAATATGAAGAACTGTGGGCGGATTTTCCAAACTATAAGATCCGGCATAACGCGGATCTGCTTCCGCTTTTTATCGATAAGCCGATGATGTATCCGAAAGGTGAGAAATTTCAGTACAACAATTCGGGATATGTGCTTCTGGCCATGATTCTTGAAAAAGTCAGCGGTATGGAGTTTGACCGGTACTTACAGAAAAATGTGTTTGATGCGTGCGGCATGAACTCCACGGGATATTTTGAATTGGACAGGCTTCCGGCGAGGTGTGCGGCCAATTACATATATTGTGAGGAAACAAAGGATTACCGGACCAATATATTCAGCGTGGATGCAAAAGGCACGGGAGCGGGCGGCGCGTTTATTACGGTCGATGATATTGTGAACTTCTGGAAAGGACTGCTGGATCACAAGCTTCTTTCAAAAAGAATGACGGATGAGATGCTCCGGAAGCAGAGCGGCAATGAAAGCGACGGATTTTACGGGTATGGATTTGGGATCATCGACAACGAGCCGAAACGGGATATCGTATATTTTCAGGGCTGCGATCCCGGCGTGAGTTTTGTGTCAGAATACAATCCGGATAAGGAAACGGTCTCGGTTCTGGTGAGTAATTATGGCGACAATGTTTGGCGGGAAATGGGGAAAATCAGAAGGATGGTATAGGCTGACCAAAAACGGACGGATATTTACATATGAGCATTGATTCTCGTGATAATTCAGCATTTTTAGACTTTATTATCATTAATGATGAATTGCGCGGGATGGAAGACGCATCGGTAAACAAATGCGGATAGGCATTGGATGCAGTTGGGAGAAAAGACTTGAAATACTTTGGAGAAGGAATAAGCGAAACACATAAGGAATTGAACAAAATTATCCGGAAACCTGCGGAAATCGAACGGGCAAAAGCGCTCTTTTTGGAACTTCACGCCTGCCTGCATTTATCCGAAGCGTCGGGAACAATGCAAAACAAAATGTCTGGCGCTGCGCGCAACGAAGTGGATGTGTTGTTAGAGGATCTGGCACCGGTGGAATATGCCGTTATGCCGACTGCTAAGGATGAAACGATTGCCTGGGTATTATGGCATGTTGCGAGAATCGAGGATTTGACCATGAATTTTCTGGTGGCAGGCGGGGAACAGGTATTTAACGATGCATGGAAGAAGAGACTGAATGTCTCCATTACAGATACCGGAAATGCGCTGACGGACGATGAAATTATGGATCTCAGTAAGAATATTTCCGCAAAGGAGTTGCTCTGTTATCGAAATGAGGTTGCCAAAAGGACGAGGATGATCGTTGCAGAATTGCGGGCGGAGGATATGAAACGGAAAATTGCGCCGCGGGATCTGGAGAAAATCAGGGCCTGCGGCGGCGTGACAGCACAGGAAGATTCCGCCTGGCTGCTGGATTTCTGGGGGAAAAAGGATGTGGCGGGGATTTTGCTCATGCCGCCTACCCGCCATGTTATGCTGCATTTAAACGACTGCTGTAAATGGAAAGAACAGATTCGCACAAAAAGAAAATTTTACAGGAGTTGATAGTTTATACGGGTGGAACATGATTGATAAAAGCATCGGCCCGATTTATGATGAAGATGTCATATAACAATTCTCATGGCGTTCTGCTGTGAATGATTCTATTGTTCTTCTGCACATCCGTCACAGGCTTCCTGTCCCATTTCCATAGTGATTCAAGGCAAGCTGAAAAAGTGTCTGATGCTGCGGAAACATCTGAAAAGGAGGCATATCTTGGGTATCACTGACCCGAAAGGAAAGGCATGCATTGTGGATCCTGTGCATGTCTGTGATCTTGTAAACGGAGGGCTTCTTCGTGGAAAGCAGGTATTAGATCCCGCAAAAATGAAAAGGCTTCCCGAAACGGCGGCTGTTGTTTATCAGAATGGCAGCGGCGGCGAAAAGAAAAAGGAACGAACGTCAGACGGGATGTTTCAGTACGATGAAAAGGAACGATTTATTTTGATCTCCCTGGAAAATCAGCATGATGACAGCTATATCATGCCTCTTCGGGACATGCTTGTCACTGCGCTGCTTTACGACCAGCAGGCGGTTAGGATCCGTAAAGCGCATAAAAAACGAATGGAGTTAAAAAGCAGCGCTGAGTTTTTAAGCGGCATGACAAGGCAAGATCGTTTATCTCCTGTCTGCTGCATTGTATTTTATCATGGAGAGAAGCCATGGGAAGGGCCTACCAGACTGCATGAGTTAATTGAGTTTCCTCCGGGGCTGGAGGAATTAAAGGAGTTTTGCCCGGACTTCAAAATCACCCTCAGTGTACAAGGGGACACACGGTCGGATAAGGGCGAATTTGGTCATCTGCTTCGTTACCTTCACTCCGCGTGCGTCTCTGCACGCGTCGTTCAGGTGCCTTGCAGATGACCAAATTCGTCCCTTTCCGACTCTACGACCCCGACCGTAGAGATTTGCCCGATTTTCAAGGCGGACGAATGAGGCGTGCTGGACCGCACGCCGATTGAGGACAACGAGGAAAATCGGGCAAATATCACGGTTCGGGGCGCGTGTCCCCTTGTACACTGAGGGTGACTTGATTGAATGGAAAAGTGTGAATCCGAATCATTTTAAAACCGGCTTAAGACAGTTATTTGAATTGCTTCCATACGCGGGAAGCAAACGAAAACTGTATGAATATATCAGAGAGAATGAGCGACGTTACAGTAACCTTGATGATGCGTGCTGCGATTTATTGTCGGCGTTTTTGGGAGTAAAGTGTCTGGACGTCATGAAACGCGGACATTATCAGAATGATACGGGAGGATACAATATGTGTACTGCGCTGGAAGAACTGGT
Source organism: Eubacteriales bacterium (assembly GCA_030524745.1). Lineage (GTDB taxonomy): Bacteria > Bacillota > Clostridia > Lachnospirales > Lachnospiraceae > Gallintestinimicrobium. The sequence continues at coordinate 14,216 of JAUNGC010000016.1, read as the reverse complement.
GAAAGACAGTAGAGAAGAGGGCAGAGAAGAAGGTTGGGGCCAGGGAAAAGATATGATGCTGATTCTGACAAGCAGGATGGTGCTGGCAGGAGAGGCGGACAAAATTCCGCTGATGCAGCGTGATCCTGCGGTTTTACAGGAAATGCTGGACAAATATCAGGTGTCGGTCATTTGACCTATGAAAAACAGAAGCGCCGGTTATGGAGATTTTAAGTCCATAACTGGCGTTTTGAACTTCTATCTGATATGATAGGTTTGGAACGGGAGAAGGAGAAGCATTATGATTATAAAATTAGAAAATCCGGAAAACGCCGCTCCTTTATTTGCGGGGTGGGAAGAGACGATTATCTGGTCCTGTCTGCAGGGCATTATGGGAGCGGTCTATGCCGATTGTCAGGAGGACCCGGTTTCTGCCATGGCGATTCTGGGAGATTTCGCTTTTTTTGCAGGGAAACCGAAGGAAGAACTTGTTTTTTATATAAGAGGAAAGCAGGATTTTATCATCTTGGTTGGGCAGAGCGAGGACTGGGCGGCATTGATTGAATCGTGTTACGGAGAAAAGGCGAAGAAAGTGACCCGGTATGCGCTCAAAAAAGAGCCGGATGTTTTTGACAGGGAAAAGCTGCGCTGCGCGGCAGCAGCATTACCGCCGGAATATTCCATGAGGATGATGGATGAGGAACTTTTTAACCGGTGTAAAACCGGCTGGTGCCGGGATTGGGTGGCCCAGTATGCGGATTATAAGGCTTATCAGAAATATGGTCTGGGTGTGGTGATTTTAAAAAATGGTGAGCCTGTTTCCGGCGCTTCTTCTTATTCAGGATACCGGGACGGCATTGAAATAGAGATCGATACAAAGGAGGAATATCGCAGACGGGGGTTCGCTTTGATATGCGGCGCGCGGCTGATTCTGGAATGCCTGGAAAGAAATCTCTATCCGAGCTGGGATGCGCAGAATCCGGAATCGGTAAAGCTGGCGGAAAATTTGGGATATCATTTGGACCATGCCTATATTGCGTATGAGGTAATTGCTTAGGCAGGTCTGCGCCTTTGCGGCGCAGACTATATGAACGACAGGAACAGGAGAAGGAACGGCAAAGGAGGTCGTTATGGACAGTCAAAATATTTTTCCGGTATTGGGAATTGAAGAGACAAAGGATGAGACCCGAATCAGGGCGGCATACAGGGATAAGCTGGTCCTGATGAACCCGGAGGACAATCCGGAGGGCTTTAAGCGGCTGCGGGAAGCATATGAAGCGGCGCTCGCCTTTGCGCGGCGCAGGGAAAAGGACGAACCGGAAACGGCAAAAGACGATCCGGTCAGCCTTTTTTTACAGAAGCTGGACAATATTTACCATTCTCTGTCGAAGCGGCTGGACGGCGGGGAGTGGGAGAGGCTTGTCCGGGAGGATGTGCTGGATGATCTTGATCTGGGAGAAGACGCCAAATGGGCCATGTTTTCCCGGCTTGCTGCATGTTACCGGATGCCGGCAAAAAACTGGCAGATTCTGGACAAAGCTTTCGGCATTGCGGAAAACGAGCAGGAGTTTAAAGAGCATCTGCACAAGAACTTCGTGGATTATATGCTCTGGAAAATCTCCGATCAGGAAGGAAGTTCCGATTTTCCGTTTGAGAAGCTTTCCGGAGAAGACACGGCGGACTACGACGCCTTTCTGGATCATCTGGACACGCTGGCAGGGCTGACCGGAAAGGAAAGCGAAGCGGAAGATAGGGAGGGCTGGAAGAAAGAAATCTCTCAGGAAATTGCTTTTCTGGATTCGCTGGAAATTTCCCATCCCTGGTTTATGCTGGAAAAAGCGAAATACAGCCTGATCTGTGGGGAAAAGGAGGAAGCCGAGCGGATTGTCCGCGCATTATGGGAAGAAAATGCGGAGGATCGCCGCATTCTTTTGGCGGGCGCCGGGATTCTTTTTGAATGCGGGCACGGGGATGAGGCCGCAGAGGTATACAACAGGCTTTTGCAGGACGAAGGATTATCCCCGGAACAGATTTATACGGTGTCGGTGAACCTGGCGAAATTCTATGTGGAAACGGGTAAAATGACGGAAGCCAGAGAGCATGCGCTGCGCGCCAGAAGGACATATAACACCCAGGAAGCCAATGATCTGATGAATCGGATCAACGCGGCGCTGATTGAAGAATTTCAGGGAGAAAGGGCGGCAAACATGACGCTGGAAGAGGGAATCCGGCTGGCGTGGTGTTATGTGCAGACGAACCGTTCGGAAGAGGGACGGGAGTTTTTTGCGGCGCATCCGGTTTTGGAGGCGGATACGGCGGACTGTCATTGGGTAAAGGCGGTGATGGCGCTGGAGGGCGGACATGCGGAGGAAGCGATCGAACAGACTCTTTGCTGGCGGCAGTGCCTTTTGACCGGACAGGAAGAATCGGAAGAGGATACCGAAAGACATCTTGCCCAGAGTTTTGATCTGGAAGGAAGGGCCTGGCAGATCCTTTACAGGGCGCTTGAGAAGAAAGAGACAGAAAAAGCGCAGGAGTACAGCGGGAAGGCGCTGGCCGCGTTTGAGGAGGCCGTTGCGCGCATGCCCGAAGAAACGGATTATCTGATGGGAGAGATGCTTTTTTACCGGGAACTTCAGGATTATGAGCAGATGGCGGCTCTGTGCGAACGGCTCAAAGGCGTGGACGAACAGTTTTACTGGGCGTATTTTTACGCACAGGAAGCCTGTGAAGGGCTGGGCAGGGCGCAGCAGGTCGTGGACAATTTTTACCGGGCGAAGCAGATTTATGCCGGACACTGTGAAATTTATGAACGGGCAGTCAGAGTGTTTGTGGAATACAGGCAGTATAAGGATGCAAAGCACATTCTGGATCAGGCGGATGAGGCGAATGTGAGCAGCTTTTATCTGATGGTCAAGAAGCTGGAAACGCTCAGAAGGCTGGCGGCAGATGAGAATGCGCTGCGGGAAGCGGATACATACGCCGGGCAGGCAATCGGAGAACTGGAAGAAAAGCAGGCGCCGGACGATCTGCTGGCGGAGGCATATCTGGAACGGTGTCTCATTCACGACGATGGGCGGGCCAAAAGTTTTCGGTCTGCGGATGAAATGGAGGAATGGGCAAAAAGGGCGGTCAGGCTGGATGACAGCGACCGGAACCGGTACTTTTTGGGACGGTTTTATTATGTGTATCGGGATGATGCGAAGAAGTCCTATGAGAATTTAAAGATCTGTGAAGAACGCGGTCTGACCTTTGCCTGGATGTATTATTATATTGCGCTTTGCCATGAGGAATTTGAACAGTGGGAGAACGCGCTGCAATATTTTAAGAAAGCGGCGGAACAGGATCCGGAAGAACAGGATTTTCGCTGGCGGCTGGTATGGCGGCTCAGACGGAAATTTTTCCGGACGGATCAGATCGAATACGGCCGGGAAGCGCTGCGGTATCTGGAAGAACAGAACGAAAAATTCGGGGAAACGCCCAGGGAGCTTTGGCAGGCGTCCGACCTGCATTCCCGATGCCGGGAAGATGAGAAGGCGCTGGACGAGATCATGCGGGCGCTTGAGAAAAATCAGTGCAGCCGGAACTGGGGCCACAAAGGAATGCTTCTGGAACGTCTGAGCAGGATGGAGGAAGCGCTGGATTGCTATGAGAAGGGTATAGAGGTCGATCAGAAAGAGGGGAAGGACTATGAGTACGGTTATTCCCAAATGTTTGATTATTTCTGCAGAGTAAAGGATTTTGAAGGCGGCATCGCCTGGTTTTCGGAGAAGCTGAAGCAGGTAAAAACCGAGGAACAGCGCCGCGAAAATCTGTCGGATATCAAGTATATGTATATTCGCCTGAATCGCCTTGAAGATGCGCTGGAAATTCTTTGTCAGCTTCACGGGAATACGGATCTGGCGGATTATGCGGGAACTTCCTGGGAACAGGAAGGCCGCAGAATTGATGATTTGTTAGATTATTATCAGTATTGCCTGCGGGCAAAACGGCTGTCCGAGGAAGAATTGCTGGAAAAATGCCGGGAGGCGGAGGCGCTTTTGGAAAGGGAAGGCGGCAGGCAGTTTTCGGAAAACGCGGACGGAAAGCGGCGCGCCTATATGCAGTTGGGCTTTACCTACGCGGATTATCTGCTGGATGATGAGAGAGGACTGTATTTCTTTCAAAAAGCGCTGGAACAGCTGAATCCCGAAAAAGAGGATGACAGGTCGGATTACCGCAACACACTGGATAATATGATGAGATGCCTGCATCGGATGGGAGATCTGAAACGGGCCAAAGAGTGCCGCATTCTTTATTTGGACGCGCTGGCAAAAGACTATCAGGACTGTAAGGATCTGGGCATGGATACAGAAAATCTGCATGCGCGCGGGTATGGCTGCGAACGGGTCAATTTGTATCATCTGTTTTTCCTTTCTTATTTCAGCGGAGACTATGAGAAAGCAAGGATGTATGTGCGGCAGATCGAGGAAAGCCCCTGGTGCCGGTGGTGCGTCAGAAAGGACTGCACGGAATTGTGGGAATGTAAGGGCTACATCGCCGCGCTGGATGGAAAATGGGAAGAAGCTCTGGAAGACTTCAAACGCGCAAACGAGTGCGCGCCGAAGGAAAATACCGATGCGATGCGGGAAATCCGTCGGATCATGAAGTTTGGAAAAATAAATTCACAACAATAACAAGGAGTATTGCAGGATGAAAAAATTAGGTCTGGTAGGCGGGATGGGGCCGGAATCGACGATTCCGTATTATCATGATATTGTATATGGAGTGCAGGAAAAATGCGGCGTTTTTCCGAATCTTACCATTGAAAGCGTGAACGTATTTGACGTTCTGGGCTTCTGTAAGGAAGAAAAATTTGAGGAACTGACGGAATATCTTCTGCGGGCGGTTACGAATCTGGCAAACAGCGGCGCGGAATTTGCGGCGCTGTCTGCCAACACGCCCCATATTGTTTTTGACAGGCTGGCGGAAAAATCTCCGATTCCGCTGGTCAGCATCGTGGAAACGGCCTGTGCGGAGGCAAAAAGGCGTGGCTGTCGGAAGATCGGCCTGCTGGGAACGATTTTTACGATGAAAGGTGAGTTCTTTAAACGTCCTTTTATTGAAAAAGGAATGGAAGTTGTGGTGCCGTCTGAAGCGGAAATGGAACTCGTCAATGAGAAGATTTCCGGGGAACTGGAATACGGAATTGTAAAGGAAGAAACGCTTGAGGCCTTTGCGGAAATCATAGAACGCATGAAGGCCAAAGAGGGAATTGAGGCGATTGTTTTAGGCTGCACGGAACTGCCGCTTTTACTCAACGACAGGGTCAGCCCGGTCCCCTGTCTGGATACGATGAAAATACATGTGCAGGCTTTGGTGGAAAGGATTGCAGAAAAATAGCGGATACTTTCAGGCGGAGCGGAAGTTTGGGGAGAGAGAAGATGCGGAATCTATTGGTGACGGGCGGCACGGAATTTGTGAGCAGATATGTGGCGGAATATTATGTGAAAAAGGGAGACCGCGTCTATGTGCTCAACCGCAACAGCAGGCCGCAGTCCGAAGGCGTAACATTAATTGAAGGAGACAGGAATCATCTCGAAGAGAAATTGAAGGGATTTTGCTTTGACGCAGTCCTGGATATCACGGCGTATACCGCGACGGATATCCAAAATCTGACCGACGCTCTGGACGATATAGGGGATTATATTTTTATCAGTTCCAGCGCGGTTTATCCGGAGACGCTGCCCCGGCCGTTTCGGGAAGAGCAGGAGTGCGGAGTCAATTCCATATGGGGCGGTTACGGAATCGGGAAATGGGAGGCGGAGCGCTGTCTGACAGAGCGCGTACCGCAGGCCTATATTTTGCGTCCGCCGTATTTGTACGGGCCGATGCAGAATCTTTACCGGGAGCCGTTTGTATTTGAATGTGCGCAAAGGGACAGAACTTTTTATGTTCCGAAGGATGGAAAGCTGAAACTGCAGTTTTTTCATGTGGAAGATCTGTGCCGGTTTATGGATATTCTGCTGGAAAAGCGTCCCCAAAACCGCGTTTTTAACGTCGGGAATCCGGAAACGGTGGATATTAACGAATGGGTACGGCTGTGCTACAGAGCGGCAGGAAAAGAACCGCGGATGAAATATGTGGACGGCGGCCATGCGCAGAGGGACTATTTCTGTTTTTATGATTATGAGTATGTGCTGGACGTATCGAAGCAGCGGGCGCTTATGCCGGATACGGAGCCGCTGGCAAAAGGGGTGGAGAAATCCTGGCGGTGGTTTTTGGCGCATCCCGATTCCGTGAGAAGAAAACCCTATATGGAATACATAGACAATAGGATCAGCGGGACAAAGCTGTAAGCGTCCGGAACCGGTTAAATCGGGCAGCAGGAATATGCGTATATATTTCGGAAAGGAAAAAGGATGAAACGAAAAATCGTATTGATAATAGTGCTGGCTTCCCTGCTGCTTGGCGGCTGCGGAATCAGCGTCAGGGTTGTGGAAACGGAGAGCGTTTCCGAAGGTGCGCAGGAGAGGGAAAGCGGACCGGAAGATGATATAGAGGAAACCCAGGAAGCGCGGCAAAGCGAAGAGGAACAACTGGATGAAGGGGAAACGGAAGAGCGGGAATTATCTGCAGAGGAATTGCAGGAATTTACGGATTTTGTAAATGAGATAGAAAATAACGGATTTTTGCTGTCCCAGTATATGCGGCCCGAAGAAGTGGATCTTGGCGAAGCGCTGTATAATGGAGCAGGAATGGAAAATGCGCCGTTTACAGAAGGAGAGCGGCAGGCGTATCTGGACGCCGGATATACGGTGGAGACGGATATTACCAATCTGACGACAAAACAGATTGATGACTTTTTACAGAAAAAAATGGGAATTTCCCTGGAGGATGCGGAATACGGACTGGACTGGTTTTATTATGAGGAAGGCGACTGCTACCTGTTCCAACATGGGGATACCAATTTCACATTCTTTACCTGCACAGAAGGAAAGCAGGTGAGCGAGGATCTCTATGTGATCCATTGCAAGTCGGATAATGATTATAGATACGATTGTATGGTGACGCTCCAGAAAGCGGGCGATTCTTATCAGTTCCTTTTTAATATCTATGAAGATGCACAGGACGTCTATGTCGAAGAAACGGAGGAAGATGTAAAACGTCAGCTTGAAATTTTTGCACAGGCCAAAGATGAGTGGACTATGCAGGATTACGGCAATCTTCTGGTGGGATATGCGGTCTATGATCTGGACCGGGACGGAAGGCTGGAACTGATCACGCAGGCTACCATGGGGACGGGGCATTATTCGGAGAACCATTTTTATCAGGTGAACGCTGCCGGCGACGGCATTATAGAGGTGCCGCAGACCTATTATGCGGAATATGCGGAGTTTGAGATCGGAAGCTGGAACAGCCAACAGGCGCTGATCGATGAAGCGGACGGCGTCGTTTATTATTTGGCTTCCGACTATACGAGAAACGGCATGGCGGAGTCCTATCAGACGGACGGCGCTTTTTATATGAAGGATAATCATGTGTACAACATGGTTTACCGGAGCCGGTATGTTCTGATGAATGAGGACGGCGTTGAGCAGGAAAGCTTTTACGATGCGGAAGGTAATGAAATCGATGAAAAATCCTGGGAGCAGCTTTACAAAGATTTTTGTGAGGGAAAAACACCGTATCTGTATGAAATAAACTGGATCACGTTTTATGCGGAGGAAGCGGCGGCCATGTCTGCGCAGGAAATTTTAACGAATCTGGAAGCAAGCTATGAAGCGCAGGAGAGCAGCCGGTGATGTATCTGACAAAATTTCGATTTCCGGATGACGGACAGGAATTTGATTTCATAATGGGGATTAAGCGCATGTGTTACGACAGCTTTTATCCCTTCAAGGTGCTGTCGGCGGTCGGTTTTTCGCAGATCGACTTTGAGCCTGTTACCATTTTGTATGGGGGAAACGGCTGCGGAAAAACGACCGCGCTGAATGTGATTGCGGAAAAGCTGGGACTGTCGCGGCAGACGCCTTTCAACCGTTCCAATTTCTTCCCGGATTATGTGAAATATTGTGACTATGAGTCCGCGGGGCGGATTCCGAAGGAAAGCTGCATCATCACCAGCGACGATGTGTTTGATTTCATGCTGGATTTGCGGGCGTTAAACGATGGGATCGATGAAAAGCGGGAAGATTTGTTTGAAGAATATCTGGATGCCAAATATTCCAAATTTCGTTTTCGGTCGCTGGAGGATTATGAGCGGCTGAAAAAGGTGAACATGGCGCGCAGCAATACCCAGTCAAAGTATGTGCGGAAAAATGTGATGGACAATGTGAGGGAGCATTCCAACGGAGAGAGCGCTTTTCTCTATTTTACGGAAAAAATTAAAGAAAATGCGCTTTATCTGCTGGATGAGCCGGAAAACAGTCTGGCGCCCGAACGGCAGTTGGAACTGGTGCGTTTTCTGGAAGATTCGGCCCGGTTTTACGGTTGTCAGTTCGTGATTTCCACCCATTCCCCGTTTGTGCTTTCCATGCGCGGCGCGAAGATTTATGATATGGATGAAACGCCGGTGGATGTGAAGTGCTGGACGCAGCTTTCCAATGTACGGCTTTACTATGACTTTTTTAAAAAGCGCGAAAGGGAGTTTGAATAAGGCGTTCAAACAGAGCCGGATTGGCTGCTCTTATGGGCGCATTATATTATAATAGTTGCGCACGCTACTAATTTGTGCTATACTTCGCGGTGGAAAGCAGGTGAAAAATGACATGAGCAACAATTTTCCCAATATCGGACGCTGTATTTCGATTCTGGACCGGCTGATGAAGATGTATTACGATCGTGGATTGTCAGACTTTGAGATTGGCTGGGGGCAGCAGTTTTACGCGGAATATATTTACGACCATCCCGGCGCGTCCGCGCAGGAAATGGTGGAATGCATCCGTGTTGATAAGGCGACATTGACCAAAACCATTAAAAAGCTGGTGAAAATCGGTTATGTGGAAATTATCTGTGACGAAACGGACAGACGCATCAGACATCTTTATCTTACGCCGAAGGGGATACCGGCGGTAAAGCGGATCAAGGAAATACACGCCGATTTTTACAATACTCTGTGTTCGGGCATTTCTTCTGAGGAAATGCAAATGGCTGAGAAGACGATGGAGCGAATGATGGAAAACATCAATCAAAAGGTATGGCACAGAATGGAGGAATAGCGTTGGAAAATGATGAAATTTTACAGACGAAAAATCCGTTGGAGACGGAACCCATCGGAAAACTGATTTTGAAATATTCCCTTCCGGCAATTGCAAGCAGTCTGGTCAGTTCGATCTATAATATTGTGGATCAGATTTTTGTCGGAAATAAAATCGGAGAACTGGGAAACGCGGCAACGAATGTGGCGTTTCCGCTGGTGATGATTATTACCACGCTGGCGATGACCTTCGGCGCGGGCAGCGCGGCTTCTTTCAGCCTGTACCTCGGTCAAAAGGAAGAGAAAAGAGCGAAGTCCATCGTGGGGAACGCAATGACGCTTATGATAGTATGCGGCATTGCGGTTGCTGTCATTTCTCAGATTTTGCTTCGCCCGATTCTTATGGCTTTTGGCGGGCGCGGCCAGACCCTGGAATACGCGGTCGAATATACGCGCATTCTTTCGCTGGGATTTCCGCTTGCCATTCTGGGAACGGGAGCAAGCCAATTGATCCGCGCGGACGGAAGCCCGAAATATGCGATGGCATCCACCATGTCGGGAGCGGTATTAAACTGTATTCTGGATCCGATTTTCATTTTCGGCTTTGATATGGGAATGACCGGCGCGGCTCTCGCAACGGTGATCGGACAGCTTGTTTCAGGGGGACTGATTCTGGCATATTTTAAGAATTTTCGAACATTCCGGTTAAAATGGGCGGATTTTGCTTTGCGAACGGAAAGCATTGGTCAGATTTTCCGGCTCGGCGTTGCGGCCGGCGCAAACCAACTGGCGGTTACGCTGGTGCAGATCGTTATGAATAATACGCTGGGGCACTATGGCGAACTTTCCAGGTATGGCAGGGACATTCCGCTGGCCTGCGTGGGAATTATTTCAAAGGTGAGTTCCGTTTTTAACGGCGTTATTTTTGGCATTTCCCAAAGTACACAGCCGATCCTGGGCTACAATTTCGGAGCAGGAAACCATATACGTGTCAAAGCTGCGTTTCAGAAGGCCGTCACGATTGTAACGTGCGTATCAGTTGCGGCATTTGCCTGCTTTCAGGTATTTCCCCGGCAGATCATCGGCGTATTCGGCAAGGGAGACGCCCTTTATTACGAATTCGCGCTCCGGTATTTTCATATTTTCCTGTTCTGCACTTTTATTGTCGGCGCGCAGATCCTGTGCGCGCAGTTCTTTCCGTCCATCGGAAAAGGAGGGATCGGCACTTTGGTGTCCTTAAGCAGACAGGTGTTTTTTCTGCTTCCGCTTGTGATAATATTCCCGCTGGTTTGGGGAATCGACGGCGTTTTATGGGCCGGACCGATCGCGGACGGTCTGTCCGGTTTACTGGCACTGTTGCTTGTGAGACGGGAAATGCAAAAATGGTGATAAATTTAGAATCGGGAGGTATCGCATGATGAAAGCAGCGATTTATTTAGGACAGGAAAATGTGGAAGTTGCTGTCAAAAAAATACTTTGAAATTGCGGTTAAATGTGGATTGACAGGGGAGGTTTATCCTGATAAACTTATCATAAAGTTTATTGGGATAAACCTTTTTGTGTAGTGCACCCGGCGGCGCGTGATGAAACGGAGGACGGAGTTATGCAGGAGTATAAATTATTTGACGCGGAATATCGTTTCGCGGAAATTGTCTGGGAGTTGGAGCCGGTCAATTCAACCGCGCTGGTGAGAGAGTGTGAGAAACGGCTGGGCTGGAAGAAGGCGACCACTTATACGGTGCTGCGTAAGCTGTGTGAGAGAGGGATCATGAAAAATGAACAAGCCACGGTGACGGCGCTGGTGAAGAAGGAAGCCGTGCAGCAGTACGAATCGGAAGCGCTGCTGGAGAAATCGTTCGATAATTCACTTCCGGCATTTCTCGCGGCCTTTTTGAAGGATAAAAAACTCTCCCGGAAAGAGGCGGAAGAAATTTTACGGATGATTGAAGACGCCAGCGAGTAAACGAAAGGGAGGCGCTTATGGACGGGATTGTTCAGATTTTCATAAAAATCGCCGGAAACGGATTGCTGGCCGGTGTTGCTGTCCTGGCGGTGCTTTTTTGCCGGCAGGCCTTTTTAAAAAAACAGCCTAAACAGCTTTGCTGTCTGCTGTGGATGGTGGTGTTTCTCCGGCTTTTATGTCCGGTTACGCTGAAGGTGGCGCTGCCCGCGCCGAAAGGCTGGATAGAAAGCGCGGCTTTATGGGATGCACAGCGGCAGGAGGGGTTGGGTGAGACAGAAAAAACGACTGCCGGACAGGATGGCGTTACGCCAGGAATTGTGACGGATACGGCGCAGGCAGGTGCTGCGGGAAACAGCGTGACGGCCGCCGGGCAGACAGGCGCTGCGGCAGGCAGTGTACCGGCTGACGGGCAAACAAACCTGGCGCCGGACCGCACATTGGCTGCCGGACAAGTAAAAACTGCGGAAAATGATGTGCGGACATCGGATAGTCAGATGACATCGGGCAGCGTCCGGGACAGCCTGCGGGAGAATATACAGAGGGGCAATTACCGGCGGTTGTTACAGATTGTTTCGATTCTCTGGATGGCGGGCGCGGCGGTATTTTTGACGAACGCAATTGTCCGCTACGGAAAGCTGAAAAGAAAGCTTTGCACTGCGGTAAAAAGCAAGGGCGCCGGACAGGTCGTATGGGAAACGGACCGGATTGAGAGTCCCTTTGTGCTGGGATTTTTAAAACCGGCGGTTTATCTGCCGACAGGACTTTCTGAGACTGAGAAATTGTATATTGCGGCGCATGAGCAGGCTCATATCGGGCGTCATGATTATTTATTCAAAGCGTTGTGTTATCTGGGAGTCATTGTTCACTGGATGAATCCATTGGCCTGGATCGCCTTTTATTTTTACATTCAGGATATGGAAATGGCCTGTGACGAGCGGGCATTGCAGACCTTCGGCCGCAGGGAAAGGCTGGATTATTCGAGAACCCTGCTTCTGACAGCGGTGAAGGGCAGCGGGCTGTCGCTCCCCGTATTTTTCGGAGAAAGCAATGCAAAAAAGAGGGTGCAGAATATTTTGACGAAGAAAAAGAGAACGGCGGCCGGGATTTGCCTGACGGCACTATTGGCCTGTATGCTTGCGGTTATTCTTTTTACCGGTGGCAAAAGCGCATCAGAAAGAGCGGCCGGGACGGAAATGCAGCAAGCAGAAATACGAAGCGGAAGTATGGCGGCTTTAGGGTCGGAGTTGCTGGAAACCGCTTTGAGAACCCGGGAGAATGTGTATGTTGACGGGGAAAATGTCAGCAGGTACATGACGGAAAATGAGCGGCAGAAAATGGAACTGGAGTCCAGCCTGGCGGAGATTGAGGAACAGATCGCGCTGCAGGAAGAAACACAGCGCAGAATTTTAGAAGAAATGGAGCAGGCAGAAGAAAAGACGGAACTGATTGCAGAGAGCAACGAGCAGACAGCGCTGATGCAGGAACTTTACAATCAGGAACTGGCAGTCAAACAACAACTTGCGCAGATGGAGCAGGAACTCACAAGAAGTCAGATCATGACGGACGTGGGATATGATCTGGCGGAAGAAAAGAAGAAGGAACTGGAAGAACTGCCGCAGGAACTGCAGGCGGAGAACGCGGCGGCATACGGGATCGAAATGCTCCAAATGACGGAGAATGACGCAGAGGCAAAAGCAGCGCTGAGAAGCTTCTGGATAGAAACCGGAGGAAACGGCACCTTGCCAAAGACACTTTCCGCAATTGCGCTGGAAAACGGAAAGGTGAAAGTTGAAGTGGCGGACGATCCGTCAGCGTTGTACCGCAAGGTCAAATCGATGACCATTTTGATTGGAGGTACGACGGACGAAGGCGCGCTGCTCATCACATCCGTGACAGCCTGGGGCGGCGGTTATATCGTTATAACGGATCAGAGCAGGGATGGGATGAAAGGGAAGGACGCGGAAGATATGGTTGTCCGTTATTATAATTATCTAAACTGGCTGACTTCCGAGGACGGCCAGTGGGAGGAGGTTATCGCTTCCGACAGGAAGAATCTGACATATGAGGCATTGATGGAGAGTTTGCTGTCGAGTCAGTCGGATGCGCATATAGAGCATGCGTACATCGGTTTTTTTGAAAATGCGGATTAAAAGAGTGGAAAGACGGCGGCAGGTTTAAGAAAATCTCAATAAATTCACACGGAAATCATCAATTTCAGCTATTTTGAATCTGCTATACTTATGTCAGCAGACAAGCGGAACCCAATGTGTTCTTCTGTCTGCTGACTTATTTTTTGTGGGAGGCAACGATGAGGGAGAAGGAACTCAGGAGGGAACGCATCCGCAGACAGAAACGGCGCAGGAGGAGAAGACGTATCCGGCGATGCATCAGGATGCTGTGTGCTTTGTTCTTTTGCGTGCTGGGAATATGGCTGTTTGGAAATGTGCTGATTGATACGGGGGCTTTAACTGCCCTCGGCAAAAAAATGAACGGATCAGGCTCGCTTTTGGGAAGCTATGCGGCTCCGGAGACACTGCCTGAAGAAAGTGAATCTGAGACATATGTATTACGGGCGGAAGCAGAAACGGCGGCAGAATCCGGTCTGCAGAATGCGGATTTTTACAATGCCCGGATAGAAACAGAATCGCCAAAAGAGCAGGATATCCCGTCAGTGCCGGAAGTGGATCTGACACAGTTATACAGCCCTTACGCCATATTGGTCGATCCGGATTCGGGAACGGTCATTGCAGAAAAGAACAGCAGGGAACGCATTTATCCGGCATCTCTGACGAAAATTATGACGGCGGTCATCGTGCTGGAAAATATGGAGGATCTGAATGAAACGATTGTGCTTCCAGGGGAAATGTTTGGCACGCTGATGGTACAGCACGCGTCCTTAGCCGGTTTTGAACCGGGGGAGAGCGTATCGGTAAAGGATTTGCTTTATGGAATCCTGCTTCCTTCCGGGGCGGAGTGCTGTATCGCCTGCGCGGACCGGATTGCCGGTTCGGAAGATGCTTTTGTGGAGTTGATGAACGCAAAGGTAGTGTCAAGTAATCTATGAAAAAAACTGAGTCAAAAAAATAGGCTCAAAAG
>JAUNGC010000050.1 GCA_030524745.1 Eubacteriales bacterium | reverse complement strand
CGCCACAAGCGACAGCTTGAATATCACATGGAAAATCTGACGGGCGGCACACCTCTCGTCAGATACCTACCCTGTGTAGTCCCTTGTAAACTGTACTTTACCTGTCAAAAAATTACAGAACATATTTCCCGCATCCGTTCCACGCCGGACGTCTGCATGTATCTTGTGGAGGGCAGCGAGCGCGCTGCCCTGCTGGATACGGGCAACGGCGTGGGAGATCTGAAGGGCTATGTGGAAGGTTTACTGGGCGGCAAGCCTTATGATGTAATCCTGACCCACGGCCACGTGGACCATGCTTCCGGAGCCGAACAGTTCGGAGACAATGTTTACTTAAATCCGCTGGACTATGAATTGTCGCTGACGCATTGCAGCGTGGAGCACCGCAAAAATTCCTTTGCGCACTGGAGAGAAATGTTTCCGGGAACGATGCCGGAGTTTGCGGACGAAGATTTCATTCCGGTCCGTACCCGTTCTTATCTTCCTCTGGCGGACGGGCAGCGGTTTTCGCTGGGCGATGTGACGCTGGAGGCGATTCATGTGCCGGGACATACGCAGGGCATGACGATGATACTGATCGAGGAAGAACGGGTTATTCTGTTCGGCGACGGCTGCGGAGTCGGCGTCTTGCTGCTGGCGGATGAAACCAGCACGGTATCGGAATATCTGGCAAGTCTGAAGCGGTTAAAAACGCAGGAAGCGCGTTATGACGTTGTCCTCAGGCAGCACGGAAGCTGTGAATCTCCGTGCACGGTACTGGACGACAATATCGAAGTCTGTGAAAAGATCCTCAACGGGACGGCGGATGCGGTGCCGGATACCTTTGAAGGAATGCCCTGCCTGCTGGCAATGGCGGTGGATCCGAAAACGCGAAAGCGTCTGGACGGAAAAGAAGGCAATATCCGTTACATGCCGGAAAAAATCCGATAATAATTGTATGATGATGGGACTGCTGCAAAAATAGAAAGATCTGTCAGTTTTGCAGCAGTTCTTTTTGCAGGGAGGAAAGGCTGTGAAAAAAATAATTCTGAGAGCGGACGACCTGGGTTTTTCCAGAGCGATTAACTATGGAATTTATGACGCGGTGCAGGCGGGACTGATTCGGTCTGTCGGCGTTATGGTAAATATGGCGGATACGGCGCATGGGGTGGAACTTTTGAAAGAAGCTGCGGATTGCTGTTTTGGACTGCATACAAATTTTTGCGCGGGAAAGCCTGTCAGCAATCCGCAGTCCGTACCGTCTCTGGTGGATGAAAACGGCTTTTTTCACAGTTCGTCCCGGTATCGCAACGCGAAAGAGGATTTCATTACCTATAAGGACGCCAGAACGGAAATCGATGCGCAGTATAAGCGTTTTGTCGAATTGTTTGGGGAAAAGCCGGCCTATTTTGAAGCCCATGCCATAAAGAGCGCTGTCATGACCGCCGCGCTGGAAGACTATGCGAAGGAAAACAATTTGCTGTATCATGCGCCGTTTGCCGCGCTCACGATAAAGGATCTGACAATTCCGATGTATCTTGGCGATATTGCAAACCCGGACTACGATCCCCGTCAGGAACTGATAAACTGCGTCTCCTCGCTGGAAGAGGACATTCCGCAGATGTATGTGTTTCATCCCGGATATCTCGACCAGACGATTCTGAAAATGTCGTCGCTGACAATCAACCGCACGAAGGAAACGGCAATGCTGACGGATCCGGAAACGAAAGCGTATCTGGAGGAACAGGGGATTGCGCTGTATTCCTATGCGGCGATTGCAAAAGAATTGAAACTGCCGGCAGCAGCCGGAAAATAACGAAAAAAAGCGGAAGAAGTCAAAAGCGTCGGATGAAAAAACATCCGGCGCTTTTTTTGACGGCTGCGGGCAGAGGGCCGGCCCGGCAAAGCTTGTCGAAAGAAGGCGGAAAATAAAGTCGCTGCTGTTTCTGATTCCGACAAATTGTGCGCATGCCGCCATTTATAATGGGGACATACATTTGAGGGCAGGCTTGAATGTATGTCGATAGGGGAGGGTAAAAGCGTGCATTACGAACTTTATGTGGACCGCATTTTCTTCCTGCATCTGGGAATGAACTTTCTGCTGCTTTTTCTGACGGATAAGCTGGGCGCGTACCGGGCCGGCATAAAGCGGCTGGCGGGAGCGGCTGCGGCCGGAACCTTCTTTTTCTTAATCGTATTGCTGGCGCCTCTCGGAATGCTGCAGACTGTACGGGCGGTGAAAATTGTATTGTATATGGCAGGAACGTTTGCGACGATACAATTCGCTTTCCGCTTTCGCAGCAGGAGAAACCTGACGGATACATGCGCCATATACATAGCGGCGGCCTTTCTGATGGGAGGCGTAACGGCTGCGGGCGCCGGGATGAAGAGCAGAAATGTTTTTCAGGCGCTGATTTGGGCGGCGACAGCGGCGGCGGCAGGAGGATTTATGATCCGGAAGAGGAGAGAACGGGAAAAAAATCCCTTCTGGAGGGCGGAACTGAGAATAAACGGCGCCTGTATTGAGACGACGGCGCTTGCGGACAGCGGCAACAGCCTGTATGATCCGATCACCCAATGTCCTGTCTGTATCGCGTCAAAAGAACTGGCGGAAAAACTCGGACTGCTTCGGCAGCCTGATAATTTCCGCATCATTCCCTATCACTCTATCGGCAAACAGCATGGGCTGCTGAAAGCGGCGGCGGTGGATGAAATGTACCTGCAAAAAGAAGGGCGGGAGCTGTTGAAAAAACGGGTGCTCGTGGCAGTCAGCGAACAGGAACTGTCAAAAAGCAAACGTTATCAATTGCTTTTACACCCTGCAATACTGGAAGAAAAGAAAGGAGAAAACCATGATATTGAAAGTAGCGATGCCGGGAAAGATGCAGTTTAAAATTATCCGCAGGGAACCGGCTTTTTTTATGGCAAAGGAAGGGGATATTCATTATATCGGAGGAGCGGAGGTGCTTCCGCCGCCGCTGGACTGCGCGCAGGAAAATGAAGTGATTCAGGATCTGGGATCGGAAGAGTTTGCGGAGGAAGCGAAGGCGATCCTCATTGAGCATAATCTGCGGCTGGTCGTCTATATTGCGAAAAAGTTTGACAATACGGGGATCGGAGTGGAGGATCTCATTTCTATCGGCACGATCGGTCTGATCAAGTCCATCAATACGTTTAATCCGGGAAAAAATATCAAGCTGGCCACTTATGCGTCGCGGTGTATTGAAAACGAAATCCTCATGTATCTGCGCAGAAACAGTAAAACCCGGCTGGAGGTGTCAATCGACGAACCTCTGAATGTGGACTGGGACGGAAATGAATTGCTGCTTTCGGATATTCTGGGGACGGATGAAGACGTGATTTATAAAGATATTGAAAGCGAAGCGGAACGCAATATTCTGCGAAAGGCTGTCGATAAGCTGTCGGAACGGGAACGGACGATTGTAAATCTGCGCTTTGGTTTGAATACGCCGGACGGCAGGGAAATGACGCAAAAGGAAGTTGCGAATTATCTGGGAATCTCCCAGTCTTATATTTCCCGCCTGGAAAAGAAAATTATGAAGCGGTTGAAACGGGAAATTGTGAAGGAATAATTTTACGGGATAAGCCCTGCGCATCATGCGTAAATTCACTTGCGGGTGGATTGCCTGCTGCGCAGGGCTCTTTCTGAAAAAGCGTTTAAAGCTATTGAGGGCTTAAATAGGCGCGCATGGCGCGCAGGGCGTTTTTCTCCAGCCTGGATACCTGCGCCTGGGAAATGCCGATGATGGCTGCGACTTCCATCTGGGTTTTCCCTTCAAAAAAACGGAGTACGATAATTTCATGCTCCCGGTCGTTTAATCTTTTCATGGCGTCGGTCAGGGAAAGATGCTCCACCCAGGTTTCTTCTTTATTTTTTTTATCTTTAATCTGGTCCATCACATAGAGCGTATCGCCGCCGTCGGTATAGACCGGTTCATAAAGGCTCATGGGGTTCTGGATCGCATCCAGAGCATAGACAATATCTTCTCTGGAAATGCCGATTTCCGTTGCGACTTCCGTAATGGTCGGTTCTTTCTGGTTCTTTTTCATCAGATTTTCCCGCGCATAGATCGCTTTGTAAGCGGTGTCGCGCAGCGAGCGGCTGACGCGGATGGAATTGTTGTCCCGCAGAAAACGCCGTATTTCGCCTACGATCATGGGGACCGCATAAGTGGAAAATTTTACGCCGAGTTCTGTGTTGAAATTATCGATCGCTTTGATCAGGCCGATACAGCCGATCTGGAACAGATCGTCCACATTTTCATTACTGGATGCAAAACGCTTGATTATGCTCAAAACAAGACGCAGATTACCATTGATAAAAAGTTCCCGCGCCCTGTCGTCTCCCTGACGGATTTTTACGAACAATTCGTCTTTTTCATCATTGGTGAGTATCGGCAGTTTGGAAGTGTTGACGCCGCAGATTTCCACTTTGTTCAAAGCCATTTTGTATGTGCCTCCTACTCATCAGATCGTTTTTTTAAATCTTTTCCGGATATTGTAAGCATGGACAAGGCGGCGCCGTTTTATTCATGGGAATTTTTTATAGCGGCGCCAAAGCGGGTGCGGGTGCGTATCTTTCTTCGCTTTTTTCAGGAAACAGGCAGCGAACAGGGAATTTCTGCATAAAATAGAGGGAACAGCTTTTTGCGGCCGCAGGCGAAATGCAGGAGGGAATGGCGGATGCTTTTTTCGGAATTGAGATGTAAGGATGTCGTGAATATACGGGATTGCAGAAAAATGGGGCATGTGACGGACTTTGAATTTGACGAGTGTACGGGATGCATCGATAAGATTATCGTACCGGGCGTCAACCGCATCAAAAGCTTCTTTGGAAACGATACGGAATACGTGATTTGCTATAAGGATATTAAACAGATCGGACCGGATATCATTCTGGTGGATGTGCCGTAGGATTGCCGCCGACAGGCTGCGTTTGTGTTTGTGGCCGGCCCCGTAAGGAGTTCCCTGCGTCTGCCGCCGCTGCCCGCTCTCAGCCCGGGGCGTGCAGATATTTTCGCCATACCGATATTCAAAATGGGAAATTCCAGCCAAAGCCCCATTCTGTTCCAAACTGCGCTCCAAAGCGCAAACTCGCGTCAAATCGCAGATTTGCCGCTCAGACAGTGCGCATTGGAGCGCAGGAACAGCCTGACGCTTTGGGGAATTTCACCATTTGAATATGAGGCATGGCTGCAAACATCTGCACGCCCCGGGCTGAGAGCGGGCAGCGGCGGCAGGCGCAGGGAACTCCTTACAGGACCGGCCGCGAACATAACGCATCGGCGGAAATGATCTGCAACAGACCGGATAATACCGCAAAATCGTTGACATAAAGTGGGATTTTCGCTATAATAAAGTCAATGAACTCACTGTAGAGTGAGTTCATTGACGCTGCTTCGTAAAAAACAAAGCGTTTGCCGGATTGCAGATACGGCAGGAGGAAGAGCCATGAAATGTCCATTTTGCGGCCATGAAAATACGAGAGTCATAGATTCCAGACCTTCCGATGAGAACAATTCCATCCGAAGACGCCGGGTTTGCGACGAGTGTAAAAAGCGTTTTACCACTTATGAGAAAATAGAAACGATACCGCTGATCGTGATTAAAAAGGATAATAATCGGGAGTCCTATGACCGTTCCAAGATTGAAGCGGGCGTTTTGCGCGCCTGCCATAAGCGGCCTGTCAGCGTCAATGAGATCAATCGCCTGATTGACGCGGTGGAGACGGAAATTTTCAGCCGGGAGGAAAAGGAAATTCCCAGTGCGGTGATCGGAGAACTTGTCATGGATAAGCTGAAAGATCTGGAAGCCGTCGCGTACGTGCGTTTTGCCTCTGTTTACCGGGAATTTAAGGATATCAGTACATTCATGGATGAATTGAAGAAGGTCATGGTGAAAGATCAATAGACAGAAGCGTAAAATAAGGATTCCAGCCGGCAATGTTTTGTAATGAGATTTTGCCGGCTGGAATTTTATATTTCTGAAAAATTTTTTCAAGTTAATGTAATAAAGTGCTTGCGCAGGAAAGCCATTCAGGATATAATATCTTCCGGAAAGTTGTTATTTAATCCTAAGGAGGACAAGCAGAATGTCTTATGTTGATGAGGTAATCGCACAGGTAATTGAGAAGAATCCTGCGCAGCCTGAGTTTCATCAGGCAGTAAAAGAAGTATTGGAATCTTTACGTGTTGTAGTGGAATCCAATGAAGAGGAGTTCCGCAAAAACGCGTTGCTGGAAAGACTGACCAATCCCGAGAGACAGATCATCTTCCGCGTGCCGTGGGTGGATGATAAGGGACAGGTGCAGGTAAATACCGGTTTTCGCGTACAGTTTAACAGCGCAATCGGACCTTATAAGGGAGGACTTCGTTTCCATCCTTCCGTAAATCTGGGTATCATCAAGTTTTTGGGCTTTGAGCAGGTGTTCAAGAACTCTCTGACAGGGCTTCCGATCGGCGGCGGCAAAGGCGGCTCTGATTTCGATCCCAAGGGCAAATCCGACAGAGAGGTTATGGCGTTCTGCCAGAGTTTTATGACAGAATTATACCGTCATATCGGCGCAGATACGGACGTGCCTGCCGGCGATATCGGCGTTGGCGGCAGAGAGATCGGCTTCATGTACGGCCAGTATAAGAGAATCCGCGACGTATACGAAGGCGTTCTGACAGGCAAAGGCCTTACCTATGGCGGCTCCCTGGCAAGAAAAGAAGCGACAGGTTACGGTCTGTTATACATTACGAAGGAAATGCTCAAAGAAAACGGCATCGATATCGCAGGTAAGACCATCGCTGTTTCCGGTTCAGGAAACGTTGCGATTTATGCGATTGAGAAAGCATATCAGATGGGCGCGAAGCCGGTGACGGCATCCGACTCTACGGGCTGGGTTTACGATCCGGAAGGCATTGATCTTGAAGTATTAAAGGAACTTAAGGAAGTGAAGCGCGCAAGACTGGCTGAGTATACCAATTACAGACCCAATGCGGAATATCATTCCGGCAAGGGCGTATGGAGCGTAAAGGTGGATATCGCGCTTCCCTGCGCAACGCAGAATGAACTGCAGCTTTCCGATGCGGAAGGCCTTGTTGCAAACGGCTGCAAGGCTGTATGTGAAGGCGCTAACATGCCTACCACGCTGGAAGCTACCGAATATCTGCAGAAGAACGGCGTGCTTTTCGTTCCCGGCAAGGCTGCAAACGCAGGCGGCGTAGCGACGAGCGCTCTGGAGATGAGCCAGAACAGCGAACGCTTAAGCTGGAGTTTTGAAGAAGTGGACTCGAAGCTGCAGAATATCATGATAAACATTTTCCACAACCTCGATGATGCCGCAAAGAAATACGGCTTTGCAGGCAACTATGTAGTCGGCGCTAACATCGCAGGCTTCGAGAAGGTTGTAGATGCCATGAACGCACAGGGTATTGTATAATATTTGAATCATTTATAAAAGGAGGACCCGCACGCGGCTGCAAAATGCCATGCGTGCGGGTTTTTATGTGCGTTTATATTCCCGGTTTTTGCCGGTTGGAAACGCCGGCTGCCGGTTCAGACTGAAATCTGATTCCGGTTCCGCCATTCCCGCGGAGAGATTCCGTATATGTTTTTAAAAGCCCTGGAAAAATGAAGCGGATTTTCGTATCCGACCGCGTTGCCGATGTCGCCGATGGAAAGCTGCGTCAGCTTCAGCAGTTCGGCGGCCTTGGTCATCCGGTAATTCATGAGAAATTCCTGGGTGGTTCTGCCCACGGCGTCTTTGAATATTTTTCCGAAATAGCTGCGGTTTAAGCCGCATCTGTCCGCAATATCTTCCACAGAAATATCATTCTGAAAGTTTTGCTCAATAAAGGCAATCGCTTCATGGACATAAAAATCGCGCAGGCTGCCGCCTCTGGAAATCTTCATGGAAGCGATGGAACGGGTGAAAGCGTCCAGAAACAAATACAGGTGCCCGATCAGATGCAGGGGCGCCATATCGCCGTTGCGCGCGATATACAGCATCTCGTTCATCATCGTTTCCCGAAGGTCCCGGGAATGCGCGCGATAAACAGGCGCGTTTGGAGAAAGGCCGGCTATTTCAACGGTTTCCTTGACGCGCAGTCCGTCAAACTCCAGCCAGACATATTCCCAGGGCAGCTTCTGATCAGCAATGTAGGTATTGATCTGACCGGGAAAAATCATGAAGCCCTGTCCGCTTTTGATCTGATAGGTCTGCGTAGCCCCGGAGACGTCGTTTGCCAGCAGGGTTCCGGTTCCGGAAATGACGTAGTGAAACAAATAATGGTTCCGGGCGGCAGGACCGTAGGAGTGGGAAGGCGCGCAGCGTTCCCATCCGAACTGATACAGACTCAGATCCACAAAATTCTCATTTGGAAAGACAGAAAATAATAAATCCTTCATTGCCGGTTTTTCACTCCTTTTTTATCAGTATATCTGAAAATATACCAAAATGCCAGATGACTTTTCCTATTTCAAAGAAAAATGGCATTTTGGTATAAAAATTGGAAAACGAGGATATTTATAGACGCATTTTGGAATGTTATACTGAAACAAATCTAAAGAACGGGATGCGTTTTGAAAAGAAAGGAGACAAATGGGGAATGAAAAGAAAAAGAGCGCTCAGTCTGTTTTTGACCGGCATGACAGCGGTATCCGTCCTGCTGCAGGGATGCGGTACGGAACGGGAAAACAGCGGAAAGATCGAGATTGAACTGGTGCAGTACAAGCCGGAAGCCGTGGAAGTGTTTGAACAGTTGGAGGAGGAATTCAACAGAACCCATGATAACATCCATCTGACCATCGAGTCGCCAAACGACGCAACGACGATTCTGAAAACCAGATTTATCAGGGAGGATTATCCGGATATTATCGGGATCGGCGGGGATATCAATTATTCCTATTTTGTGGATTCGGGCATTCTGGCGGACGTTTCCGATTATGAAGGATTAAAAAGCATCAAGACGGCATATGTCGATATTCTGGAAGGGTTGGAGTTCGTGCCCACAGAAGGGACTTACGGCGTGCCGTACGTGGCGAATGCGGCCGGTATTCTGTACAATCGGGAAATGTTTCAGGAGCATGGCTGGGAAATTCCGGAAACCTGGGAGGAACTTTTGACGCTTTGTGAAGACATTCAGGCGGCGGGCATTCAGCCTTTCTATTTCGGATTTAAGGATACCTGGACCTGCCTGGCGCCATGGAATGCGCTGGCGGTGGATCTTGCGCCCGCAGATGTGTGTAAGCAGGTGAACCGGGGCGAAACAACGTTTACCGATGAATATCGGGAAATCTCGGAGAAGATGCTGGAACTTTTGGAGTATGGAGAAGCAGGCTCTTTCGCTTACGGATACAACGATGCCTGTACCGCTTTTGCCAATGGGGAGGCGGCGATGTATACGATCGGAAGCTATGCTGTGCCGCAGATCAAGTCGGTCAATCCGGATATGGATATCGATTCCTTCGTTATGCCGGGAAGCGACAGCCCGGACGGCAACGTTTTAAACTCCGGTGTGGATCTGCAGTTCTGTGTGACAAGCGCCTGTGAGAATAAGGAAGCCGCTTATGAAGTGCTGGATTTCCTTTTGGAGCATGAGAATATGCAGGCCTATCTGGACAATCAGAATGCGGTTCCCTGCAAGGATGAGGAATTTGAACTGGCATCGATGCTGGACGGCATGAAGGACTATATAAACGAAGGAAAAATGAGCGATTATCAGGATCATTACTATCCTTCGGAAATGGCGGTGGACGCGCAGATTCAGACATTTCTGATGAATCAGGACGTGGACGCTTTTCTGGAAAAATTCGATAAGGACTGGCAGCGGTATAACCGTGATATCATTCGCATGGTAGAAGATTACCAGAAGGAAAACGGAACTGTCGGCAAAGAAGGGGGAGAAGAATCATGAAAAAGATGAATAACAAACAGCTGACATTTTTGATGATGACGTTGCCGATTCTTGCGTTGTTTTTCTGCTTTAACACGCTGCCATTGATAAAAGGCGTCATCTACAGCTTTACCAATTTCAGAGGCTATGGCTCCTATGACTGGGTCGGGATGCGTAACTATGCCGATCTGTTTCAGGACGCGCGGGTTGGAAAATCCTATCTGTTCACCATCAAACTGGCGGTTGTCGCAACCGTTGTGGTGAACGTTGTGAGTCTGGTTCTGGCCCTGGGACTGAATGCAAAAATCAAATTTAAGAGCGCCCTGAGAGGACTGTATTTTATTCCCAATATTCTGGGCGCGCTGGTGGTCGGCTATATTTTTAACTATTTCTTTACTTACATCCTGCCCGCTATTGCAAAAATGCTGGGCGGCAGCGGCGAAAGCATGCTGGCCAGCACGAAATGGGCCTGGGTTGCCATCGTGATTGTGTGCGCATGGCAGTCGGTGGCGATGAATACGATCATTTACATTTCCGGTCTTCAGACTGTGCCGGAAGACGTTTACGAGGCCGGTTCCATCGACGGCGCGACCGGATGGGCGAAGTTTAAAAATCTGACGTTCCCGCTGATTCTGCCGTTTTTCAGCATCAACATGGTGCTGTGCATGAAAAATTTCCTGATGGTATTCGATCAGATCGTGGCTCTGACCAAGGGCGGCCCGGCGCAGAGCACGGAGTCCATTTCCTATCTGATTTACAACAACGGTATGGCCGGCGGTCAGTTCGGCTTTCAAAGCGCGAATGCGGTTGTGTTCTTTGTCATGATTGTGGCGCTTTCCGTGGCGCAGATGACCATCACCGGTAAGAAGGAGGAACAGTTATAATGAATAAGAAAGTAAAAGAGAAAGTAAACTGGCCGGTTACCATCCTTTTGATCGCCGGACTGGTCACGATTGTGTTTCCGCTTTACATGACAATTGTGATCGCCTTAAAGCAGCCCTCTGAGATGACCAACAGTATTTCCGGGATTCTTTCCCTGCCTAAAAGTTTCAGCCTGTCAAACTTTGCGGAAGCGATGCGGGTGACGGACTTCTGGCATTCCCTGTTCAACAGCGTCCTGATTACCGGAATCACCGTTGTGATTTCCATTGTGATTCATTCCATGATCGGTTATGCGGTGGGACGCAACAAAGCGAAAAGTAAATTTTATAATTTCGTATACCTTTATATTGTGAGCGGCATGTTTGTGCCCTTTGCAATTCTGATGATGCCCCTGGTGAAACAGACCGCGCAGATGGGAATTGCAAATATAGTTGGCGTTATTGTCTGTTATGTGGTATTCTATATGCCGATGAACCTGTTGTTGTACTCCGGGTATCTGACCAATATTCCGATGGCGCTGGAAGAGGCGGCGCGTGTGGACGGAGCGAGCACTTGGAGAACCTATTGGAGCATCATTTTCCCGATCATGAAGCCGATGCATGCGACGGTTGCGGTTCTGACCGCGCTGGGAACGTGGAACGACGTGATGACTCCTCTGGTTATCATGTCCGGCAGCGGAATGAATACGCTTCCCCTTGCGCAGATGACCTTCCAGACGCAGTTCGGAACAAACTATAATCTGGCGTTTGCATCTTACCTTCTCGCCCTTTTGCCGATTCTGATTTTCTATATTTTCTGTCAGAAGCAGATTTTAAACGGCGTGGTGAACGGTGCAGTGAAGTAACGAAAAGAAAATACGGACCGCAGCTTTTTTGGTTTGGAAAGCTGCGGCCCAAAGGAGCCGCAGAATGAGCATTTTATTTGAGGAAAAGAAAAAGATTTTTACCTTGCAGACACAAGGGACGACGTATCAGATGCAGGTGGACCGCTATGGTTTTCTGCTGCATCTTTATTACGGGCCAAAAACGAATGGGGAGATGGATTATCTGTTAACCTTTGCGGACAGAGGGTTTTCCGGCAATCCGTATGACGCGGGCGAAGACCGCTCTTATTCCATGGACGCCCTGCCGCAGGAATTTCCCTGCCAGGGAACGGGCGATTACAGGAGCGCGGCGTTTCTTGTAAAGAATGCGGACGGCTCCTACGGCTGTGATCTTCGCTATCAGAGCCATGAAATACGAAAAGGAAAATATGCGATTCCGGGATTGCCCGCGGTGTATGCGAAGCAGGAAGAAGCCTGGACGCTGGAAATTGTGCTGAAAGATCCGGTGACGAAGGTGAGCGTTTCACTTTTTTACGGTGTGCTTCCCGAACTGGATATCATCACCAGGAGCGCTAAGGTGGAATATGCAGGCGGCGGGACAATTTATCTGGAAAAGGTGCAGAGCGCGTGCCTGGATTTTGTGTCCGGCGAATATGACGTCATAAGTTTTTACGGCCGTCATGCGATGGAGAGAAACGTGCAGAGAACGCCGGTATGTCACGGCGCGCAGGTGATCGGAAGCCGCAGGGGAACGTCCAGCCATCAGTATAATCCGATGCTGATTCTGGCGGATCGTGAGGCCACGGAAGATGCGGGAAGCTGCTATGCCATGTCCTTTGTATACAGCGGCGGCTTTCAGGGAGAGGTGGAGAAGGACCAGTATGAGCAGACGCGCGCCCTGCTGGGACTGCAGGAGGAATGCTTTTCCTATCCGCTTCAAGCGGGCGGACAGTTCTGGGCGCCGGAAGTGGTGCTGACCTACAGCAAAACAGGGCTTGCGAAGCTGTCCCAGAATCTGCATGAATGTTTCCGCACCCATTTGTGCCGCGGAAAATACAAAGACTGCGTCAGACCGGTGCTGTTAAACAGTTGGGAAGCTTCCTATTTTGATTTCAGCGGGGAATCCATTTACAGGCTGGCGAAGCAGGCGGCCGAACTGGGCGTTGAAATGCTGGTCATGGACGACGGCTGGTTTGGAAAGCGGGACGATGACAACAGCGGTCTGGGAGACTGGGACGTCAATGAAGAAAAGCTGGGAGAACCTCTGGGAAGTCTGATTGAAAAAATCAACGGACTGGGGATGAAATTCGGCATCTGGTTTGAACCGGAGGCGGTCAATGAGGACAGCGATCTGTTCCGGGCGCATCCGGACTGGGCGCTTCGGATCCCCGGCCGGGATCCGGTGCGGTCGAGAAACCAGTTGGTTCTGGATTTTTCCCGAAAAGATGTGGTGGATTATGTATTTGAAAAAATCTGCGGCGTGCTGGATCAGGGAAATATCGAATATATCAAATGGGATATGAACCGCAGCTTAAGCGACTGCTATTCCCGAAACACCTGCGATCAGGGCAGGGTCATGTATGATTATGTGCTGGGCCTGTATGATTTTCTGGAAAGACTGTTGAAGCGGTATCCGGATATCCTTCTGGAAGGCTGCAGCGGAGGCGGCGGAAGGTTTGACGCCGGGATGCTTTATTATACGCCCCAGATCTGGTGCAGCGACAACACGGATGCCGCCGACCGTTTAAAGATCCAGTACGGAACATCCTTCGGGTATCCGGTTTCTGCGGTGGGCTCCCATGTGTCGGCCGTGCCCAATCATCAGACGGGACGGGTGATTCCTTTTCATACACGGGGAATCGTGGCAATGGCAGGAACCTTCGGCTATGAACTGGATCCGGAAAAGCTGTCGGAGGAAGAAAAGCAGGAAATCCGGGAACAGATAGCGGCCTATAAAAAATATGCGCCCCTGATTCACAGGGGGAACTATTTCCGCCTGACCAATCCTTTTGCGCGGGAAGTGGGCGCATGGGAGTTTGTTTCAAAGGACGGTGCGGAAGTTCTGCTTCAGGCGGTGATCACGCAGGTTCACGGCAATATGACCGCAAACTATGTCAGGTTAAAAGGACTGACCGAAGGCGGCGTCTACAGGGAGCAGGAAAGCGGAAAGGTATACGCGGCGGAGGCACTGATGGAAGCAGGTATTCCGCTGCCGATCCAAATGGGAGACTATCGCGCTTACCAGATGTATTTTACGCGTATTTCATGAAACTTTGACAAGGAGAAAAAAGCATGGTAAAGCACATTATTTTATGGCAGTTAAAAGACGAATTTTCCGAGGAGGAAAAAAAGGCGATTAAGGCCGACGTAAAAGAAGGGCTGGAGAGCCTTTCCGGAAAGATTCCCGGTCTTTTGGATATCCGTGTGCAGATTGAAGGACTGGCGTCCTCAAATGCGGATATGATGCTGGATTCCAGTTTTGCAGATGAGGCTTCTCTGAAAGGATACGCTGTGCACCCGGAGCATGTGAAGGTGGCGGACAGCAAGGTAAGACCTTTTACGAAGTCCAGATCCTGTCTTGACTTTGTGGCGGAATGAGCGGCAGACTGCAACAGTCCGGCGGGGCTTTGCGCACCATGGGAAACTGAAAAAGAAAACGGTATGAAAGGAAAGGGGCGCGGCAATTTTTTTGGCCGCGGCCCCTTTTGGCTTGTATAAACGGTCATTTTCGGTTATGATGTAGGGTATCAGGAGGTAAGAGTTATGAATCCCATATATGATAAACTGATGAAATGCTATGAAAGCTTTCAAAGCAAAATTGATTTTCACCCTGAAGTGGCCATCGTACTGGGGTCCGGCCTTGGCGATTACGCAGACGGCATTGAGGTGGCGGCAGAACTGGATTACCATGAGATCGAGGGATTTCCGGTTTCCACGGTGCCGGGTCATGCCGGAAAATTTATTTTCGGCTATGTCAACGGCGTGCCCGTTGTCTGCATGAAGGGAAGAGTACATTATTATGAGGGGTATCCGATTTCCGATGTGGTGCTTCCGACCAGACTGATGAAGCTGATGGGAGCGAAGGTTTTGTTTTTGACCAACGCTTCGGGCGGCATCAATCCTTCCTTTAAAGCGGGAGATTTTATGATGCTGACAGACCACGTTTCTCTGTGGGCTCCCAATCCGCTGATCGGGGCCAACATCGACGAACTGGGCGTGCGTTTCCCGGATATGACCCACGTTTATGATGAAGATTTGCAAGAGATCCTGCGAAGGACTGCAAAGGACTGCGGCATCGACTTAAAAGAAGGCATTTATGCGCAGCTTACCGGCCCTTCCTTTGAATCCCCGGCGGAAATACAGCTTCTGCATAAGCTGGGCGTGGATGCGGTCGGGATGTCCACGGTGGTGGAAGCCATTGCGGCCAATCACATGGGCATGAAAATCTGCTGCATTTCCTGTGTCTGCAATCTGGCGGCGGGCATGACGGATAATCCGCTGACCCATGAAGAGGTTCAGGAAGCGGCGAACGCGGCGGCCCCTAAATTCCGCGCTTTTGTGACGGCGGCCGTGACCAATTTCGGCAGGACTGACAAATGAAATACAGAGAGTTGATTGCGGCCGCTTACGAAGCGCGTAAGGCGTCCTATTCGCCCTATTCCGGGTACCGGGTGGGCGCTGCGCTTCTGTGCGCGGACGGAAAAATTTATACCGGCTGCAATATTGAAAACGCCGCCTATACGCCGACTGTCTGCGCGGAGCGAACCGCATTTTTCAAGGCGGTCAGCGAGGGCGTAAGAAACTTTGAGGCGATTGCCATTGTGGGAAGTCCGGCGGGAGAGCCGGTACAGTTCGCATGGCCCTGCGGCGTGTGCAGACAGGTGATGATGGAGTTTTGCGATCCGAAACAATTTATCGTGATCGTAGCGAAATCGGAAGAGGAATACGAACAAAGAACACTGAAAGAACTTTTGCCGCAGGGCTTCGGACCGGAAAATCTCGGCGGCGCAGAAAGGAGTTAGAACGTGAATATCCGTTTTTACAATGCGAGAATTTTAACGATGAAAGACGGCTGCAATCTGCTGGAAGGGGAACTCTGGACGCAGAATGAGAAAATAGCCTATGTGGGTCCGGCAAAAGAGGCCGGGGAAATCAAATGGGACAGGGAGATCGACTGCGGGGGCAACGTGCTGATGCCCGGCTTTAAAAACGCCCATACCCATTCCGGCATGACCGCCATGCGTTCCTTTGCGGACGATATGCCCCTGCAGGAATGGCTCAATACCAAAATTTTTCCGCTGGAAGCAAAGATGACGGAACAGGACAATTATGATCTGACGCAGCTTGCCATTCTGGAATATCTGACAGGCGGCGTGACTTCCATTTTTGATATGTACCTTTCTCCGAAGGATATCGCGCAGGCGTGCATCGATATGGGGATGCGCTGTGTGCTGGTCAGCGGCCTGAACAAGTTCGGACCGTCTGTGGAGGAAATGGAGAACCGCTATCTGAAGCTGAACAACATGCATCCGCTGATCAGCTATAGGATGGGCGTGCATGCGGAATATACCTGCGAAAAAGCACTTCTGGAAGAAGTGTCGGCGCTGATTCATAAACATAAGGCCCCTCTTTTCGCCCATATGTCGGAGACAAAGCTGGAGACGGACGAATGCGTGGAGCGCTACGGCATGACGCCGCCGCAGTTTTTTGATTCTCTGGGGCTGTTCGACTTCGGCGGCGGCGCTTATCACTGCGTTTATTTTACGGAAGAGGACATGGACCTGTTTGCCAAAAAGGGTCTGCATGTGGTGACCAATCCCGGCTCCAACACGAAGCTGGCCAGCGGCATCGCGCCCATCGGTCGTTTCCTGGAAAAGGGAATCAATGTGGCGATCGGCACGGACGGGCCTTCCAGCAACAACTGTCTGGATATGTTCCGGGAAATGTTCCTCGTGACCGGACTGGCGAAGCTTCTGCAGAAGGACGCTTCTGCGGTGGACGCTTATGAAGTGCTGAAAATGGCAATCGTAAACGGCGCGCATGCGATGGGACTTGCAGATGCGGACGTGCTGGAGGAAGGGAAGCTTGCGGATATCATCATGATCGACCTTCACCAGCCCAACATGCAGCCGCTGAACAATATTGCGAAAAATATCGTATACAGCGGCAGCAAGCAGAATGTGAAGATGACGATGATTAACGGACAGATTCTGTATGAGAACGGAGAATTTTTAAACGGCGTGGACGCGGAGAAGATTTACGCGAAGGCGAATGAAATCATCGCCCGCCTGTCCGCGCAGTAAAGGCGAAGATCTGCCCGCACTGTTACACGAGTTCACAATTTACGATAAAAAGTTACAAAAAATACATAGACTTTTTAAGGAAAAAAGGTTAAAATTGGAACTGTATTTTTGTTAATCGAAAACAGGGCGCTCATCGAAGAGAGGAGTGCCCCAAATTTCTTAGGAGGTAGGAGATGTTAGAGAAGTTTTTCAAACTCAAAGAAAACAAAACTGACGTCAGAACCGAAGTCGTGGCGGGCGTTACCACATTCATGACCATGGCGTATATTCTGGCAGTCAATCCGTCCATCCTTTCCGCATCGGGAATGGACGCGAACGCCGTGCTGATCGCAACAGCGCTGGCATCCTTCATCGGCACTGCGCTGATGGCGTTTCTGGCAAATTACCCGTTTGCGCTGGCTCCCGGCCTGGGACTGAATGCATATTTTGCATATACAGTCTGCATCAACATGGGATACTCCTGGCAGATCGCATTGGCTGCGGTTTTTGTGGAAGGCCTGATTTTCATTATTCTTTCCCTGACCAATGTCCGTGAAGCGATTTTCAATTCCATTCCGATGACGTTAAAATATGCGGTAAGCGGCGGTATCGGCCTGTTTGTTACCTTTATCGGTCTGCAGAACGCGAAACTGATCGTGGACAACAGTTCCACGCTGGTCAGCTATCAGACTTTTAAGGGAGATAACTTCCACTCCGTAGGCGTGGGCGCGCTTCTTGCTCTGATCGGCGTTCTGATTACCGCGATCCTGATTGTAAAGAATGTGAAGGGCAATATCCTGCTCGGCATTTTGGCTACATGGGTACTCGGCATTATCTGCGAACTGGTCGGCATTTATGTTCCCAATCCGGAGTTGGGAATGTACTCCGTGATTCCCGCCGCTTTTGTGAGTTTCGATTTCACATCCATCGGTCTGACCTTCGGACAGGTATTTAAAGCGGACTTCGGTGCGGTCAGAGTTCTGGATTTTGTCACCGTTATTTTTGCATTCCTGTTTGTGGATATTTTTGATACGCTGGGAACTCTGATCGGCGTTGCTTCCAAGGCGGATCTGCTGGATAAAGACGGCAAGCTGCCCCGCATCAAGGGCGCGCTGCTGGCAGACGCGATCGCAACGAGCGCAGGCGCTGTTTTGGGTACTTCCACCACCACAACCTTCGTAGAGAGCACCGCAGGCGTTTCCGAAGGCGGACGCACCGGTCTGACTGCAATCACAACCGGTCTGTTATTCCTGCTCGCGCTGGTATTCTCACCGCTGTTTTTGACGATTCCTTCCTTTGCGACCGCTCCGGCTCTGATCGTAGTAGGCTTCTTCATGATCAGCAATGTTATGAAGATCAACTTCAACGATGCGGCTGAAGGCGTTCCGGCATTCTTAACGATCGCTGCAATGCCTCTGGCTTACAGCATTTCCGAAGGTATCGCAGTCGGCGTTATCTCCTATACGCTGTTGAACCTGCTTACCGGTAAGGCGAAGGAGAAGAAGATCCACTGGCTGATGTATGTGTTGACCGTTTTGTTCATCCTGAAATACATTTTCCTGTAAAATGACAGGACAGGCCTGAATATAAAAGAAATAGAGAAGAAGAGAGGATCCGCCGGCATGGCGGGTCCTTTCATTGTGGGTCGGATAGACCCTGTTGAGTACGTTGGAGTTTCTCAACAGAGAAACGGAGACGTGC
>JAUNGC010000001.1 GCA_030524745.1 Eubacteriales bacterium | reverse complement strand
CCGATGACGATGGGGCCGGAGCCGATGACCATTACTTTTTTGAGATTGGGATTTAACGGCATTGTTTTGTCCTCCTTTCCATCAGTTCAATGAACTGTCCGAATAAAAATTCCGAATCGTGGGGGCCTCCGCAGGCTTCCGGATGGAATTGCACGGAAAAGCCGGGGAAGTCGTTGTAACGGATCCCTTCACAGGTGCCGTCGTTTATGTTGATGAAGCTGAGCGAGGCATTTTCGGGAATCGTATCATTTTTCACCGCGTAGCCGTGGTTCTGGCTGGTGATGTAATTGCGGCCGGTGAGCATATCTTTGACGGGCTGGTTTGCGCCCCGGTGGCCGTATTTTAATTTTTCCGTGTCGGCGCCGTTTGCCAGGGCTAAAAGCTGGTGCCCTAAGCAGATGCCGAAGATCGGGATCTGTGTTTTGCACAGCTTTGCCAGTTCTTTGACAATGGAAAGATTCTCCTTCGGATTGCCGGGACCGTTGGACAGCATGATGCCGTCCGGGGAGAGGGAGAGGATTTCCTCACATGTGGTATCGGCGGGAACCACGGTCAGACTGCAGTTTAAGGCATGGAGTCTTCTTAAAATATTCTGCTTTGCTCCGAAATCCCAGAGCACCACATGAAAACGGGGCAGCCCGGCAGGCATTTCATAAGGGGCTTTGCAGGTCACGTTTTTAACCGCGTCCTGAATGTGCCAATCACAAAGCGCCCGCGCGCTGGCGGAGTTGGGAACGTTTAAGGTGAGTCTTCCGTTCATAACGCCGTGTTCGCGGATTCGCTTGGTGAGATACCTTGTGTCAATGTCATAGATGCCGGGAATGCCCTGCTGTTTTAAAAATGTATCCAGATCCATCTGATTCCGGAAATTGGAAGGCTTCTTACACCATTCCCTTGTGATGTAGGCGCTCATGTGAATGCCTTCGCTTTCAAAATCCGATGGGTTGACGCCGTAGTTGCCGATCAGTGGGAAGGTCTGGACGACCATTTGCCCGTAATAGCTGGGATCGGTCAACGTCTCCGTATAGCCGGTCATCGCCGTCGTGAACACGACTTCTGCAATGACGTCTTCCGTCAGGGGTGCGCCAAAGTGTTTTCCGGGAAGACAGGAGCCGTCTTCCATCTGCAGATACACAGTTTGTTCCATAATCCACCTCGTCCTTTGCAAATTTCCATATTGATGTGTGACTTTTTTGCAGGAAAAAAGCGTCCATGAAAGGAACACTTCACCCGTAATCTGAGTGTTTCTTTCATGAACGCCTTTGTTCATCTGAGGTATTATAGCACCCGGCAGGGCACAGGTCAAGGTTTTTTTGCGGCTGTCCGGGGTCCTGTCCGGGGTATTTCCCCGAAGCCGTTGCTTCCCACCGCCTCCGTCCGGCTGGGCTGTCCGGCAGGTCCTGCACAGGTATTTTTGCCATTCCGATATCCAAAACGGGAAATTTCATCCAAAGTTCCGGCCCGTTCCGGAATGCCGTCCGGCACGCAAACTCGCAGCGAATCCTTGATTCGCCGCTCAAACAGTGCGTGCCGGACGGCAGGAACGTTCCGAAGCTTTGGGAAATTTCTCCTTTTTGGATATGAGTCATGGCTGCAAATATCTGTGCAGGACCTGCCGGACAGCCCAGCCGGACGGAGGCGGCGGGAAACAACGGCCCCGGGGAAAACGCCGGCAGCAGAGAAAACGCATTACCCGGATATATTCCCAAACAGCCAATACTCCCAAACTTGCAAGCATGTAGGACAAATGCTAAAATAAAGCGAACCGAAGTGGACAATGAAAGAGGTTTTTATGAGAAGAAGAGGGCATCTTACGACGGCGAAAGCGACCCTGTTAAAGACAGTGATGTTGTTTCTGGTTCCGTTTTTCTTATTTTTGGCAGGTTTGAATATTTACAGCAATACGATTTACAAACAGCGTCTGGCGGAGAACAATCAGACGAGAATCAGCATGTATGAATCTTTTCTGGAGGAAGATTTAAGGCATGTGGAATATTTCATGTCTGATATGATCGCCAATGACGGTTCTTATAATGCGCTGCGCTATCCGTTAAACTATGTGGACAACTATTTACAGCTTCAGCAGCTTCAGGAAAAATTTGAGTCTGTTATGAAAACGATCGACAGCATTTCCGCGTTTTGCATCATTACGGAAAATAAGATTGTGAACGG
This sequence comes from Eubacteriales bacterium, assembly GCA_030524745.1. Classification (GTDB taxonomy): domain Bacteria; phylum Bacillota; class Clostridia; order Lachnospirales; family Lachnospiraceae; genus Gallintestinimicrobium. The sequence continues at coordinate 256,742 of JAUNGC010000001.1, read as the reverse complement.
AACTTTTCAGAAGCAGATTCTGTTTGATGAAAAAGAAACGATAAAATCCTATCTCTCCCGGCTGATCGAGGAAGAGGGCGGCAATGCGGTCACAGACTGGCGGTCGCAGAAAATCGGGGAAAAATATTACTTTATCAAAATTATGGGACATGGAGGCGTATACAGCGCCTGCATCATCGATGTGGAAAATGTGTCGACGCTGGAGGAGGACAGTTATCTTGTATTTGAAAAGGATGGGGAGTTTCTCACTTATCAGGAGGCGTTATTGAAACTGCAGATTGAAATTCGGGAGGATGAGAACTTTTATCTGAGCGGCAGCAGCCAAAAGCAGTTTGTGGTCATGTATGATTCGGATATTTTAAACTGTCATCTGATGCTGGTGGAACCTTATAAGGGGATATGGAGCATGGAGTCCATGCAGATTGTCATGGGCCTGATGTCCGTTTTCTTTATTATATTGATTTTCTGGTGTTATAGAATTCTGAAGAGGGAGTTTCTGCAGCCGCTGGAGGAGATGGCGTCGACGATGGAGCAGATCGGGGATGGAGAACTGGAATCCAGGCTGTGCGTAAAAAGCTGGGTACAGGAATATAAGAAGCTGGAATCCGCCTTTAACGATATGATGAACCGGATTAAGGAACTTAAAATTCTGGCCTATGTGAGACTGATACAGGCGCAACAGACGGAACTTCAATATTACCAGATTCAGATCAGGCCGCATTTTTTCTTAAATTGCATGAAAAATCTGTATGCGATGACGTCGGCCAGAAAGTACGAACAGATGCAGGAAATGATACTGACCCTTTCCGAATATTTGCGGGCGGTTTTGAAAAGTCATGTTATGACGGTCACGCTTGAAAAGGAACTGGAGACGGTACGCGCTTATATCCGTCTGCAGCAGATGAGCAGCGCCCGCCCGCCGGTGTATACGGAGGATATCAGTCCGGAACTCTATTCCTTCTGCATTCCGCCGATTTCGCTGATGACTTTTGTGGAAAATTCTTTCCGTTATGAAAAGAACGCGGACGAGCCGATGCAGATTCTGATTAAGGCGCGGCTGTTTCTGGATGGGGAGAATAAGCAGGTCAATATTACGATTATGGATAATGGGAGCGGCTTTTCGCCGGAGGTTCTAAAGATCCTGAACGATCCTGAAAAAAAGCTGTCGGAGGAGCATCTGGGAATCAACAATGTGGAGCAGCGGTTTTCCCTGCTGTTTACGGCCCCCTGCAGTTTTATTTACAGCAATATGAACGGCGCCTGCGTGGATATTTTTATTCCCTACGAGGAAGCGCGGCAGCCGGCGGAGGAGATTTGAGCGGCAGCCGGACAGGAATGTGCCGGGACGGCAGAATGAGAGGTAAAAATGACAGTATTAGTGGTGGACGATCAGATACATGTGGTGGAAGGCATACTGGAAGGCGTATCATGGGAGCGGCTGGACGTCGGGCAGGTATGGAAGGCCTACAGCGCGGCGGAAGCGAAGGAAATTCTTTTGCTTAACCGGGTGGATATCATGCTCTGCGACATTGAAATGCCGGGAGAAAACGGGCTTTCTTTGTTTAAGTGGACGAAGGAGCAGGAGATGGAACTGGAATGCATTTTTCTGACCGCGCATGCGGACTTCACCTATGCAAGAACGGCGATGAAGCTGGAAAGCTTTGATTATATTTTGCAGCCAGCCAGATATGAAGAAATTGAAAATGCAATTTTGCGGGCCAGACAGAAGATTTTAAAAAAGCGGGAGCAGAAAAAATACTATTCTTATGGAAAGACGCTGTTCGAAGAACGGAACCAGATCATGGACCATTGGATGTACGAATGGTATCAGGAGCCGGAAAATGAGGAGCGGTGCCTGAAGCTTCTGGAAGGAATGCAGAAGATGGGAGACGGCGTATATGCTTTTACGCCGGTTACGCTGATTTTGTGTCATGTGGTGGAATGGTGCAATATGGCATGGGAAAAGGATCTGTTCCGTTATTCCTGCATCAATATTCTGGAAGAATTGCTGCAGGAATGGAAACAGCAGGTGTCTGTCGGAAGCGTCAGCGACTGCGAATTTGTTTTTTTCGTTTATGGCGGAAGGGAAAAACAACCGGAGAAGGATAGGCTGCAGGAAGCGCTTCTGGAATTTTACCGAACCGCGCAGAAATTTTTTGAGTGCAGGCTCACGCTGTATGCGGGCGGAAGAACGGAATTTGAAAAGCTGCCGGGGGTTTTGTGCGGACTGAAAACGGACAGAATCAATAATGTGGCGCAAAAAACCGGCGTTTACGGCGGCCGGCAGAAAAAGGAAGCGTGTGAAATTGCAAAGCCGGATTTTAAAACCTGGGAAAAGCTGCTGGTGCAGGGAATGGGAAAAACGGTATATGAGGAAGCTTCCGGCTATTTACAGAAGATGGCGGACGCGGGGCGGCTGGACGCCAGAACGCTGCAGATTTTTTATAACGATTTTTACCGGATCGTCAGTCTGGCCCAGGAAAAGACGGCCGCTGCATGGGAAGATATTTTTCTGGAGGAAAAACAGAGGGATTTTGCCCTGCATGCCTATGAGACGCTGCAGGATATGCGCACCTTTTTAAAGATGGTCACAGCCTTTTTTACGGAAGAGGAAAAGGATGCGGGACGGGCTGTCCGGCTGGTCAATGAGATCAAGGAATATATACACCGGAATCTGGAAAACGACATCCGCAGAGAGGATATCGCACTGTCCGTATTTATGAATCCCAATTATGTTTCCCGTCTGTTTAAAAAAGTGGAGGGGATCTCTCTGAAAGAATATATTGTGCAGGAAAAAATGGCCATGGCGCGGGCGCTTCTGCAAAATTCCCAGCTTCCGGTCAGCATTGTGGCGCTGAAGGTGGGATACAATAATTTTTCCCATTTTTCCCAGGTGTACAGAAAGACCTTCGGGATCAGCCCTACGGATGAACGGAAAAAATAGAACGGCGGATGCGGGCGGCGGCCGGATACCGGAAGGCGGCCGCCCGGCGGTTACAAAAATGGCAGAATTTTGTATCTTTTCTGACAATTGTGATTTGGGGGCTTTTGAAAAAGTAATAATATTGATAAAACCAGGTCACAAATGAGGCGGCGGGGTCTCTGATTTGGTGCTATAGTGGATTCATAGCAATGGAAGGCCGGTTTTACAGCGTTCCATATGTCAATCATTCACAAAAGGGAGGTACAAAATGAAAAGAAAACTATTATCGGGTTTGCTTGCAGTATCCATGATGTGCGCAGCTTTAACGGGATGCGGAGACAGCGCCAACGCGCCTTCAGAGGATGCGGGAACAACGGCGCAGCAGGAGACGGCGGATGGAGAAAGCGCGGCTTCGGCTGAGGACGATGTGCAGGAAGCGGTTGATTATTCCAACCAGGAAGCGTATACGGTTAAAATTGTGTGCGTGGGAGACGCAACGACAGAAAGCTGTGAGGAAGTGGCGAAGGCCGCGTCTGCAATTACAGAGGAAAAGTTTAATACGACTATTGAACTGGTGCGCCTGAGTTATGGAAGCTTTTATGAGGAAGTGAATCTGATGCTCTCTTCCGGCGAGAAGCTGGATTTGTTCCCGAACTTTGTATTTTCCACCATTACGGCGGCAAATACCGGACAGATTCTTCCGATAGACGATCTTCTTGCAGAATACGGACAGGACATTCTGGCGGCCGTGCCGGAAGAAGAGTGGCTGTGCCTGACCGTTAACGGTGAAATTTACGGCGTGCCCAACGATAAAGATAAGGCGGAAGGCTTCGGTCTTGCGATGAGAACGGATATGCTGGAGGCAACCGGTTATGATGTTTCCACCATTCAGACGGAGGCGGATCTGGAAGGACTGTTTGCGGCAGTAAAGGAATTATATCCTGATTGCTATCCGCTGGTATCTGACAACGGACAAATCGGCTATTCCAATGTGGCAAACGACACGCTGGGCGGCGATTTCGGTTATCTGGAAAACTGTCTGGATGACAGCGACGATATGACGGTTGTGGACTGGTATGAAACGGATACGTATGCGGAACTGGTTCAGCGCAGATATGATTGGGCGCAGAAAGGTTACATTATGCCCGATGCGGCGACCAATACCCAGAACGCTTATGAGTTGATGGCAACCGGAAAAGGCTTCAGCTATTTCTGCAACACAAAGCCGGGCATTGAAAACGAGTGGACGAGAAAGGTTGGCGTGGATATCACCGTTATCGAACTTGTGGAGCCTCACCGCACTTCCACCACCGGCATGAATACATGGTATATTGCGCACAACAGCGAACAGCCGGAACGCGCAATGCAGGTTCTCAATGAAATGCGCAGCAATCCTGAACTGAGCAACCTTCTGATTAACGGTATCGAGGGAGAGCATTACCTGGTGGATGAAGAAGCGGGAGTGCTCACTTATCCGGAAGGAGTGGATGCTTCCAATACGACTTATTCCAGCGTCGCATGGATTTGGCCGAATGAACTGATCAGCATTCCCTGGGAAGCGGATGGTCCGGATATCTGGACACAGACGAAAGAATTCAACGAAAGCGCAAAACTGAGCAGAGCCTTTGGTTTTATGTGGGACAACTCTGATGTATTAAATGAAATTACCGCATGTAACAATGTGACGGCAAAATATAAGGATGCGATGGAATGCGGTTCTTTAAATCCCGAAGAGGCGCTTCCGAAGATGATTCAGGAACTCAAGGACGCCGGGGTTGAAACGATCATAGCGGAAAAACAGTCCCAGTTGGACGCATGGGCGGCGGAGCAGTAAAGCGGTACAATTCGGACAGGGAGACGGAAGGGTGTAAAATTTACACCCTTCTGTTCCATACAGTCTGACAGGAGGGAATGGCGGTGAATAAAAAAAAGAGATGGAAAAGATATCTTCCGCTGTATCTGATGCTGCTGCCGGGCGGAATTTACCTGATTATCAATAACTACATGCCGATGGCGGGCATTGTGGTCGCTTTCAAAAAATATAACTACCGAAAGGGAATTTTCGGCAGCGACTGGAACGGACTGAAAAACTTTGCTTTTCTTTTCAAGACAAAAGACGCGTGGACGATTACCCGCAATACGATTTGTTATAATCTGGTGTTTATCGCGTTGGGCACGCTGGCAGCCGTTACGGTGGCGATACTGCTTTCGGAAATCAGGGCGGAGCGGGCCAAAAAGACGTATCAGACTTTGATTCTGCTGCCTTTTTTGGTGTCGATCGTGGTGGTCAGCTACATTGTATACGGCTTTTTAAGCACGGAGTTCGGATATGTCAATCATGTGCTGCAGAATCTGGGAACGGATAAAATTTCCTGGTATTCCGATCCGACCTGGTGGCCGCTCATTCTGGTTTTGGTCAATCTGTGGAAAAATATCGGCTATAACTGTGTGCTGTATTATGCAACGCTGATGGGAATTGATTCTTCCTATTATGAAGCGGCTGTAGTGGACGGAGCGGGAAGATGGCAGAGAATCCGCTATATCACGCTGCCTTCTCTGGCGCCGACCATCATCATTCTCACGCTGATGGCCGTTTCCAAGATTTTTTACTCCGATTTTGGACTGTTTTATCAGGTGCCAATGAACAGCGGCCCTTTGATTGACGTGACCAACACCATCGATACATATGTATACAGGGGATTGATGGAAAACAGCAATATCGGAATGTCTGCGGCGGCGGGAGTGTATCAGTCGCTGGTGGGATTCGTGCTGGTGGTGGCGGCAAACTGGATCGTGCGGAAGAAAGATTCTCAGAGCGCGCTTTTTTAGGAGGAAAAAATGGTAGAGAGCAAAAAAACTTTTCAGATATGGGCGAATATTGTAATGGTTTTCCTGTGCGCTTTTTGCATATTGCCGCTGGTTTTTCTGTTTTCCTCGTCTATTACGCAGGAACACGCGCTGATCCGGAACGGCTATTCCTTTATTCCTTCCCAAATTGATTTTTCGGCATACCGTTATATTTTGCTGGATTCCACCCAGGTGATCCGGGGATACGGACTTTCGGCGCTGGTGACTGTTGTGGGAACGGTGGCGAATCTGACGCTGACGACGCTTTTTGCCTATCCGATCTCCCGCAAAGATCTTCCGGGGAGAAATATCATTGCTTTCTTTTTGTTTTTTACGATGCTGTTTAACGGAGGGCTGGTCCCCAGTTATATCATGTGGACGCAGACCTTCCATATTAAGAATACGCTGTGGGCGCTGATCGTGCCGAACTTGCTCATGAGCGCGTTTAATGTTATCATGATGAGGACATATCTGACGGGAAATATCCCGGAGGAAGTGATTGACGCGGCGAAGATCGATGGAGCCGGTGAAAGCAGAATTCTGGTCAGAATCATACTGCCCATGTCGAAGCCGATCCTGTCCACGCTGGCGCTGCTGGTGGGGCTGGGATACTGGAACGACTGGATGAACGGTCTGTATTATATTAACAAAGATAAGCTTTACAGCATACAGGTGCTTTTGAACAGGATGCTTTTGGATACGCAGTTTCTGATGAGCAGCGCGAGCCAGGGAATGAGCATCGATACCAGCCAACTCCCTTCCACGGGCATCAAGATGGCGATTGCGGTCATGGGAATTTTGCCGGTGCTGGTGGTCTATCCGTTTTTGCAGAAATATCTGGTAAAAGGAATTGCGATTGGCGCAGTGAAAGGATAAGAGATGAAATTTTTAAAGGTACAGGGAAAACAGATTGTGGACAGCGGCGGGCAGGAAATTCTGCTTACCGGCTGGGGGCTGGGCAACTGGCTTCTGCAGGAAGGCTATATGTGGAAAGCGACCGGAGAACGGTTCGACCGTCCGGCGCGGATCGAAAAGTGCGTGGAGGAATTGACCGGAAAGGAATATGCGGATCGCTTCTGGAAAAAATACCGGGAAAACTATGTGCGCCGGGAAGATATTTTTGCAATGAAGCAACTGGGGTATAATTCCGTAAGGATTCCATTCAGTTACCGGCACTTTATGGAGGACGGACCGGGTATTGTCTGGAAAGAGGAAGGCTTCCGGCTTCTGGACAGATGCCTTTTGTGGTGTGAAGAGGCGGGGATCTATGCGTTTCTGGATCTGCATGGCGCGCCCGGCGGGCAGACAGGATCAAACATCGACGACTCCGTGGACAATGTCCCCAGATTGTTTCTTGACCGGGACTGCTGGGAAAAAGGGCTGGCGCTTTGGGAAAAGCTGGCGCAGCGTTATCATGACCGGGCCGTGGTGGGCGGCTATGATCTGTTAAATGAGCCGGTCATACCTCCGACGGCGGGAAACGGCGATTTTGACTGGCTGATTCCCAAACTGGAACTGTTTTACGAAGAGGCCATTGAGAGAATCCGCAGGGTGGACCAGGTTCATATCGTTACGCTGGAAGGACCTCACTGGGCCACGGATGTGCGGATTTTCCATAAAAAATATGACGATAATATGGTGCTGCATTTCCACCGTTATGCGGAGCCGCCGGATACCGAATGCCTGGCCCGTTATGTGGAAGCTGCGGACAGACTGAACGTGCCGCTGTGGATGGGAGAGACGGGAGAAAATAAGAATACCTGGTACGCGGCGCTTTATCCGCTGGCGGAATCCATGGGAATCGGCTATAATATCTGGCCCTGGAAAAAGATGGACTGCACCAATTCCCCCTGTTCCATCCGCAGACCCGAAGGTTATGAGGAAATTCTGCGGTATCTGGACAGAGGGCCGCATCCCGGCTTTGCGCGGGCACAGAAGATTTTGGATGAGTATCTGGAAAATGTGCTTTATGAAAACTGCGAACACCATCCCGAAATCACGAACCACGTGTTCCGCAAGCCGCCCTTTACCGTATGCGGTGTGGATTTTGACGAATATCCCGGCGAGGGAATCTCTTATCATGCCCAAAAAGCTGCCGCCAAAGCTTCGGATGCGGGAGCCGAAACGCGGGAACGTTCTGAAAGCGGCGCGCTTTACCGCAAGGGCGCCGGAATGGAAATCTGCGAGTTGTACCCGAAAAAGGAGCAGGAGTTTGCATTTGACTGCGGATGGGACAGACTGGCGCTGGTCCTGAAGAAAGGAGAATTCGCCTGCTATCGTTTCCATTATGAGAAAAGCATGACCGGAAAACTCTGTCTGACGATTTCTTTGGAGGCGGAGGAAGACGCGGTTTTACTGGCGGGCTTAAGAGACGGAGAAAAACAAAGGATTTTGGTGGAAAGCGGGATGCGGGAGGTGACCGTGCCTCTGGCTGTGGCCGGTTTTGAAACAGGAGAAGCCGCGGTGCGGCTGGAAACGGAAGCGGGAAAGATCATCATAAAGGAATTACAGTTTAAAATCGCGTCTTGACAACTTGAAGTTGATGTGATATCGTGTTAAACAGTTAAAAGCGATGACGAAGAAAAGTAATGCATGCAGTTGGTTCAGAGAGCGGGCGTCGGTGGGAGTCCCGTACAGCGGATGTATGAAAGAACACTTCCGAGCTGCGAACCAAAAGGGGAGAGTTCACAGACCGGAACCGGAGCGTCACAGGATTGATGACAGGGAAGGTTTGGTTTGTATTGCGATTTCCGAGTAAGGGAGCCGGAGTCCCACGTTATTGGGATAGCGTTTCATGAGAACGCGAAAAAGGGGTCGCACAAGGGCGTGCGGCAAGTTAGGTGGCACCGCGGATAATAGCAGCTATTCGTCCTATTTTCATTGGGACAAATGGCTGCTTAATTTTTTATTCGGAGGGATTGTTTATGTGTTCAATCATGTGTTACGCGGGAAAAGACATCAGTAAGGAAAAGATGGAAGGCTACCTGAAGAAAACTCAAATGCGCGGGCCCGACGCGCTGCAGGTTGAGGAAACGGAATTCGGCCTGATGGGATTTGCCAGACTGGCGATCATGGGACTGACGCCGGACGGCATGCAGCCTTTTTTCCGGGATGGAAGCTGGGTGGTATGCAACGGCGAAATCTACGGATTCCGCACGATCAAAAAGGAACTGGAAGAGCGGGGCTACGTTTTTAAGAGCGGTTCGGACTGTGAAGTCCTGCTGCCGCTGTATGCGGAATACGGACTGGAAATGTTTTCCCATCTGGATGCGGAATATGCGTGCGTGATCTATGACGGTAAGAGTAAGAAGCTGCTGGCGGCCAGAGATCCAATCGGCATCCGTCCGCTGTTTTACGGCTATTCCGCAACCGGAAAGATCGCATTTGCCAGCGAAGCAAAGAGCCTTGCAGGCTGGGTGGATGAAATACGTCCGTTCCCGCCCGGATACTATTATTACGACGGCGACTTCATCAGATATGAGGATATTGCGACTGTGCATGGCTATGTGCACAGCGATCTGGATACGATTACAAAGAACATACATGATAAGCTTGTGGAAGGCGTCAGAAAACGTCTGGACGCAGACGCGCCGCTGGGATTTCTGCTCTCCGGCGGTCTGGATTCCAGCCTTGTGTGCGCGATTGCAGCGAACATTCTGAAGAAACCCATCAAAACCTTTGCGATCGGCATGGATATTGACGCCATCGATTTAAAATATGCGAAGGAAGCGGCGGATTTCATCGGCGCCGATCATACGGAAGTCATCATGACGAAAGAACAGGTGCTGGAATATCTGGAGACTGTCATTGAGGCGCTGGCGACTTACGATATCACGACGATCCGCGCCAGCATGGGCATGTATCTGGTATGTAAGGCGATCAACGAGACGACGGATATAAAGGTTCTTCTGACCGGCGAAATTTCCGACGAACTGTTCGGCTATAAATATACGGATTTCGCGCCCAGCGCGGCGGCGTTCCAGGAAGAGGCGGCAAAGAGAATCCGTGAATTATATTGCTACGACGTGCTGCGCGCGGACAGATGCCTGGGCGCAAACAGCCTGGAAGCGCGCGTGCCCTTCGGCGATCTGGATTTTGTGCGCTATGTCATGTCCATCGATCCGGCAAAGAAGATGAACACCTACGGAAAAGGAAAATATCTGCTGCGCAAGGCTTTTGAGGATGACGGCATTCTGCCCGAAAACATTTTGTGGCGTGAAAAGGCGGCGTTCTCCGACGCGGTGGGACACAGCATGGTGGACGATTTAAAAGAATACGCGAACGCTTTCTATACGGACGAAGAGTTTGAAACGCTGCGCAAAAAGTATGACTACGCACAGCCTTTCACCAAGGAAAGCCTGCTTTACAGGGAAATTTTTGAAAAGTATTATCCGGGGCAGGCGAAAATGATTCCCGACTTCTGGATGCCCAACAAGGAATGGGAAGGCTGCAACGTGGACGATCCCAGCGCGCGCGTGCTGGCGAACTACGGCGACAGCGGAAAGTAAAGAACGGCTGCAAAGACTGATAAAAATAGTTGCAAAAGAGGACGATCCCCGGTGTGCGCGGTTTGCACGCCGGGGTCTTTGTAATTGATGAAACGAACGGATTGTGTTACAGTATATTTATCAGACATCCGTCAAAGTATAGATGACTCAGGAGGGGAAAATGGGGCATTTAGAAAAGAGTGATTTTATGAATGATCTGACAGAATATTACGATGTGAAAACAGCCGCGGCCTGGATTCGGGGCCATGCAAAAAGAACCGGTATTCCGAACCTGCCGGAAGAATTGCTGGAAAAAGAAATCGGGGAACTTGACGACGGAAAAATGCAGAGGATCGTCGCTGCCGGACAGGAAGCGCAATTAAAACTCTACCCGTTTAAGTCCGGCACGCAGACAATGCCCAGAGTGCGCAGAACGATCGGTTTTCTGCGCTCCCTGCAGTTTGAAACCATGCTGGATGCAGGGAGCGGCCGCGGCGTATTTCTGATTCCTTTTGTGAAGGAATTTCCCTGGGTACAGGTGACTGCATTGGATCTTCTGGAAAAAAGAGTTACCTTTTTGCAGGAACTGGCGGCAGGAGGCTTTACACAGTTACATGCACAACAGAAAAACATCTGTGACCAGCCGTTTCCGGACGATTCTTTTGATGTAGTGACGCTGCTTGAAGTGCTGGAACACATCCCGGAAGCGGAAACGGCGGTTGCGGCCGCAGTGCGTATGGCAAAACAATACGTGGTGGTTTCCGTGCCGTCAAAGCCGGATAACAACCCGGAGCACATTCATCTGCTGACAAAGGAAAAACTTACGGGGATGTTTGAAGCGGCCGGATGCACAAGGCTGCATTTCGATGGCGTGGAGGGGCATTTGTTTCTGGTTGCTGCAGTCGATGGGAGAAATGAAAAAGGATGAATCAATTTGAAATACGGAAATATCCCCGCACCCCGCATATCGAAGGCTCGCGTCTGCAGCCGGGGGACGAGGATCTGAGCCAGATTCCGTTTGAAGCAATTGCAGGGAAGCATCTGGTAATAGAGGAAAAATGCGACGGGGCAAACTCCGCCGTTTCTTTTGGGGAAAACGGAGAATTGCTGCTGCAAAGCCGGGGACATTATCTGACGGGCGGATACAGGGAGCGCCATTTTAATCTGATGAAACAGTGGGCGACTGTTCATAAGGAGGCGTTTTACGAAGTTCTGGGAAGCAGATATATCATGTACGGCGAATGGATGTATGCGAAACATACGGTGTATTATGATGCGCTTCCGCACTATTTTCTGGAGTTTGATATACTGGACCGGGAAACGGGAATTTTCCTTGATACGCCGTCCCGGAGAAAGCTGACGAAAAAGCTGCCGGTCGTATCCGTTCCGGTGCTGGGAGAGGGCGTTTATCAGAAGGAAGAAATGCTTGGGCTTCTCGGACAGTCAAAGTTTGTGACAGGCAATCAGCGGGAAAACCTGTACGATTCCGCGGTAAAACTGGGATTGGATGCCGAACGGAGTTGTAACGAAACAGAACTTTCCGGATGGATGGAGGGCCTTTACATCAAGGTTGAGGAAGAAGGGCGTGTGGTTGACCGCATGAAATTTGTCCGCGCAGCTTTTTTGCAGTGCGTGGACTTCTCGGAGACGCACTGGATTGACAGGCCGATTATTCCAAACCGGCTGGCTGTTCCGGTAGAAAGGCTTTTCGGAAAAGAAATATAGACCCGGTTAAAAAGGGCGCGAAGGGAGTGCGGTTTGATCAATTTTATTCCCAATATTAAAAATATCATACCATCTTCCGGGGTTTTTACGATTGAATGGGACGCACTGGAAGCGCTGCCTGTGGGACGTTTTTTTGCCGATATGAAGAAAACGCCGCAGAATCCGGCTTATCATGGAGAAGGGGACGTATATGCGCATACGGTGATGGTATGCGAGGAACTGATAAAAAACGCCGCTTTTTGCACTTGCTCCGAACGGGAACGGATCATCCTGTTTCTTGCGGCGCTGCTGCATGATATCGGAAAAATCAGAACCACCAGGATGGAAGAGGGCGGATGGACTTCCCCGCATCATAGTGCGGCGGGAAGTCTCATGGCGAGAGAATTTTTGTGGAAAGAATGCGGTCTGTGCGGAACGGAAGAGAATATGCAACTTCGGGAAGCGGTTTGCGCGCTGATCCGGTATCACATGCTGCCGATTCATTTGCCGGATCAGGAAGACCCCGGGCAAAGAGCGAGGAAGGCTGCATCCGTCGGAGAACTGGCAAAAGGATTTTCGTGGAAATTGCTTTGTATCCTGGCGGAAGCGGATATAAAAGGCAGAATTGCCCCGGACATGGAAGAATCTTTGGGAAAGATAGAATTGTGCAGGATGTTCGCGGAAGATGCGGGCTGTTTTGACGGCCCTTATCCTTTTCTGGACGATTATACAAAAAGAGCCTGTCTTGCCGGCAGAAATGTCTTACCGGATCAGCGTCTATATGACGATACCTGGGGGGAAGTGATTCTGATGGCAGGGCTTCCGGGGACCGGAAAGGATACCTGGATTCAGAACCACGCGCCGTTTGTTCCGATAATATCCCTGGATGAAATCCGGAAAGAACTGCGCATCAAACCGACAGACCCGCAGGGGTCCGTGATTGAACTGGCGCGGGAACGGGCAAAAATGTATTTGAGAAAAAAGCGGCCGTTTATATGGAATGCAACGAACATTACGCCGGATATCAGGCAGAAGCAGATCAGCCTGTTTGAACGGTACGGCGCGGGCGTGCGGATCGTATATCTGGAAACGGAGTGGAACGAGCAGATGAAAAGAAATGAAAGCCGGACAGAAGAAGTACCGCAGGCTGCAATTGAGCGAATGCTGGCAAAACTCGCGCCGCCGGTGCCGGAGGAAGCAAAGACTGTGGAATGGCATTTTGTATAAAACATCATAACGGAATATGAATACTAAAATTAGGAATAATTGAAATGTAAAAATCAGAGTATAGAAGCGCGGATTTTCGAGTACCATATAGAGTAAGGATGGGCTCGAAAATGGTAGGAGAACGAATACGTGAATTGCGAAAGTCGCGCGGGCTTCATCAGGTCGCGCTCGGCATCGCTCTGAATACAACACAGCAAACCATAAGCAAGATTGAGAATGGTCAGGTCGAGATAGCACCCGACATGCTGGTGCGTGTCGCACGATACTTTGATGTGACAACGGATTATCTTTTAGGGCTATCGGATGTGAAGAGAAATCTTGCCGGACAGATGAGGATGAATGAGGAACTGGACAGAAATTATGATCTCATTTTGCGGTATAAAAATCTCAACGAGGTCAATCGTAAGACTTTTCACGTTGTGTTAGAACGACTTGAACAGTCTCAGATTGAAATGGAATGTCAGAAAAAGTAAAGAAAATGAGAAGGAAACGGACTCGCCGGAAATGGTAAGAAGCCGCGAAGAGGAATGAAAACAGTGTGGTTTATTTGCTGAGAAAGTAAACCATGCTGTTTTTGGTTGTACAGTTCCTGTTTATATCAATCTCCCTTCGGAAGGAAAATGTGCTGGAAACCTGCATATAATTCCGTTACAATATAGCAGAGAGTCAATTTGCATAACAAGGAGAGAGGATCATGATTTATAAATGTCAAAGCTGCGGCGGAAATGTTGTTTACGATCCGGGGCTGAGGAAAATGCATTGTCCTTATTGCGACGGAATCGGGACGCATCTGAGGGAGGAATGCCGGGGAATGGAAGTCTGCCAAAACTGCGGCGCTCCCGTCGACGCGGGCGATTACCGTTCCGCGGTGAAATGTGAATACTGCGGGCATTATAATATATTTGAAGAAAGGATTGAAAAGGAGTATCAGCCACGCTTCATTCTGCCCTTTCGTCTTGGGAAAAAAGACGCGGTGGAAAAAATAATGAAAAAATGCGGTTCCCGGCTGTTTATGCCGGAGACCTTTCTTTCAGAGGCTTCGCTGGAAAAGATGGAAGGAAGTTATGTGCCTTTCTGGCTCTATGATATGACGGCTGACTGCAGATATAACGGGACCGGAACGAAAAAAAGAGTATGGGTCAGTGGCGATACGGAATATACGGAGACTTCCTATTATCAGGTGATCCGGGAGATGGAAGCTGATTTTGAAAAGCTTCCCGTGGATGCGTCCATTGCGATGAATGATAAGATTATGGATTTGATGGAGCCATATCAGTATGAGGAATTGACAGACTTTAATCCGGAATATATGTCGGGATTTCTGGCAGAGGTCTATAATCAGCCGGCGGAGGAGTTGGGCGACAGGGCAAATGAAAAAGTCAGGGCGGATGCGAAGGTTATGTTGCACAGAACGATGAACGAATACGCTACGCTGACTCCGCTGGAAGGAAATATTTATCTGAAAAACAGAGTGGAAGATTATGCGCTGCTGCCGGTCTGGTGGTATCGCTACCGGTATCGGGACAAAGATTACGACTTTTTTGTGAATGGGCAGACGGGAAAAGTGGTGGGAAAAATGCCGCTGTCCGGATTGCGCGCGCTGGCTTACAGCGGTACATTTTTTGCCTGTGTGACGACAATTCTGATGTTGATTCGGGCAATTCTGGAGAGGTGACGAAAAGATGAGTCTCAAAAAATTTTTCTTCTATTTCAGAATTTATTTCATCATAATCGTGATCCTGGCGGTAGTTTTGATCATTTTGAACATGAAAAATTCGGACGGCGCATATGTGCGCACGAATCAGGACTGCGCCACTGCAGAGCGCGTGTTTGACTATGCGGATGTACTGACCGATGCAGAAGAGGAACAACTGCGGAAACTGATTGCAAAATCGGAACTGGAAACGGGCTGCGATATCGTGCTGGTTACGCTGAATGAATCTCTGAAGGAGTATGCGGAGCGCTATGAGGATCAACTCGGTCCCCTTTATACATCCGAATATGTCATGGTATATGCCGATAATTTTTACGATGAGAATAATTTCGGATTTAACAGGGTACATGGCGACGGCGTGCTTCTTCTGGACAACTGGTACAGAGAGGCGGACGGAAGGATCTATTCCTGGCTGAGTACCTGTGGAAGAGTTGAGGAACGTTTTTCCAGCGATATGATAGACTCGCTGCTGAATGACGCGTTGGAGAATGTGGATGAGGATCCGTATGGAGCATACAGGAAGTATGTGGAGATTTTTACCCGGGAGATGAAGGACGGAATCCATATCCCGGTCTGGGCGGTGATCCTGACGTCCGGCATTTTGACGGTTTTCTTCCTGTGTATGCATCTGGCAGACTATTCCAATCGGAAAACTGTGGATGAAAATACTTATCTGGCGCCGGAAGGGGCGGTCAGAATGAAGAAAAAGGAGGATCTTTTCCTGCGAAAGACTGTAGTAAAGCGGAAACGCGAGGTGAGTAACGGCGGCGGAGGCGGAGGCCGAAGCAGTGGAGGAGGCGGCCATCACATTTCCAGCGGCGGCGTCTCCCATGGAGGCGGAGGACACAGCAGGTAGTTCCAACGCTTTTGCCGCGTAAAAATAGTATAATACCAAATTTGCCATTATGGAATGTTTACAAACATTCGCAGAAAAGTTCGGAAGTTTTTCGGGAAGGCTTATGATAAAATGAAGCAAGACAACGAACCGAAGCAAGACGGCGAACCATTTTCGAAAATGTCTGCAAAAGAGAGGAAAAATATCCGATGAAAGAAACATATGAAACGTTTGAAGAGATGTACGGGAAAAATTGCAATCGCGTATATACTTATATTTGCAGAACAGTCGGTTATGACAGGTTTGAGGCGGAGGATTTGTTGCAGGAAGTATTCTGGGTGGCATATGAAAGATGGGATTATGTAAGAGAGCATCCGAATATTCCGGCTTTTTTGATGCTGGTTGCGAAGCATAAACTGATGAAATGGAAGGTTAAAAGGAGAAATCTGTATATTGACGATCTGGAAGTGCTGGACGTTCTGACGGAAAAGGAAGACATAAAGAATTGCTATGCTTTGGCGGAAACAATGCTTTCTCTGAAAAGCGTTTTATCAGGCGAGGAATTAGACTTGCTTCGATATTATTATGAGTACGGCTACACTGCAAATGAAATATCGAAGAAGCTGGGCGTTACGGAAACCTGCTTTAAGGCGCGGGTGGCGAGAATGAAGGAGAAGGTCAGAAAACATCTGGGCGTCTTTTTGGCGATTATGATTGTGTATATAGCGGCGGCGGTCCGGGCCTTGTGAATGGCGGTCGGACGCCGGAATCAAAAAATCTTCGTGACGGGTTTGATAAGTTTAAACTATCCGACCGGTTACGAAGATTTTTTTCTGTGTTACGTTTTTCAGCCAGTTGCATTTTGATGCTTTTTCGGGCGAAGTACGGTGAAAATAGCTGGACTTTGCAACAGGCGTGGGGTATAATGATCTCATCCTGGAATTTGAATTTGTTATGACATTATTCTGTTATCTGGGCGGCAGGGCTGATCGCAGCCTGTGTCCGCCGTCATGGCGTATCGCCATCATTTTGCATGGAGATGATTTAAGGTAAAGGGCGGAACATGTCGACCGGCCTTACATTGAGCGCGCGGCATATGGAAATAAAGAGGTTCATGGAAAAAGAGATTGCCTCGTTGCGCGATTCAATCCTTGAAATATATGCCTGAGAAACGCCGACCGCTGCGGCCAGGTCTTTCTGCCTCATGTTTTTCTTGTTTCTATAATAGGCAATGTGAAGTCCAATGTCGATCAGGTCATCAATATTCTCAAAGGGAATATTTTCGTGCTGCTTATTTTTGCTCATTTCGTCACCTCATATTCAATTTAATTGCGACGACACTAAAAAGGAATGACAGATAACTATAACTTAAAAATATATAATATATAGTTATAAATATAGAAGAAAGTTGACTTAACAACAGTATTGTGTTAATTTAACTACAACCTTAAATGATTGCAAAAGTAGTTGAATAGAGGAAAATATGCAGGAAGAATTAACCAGTTGTGAACTTCTGGTCATGAAAGTGATCTGGGGAAGTGATGAAATTTTGTCTATACAGGAAATTGTTTCCGAAATCAATCGAATTTATCAGAAAAACTGGAAAACGCAGACAGTTTCCACTTTTTTGAGCAGGATTGTGAAAAAAGGATATCTGGATATGCAGCGCAAGGGGCGGTCGTTTTATTATTATCCGCAGATAACAGAGGATGAGTATGGGAAAAGGGAAATCGCAAAGTGCGTCGATTTCTGGAGCGATGGAAAGATTGATTCTCTGGTGGCTTCATTTGCGGAGGTGCGCGAACTGTCCGATGAAGAGAAGCAGCGCATCAGGAGATTGCTGGATGGTATGGATTAGATTGTTTTTATTCTGCCTGATTACTGTAGGGCTGACAGGAACAACGGCTTATGCCGCAGTGCAGATATTTCATCGCGTGTATGGGAAAATGAATCCTTTTCTGTTCCTGGCGTGGCAGAAAGTAGTAATGGTTTTATATTGTGCGCCGATCCTTTTCGGCATTTTGTGTTTGTCAAGACTTGAGTATGCCAACAATGAATGGAGAATGGCGGGATCGTTTCTGACAGACACATCTTTGTTTATCAACAAATTTTGTCTGGGAATTGGGGCGGTCTGGCTGACTGGCGTCATAACCGGAATTGGGAATATGGCGGTAAAGCAGTATAAACTTGCCTGTATATGGAGAGGCAATGTTGATGTGGAAGATCCGGAGTGGATTTCCTTGATTGAAGAGTATAAATTGAAATTTGCTTTACCCGGCGTGAAAGTATTTCAGAATGATCTGCTGGTATCGCCTGTGACGTCGGGATGCCTGAATCCGAAAATTGTATTGCCCTATGAAAATTATACAGAGAAGCAGTTGCGCATGGTTCTGGAACATGAGATGAATCATATTAAGAGCCATGACCTGTTTTGGAGAAAGGTCGGCGTTCTGGCAGTCTGGATTCAGTGGTATAATCCGCTGACATATTTCCTGTCGAAGCAATTGGTCTATCAGGAAGAAGTGGTATGTGATCTTAAGTCCAGCAGGAATAATCCGTATTTTACGCAAAAGGAATACGGATATTTTCTTGCCGGACTTGCAGATAATAATTTTTCCAATATGTCATCGATCGCATTGTGCGAATCGGAGAAAGCTGTGATAAGGAGGATTGAAACAATGGCAAAAATGGGAAATGTGAGCAGACCGACAAAATGGAAGGTGGCGTTAAGCTGTCTCGGACTGATAGCAATGTCGCTGATTCCCGCGGGAACTGCTTCCGCGCAGGCCGTGAAGGCACAGGAAGATGAGATAAAGGTTGCGGAAGCGGTAGTGGATAAGGAAAATACTGCGAATGTAGAGGATTCCGGGGAAATCCTGCAGGGAATTGCAGATCCGGATGTGGAAGAAATAGATCTGACAGGCGGCCCCGCAGCGCGCTCTAAGAGTGTAATTCTGGACGGTACGATTAAGGCGAATACGAGAATGGTGTACGGCTATCATAATATGGTCGTGGGAGATTCGATTACAATTTCCGCTAATTGTTCGGACAGCAGTATCACTTATCGGATAGGAATAAAGAACCGCACTACCAATACGATATATTATGTGGAAGGAACGGGGAATTTGGATGGTAAGTTCTCAATTCCCGAGGACGGCAGCTATACTGCTTTTGTGGAAAATATGACGGGTTCGTCTATGAATATTACTGGAACAGCACACTATGTCTATTGATGTGATGTAGATTGAATGATTTTTCATGATTTATTAACGATTACGAATGCGGCCGCGCGTTGTGAAGCCGCATTCATTTCGGAGAAATAAACTACAAATATAGTTATATATGTGTGCGTATCGGGATGTCATAGAAACATAAATATATTGTAACATACAGCGGCCTGATGCCAAATGATTCTGCCAGGAAAGGATAGACGCTTTTTTCATGCGGCATGCGGAATCAGGGAAAATACAAAAGATATACATTCCATATATTATGAATAGAAATGCCGCTGATGCGGCGGAATGAGGGGAAAGATGAAAATTTCACAGGAAAACATATCGGATCTTGAGATGCGAGTAAACAGGTTATATGAGGAGGAGTTGGAACTGTGTTGCCGGTATGCACGCCAGAAAGAAGATAATTATCTGGAAATGCAGGATAACATGAGGGCGCATCTGGTCAACGTGTATGAACTGCTTCGGAAAGACGAGATTGTGCGGGCAAAAGCATATATCCGATGTCTGATACGGGAAGCGGATTTGCGCAGAATGGAAAAGATATACGATGGCAATATCATTGTGGATTCCCTGATAGACGATGCTTCTGACAGAGCGCGGAAAGCCAATATCGATTTTGGAGCAAATGTGAAACTGCCGGACGGGATTCCGGTTCGTGCATGTGATCTTACCGTTGTTTTAAGAAATCTGTTGGATTATTCATTGGATGCTTGTGATAACGGCGACGCCGAAAACCGCCGCATCGATGTGGATGTGGAGTGTGAAAGAGATATTCTGGCTATGAGGGTATGTTATTCCTGTAAACGCGGAGAGAAGAAAACGGAAGGAACAGCAAATGGGGAGAAATTTGTAAGCGCCGAACCGGAAGCGGATTTGACGGCTATTGAACAAACGGTTAAGCAATATCGGGGAAGAATATCCGTAGAACGGGAAGAAAATAGCTGTCAGATTATTGCAGTTATGTTTGGAGATAGTAAAGCGATTGATTAGTGAGTTGTTTTTCAGGCCGGCCATTGGATGGAAAGAAATCCGATGGCCGGTTCGCTATCATTAGTGTTTCAAGCCCCGGATGAAGGATTGCTTATTTTGCCAACAAGTTTTCAGATAAGTAGTTCTGGAAAGAATGTGCAAATAAAACAAAAAGTATAATGAAATGGAGTAATAAATTATTTGTTTTTTACAAAAAATTATCAAAAGCATCAAAAAATCCAGCAGACTACCCGGTTGAGTAGTGGCTTTTCGAGGGGTTGCCTGGTATAATAGAACAACGAGTTATTGCAGCCGCGCAGACAGGGTGATATGCTGGCACGCGGGCAGTTAAAGAATTCGTACCCGCTTTACAGGGATGCCGTATAAGGAATATGAAAAGCGGCGTCCGGAAGGTGAGATTTTAGATGGGATATGCGTCCATTTTTTATGGATACATTTTAGGTTGACACCAGGATGAAAAGAAGGGATAATCTGCGAGCAGAGCAGAGCAGAGCAGAGGCTGACGTTCTGTCTTTTTGTGGTATCTATTGAAAGAAATTATGAGGAAACCGCCAGAGGTCGGGAGGCAGATTGCCGCCTGGCTTCCGGCGGTTTTTGTGTTTAAAAAAAGATATTGTGATGGATGCGGCAAATGAACACAGACGCAGCAAAATGGAAATTGATATAGATTGAGGCTGACGAAAAGAAGCGATCAGGACAAATAGAGTAATCGTGGAGGAATGCGGAATGAAACAGGAAACCAGAGGGAAAAGAAAGAGAAGATACCCGGCTGCCGCGGCATTGACCTTTGCAGGAATACTTGTGATTCAAACGGGACTGAATGTGTCTGCCGGGGAAAATGAGACTTTTAGCGCAGAGGAGAAAATGGTCATAGGAACGGAAAAACAGATGACGGAATCGGCAGCGGATGTTTTGGAAGAGCAGGCAGGAGAAACGGTTTTAGAGAATCCGGAGAAGCAGACTTTCGCGGAACTGCCGGATCAACAGGAAGAGATCCTGCCCGCAGAAACGCCGAAGGAAGAAAGCGGAAGCGCAAACGCGCAGGAGCCGTCCGGCGATCCGAGCGGAAAATCGATTTCCGGGAACTCGGCAGATATATCGGGCGGGACGTCTGAGGAGGATTCCCTGAAGACAACGGAAGAAGCATCGGCGCCTTTGCAGGAAATGGATATCCGTTTATCTGTGAAATCATCTCTTGGAGAAAACGAACTGAAGCTTGAGGACGGTCAGGAGACGTTTGCCCGTTCCCTGTTTTTGGAAGAGGAGATTTGCCGGGGCGGGCAGGAAAATGTTCTTGTCTATGCAGATACTGTGGAGAACCTTCTGAAGCCGGAAGAAGAAAAAGAGGAAGAGCAGAAACTCACGGCGGAAGAGCGCGACTTATTGGAGACGGAAAAAGAAGCGCTATCGCAGTGGGCGGTGCAGAACGGATATGAAGTACAGCAATATTTTGCGCTGCGTCTGAAAAAGTACAGGGACAAGGAAGCGCCCATGGAAATTACAGAAAGTGCAGAGAAATTGAGGATGATTCTGAAAATATCCGGCCTTCCGGAAGCGGCGCAGAGTGTAGAACTTGTCTGTGTAAGAGACGGGCAGGCGGCGGTCTGTGAGGACACAGATCCCGCTTTAGATACCATTACCTTTGAAGGCAATACCTTTGGAGCCTATGCGATTGTGTTTTTCATGGCGCCGGAGGAGTCTGATACCGAAGCGCAGTCGGAAGAACTTGGAAAGGCTGCGCGGCAGAAAACGCTCGTGATGGAAATGAACGGAGGAAATGCGGTATATCAGCCTGGTACAAAAGGCAGGTGGAATCCTGAGACGCACAGCTATGAAGACGGGACGTCCGGCCATTGGATTTATGAAGACGGAGAAGGAAAAATAGTCCTGAAAAATACCGGAACGGAGGATTTGACAGTGATATTGTCCTATCAGCCGTCCGAATCATACCGGAATATAACCGGAAGCTTTACGGATCGGGAAGGAAAGCCGGTACAGGAGTTGTTGGTTGCCGCAGGCGGTATTGCGGAAGTATATCTTTCACTTTCCGGGGAACCCGATTCGGGAATGAGCAGCGAGGTCATTGGAAACGTGGCCTGGACGCTTGCAGAGTGAGGGGGGGTGAGAAAATATGGGAAGACAGTCAGTAAAAAAGAAGTCCCGGAATAACAGGACGAAGATTCTGACCGCGCTGTTGCTGCTGATCGCTTTTCTTGCGGCGGGCGTGACGGTATGGATATTGTTTTTCCGGGACACAGGCCCTGAACTGACACCGGATTATGCGCCCCGGCAGGCGGAAGAATATGCAGAGTTAATCGGGGGAGACTCCGGGGAAAAAATGGAGGTGCCCAAAGGAGGCGGAGGAGTCAGCATGATCTACCAGAAGACGGTTCAGATTTCGCTTTCCGACAATACGGCAAGCCTGATGTTCCAAAATCCCTCAAAATCGGTGAATGATATTGTACTGCAGATTGTCCTTGTCGGGGATGACAAAACAGAGACTGTGATCGCACAGTCGGGAACCCTGTCTCCGGGCTACAAGCTGGAAAAACTGGATCTGCTTAAGGACGCGGCAAAGTTATCGGCAGGACAATACACAGGAAGATATAACGTCCTGTATTACGACCCGGAAACGGCGGAGCGATCCGTCCTTAACGGAAGCATTGAGGGCGTAGAGATCACAGTCACAGAATAAGGAAACAAACTTCTGAAAAAGAAGGTTTCATGCAGCACATGCAGGCGGCAAAAACGCCGAATGGCTACGCTAAAAAATAAAGAAAGGAATGGAAACGATGAAGAAAAAGTTATTATGCGCAGGACTGTCCGCAGCACTGGCAATGTCCTGGGGCGCAACGGCATTTGCAGGTACGATAACTTCAAACGGAGGGGCGGAAAGCCATCCTGTATACGCTGTTTATGGTCTGGACGCAGAGGCGCCGACGGTATATTCAGTGGGGATTAGCTGGGGAAGCATGGAATTTACGTATCAGGCAGCGCCTACTACGAAAACATGGGACCCTGCTACCCATACTTATAAGGAAGAAGTGGGGGAGGCGATTGGCTGGACGAATGAAGACGGGGCGAATAAGATTACCGTGACCAGCCGGTCAAATAAGGCGCTGACTGCAATGATTACAACGGAAATGGTCAATGACGGCACGAATGATTACAGCGGGATCAAGGCGGAGCCTGCAGACGCGAACCTGCCGCTTGCCGATGCGTCTGTAAACGCAACGACAGAAATTCCGGGAACGGAAGCGAAGGCAGAAACTACGATTTCTTTGAGCGGCGAGTTGACAAATAAAGATGCAAATAAGACGAAGATCGGCAGCATAACTGTCACCATTGCTGATGCAGAGGAGGTAACGCCATGAAAATGAAAAAAATAGTAGCAGCGACTTTGGTATTTGTGCTTTCTGCGGGAAATATGGTATATGCCAGCGCAGCCGAGCCGACGCCGGGGAATAATACGGCGGAGATTCTGGCGACCTATAACGAGGAAGAGCCGGATCCGGCAATCGTGTATTCGGTAGATGTAGAGTGGGGAAGCTTAGAGTATACTTATGATTCAGGCAAAACGCTGACATGGAATCCGGAAACGCTTAAGTATGTGGAAACGGTTGGAACATCCACATGGAGTTGTGAAGAAAACGCTGATAAAATTACGGTAACAAATAACTCAAATACTGAAATCACAGCAACTTTGTCCTATGAACAGATAGATAGCAACATTAGCGGAAAATTCGACCAGGCTAAAATTGATCTAAAAACAGCAGAAGGAACTACAGCAGGCAGCGGTCCAA
Organism: Eubacteriales bacterium; assembly: GCA_030524745.1. GTDB lineage: Bacteria > Bacillota > Clostridia > Lachnospirales > Lachnospiraceae > Gallintestinimicrobium. Next base: position 232,976 of record JAUNGC010000001.1, on the reverse strand, counting down.
GCGGTACGGCTACTTTATCCTTGAACGGAGCCCTTTCCGATACAGCAACTACAAAAACAGAGATAGGAAAAGTGACGGTGACAATTACAGATTTTATTGGTGTGAATTCGCAGTATAAGTCAAATGGAAATGGTAATGTTTCAGGATTCTTTAAAACTACTGCAGAGGAGAACGTATATGTTTTTGAGCAAGAGTGCACTGGTACTTTTTGGGGAAGCATTTTTTACATATACGATCAGACTACCGGAAACTATTCGACTGCAACAACTCGTTACATTATCAGTGGGAGCACAATTACAGAAGAAGGTACTTATGGCTTAACCAAAGTGAGTACGGGACAAGGCACAGTTGGTTTCAACATATCTGATGTTGCCGGAAAGAAAGTTCGTGTTACATTGGATTTACGAGATGAAGATAATCCGCTGTTAAGAGTGAAGGTATTTGACTGATTTTATACAAAGAATGATTATATTACGCAGATGTCTGTACGGGCAGAAATGCTCGTGCAGATCATCTGTGAAATTTGTCCCAAACCGCACTATTTGAGGCGAATTTGACAGATGATGGATAAAAGAGTTACGCAACGGAAAAACAATACGGGGGAGATTCCGAACATGACAAAGAAAGCGGGCTTGATTATAGCTGCTATTGTATGTGTGATTTCTCTGGCGGTCATGACGGCGGTACTGGTACGTTGTAATAAAAACAGCCGAAACTCCGTCTTTACGCCGCCGCCCTTTGAATCGGAGGCTGTCAGTGGAACGCCGGATGTACCGGATGAGTTGGGATGGTCGGAGATTTATCAGGAGGGAATGGGATTTAAAGCATACGTCTGCGGCAATGTGATTGCAGACGGCGATACTGCAGAGGTATATTTTACCAACTCCGAAGACTATGATGTCTGGCTGAAGCTGCGCATTCTGAATGAAAAAGGCGCGGTTATCGGGGAGAGCGGGCTTTTGAAACCGGGCGAATATGTGAAATCCGTTCCGATCACTTCTGACATAGCGGATGGAGAACCGGTCAGATTGAAGATCATGGCATATGAACCGGAGACTTACCACAGTGCCGGGGCAGTTACACTGAATACGACGATCAGAGAAGGAGAATCGCAATGAAAAGGATGGCTATGTTTTTTCTGATATGTATACTGACGGGCTATTCCTGCATGGTATGCAGTGCCGGCAATGATACGCTGGAGGAAGAAAAGCAGACGACCTTCGGTTTCTATGCTACTTATATTGCAGGAGAAACGGACTACTTTACGGCTCCGGTTGAAAACGGAGAGAGCCGGATCTCTTTGCCGGACAAAACGGTGATTACGGTTGACGGCATTCCGGAAGACGGTCTGACCCTGGTCGTATATCCGGTGACAGATCATGACAAAGACGCCTGGGAATGGTTTTCTGCATGTATGAAAGGAAAGGGAAGCAACATTGTACCTTATGAGATCTATTTTTTAAAGAAAGACGGAACCAGGCTTTTAGCAGACGGGGTGACGGTCGGCATTTTGCTGCCGGAATCCATGGAGACTCCGGCTGTCTTTTCGCTGAATAAGGATGCAACGGTGACGGAATTGGCTTCAGAAACTGCGAATGGCAAGATCATATTCCAAGCGGACGGCCGTTACTATTACGTGCTTGCAGAAAGCACAGGTACCGTGACGCCTGATACGCCGTCTCCCACACCGGCTCCGGGAGAAACTGCTGCGCCAAAATCGGGGGCAGACGGAAATAGTCAGGGAACCGGGGCAGAAAACGGGGAAACTGACGGAACCGGAACTGCTACACAGGGAGTCGGAGCGAGGACCGGAGATGAAACAAACGCTGCGTTCTGGCTGTTCGTGTTTATTTCTTCTGCGGCAGTATCGATAGCCGGTATGATATTTTGTCGTAAACGTGCGTCTTGAAGGAAGAATGTGCTGAATATGGAAAGTATTCTCTTCTAAAGGATAGAAAACAAGGGGATTCCGAGAGCATGGACTGGATTTTTGACAGTTTCTGGCTCTCGGATTTTTTTGTGTTTCGCGTTTTTTGCCGGCACGATTGCTGCGAATCGGCATCGTAGAATGGATGCAAAATTTTTTTTATTTTTTTCATACAGTCCGTTTTATTGGACTCTGTAAATGTCATAATTAATTTAGACAGGAAAAATACAGATGAGAAAGGACTGATGGATTATGAGAAAAAATATTAGATTTGTACTGTTTACGATTGCGCTGATGCTGGTGACCGGATGCAGCATGGGAGGCGTGGCGATGTGCCAGCCCAGGGATCATGTGTATGTGAATGAACAGCGCTACATAGAATTGGAATCAGAATATATTAAGGAAGTACGGACGCTTCTGGATGAAGCGGGACTTATTCATGCGGGTGTGATGCTCACCCATGTAAGGGAAGAAGACGGCACGCGGATTTATAAACTTCAGGTGCATCATAAGAGTTATTCCTTTCTGAAAAATGAGGAGCGGGAAAATTTATTCAAAGCGCTGGAGGAATGTGGGTTTGAACCGGATACGTGCGTTTTTGTGCTGTCGTTTACCGCTTAGTCTGTCGCAGAACATGCGGCTGACCGCGAGCAAAACAAAACATTTCCGGGAGTTCGGGGACTGCCAAAATTAGGACATGACAGTTTTATGGTTTGGGAGTATACTAAGGCATAGAAAAAAGAATCAGGAGGCCCTGGTATGAATAAGATGCCCGAACCGGGAGAAATTTATCAACATTTTAAGGGAAATCTATACCGTATCGTGACATTGGCGGAGCATACGGAAGACGGAGAACAGCTTGTGGTATATCAGGCGTTGTACGGAGATTTTAAGGTGTTCGCAAGACCGCTTGATATGTTTGTAAGTAAAGTGGATCATGACAAATATCCGGACGTGAAGGCGGAATACCGTTTCACGCTGGTGCCCGCAGTCGGAGGCGCTTTACCGGGAAGCCCTGCAGATGGGGGAAACAGAACGGATAAGATAGCGTCAGCACAGCGGCTTACATCGGAGCCGCAGGCAGATAGTCCGGCGAAAGAGGCAGAGAGCCGGCCGGAAGAAGAATTTGAACTGAACCCGCGTCTGCTCGCTTTTCTGGAAGCGGACAGTTATGAGAAGAAGCTGGAAATTTATGCTTCTCTTGCAGGCAGGACGGATGAGTCCATGCTCAACACGATCGCAGTGTCGCTGGATCTGGAATTGTCAGGGGATACGCTGGAAGAACAATATGAAACTTTGAAGAATTGTCTTCTGATGCTGGAAAAATACGAGTGCAACAGATTGCGCTGACGCTTTGCCTTCCTCTTCACAGCTTTGACTGCGCCTTATCCGGTATGTGGTTTCTCTCTGATGAAGGAGGAAAAAGGTATGAAATGTGATCTGGACAGCAGGCTGGTGGTTGGCGTATCCACGAGAACGCTTTTTGATTTAACGTTTGAAAACAATATTTTTGAGCAGCAGGGACTGGAAGCTTACTGCCAGTATCAGATAGAACATGAGGAAGAGATTCTGAAACCCGGTCCGGGATTTACTCTGGTGAAGGCTCTGCTTGCCATCAACGATCTGCCGGGTGAGAAAGAGCGGGTGGAAGTGGTCATCATGTCCCATAATAATGCGGATACATCCGTGCGTTTTTTCAGGTCTATCGCTTATTATGGCCTGCATATTACGCGGGCGGTATTTTCCGGCGGGAGTCCGCTGACTCCTTATCTGAGTGCATTTAAGACGGATCTGTTTTTATCGGCCAATGAGGAGGACGTACAGCAGGCGGTGGACAGCGGAATTGCGGCGGGAATCATCTGCGTGGACGGACAGTGCAGGTATGATGCTGATTCCTCAATCGGTCAGATCAGAATTGCGTTTGACGGAGACGCCGTGCTGTTTTCCGATGAGTCGGAAGAGATTTATAAAAGAGAAGGTCTGGAAGCTTTTGAGGAAAATGAGAGAAAAAAAGCTGCGAGTCCGCTTGGGGAAGGCCCGTTTGCGCGCTTTTTAAAAACGATAGCGGCTTTGCAAAAGGAATTTTCCGGAAACGAGGTTCCGATCAGGACGGCGCTTGTGACCTCCCGCTGCGCTCCGGCGCATGAGAGGGTGGTGCGCACTCTGCGGGCATGGAACGTCCGGATTGATGAATCTTTCTTTCTGGGGGGAATATCCAAGAGGGATATTCTGGCGGCGTTTGGCGCACACATCTTTTTTGACGATCAGGAGATTCATACCGGCAAGGCGGCGGAAGTGGTGACGGCTGCGCGGGTGCCGATCAGAAGAAAGGCAGGATGAATGGAATATGAAAATATCAGCCGGGGCAGATTTCTGAAGCGGCCAAACCGCTTCATTGCCCAGGTGGAAATACAGGAAGACGGTAAGATACGGGAAGAGACCGTACATGTCAAGAACACAGGCCGCTGCCGGGAACTGCTCGCGGAGGGAGCCGAAGTTTACCTGGAGAAGAGTTCTGTAAAGGAGCGTAAAACCGCGTATGATCTGATCGCGGTGAAAAAGGGCGATGTGATTGTGAACATGGATTCCAATGCGCCCAATAAGGCGGTGAGGGAATGGCTGGAATCCGGGGAATATTTTAAAGATGTGAAATTGGTGCGGCCGGAGACCACCTATGGCAATTCCAGATTTGATTTTTATGTGGAGACTGGCTCCGAAAAGATTTTTATAGAAGTAAAAGGCGTGACGCTGGAGCAGCAGGGAATGGCGCTGTTTCCGGATGCGCCTTCCGTCCGGGCGGTGAAGCATGTGGAAGAATTGATCGAAGCGCAACGGGCGGGTTACGAAAGCTATGTGCTGTTTGTCATTCAGATGAAAGGAATCAACGGCTTTACACCCAACAGACAGGCGCAGCCGGAGTTTGCAGACGCGCTGCTGCGCGCGCAGCAGGCGGGCGTCCGGATTCTGGCGTATGATTGCCTGGTCACCTTAAACAGCATGAAGCTGGCTGATCCGGTGCCGGTAATGCTGGATCAAAGGCAGGCGGCGCTGAATTGCATTGCGTCTCCCCTGCTTGCGTGGTATGATGGCAGCAGGCGCAAGCTTCCCTGGAGAGAGGAACCGACGCCGTATCGCGTCTGGATTTCAGAGATCATGCTGCAGCAGACCAGAGTAGAAGCGGTAAAGCCGTATTTCCAGCGGTTTATGGAGCGGCTTCCGGATGTGGAGGCGCTGGCGTCGGTTTCAGAAGACGCTTTGCTGAAGCTGTGGGAAGGCTTGGGATATTACAGCCGCGCCCGGAATTTGCAGAAGGCCGCCAGGCAGATAATGGAAGAATACAACGGTCAGATACCTTCCGATTATGATTCGCTGGTGAAGCTGCAGGGAATCGGCAGTTACACGGCGGGAGCGATCGCTTCCATTGCGTTTGGACAGCTGGTTCCGGCTGTGGACGGCAATGTGCTGAGGGTCATTTCCAGATTGCTGGCCGACGACCGGGATATTTTAAATCCTGCGGTAAAAAAGAAGGTGGAGGAAGAACTGCTGCCTGTAATGCCGAAGGAACGACCGGGTGATTTCAATCAGGCGCTTATGGAACTCGGCGCAATGGTCTGCCTGCCAAACGGCGCGCCGAAATGTACGGAATGTCCGTGGGAGAGCCTTTGCAGAGCGAATTTAACCCGGACGCAGACCCAGTATCCCAAAAAGAGCGCCAAGAAGCCGCGGAAAATAGAGAAGCGGACGATTCTTGTGATTCGGGACATCCATTGTGTGGCGATCCGGAAACGTCCTGCCAACGGATTGCTGGCAGGTTTATATGAATTCCCGTCCATGGAAGGACATGCGGACCGGGAAGAGGTGCTCGCATGGCTGAAAGAACAGGGCGTACACGCGGTGCGCATTGAAAAGCTGCCGCCGTCCAAACATATTTTTACCCATAAGGAATGGCATATGACGGGCTTTAGCGTGCTGGTGGACGAACTGGAACCGATGAAGAAGGATAAAAGGCTTTTATTTGTGGAACCTGAGGAAACGGAGGAGAAATATCCGATTCCTTCCGCTTTTGCCGTCTATACGCAATATCTGAATATCCGGACGGGCAGCGAAAAGATAAAAAATGTCGATAAAAACATAGGATAGAGAGGAAAAAGATATGAAATTGCTTTCTGTTGCAATTCCCTGTTACAATTCACAGGACTATATGGCAAACTGCATCGAATCCCTGTTAAAAGGCGGGGAAGATGTGGAAATTCTGGTTGTCAACGACGGCTCCAAAGACAGGACGGCAGAGATCGCTGAGGAGTATGCGGCGAAATACCCGACAATCGTTAAGGCGATCCATCAGGAAAACGGCGGACACGGCGCGGCCGTAAATACCGGTATCAGAAACGCTTCCGGTCTTTTCTTTAAGGTTGTGGACAGCGACGACTGGGTGAAGGACGAAGCTTACCAGGCGATTCTTGAAAAACTGCGGGAACTGGCAGGAGGCGGACAGACGCTGGATATGTTTATCAGCAATTTCGTCTATGAAAAGGAAGGCGAAAGAAGAAAGAAAGTGATGCGTTACAGACATGTATTGCCGCAGGAAAAGCTGTTTGGATGGGACGAAGTAGGGCATTTCCATAAGGGGCAGTATATATTGATGCATTCCGTGATCTACCGCACAAAACTGCTGCGCGAATGCGGACTTAAGCTTCCGGAGCATACTTTCTATGTGGACAATATTTATGTGTTTGAACCGCTGCCTTACGTGCGCACCATGTATTATCTGGATGTGAATTTTTACCGCTATTATATCGGCCGTGCGGATCAGTCCGTCAATGAGAAAGTCATGATCGGACGGATCGATCAGCAGATTAAGGTGAATAAGCTGATGGTGGACTATATGGCTGAAAAGAGAAAGAATCTTGCCGATAAGAAGATGGGCAAATATATGCTCAGCTATCTGGATATCATCACGACGATTTCTTCCATCCTGCTGATACGTTCCGGCACGGAGGAAGCACTGGAAAAGAAGAAAGAACTTTTAAATTATATTAAACAGAAGGACAGGACGCTCTACAGAAAACTCCGCTATGGTCTTCTGGGAAACTGTATGAATCTTCCCGGCAGGGCCGGACGCTGGATCTCTGTGGAAGGCTATAAGATCTGCCAGAAATTTTTCGGCTTCAATTAAAGCGGACTTGCTGTTGCAAATAAAGTGTGCTAGAATAACCATGGATATTTGGGGAATTAAAGAAGAAAGGACAGATGGGTGGATTTTATGAAAAGAGAAGACATTCATAAAGTATTGATTATCGGTTCGGGACCGATTATCATTGGACAGGCATGTGAATTCGATTATTCCGGCACGCAGGCATGCAAGGCTTTAAAGAATCTCGGCTATGAGATCGTGCTGGTAAATTCTAATCCGGCAACTATTATGACGGATCCCGGTACGGCGGATACCACGTATATCGAACCTTTAAACGTGGAGCGTCTGGAGCAGATTATTGATAAGGAGCGTCCGGATGCATTACTTCCGAACCTGGGCGGGCAGTCCGGCCTGAATCTGTGTTCTGAATTGCAGTCGGCGGGTATTCTGGACAAGTATGGCGTTAAGGTAATCGGCGTTCAGGTGGATGCGATTGAACGCGGAGAAGACCGCATTGAGTTTAAGAATACGATGAATTCGCTCGGCGTGGAGATGGCCAGAAGCGACGTCGCTTACTCTGTAGAGGAAGCATTGAATATTGCGGATCAACTTGGTTATCCCGTTGTGCTGCGCCCGGCTTATACGATGGGCGGCGCGGGCGGCGGCCTTGTATATAATAAGGAAGAATTGAAGACTGTCTGTGCGAGAGGCCTGCAGGCGAGTCTGGTAGGGCAGGTTCTTGTAGAGGAATCCATCCTTGGATGGGAAGAACTGGAACTGGAAGTGGTGCGTGATGCGAAGGGCAACATGATTACGGTCTGCTTCATTGAGAACATCGATCCGGTCGGCGTACATACAGGAGATTCCTTCTGTTCTGCACCGATGCTGACCATTTCGGAAGACATTCAGAAGAAGCTGCAGGATCAGGCTTACAGGATTGTGGATGCGATTCAGGTGATCGGCGGTACGAACGTCCAGTTCGCGCACGATCCGGTTTCCGGCCGTATCGTTGTCATTGAAATCAATCCGAGAACCTCCCGTTCCTCCGCGCTTGCAAGTAAAGCCACCGGTTTCCCGATTGCGCTCGTTTCCGCAATGCTGGCAAGCGGCCTGACGCTGGATGAAATTCCCTGCGGCAAATACGGCACGCTGGATAAATATGTGCCGGACGGCGAATATGTGGTGATTAAATTTGCGAGATGGGCGTTTGAGAAGTTCAAGGGCGTGGAAGATAAGCTGGGAACCCAGATGCGCGCGGTCGGTGAAGTTATGAGTATCGGCAAGACCTATAAGGAGGCGTTCCAGAAGTCGATCCGTTCTCTGGAAAAGAGCCGCTATGGTCTTGGTCATGTGAAGGATTTTGACCAAAAGACGAAGAAAGAACTGCTCAATATGCTGGCGACGCCGTCCAGCGAACGGCATTTTATCATGTATGAAGCGCTCAGAAAAGGCGCGTCCGTGGAAGAAATCTATAATCTGACAAAGGTGAAGACTTACTTCATCGAGCAGATGAAAGAACTGGTGGAAGAGGAAGAAGCGCTCGTTGCAAAATATGCGGGAAAACTCCCTTCCGTGGAAGATTTAAGACAGGCGAAGCTGGATGGATTTTCGGATAAATACTTAAGCGAAATACTCGGCGTAGCGGAAGAGGATATCCGCAATGAAAGAGTTGCCAATGGCATTGTGGAAGCGTGGGAAGGCGTTCATGTCAGCGGCACGCAGGATTCCGCTTACTACTATTCCAGCTATCATATGAAGGACGAAAGTCCTGTGGACGATTCCAAGCCTAAGGTTATGATTCTGGGCGGAGGACCGAACAGAATCGGCCAGGGTATCGAGTTTGACTACTGCTGCGTGCATGCGGCTAAGGCGCTGCGCAAGCTGGGATTCTCCACGATTATTGTAAACTGCAATCCGGAGACGGTTTCCACCGACTACGATACATCGGACAAGCTTTACTTTGAACCTCTGACGCTGGAAGACGTTCTGGCAATTTATGAGAAGGAGAAACCGGTCGGTGTGATCGCGCAGTTCGGCGGACAGACTCCGCTCAATCTGGCGGCTGACCTGAAAAAATACGGCGTTAATATTCTGGGGACCACGCCGGAGACGATCGATCTGGCGGAGGACCGCGATCTGTTCCGTGAGATGATGGCGAAGCTTGAGATTCCGATGCCGGAAGCGGGCATGGCCGTCAATACCGAAGAAGCGCTGAAAGTGGCGCATGAGATCGGCTATCCGGTAATGGTTCGCCCTTCCTACGTGCTGGGCGGCCGCGGCATGGAGGTCGTTTATGATGATGAAGCGCTGACATTCTATATGCAGCAGGCGGTCGGCGTAACGCCCGACAGACCGATTCTGATCGACAGATTTCTCCATCATGCGACGGAGTGCGAGGCGGATGCGATCAGCGACGGCGAGCATGTATTTGTACCTTCCGTCATGGAGCATATCGAACTGGCAGGCGTGCATTCCGGCGACTCCGCGTGCATCATTCCTCCCAGAGGACTGACGGAGAAGCAGATCGATACGATCAAAGATTATACCAGAAAGATTGCGAGCGAGATGCACGTGGTCGGCCTGATGAATATGCAGTATGCGATTGAGGATGGCAAGGTATTCGTGATTGAAGCGAATCCCCGCGCATCCAGAACAGTGCCGCTCGTTTCCAAGGTATGCGGCATCAACATGGTGCAGATTGCGACCGACATCATTACCATGCCGTTTACCGGACACACAAGCCCTGTACCGGAGTTAAAGGAAAAGAAGTTCGCGCACTACGGCGTAAAAGAAGCGGTGTTCCCGTTCAATATGTTCCCTGAGGTGGATCCGATTCTCGGACCTGAAATGCGCTCCACGGGCGAAGTTCTGGGATTGTCCGCCGATTTTGGAGACGCTTTCTACAAAGCTGAGGAAGCGACCAAGAGTCCCCTTCCGACGTCGGGATGCGTGCTGATTTCCGTAAATGACCGCGACAAAGCGGAAGTGGTGGATGTGGCAAAAGGCTTCCACGCATGCGGCTTTACCGTTATGGCGACGGGCAGAACCTGTGATCTGATCGAGTCGGCCGGCATTCCGGCCCTGAAGGTGGCCAAGATCAATGAGGGACGTCCGAATATTCTGGATATGATTACCAACGGTAAGATTCAGTTGATCGTCAACACTCCGATCGGTAAGAAAGGCGCGGTGGATGACAGTTACATTCGCAAAGCGGCGATCAAGAACAAGATTTCTTATATTACGACAATGGCTGCCGCAAAGGCAACGGTGGAAGGTATCCGTTCCGCAAAACGGGACGGGAAGCTTCCGGTGAAATCGCTCCAGGAGTTCCATGCGGAGATCACAGACAAATAAATAAGCCAGGTAAGAAGCAGCGTCTGAGCAACCGGCCCGGATGCTGCTTTTTTAAATTTTTTCCACTTCTTTAGAAATTCTTCCAAAATCTCTACCCGTCATTTTCATTTTTATTCCCTACACTATATAAAAACGAAAAAGCAGGAGGAACACACCATGAGTCTGGATGTTTTGATGCAATATTTTACGCAATACGGCGCGGTCGCCATTTTTGTGATCGTACTGCTGGAATATATGAATCTGCCGGGATTTCCGGCAGGGGTGATTATGCCGCTGGCAGGCGTATGGGCAGCGCATGGGAAAATTCATTTTATCATTGCGCTGCTCATTACGATTGCCGCGGGGGTTATCGGAAGCTGGATTCTGTACCTGCTGGGATATAAAGGCGGAGAAATTTTTCTGAACCGTTATCTGAAAAAATTTCCAAAGCAAAGGGAAGCGATTGAAAAAAACTTCGATATGCTGCGGAAAAAGGGTCCGGTTGGAGTTTTTGTCAGCAAGCTGATTCCGATGGTGAGGACGCTGATATCCATTCCGGCCGGCGTTTTGAAAATGAATTTCTGGCAGTACACAGTCAGTTCTGCGCTGGGAGTCGCGGTCTGGAATCTGATTTTTGTGGGAGCGGGATATATATTGGGAGATGCGGTATTTCAGTATTTGATGTGAGAAGGGGAATGGGATATGAAGATTGCGATGATGACAAACAATTATAAACCTTTTGTTGCGGGGGTGCCGGTTTCCGTTGAGCGGCTGACTGTCAGTCTGAGAAATCTGGGGCATGAGACGGTGGTGTTCGCGCCCACCTATGAGAATATGGAGATGGAAGAGGGCGTGGTGAGGTATCGTTCCCTGGTCAAAAGCGTGTGTAATGGAGCGGCGGTTCCGGACAGCCTGGATCCTGTCATTGAGAGAGCCTTTTGCGAAGGTAATTTTGATGTGATTCACGTGCATCATCCGATGGCAATTGGATGGACGGCGCTTCATCTGTCGCAGAAATACCGTGTCCCGGTGGTATTTACGTATCATACAAGATACGAGCAGTATCTTCACTATCTGGGTATGTCCTGGCTGAAAAACATCATGCCTGCGTATATAAGGGCTTTCGCTTCCAAATGTGACGGCGTGATCGCTCCGACGCCCGGCATGAAAGAATATCTGAATGATATTTGTGTGGAAACGCCGGTTTCGGTTTTGCCGACAGGGATTTTGGCGGAAGGCTTTTACCCGGATAAAGAGAAAGTGCAGGCTTTGCGGGGAGAACTGGCAGGTGATAAAAAGTATCTTTTTTGCACGGTAGCGCGTCTAGCAAAAGAAAAGAATCTGGACTTTTTGCTGGAAAGTCTGTCTTTGCGCAAGGGACAGGGAAAATCTGACTTCAGGCTGGCTTTGGTGGGCGAAGGCCCGGAAGGCGCGCGCTTGAAAAAGCGCGCGGAGCAGCTTGACTTAAAAGATGAGATTGTCTTTGTCGGGAAAGTCCCCAACAGCGAAATAAAAAATTACTGCGCGGCCGCCGACTGGTTTTTGTTCACTTCCACTACGGAGACGCAGGGAATTGTTTCTCTGGAAGCGATGGCGGCGGGAACGCCTGTGCTGGCGGTGGATGCAACCGGGACGAGAGATATTGTGAAGGACGGGGAAAACGGATATCTGACAAAGGAATCGGTTTTTGGTTTTGAGAAAAAGCTGGACAGGATTTTACGAAGCGGCGCCGATGAAATTGCGCGTTTAAAAGAGGGCGCGCGCATTACCGCATATGGATACAGTGAAGAAGCGACCGCGGTCAGAGCGCTTTCCTGTTATCAGGCGGCAATGGAACTCAGGTGGAGAAAAAATCAGAAACTTTACCGGACAGGTTTTCTGACCCCTATAAGCTGATACTTATATATATTTAGCGTCTTTTTTCGGCACAAAACATTTTAAACATAAAACATTCGGGTATCATAATAAGAAAAGAGGAGAGTGTTTTATGAAAGACAAAGTGTTTGCTGTGCTTCAGCGAGTCGGAAGATCGTTCATGCTTCCGATCGCAATTCTTCCGGTTGCCGGTCTGCTTTTGGGAATCGGAGGATCTTTTACCAATGAAACCATGCTGAAAACTTATGGACTGTGGAACGTAATGGGTCCGGGAACCATAGTGAACGATATCCTGCGCGTCATGAGCGACGCGGGTAATATTGTGTTTGAAAATCTGCCGATCATCTTCGCAATGGGAGTGGCGATCGGTATGGCTAAGAAAGAGAAGGAAGTGGCGGCCCTGTCTGCGGCAATCGCATTTTTTATCATGCATGCGTCCATCAGCGCCATGATTGCAAACAGCGGCGGCGCAGAAAGCATGCTGGAAGGGGCTACGGCTTCTGTCGTGGGGATTACTTCATTACAAATGGGCGTATTCGGGGGTATCATCGTCGGTCTTGGTGTGGCGGCGCTTCATAACCGTTTTTACAGGATTGAACTTCCGCAGGTGCTGTCTTTTTTCGGCGGCACCCGGTTTGTGCCGATCGTCAGCGCATTGGCGTATACGGCAGTCGGCATTCTCATGTTTTATATCTGGCCGGTAATACAGAATGGTATTTACGCGGTGGGAAAAGTCGTACTGGAATCCGGATATTTGGGCACCTGGCTGTATGGGCTGATGGAAAGGGCGCTCATTCCTTTCGGTTTGCATCACGTGTTTTATCTTCCTTTCTGGCAGACTGCGCTTGGCGGATCGATGGAGATTGCAGGAACGGTGGTGGAAGGCGCGCAGAACATCTTTTTTGCGCAGTTGGCCGATCCTGCGGTGGAGAAATTTGCAGTTTCCGCAACCAGATTTATGACTGGTAAATTTCCGCTGATGATCTTCGGCCTGCCGGGCGCGGCGCTGGCGATGTACCGTGCGGCAAAGCCGGAGAAAAAACAGGCGGTAGCGGGACTTCTGCTGTCTGCGGCGCTCACTTCGATGCTGACGGGCATTACGGAGCCTTTGGAGTTTACCTTTTTGTTTGTAGCGCCGGTATTATATGTAATTCATTGTATATTTGCCGGTTTTGCCTATATGCTCATGCATGTCTTTGGGGTGGCTGTCGGAATGACTTTTTCGGGCGGCTTTATCGATCTGTTTTTATTTGGTATTTTACAGGGGAATGCGAAGACGAACTGGATATGGATTGTGATCGTGGGCGTCGTCTACTTTGCGGTTTACTATTTCTTATTTTCCTTCCTGATCAGGAAGCTGGACTTGAAAACGCCGGGGCGGGATGAGGCGGAAGAAGTGAAACTGTACCGGCGCAGCGATGTGGAAGCGCGCAAAAAGCAGGACATGAAAAACGGCGGGGAAGAAGGCGGCGATGAACTGTCGGAAGCAATCTGCAAAGGACTTGGCGGCAGGGAAAATATTTCCGATGTGGATTGCTGTGCGACAAGGCTGCGCTGCACGGTCTATAAAGCGGAACTGGTCAGGGACGAACTGTTAAAGAGCACGGGGGCTTCCGGCGTGGTGCATAAAGGAAACGGCGTACAGGTTATTTACGGTCCCCGGGTGACGGTGATCAAATCCAATCTGGAAGACTATCTGGAACAATAAAAATATCGATAAAACAGGCCGATGCACAGACAAATTCTGCATCGGTCTTTTTGCCATTTTTCTTGCGTTATATCTTCATAAAAAATTGAGAAATTGTACTTGACAACTGATAAAGGTTAGCATATACTAACTACTGTAGTTGAGAACAGTTATCAAAAAGAGAAAAGAGGATGAAATGATGCCGTTATCAATGGTGAAGGAAGGAGAACCTAACGTTATCAAGAGGGTTGGCGGGAAAGAAGAGACCCGTAAATTTCTGGAAAACCTTGGTTTTGTAACCGGCGGCATAGTAACTGTCGTTTCACAAACCGGTGGTAACCTGATTGTAAATATCAAAGATTCCAGGATAGCTATCGGCAAAGATATGGCCAATCGGATAATGGTCTGAAAAATTCTTATTAGGAGGAGTCAAAATGAAGACATTGAAGGAAGTAGCCTGCGGTCAAACCGTTACGGTGAAGAAGCTGACAGGAGACGGCCCGGTCAAGAGAAGAATTATGGATATGGGCATCACAAAGGGCGTTACGGTTTACGTGAGAAAAGTTGCGCCTTTGGGAGATCCGGTCGAAGTAACCGTAAGGGGATATGAATTGTCTCTGCGGAAAGCGGACGCCGAGATGATCGAAGTGGAATAATTTTTTCAGGACATAGGTTAGTTTTTTCTAATTTAAGAAAGGCATATCAAATCTCCGATAGAAGCAATACATAAATTCTTATCAGAGGGAAAAGGAGCATGAGAGATGGCAATTAAAATTGCGTTAGCAGGTAACCCGAACTGCGGAAAAACAACATTATTCAATGCGCTGACAGGTTCCAACCAGTTTGTTGGCAACTGGCCCGGCGTAACGGTGGAGAAAAAGGAAGGTAAGTTAAAGGGTCACAAAGATGTTACCATCATGGACTTACCGGGTATTTATTCTTTGTCGCCTTACACGCTGGAAGAAGTGGTGGCGAGAAATTATCTGATTGCAGAGAGACCGGATGCGATTATCAACATCGTGGACGGCACGAACATTGAAAGAAACCTGTATCTGTCCACACAGATCATGGAACTTGGCATTCCGGTTGTTATGGCCGTAAACATGATCGACGTCCTGGAAAAAACGGGCGACAAGATTTATGCGGATAAGCTGAGCAAAAAGCTGGGCTGCGAGGTTGTGGAAATTTCCGCGCTGAAGGGAACAGGAATCCAGAAGGCGGCGGAGAAAGCCGTAGCGCTCGCGCAGAAGAAAAATGCGGCGGCTCCGGTACACGAGTTCGCGCCTGAAGTGGAAGACGCGATCCGCAGGGTTGAAGAAAAGCTGGGAGGCAGCGTTCCGGAAGAGCAGAAGAGATTTTTCGCAATTAAGCTTTTGGAAAAAGACGATAAGATCGCCGGTCAGATGACGGCGGTTCCCGATGTATCCGCCGAGATCAAGAGTCTGGAAGAGAAATTCGACGATGATACGGAAAGCATCATCACAAACGAGAGATATGTCTACATTTCTTCCATCATCGGTGAGTGTTACAAGAAGAACCGCAAAGAAAAACTGACTACCTCCGATAAAATTGACCGGATCGTGACGAACCGCTGGCTGGCGCTGCCGATTTTCGCGGTAGTTATGTTTTTGGTATATTATGTATCCGTTACAACTGTAGGCGACTGGGCGACAAACTGGGCAAACGACGGCGTCTTCGGCGAAGGCTGGAGTTTGTTCGGTTTGGAAATCCCGGGGATTCCGGTTCTGGTGGAAGGACTGCTGAATGCGATCGGCTGTGCAGACTGGCTGTCCGGACTGATCCTTGACGGTATTGTAGCGGGCGTCGGCGCGGTATTGGGCTTTGTTCCCCAGATGCTGGTGCTGTTCATTTTCCTGGCATTCCTGGAAGCGTGCGGTTATATGGCGAGAGTTGCCTTCATCATGGACCGTATTTTCAGAAAGTTTGGTCTTTCCGGCAAGTCCTTCATTCCGATGCTGATCGGTACCGGATGCGGCGTTCCCGGCGTTATGGCGTCCAGAACGATTGAAAACGACAGAGACCGCAAGATGACGATCATGACGACGACCTTCATTCCCTGCGGCGCGAAACTTCCGATCATTGCCCTGATTGCGGGCGCGCTGTTTGACGGCGCATGGTGGGTAGCACCCAGCGCATATTTCGTAGGAATTGCGGCGATTATCTGCTCCGGTATTATTTTAAAGAAAACAAAGATGTTCGCAGGAGATCCCGCTCCCTTCGTTATGGAGCTCCCCGCTTACCATTGGCCTACCGTGGGCAATGTGCTTCGCAGCATGTGGGAGAGAGGCTGGTCCTTCATTAAAAAGGCCGGCACGATCATTCTGCTGTCCACCATCGTTCTCTGGTTCCTGATGAGCTTCGGCTTTGAAAATGGCTTCGGCATGGTGGAAGATCTGAACAACTCCATCCTGGCAAGCATCGGCGGCGTGATCGCTCCGATCTTTACGCCTCTTGGCTGGGGCGACTGGAAGATGGCGGTTGCAGCGGTGACCGGTCTGATTGCAAAAGAAAACGTAGTCGGCACCTTCGGCGTTCTGTTCGGCTTTGCGGAAGTTGCGGAAGACGGCGCGGAAATCTGGGGACAGCTTGCAGGCAGCATGACGGCGGTTGCAGCATATTCCTTCCTGGTATTCAACCTTCTTTGCGCACCCTGCTTCGCGGCAATGGGCGCGATTAAGAGAGAGATGAACAATGCGAAGTGGTTCTGGTTTGCGATCGGTTATCAGACAATTTTGGCTTATGTGGTTTCCCTCTGCGTATTCCAGCTCGGCAATCTGTTTACAGGCGGCGGCTTCGGAATCGGTACGGTAGTGGCAATCCTGCTGGTAATCGGATTCATCTATCTGCTGTTCAGACCTTACCAGGAGAGCAAGACATTAAAGGTTGATTTGAAAAAAGTAGCATCTGCAAAATAATGATTTATGATAAAGGCAGAAGGCAGCCGGCGGGCGGTTTTCTGCCTTTCAAAAAACAATTGAACTAAGTGATGCAAACGTTTGGTTGTGGCAAATAATGGTGACGGAGGTGTTTTCATGGGAACTGTGATAGTTTTACTCGTTCTGGCCGGCGTCGTCGGTCTGGTCATCAGAAGCATGGTACGTGACAAGAAAAACGGGAAATCGCTGCAATGCGGCGGTGACTGCAAAAATTGCGGAGGACATTGCGGCTGACAATGCAGAAGGAAATCGTTATTCAGAAACTGAAAGAAAAAGGTTACAGGATTACAAAGCAGAGACTTATGCTTTTGGATATCATACTGGAAGAGGACTGCTCCTGCTGCAAGGAAATTTATTACAAAGCCTATGCGAAGGATGAGAAGATCGGTTCCGCTACTGTTTACCGCATGATTAACACGCTGGAAGAAATCGGCGCGATCAGCAGGAAAAACATGTATAAAATAGAATGCGGCCTGGAGAGCGAGGAAGAAAACGCCTGCACAATCGAACTGGATGATAACACAGTCATCGCGCTTTCTGCGAAAAACTGGAACCACATTATTCAGGCAGGGCTTCGCTCCTGCGGGTATCTGAACGAACAAAAGGTGCGTAGCGTAACCGCAAAAACCTGCTCAAATGCAGGATAAAAGTATGAAGAAAAGACCGTTGCAGACGGAGTGAAAAACACGTTTGCGGCGGTTTTTTTGTGTGGTCTGCCGGGGGTTATGCGGCCCGCCACCCCTGCCCCGCCCGGCGTTTGGGGGCGCACAGGTATTTTTGCCATTCCGATATTCAAACCGGGAAATTCCGGCCAAAGCGTCAGTACATTCCATACTGCGATCCAATGCGCAAACTCGCGTCAAAGCGAAGCTTTGCCGCTCAGACAGTGCGCATTGGATCACAGGAACGTCCTGACGCTTTGGGGAATTTCACCGGTTTGAATATAAGTCATGGCTGCAAATACCTGCGCGTCCCCAAACGCCGGGCGGGGCAGGGGCGGCGGGCCGCATAAAAAATGACAGCCGCATAAAAAATGGCAAGCCCATAGTGCGGTGACTTATGACCGATGGGCGCGTTCCTCCCGGGCATATGCCCGAAAGCAAGTGACAAACAGAATAATGTGTAATATAATGAAAAATAGAATTGAAATCATAATGATTTTTGATGATTTGGTGCGTAAGTCTTCTATGATGATATAAGGAGATGCAAGGAAATATCATAATTAATCACAAATTGAAAGCTGCAAGATGAGGTATGAGATTTAATAATGTTTATTTCATAAATGGAACAGCATATGCCGGGAAATCAACTATGGTTAAATTATTAGCAAAAAAATATAATGGCATTGCCTGTGAAGAAAATTACCATGATACGTTGATTGACGATTTATGCGGAGAAGAGTATCCTTGTCTGACGTATACGCGGGATTTAAAGGACTGGAGTGACTTTATCAGAAGAACTCCTGATGAATACGAAGCCTGGATAAACGGGTGTATAAAAGAATGTACAATTTTAGAACTGGAACTATTAAAAAAATTAGAAGGACAAAACACAAAAATATTTGTGGATACAAATATTCCTGTTGAAGTGTTAATGCAAATTTCAGACAAAGATCATGTAGTGATTATGCTTGCTGATCCGGATACTTCGGTTAAACGTTTTTTTGACCGTCCTGATAAGGAAAAACAATTTCTGTACAAATTATTGTTAAAGGAAGATGACCCTGAGCAAGCGATAGAAAATTTCAAAGAGTGCTTAAAAAGAATAAATTCACAAGAAAAGTACAATGAGTTTTTGAATTCTGGTTTTAATGTGGTTTTGCGCGATGAGCAAAGAACAGTGGAGGAAACTCTTTTGATTGTAGAGAGGAGTTTTAAGCTTTGTAGATAAACTACATTTTGGTAAAGAAGTTTAGATACTTTCAATAGGCAAAAAAAGTGATAAATGATAATTGGACGAGGGGTAAAAATGATTCGGGGAATAGCGATTTTCGGCCTGAATGGGGGCGGAAAGTCAACACTTGCTCATGTATTAGCCTCAATTTATTTTATCAGGTGTGGGCTGCTGGAGTGTTTGGGGACTTGACGGGATTTATAAGAAGACATCTGATAGGAGAGATACATGCTTGAGCGCGGAGATAAGATAGGAATCGTTTGTTGTTCAAACGGGCAGAAAAGGGAATATGCCGGGAAACTTCAGACTTTGGAAGCGGTCTTAGTGTCCATGGGGCTGCAGCCGGTATTTGGCGGGTGCATTTATGAAAAAGATGGCGTTTTTAGCGGTATGGCCAGGGAACGTGCGCAGGCGCTCATGGATTTTTATATGGACGACGGGATAAAAGGTATCTTTGATATTTCCGGGGGAGATATTGCAAACGGTATTCTGCCATATCTTGATTATGATATCATTGCGAACAGTTCTAAACTGTTTTGGGGATACAGTGATCTGACGACGGTCCTGAATGCGATCTATACAAAAACGGGAAAAGCGTCTGTTTTGTATCAGATCCGGAATCTTATTTATGAAGACAGGAATCGGCAGATTGCAAATTTTCGCAACACCGTAATCGGGCATGGAGATGAATTGTTTCATATAAATTGTCATTTTATCCGTCAAAAAGAGATGCAGGGAATTGTGGTGGGCGGTAATATCAGATGCTTTTTGAAGCTTGCCGGGACAGAATTTATGCCGGATCTGAAGGATAAAATATTATTATTGGAGAGTTATAGCGGTATGGTATCGCAAATGGAAACCTACTTGTGTCAGTTGCAGCAGTTGGGCGCTTTTGATAAGGCGGCGGGCATTTTGCTGGGAACCTTTACGCAAATGGAAGCTGAAAAATGTGTTCCGACTATGGAAATGCTTGTAAGAAAATTTGCGGGAAAGGATTTGCCGGTTGCAGTTACGAAAGACATTGGGCACGGGAATGATGCGAAGGGAATTATAATTGGCGGAAAAATGAGTCTTGTGCAGTAACCGATCTATGCATATTAGTGGATTGCAGTTTCCCTGACAGGATGATATACTGAGAAAAACTGAAAATGAAAAGGTGCCCAAAGCAGCCATGCGCTGTGGTTTGGGATAATAGGGAACCGGGTGAGAATCCCGGACGATCCCGTCGCTGTGTATGCGGAGCGTTCTTTTGGCCGAAAAGGCGGTCACTGTGAAAATGGGAAGACGAAAGGATGCGAAGAAGCTAAAGTCAGAAGACCTGCCTTTTCATTCGGCATTATAAGACCTGCGATGTACGGGCACTTATAAAAACGCTCTTTTGAAAGGGCTTTTTTGGTGTCTGCTTATCGCCGCAGGAATGCATAGATGAGCGGACTTTTTTATTTCCGCTGAATAAATAGAAGGTAAATTCTGCGGTCGTTTCATTTTGAAAACAGGAGAGAAATATGAGATCAGCAATTTTATTCGTCAGTTTTGGCACAAGCTACCGGGAGGCGAGAGAGAACAGCCTGGAGCGTATTTATGAAGAGTTAAAGGAAACGGGGAGGGGAATCCGGGTTTTTGCCGCTTATACCAGCGGGATGATTATTAAGAAGGTGGCGGAAGAGGAAAAACTGCATATCGACACGGTGCAGGAGGCTGCTGCGCGGGCAAAAGCGGAAGGAATCGAGAAGCTTTATGTGATTCCGTCCCATATGATTCCGGGAATGGAATATGATAAAATGGTGCGGGCGCTGGAACAATATCGTTCTTCTTTTCGGGAAATGAAAATCGCGACTCCGGTGCTGGGAGAGGAAAAAGACTGCGGCAGGGTAATTGCGGTGCTTCGGGACATGCTGGATTTTCGGGAAGAAAATTTTTATGTGCTGATGGGGCATGGGACGGAGGATGATGCGAATATCCGGTATGAGCAGATGAACGATGCGCTCATGCAGGCGGGACTTACGAATGTCCGGATTGCATCGGTGGAAGCGAGGCCCGATCTGGATGATGCTTTACGATTTATGGAGAAGTGTGGTAATATAGAAAAGGTGATCGTGCATCCCTTTATGGTGGTGGCGGGAGATCATGCGCACAACGATATGGCCGGAGAAGAAGATTCCTATGTGACGAAGATCGGGCAGGCGGGATATCCGGTCTGCGCAGTTGTGAAAGGGCTGGGGGAATATCCGCAGTTTCGCGCGATCTATCGGGAAAAATATGAAGAATTGATCGGATAATGCGGGAATATCGTAAGGGCGGCAGGACGGACTGTTGCAGGATATTACCGTAGAAATTGAGGCGCCGGCCGGCAGGGGGATATGGCTTGCCGGCCGGCGTCTTTGGCGTCTGAAAGGAAGAACAAATGGCAGGAATTTTGTATGGGGTTGGCGTAGGGCCGGGGGATCCCCAGCTCATAACGTTAAAAGCGCTGAAAGTGATAGAGGACTGTGATTATATCGGCATTCCGGCGAAGGATGCGGATTCCTGTACGGCTTACCGGATCGCGCTCGGGGCGCTGCCTTCCATGGCGGACAAGCCGGTGCTGGCAGCGCCGGTTCCCATGACGACGGACGCGGACAGGCTGAATGCGGCATATGAGCAGGGGTGTCTGAGGATTATAGAAAAGCTGCGGGAGAAAAAGAGCGTCGCTTTTTTAAATCTGGGAGATCCCACTGTTTATGGTTCCTACATGGAGATTCACAGACGAGTCAGGGCGGCGGGCTTTGAGACGAAGGTGATAAACGGCGTTCCTTCCTTTTGCGCCGTGGCGGCGGCGTTGGAACTTCCGCTGGGAGACGGAAAGGAAATGATTCACATTCTGCCCGGCTGCTATGACATCGCGGATATGGAAAAGCTGGAAGGAACGAAGGTTTTGATGAAATCGGGCAGCAGGATCGGGGCCGTCAAGGAAGCGCTTGCTGTCATGCAGAAAGCGGGCTGTGTGAAGGCCGGCGCGGTGTCCGATTGCGGCATGGAAAGCCAGCGGATTTTTTCGGATATCGGGGAACTGCCGGAGAACGCCGGGTATTTCACCACAATTGTTGTAAAGGATGGGCGCTGATGGAGCGTTATGTGAATAAAAATCAAAAGCAGCTTCGCATGGGAATCACCACGGGAACCTGCTCTGCGGCGGCGGCGAAAGCGGCAGCGTCGAAGCTTTTGCTGGGCGTACAAAAAGACAGCATACGGATCGACACGCCGAAGAAAATTGCGGTGGAGGTTGCCGTAGAACTGGTGGAAGAATCCGCGAAAAAAGTGTCCTGCATGGTCGTCAAGGACAGCGGCGACGACCCGGATGTGACCAACCGGGCGCAGATCGTGGTCAGCGTGGAAAAGCTGACAGGCAAAGAGCAGAAGGAAACTTTGGAAGAAAAAGCGCCGGAGGGCGGGCAATACGCCGCAGACGGTATCGTTTCCCGATATGCGTTCCAAAGCCCGGAATTTCCCTGGCTGTACCTGGATGGAGGCGTAGGCGTGGGAAGGGTGACGAAGAAAGGGCTGGAACAGGGCGTCGGGCAGGCGGCGATCAACACCGTGCCCCGGCAGATGATCTTTGCGGCGGTGGGAGAAATCTGCGAGCTGGCGGAGTACCGGGAACCGCTTCTCATCCTTGTCAGCGTGCCGAAGGGGGAAGAACTGGCGGAGCGCACCTTCAATCCCAGACTCGGCATCGTGGGAGGCATTTCCATTCTGGGAACCAGCGGTATTTTAGAGCCGATGAGCGAAAAGGCGATTGTGGACACGATAGAAGCCCAAATCCGCCAGCTTGCGGCCACGGGCGAAACAAATCTGTGCGTCACGCCGGGCAATTACGGACAGGAATATGCGTCAGGCTATCTGCATCTGGATTTGGGGCGCAGCGTCAAGTCCAGCAACTACATTGGGGAAACGCTGGATCTGGCGGTGTCCTATGGCATGAAAAATTTCCTGCTGGTGGGAAATGTGGGAAAGCTTGTGAAGCTGGCGGCGGGCATTATGAACACCCATTCCAAAACGGCGGACGGCAGATGCGAGATTTTTGCCGTTCACACCGTGCTTTGCGGCGGCGACCGCCGGATGGCGCAAAGGATCATGGCGTGCATCAATACGGAGGAAATGCTGGAACTTCTGGACGGATGGGGGCTGAAGGATGCGGTGATGGAAAGCATCTGTCAGAAAATCGGGGAAAATCTGCAGCGCAGGGGCGGCAAAAGCATTCGCTGTAGTGCGGTTCTTTTTTCCGAAAAGTACGGATATCTGGGCCAAACGCCGGGGACGGACGCGCTTTTGCGTGAGTTTGAATTAACGAAGGCCGATTGAGAGGCAGGAAAGGGGAATGGGACATGGTACATTTTGTGGGAGCCGGGCCGGGGGCGGAGGATCTGATCACGGTCCGGGGACTGAAACTGTTAGGGCAAGCTGATATCATTATCTATGCCGGTTCCCTGGTAAATCCGGCGCTTTTGGAGCATGCAAAAGAGGGCTGCCGGATTTATAACAGCGCATACATGACGCTGCAGGAAGTGACAGCGGTCATGGAAGAGGCGGAAGGGGAAGGGCTTACCACCGTGCGGCTGCATACGGGGGATTCTTCCATTTACGGAGCGGTACGGGAGCAGATGGACGAACTGGACCGGAAAAAAATCGCTTATGACGTCTGTCCGGGCGTCAGTTCCTTTTGCGGCGCGGCGGCCTCCCTGCGGGCTGAGTATACGCTGCCGGAGGTTTCCCAGACGATCATCATTACCCGGGCCGAAGGGCGCACGCCGGTTCCCGAACGGGAAAGCTTAAAGGCGCTGGCGGCGCATCAGTCCACCATGATTCTGTTTTTGTCGTCGGGGCTTGCCCGTAAGGTGAAGGCGGATCTGCTGGAAGGCGGCCTGTCGCCCGAAACGCCGGTGGCCGTGGTCTATAAGGCGACCTGGCCGGAGGAAAAAATTGTGCGAACAACGCTGGATGAACTTCCGGAAACGATGGAAAAGGAGCAGATCCGTAAAACCGCGCTGATTATTGTGGGAAGGATTCTGGAGGGCGAATATGCGAAATCAAAGCTGTACGACCCCGCTTTTACCACGGAATACCGGAAAGGGACAAAACAATGAGGGCGCTTTTGATCGCCTGCAGCAGGGCCGCTTATGAGCGGATGCAGAGGCTTGAGAGCCAGTGGAAGAAAGAAGAGCCGGAAACGGAAATCATTTGCAGGGTGAAATGCGCTGCGCTGCCGGAGATTTCGGAACAAAAGAGCCTGACGGATTGCGTGGGGGAATATTTTTCCCGCGTGGATGCGATCATTTTTATCTGCGCCGCAGGGATCGCCGTGCGCAGCATTGCGCCCTGGATTGCGCATAAGCAAAAGGATCCGGCGGTCATCGTGATGGATGAAGCGGGAGCATTTTGCATTTCTTTGCTGTCCGGTCATTGGGGCGGCGCAAACGAACTGACCCAAAAGCTGGCCCGCATGACGGGGGCGGCTCCGGTCATCACCACGGCCACGGACCGGGAGGAAAAGTTTGCGGTGGATCTGTTTGCCAGAAAGAACGGGCTGTATCTGACGGACTGGAAGCTGGCAAAGAAGCTGTCGGCCCGGATTCTGGAAGGGGAAAAGATCGGGATGTATTGCGCGCTTCCTGTAGAGGGTGCTGTGCCGGAGGAAGTGCATCTGATAAAGGAGCAGGATTTGGAAAGTCCAAAGGAAACGTTGGGCGTTGCGGTTTCCTTAAAGCGGGCGGATCGGGAAAGATTCGGAGAAACGCTGCAGCTTGTGCCGCGGATACTGGCGGCAGGCGTGGGCTGTAAAAAAGGGACTTCCGAAAAGAAAATAGCGGCCGCCGTCGAAAGCTGCCTGACAGAAGAGGGCATTTGTCCGGAGGCGCTGGGCATGGTGGCCAGCATCGATTTGAAAAAAGAAGAAGCAGGACTTCTTTCCTTTTGTGAAAAAAGAGGACTTTTGTTTCAGACCTGGACGGCGGAAGAACTGCGGCGGGCGCCGGGAGATTTTTCCGATTCCCCTTTTGTGGAGTCGGTAACGGGCGTGGCCAATGTCTGCGAGCGAAGCGCGGTTATGGCCGCCGGAATGCCCCTCATCTGCAAAAAAAAGATTTATGACGGCGTGACGGTGGCGTTGGCGCAAAAGAAAGCGAGCGTGAAATTTTGAACCAGTTGTTTGTGGTGGGGATCGGCCCCGGAGCTTATGAAAAAATGACCCTGGAAGCGCAGCAGGTGCTGCAGACATGTGATGTGATTGCGGGCTATACGGTGTATGCAGATCTGATCCGCCCTCATTTTCCCGAAAAAGAGTATCTCACAACGGGCATGAAGCAGGAGCAGGAGCGGTGTCGGATGGCGCTGGAAGCGGCGGCGGCGGGAAAAAAGACCGCGGTGGTATGCAGCGGAGACGCTGGGGTGTACGGCATGGCGGGCATCCTGATGGAAATGGGAGAGGACTATCCGGATGTGGAGGTCAGAGCGGTGGCAGGCGTGACAGCGGCTTTGTCCGGCAGCGCGCTGCTTGGGGCGGCGGTGGGCCATGATTTTGCCGTCATCAGCTTAAGCGACCTTCTGACCCCCTGGGAGTTGATTGAAAAAAGGCTGGACTGCGCGGCCATGGCGGATCTGGTGATCTGTCTTTACAATCCGTCCAGCAAAAAACGGAAGGACTATTTAAAAAGAGCCTGTGACATCGTCCTGCGCCATCAGGGGCCGGATACGGTTTGCGGGTATGTGAAAAATATCGGCAGAGAGGGCGAGCAATGCGCCATCCTGCCGCTGGCAAAGCTTGCGGACGTAGAGACGGACATGTTCACCACCGTTTTTATCGGAAATTCCCAAACCAGAAAAATTGGGGATCAGATGGTGACGCCCAGAGGATATCAGTTGAAAAAGGATGGCTGTTAAAAACGGATTTCAAGAAAAGGCGGGTGGCATTTCGGCGCAGGACGGGCCGGAAGGTACGCGGCCGGGAGAAAATTTATGGCAAAAATCATCGTGTTTGGCGGAACCTGCGAAGGGCGGCTGATTGCGGAAGCCTTTGCGGGAACCGGTCTGGAACTGCATATTTGCGTGGCGACGGAATATGGGGCCAGTCTGCTTCCGGTCTGTGAAAATGTCCATATCCATGCCGGACGGATGGACCGGGAGGAAATGGAAGCGTTTCTGGACAGCGTCGGAGCGGACTGCTGTCTGGACGCCACCCATCCTTACGCCGCCGCCGTGACGGAAAATATCAGGGAAGCCTGTCTGCATACGGGACTTTCCTATATCCGGGTGCTGCGCAGGGAGGAAAAAACCGAAGGCGCGGTTGTGTACCGGGAGAGCATCGAAGACGCCGTCCGCTATCTTGCTTCGGTGGAAGGAAATATTTTCATCACCACAGGGAGTAAAGAACTGGAAGCCTTTACGAAGCTGCCCGGCTACCGGCAGCGTTGCTTTGCCAGAGTGCTTCCGACGCTTTCCGTGATGGAAAAATGTAAGGGGCTGGGCTTTGAGGGGAAAAACCTCATCGGCATGCAGGGCCCGTTTTCGGAAGAATTGAATCTCGCCATGTTAAAGCAGGTGAACGCTTCCTGGCTTGTGACCAAAAATTCCGGCAAAGAAGGCGGCTATCCGGAGAAGTGCGAGGCGGCGCTGCGGGCGGGCGCGGGTATTGTGGTGATCGGCCGTCCGGCAGAATCGGCCAAACAGACGATGGAACTTTCAGAAGCGGTCGATTATGTGAAAAAAGCCTTTGGAGCGACGGCGGAGGAAGGCGGGGAGACGGTAACGATGTCGGAAGGCAATGGCGCCGTTTTGCCGCAGGGCGGACGGATTTCCCGGCAGCAGGTTTTCCTGATCGGCATGGGACCGGGACAGGTAAAGTTGCTCACCCGGGAAGCGCAGGAATGCCTGGAACAGTGCGACGTGCTCATCGGCGCGAAGCGCATGCTCCAAATCTGGCCCGGATATTCTTCCAAACCCTGTTATGTCTGTTACCGCAAAGAGGAAATCCGTGATTTCTTAAAAGCGCATCCGGAATATCAAAAAGCCTGTATTCTTTATTCCGGCGATATCGGTTTTTATTCGGGCGCGAAGGGAATGCGGGAGTTTGAAGAAGAATTTGACCTTCATCCGATCTGCGGCATTTCGTCGCCGCTGTATTTTTTGAACCGGCTGGGCGTGCCCTGGGAGAAGGTGCGGCTGATAAGCTGTCACGGACAAAACGGAAATCTGTTTTCCGAAATCCGGTATCATCAAAGGGTGTGCACGCTATTGGGAGAACCGGATACGGTGGCCAAAATCTGCCGAAAGCTTTTGGAAGCGGGCATGGAAAGGGTAAGGGTCACTGTGGGAGAGCGGCTTTCCTATCCCGAAGAAACGATCCTTTCCGGCCTGCCGCAGGATTTTTCGGATAGGGAATTTGATTCTCTTTCAGTGGCGCTGTTTGAAAATCCCGATCCCCAAAAGGAACGGGCGGCTTTTGGCATCAAAGACGATGCCTTTGTCCGGGGGAAAGCGCCCATGACGAAGGAGGAAATCCGGGTTCTTTCCCTGGCAAAGCTGGGCTTGCAGAAGGATTCGGTGGTGTACGACGTGGGAGCGGGCACCGGGTCCGTCTCCATAGAAGCCGCGCTGTTATGCCGGTGCGGACAGGTTTACGGGATAGAAGGAAAAGAAGAGGCGGCCGCGCTTCTTTTGGAGAATCAAAAGAAATTTGCCGCAGAGTCTCTGAAAATCGTGAAAGGCTGGGCGCCGGACTGTCTGGAAGATCTGGAAGCGCCCACCCATGTCTTTATCGGCGGCAGTTTGGGCAGACTGTTGGAGATCATCCGGGCGGTCCGGCAGAAAAATGAAAAGGCGCGGTTTGTGATCAATGCGGTGACGCTGGAAACGCTGTCCGGACTGGAACGGATCAGGGAAGAATTTCCGGCGTATGGGGATATGGAGGTCGTGCAGGTGAGCGTGGCGAAAAGCCGTCCCCTTGGCGGTTATCATCTGATGACGGCCCAAAATCCGGTCTTTATCATCAGTTTTGGCGGTCAGGCGTGAAAGTATAAGTATGTGTATCGATGGAGGGAAGAATCCGATGGAGCAGAAAATGCCCAGAATTTTATTTGCAGCGCCCAAAAGCGGCAGCGGCAAGACGATGATTACCTGTGGGATGATCGAAGCGCTGAAACGGCGGAAGTTCCGGGTGGCTTCTTTGAAATGCGGGCCGGATTATATCGATCCCATGTTCCACCGGCAGGTGCTGGGCATCGAAGCCGGAAATCTGGACACTTTTTTTACGGACGAAGAAACTGCCAGGTATTTGTTGGAGCAAAAAGCGAAAAAGGCGGACATTACGGTGCTGGAAGGCGTCATGGGCTTCTATGACGGTCTGGGTGGGCAGTCGGAAAGGGCCAGCACCTATGAGGCGGCGCGGGTGACGAAAACGCCTGTGGTACTCATCGTGGACGCGAAGGGGGCCAGCGTGTCTCTGGCCGCTTTGATAAAAGGAATGCTGGCGTACCGGCCGGATCACAACATCTGCGGCGTTTTGCTCAATCAGGTATCGCCTTCCTATTATGAGCGGCTGAAAAATCTGATCGAAGCGGAATGCTCGGTTCCGGTGCTGGGCTTTCTGCCCGTGCTGAAAGACCTTGCGGTCCCTTCCCGGCATCTGGGGCTTGTGTCGCCCGCGGAACTGAAGGATTTTGAAGAATGGGCCGGGCAGATTGCGGATGCGATGGAAGCGCATGTGGATCTGGACGCGCTGATCGCGCTGGCTGACGCTGCGCCAGAGTGCGCCGGAAAGGCCCCGGAGATTCCGGTGCTTGCCCGCCCGGTGCGGCTTGCGGTGGCGAGGGATGAAGCCTTTTCCTTTTATTATACGGAAAATCTGGAACTGCTGTCCCGGATGGGAGCGGAATTGGTGTATTTTTCACCTCTGTATGACGATGCGCTGCCGGAGAAGATCGACGGGCTTTTGCTGGGAGGCGGCTATCCGGAAAATTATGTGCGGGAACTGGAAAAAAATGAGAAGATGCGCGCTGCGGTGCGCGCCGCGGTAAAGGGCGGCCTGCCCTGTCTGGCGGAATGCGGCGGTTTTCTCTATCTGCAAAGAACGCTGGAGGGCGCGGACGGTTTTGTGGGAGAAATGGCGGGCGCGCTGGAAGGAGAGGGCTTTCGGACGAAAAAGCTGACCCGGTTCGGCTATATGGAAGCGCAGGTGCAAACGCCGGGCGTTCTGGGCGGACGGGGCGAGCGAATCCGGGGACATGAATTCCATTATTGGGACTGCACGGCAAACGGAGACGGTTTTTGGGCCCAAAAGCCCCTTTCAGACAAGGCGTATTCCTGCATGGTCCATACGGATACGCTGGCGGCGGGCTTTCCCCATTTTTATTATTACAGCAATCCGGACATGATTTTTTCGTTTTTGCAGAAGGCGTTGACATATCAGAGCGGAAGGCTTTCCAAAGAATACTGGGACAGCATTGCAAAGCCCATAGACAGTCTGGGGCTTTTGGAAGATCAAGTGGTGAAACTGAGCCGGATCGCCATGGACCCGGCCCCCTATGATTTATCGAAACGGGCGCTGGTGATCTTTTGCGGGGATCATGGGGTGGTATGCGAGGGCGTCACCCAGACGGACAGCGGGGTGACCAGGATTGTCGCAGAAAATTTTGCGAAGGGCTGTTCTTCGGTGAATTTTATGGCGAAGTCCGCCGGGGCGGACGTGTACACCATCGATATCGGCACGTATGGCGAAGCCTATCCCTGCCGGGAATTGACGATGGGAAAAGTGATTGACAGAAAAATTGCAGCCGGATGCGGAAATATTGCAAGGGAAGCCGCGATGACGAAACAGCAGTGCAAAAAGGCGCTGGAAACCGGAATAGAACTGGCGGGACGGCTAAAAGAGATGGGCTACCGGATTCTGGCGACCGGAGAAATGGGGATCGGAAACACGACGCCCACCAGCGCGCTGGCGGCGGCGCTTCTGAAGCTGCCTGCGAAGGACGTGACCGGAAAGGGCGCGGGACTGTCGGCGCAGGGCATTGCGAAAAAAGTGCGGGCGGTACAGCGGGCAGCGGACCGGGTGTTGGAAAAAAATCTGACGGATCCTTTTGAAATTCTGGCGGAGATCGGCTGCTATGAAATCGCCGGAATGGCGGGACTGTTTTTGGGCGGCATGAAATACCGCATTCCGGTGGTGATTGACGGCGCGATTTCCTCCATCGCGGCGCTGGTGGCATACCGGATGGACCAAAGAGCGGCGGATTTTATGCTGGCGTCCCATGAATCGGCGGAGATCGCGGGAAAGCTGGCTCTTAAGGAAATGGGACTGGAAGCGGTTCTGCACGGGCGGATGTGCCTGGGAGAGGGCAGCGGGGCGGTGGCGCTGCTTCCGCTTTTGGATATGGCGATGGCGGTTTATCGGAATATGGGAACTTTTTCCGAATACCGGATCGAGGCGTACGAGCGCTTCGAGTAGGCGGGGGTGGCAAAGCCCCGTCCGTCCGGGGGAAAGGCCGTTTCGCTGTTCCGTTGTCCGGCATTAAGAAATTCTAACCGGCCGGCGGCAGTTTCCCTTTTGTTTCAAAATACGTGAAACTCGCTTCGCTCAGACAGCACGTATTTTGAAACGGAAACTGCCGCTGACCGGAAGAATTTCTAAATGCCGGACAAAAGTCGCAGCGAAACGGCCTTTCCCCCGGACGGA
The DNA here is from genome assembly GCA_030524745.1 of Eubacteriales bacterium. Lineage (GTDB taxonomy): Bacteria > Bacillota > Clostridia > Lachnospirales > Lachnospiraceae > Gallintestinimicrobium. The sequence continues at coordinate 202,469 of JAUNGC010000001.1, read as the reverse complement.
CTGTGTTTTGGCCCCCTGCAGAGGAATTTGTGGCCTGAAGGAAATGTATGATAAAAGTCAGATATTGGAGAAGTGAGATGTTGTATTTGATTACTGGCGGGAGCGGAAGCGGGAAGTCGGAGTATGCGGAGAGGGCGGCCGTGCGGATGCAGGAGCGGTTTGGCGGCGGACTGTATTATGTGGCGACTATGAAGCCTTATGATGAGGAATGTCTGGCGAGGGTCGCGCGGCACCGGGATATGCGCAAAGGAAAGGGATTTTCCACGCTGGAATGTCCGGTTTGCCTGGAATCGGTGAAGGTATCCGGCAAGGATGTGCTTCTGCTGGAGGATTTGTCCAATTTGCTGGCCAATGAGCGGTACGCGCAGGAAGGCCGGATAAAAGGGAGCGGGGATGTCATGTTTGAGCAGGCAAAGGAAGCGATTGCAGAGCCGATCGTCGATTTGTCCCGGCTGGGCGGCTGCGTGGTCGTTGTCACCAACGAGGTTTTTTCGGACGGAGCGGCGTATGAAGAAGAAACGGAAAATTATTGCAGGCTGCTGGGCTTTTTAAACGGCAGACTGGCTGCGGCGGCGGACGGCGTGGCGGAAGTGGTCTGTTCCATTCCGGTCTGTCAGAAAGGAGAACTGCCATGTTAAAATCCATCATCGTCGCTTTTTCCATGTACTCTAAAATCCCCATGCCCCATGTGGAATGGAATGAAAAGAGCATGCGCTATTACATGTGTTTTTTCCCGATGGTGGGTATGGTGACCGGGCTGTGTGCGGTGGGATGTTTTTACCTGCTGGAGGTAGCCGGAATGAGCCGGAGCGCGACGGCGGCGATTCTCACGGTGCTGCCCGTTCTGATAAACGGCGGTATTCATATGGATGGTTTTATGGATACGATGGATGCCAGAAGTTCCTACAAGCCGATGGAGGAGAAACTCAAGATTTTAAAGGATCCCCACATGGGAGCCTTTGCGGTAATCTCTGCGATTGTATATGTTCTTCTTTCCTTCGCTTTTTTCTGCGAGGTTACGGAAGCGGAAATTGTCTGGATCGGGGCAGGCTATGTGTATTCCCGGATTTTAAGCGGTCTGTCCGTCGTCACTTTTAAAAAGGCGAAAAAGGACGGAATGGTTGCCGCTTCGGCCGATGCGGCGCAAAAAAATGTGAAGTGGATTCTTACGGCGGAATTGGCGCTTTTTGCGGCGGTTGCGCTGTGGTGCAGCCCTGTGATGGGAGCGGTTTGTCTTTTCGCGGGCGGTCTTGTCTTCGCTTATTACCGCCATATGTCCTATCGGATTTTCGGCGGAATCACGGGCGATCTGGCGGGCTATTTTTTACAGATGTGCGAGTTAGTCATTCTGATTGGTGTAGTGCTTGCTGGAAAAATGGGAGGGATTTTGTGATGATTTTGGTCATTGGCGGCGCTTACCAGGGAAAAGAAGAATATGTGGAGAAAAATTTCGCGGCGGGATATGCGATTGTGAAGGAATATCATTTGAAGATAAGGGAGCAGATGAAGGCGGGATTGGAGCCGTTGGAGGAAGCAAAAAAGCTGCTTGCGGGCGCGGATATTGGCAATGATCTGGTGGTAATCTGCGACGAAGTGGGCTATGGGCTGGTTCCGGTGGACGCTTTTGAGCGGGCATGGCGGGAAACGGTAGGCCGTGTTTGCTGCTATTTCGCAAAGGAAGCGGATCAGGTCATCCGGGTGGTCTGCGGCGTGGGCAGCAGAATTAAGTGAGCGCAGGAGGACCGGGCTGTGTCTTTCGGCTTCGTCTGCCGTCCGCCGGGACCTGTATCCTTCATTTTCGGACACGCTTTCGCTCGAAAAATGCGCAGCGGTACATAACGCCGCATAGAACGCGGCGTAAGTACCGGCGCATTTTTAACGGTCCGTGCAACGAAGGATACAGGTCCCGGCTGGGATAGAGGAAGCCGGAAGGCACACTCCGGTCCGCCATAAGAAGAAGGCCGGAAGGTACAGAAGTGCTTGGCTCAGGAAGAGAAAGCCGCAAGGTACGGACCGGGCTGTCACGAAAGGGAAGGGATTGAGAATGAAGCTATATTTAATACGGCATGGGGAAACGAAAGGAAACCGGGAGCAGAGGTATGTGGGAAGGACGGATGAAGGTTTGCTGCCGGAAGGGGCGGCGGCGCTGGCGAAAAAAAGGATGCCTGCGGTGGCGCGGGTGTATGTAAGTCCGCTGCGCAGGTGCCGGGAAACGGCGCGGATTCTGTATCCGGATCTTGAGGCGGTTGTGGTGGAGGAATTGCGGGAATGCGATTTCGGAGATTTTGAGTATAAAAATTATCAGGAATTAAACGGCGATCCCGGTTATCAGAGATTTATCGATACCATGGGGGAAAGCGGATTTCCCGGCGGAGAGGATATGAAAAGCTTTCAGCGAAGGTGCATACGGGGGCTGGAAAAGGTGCTGGAGCAGGAAGCGGCTTTAGACAGGGCGCATGCGGAGGAGACAAAACAGCAGGAACTGTCAGAAACGCAGCAGCGGCAGGAATCTGAGGGGGCGATTGCTCTCGTGGTGCACGGCGGTACGATCATGGCGCTGCTGGATCATTTTTCCGCACCCCATCGGGACTATTATGACTGGCAGGTAAAAAACGGCTGCGGTTATGAGGTGAAGCTGGTGGAAAACGAGGACGGCGGCTTTTCCATGCGGGATATTGCCGCACTGGACGGCGGCAGAGGAGTATGAGGTGGAAGAAAGAATATTCATCATTGCCTGCGGATTCGTGCTGGATTTGATTTTCGGGGATCCGCTGTGGCTCTGGCACCCCGTTATGGGGATGGGAAAGGTCATATCCTGGTCGGACCGGGTGTTGAGAAAGCTGTTTGGAATCCGGGAAGAGAGAGAAGCGGACCGGGCGAAAAAGCGCGCGGCAGGCGTGCTTCTGGCAGTCATTACGCTGTCGGTTTCCATTGCGGTTCCGGCGCTGATTTTATATGGGGCGGGGCTGATTCATCCCTGGCTAAGGACGGGGATATCCTGTGTGATGTGCTATCAGATGCTGGCTTTAAAATCGCTGCGGACGGAAAGCATGAAGGTGTACAGGGCGCTGCGGCAGGAGGGGCTGGAACCTGCCCGGAAAGCGGTCTCCATGATTGTAGGAAGGGATACGCAGAGCCTGGACCGAGAAGGTATAACAAAGGCGGCGGTGGAAACGATTGCGGAAAACACGTCGGACGGTGTGATTGCACCGCTCCTTTATATGCTGCTGTTCGGCGTTTTGGGCGGATTTTTTTACAAAGCGGTGAATACCATGGACTCCATGGTGGGCTATAAAAACGATAAGTGGCGTTATATGGGAACGGCTGCCGCAAAGCTGGATGATATTGTGAATTTCATTCCGGCGAGGATTGCGGCGGCGGCGATGATCGGCGCGGCCTTTTTCTTACGGCTGGATTATAAAAATGCGGCGCGGATTTATAAAAGGGACCGTTATCAGCATGCCAGTCCCAACTCGGCACAGACAGAGGCTGTCTGCGCAGGCGCGCTGGGCGTACAGCTTGCGGGGGATGCGTATTATTTCGGTCAGCTTTACCACAAGCCCACCATCGGGGACGCCGGGCGCAGGGTGGAGGCTGAGGATATCAAAAGGGCGAACCGATTGTTGTACGGCACTTCCCTGATCGTGCTGGCGGCGGGACTGTTGGGCCTGACGGCAGTGATGGTGCTTTTGGGACGTTAAAAGCGTTCCGGACGGAAGGAATAGAGGATTTGTTTTTGGAAAAGGAAGGAGAGAAACAGAGTGGTACTTTATTTTTCGGGAACAGGAAACAGCGCCTACGTGGCGAAGAAAATTGCAAAAGCGATACAGGATGAAACGGTCAGCATGAATGATAAAATCAAGAGCAGAGATTATGCGAAGCTGGATTCTGTAAGCCCGTGGGTTTTTGTGGTGCCGACTTATGCCTGGCGGATTCCCAGAGTGGTGCAGGAGTGGATTTCGCGCGCGGATTTTCATGGAAACAGGCGGGCATATTTTATCATGACCTGCGGCGGGGACATTGGAAATGCGGGAAAATATGCGAAAGAGCTTTGTGAAAAGAAGGGCTTTCGGTATATGGGCTGTCTGGAGATTGTGATGCCGGAAAATTATGTTGCCATGTTTCCGGTTCCGGAAAGAGAGGCGGCGGAGAAAATCGTTGCCAAAGCGGAGCCTGAGATAGCTGCGGCGGGAGAGATGATCCGGGAAGGAAAGGCTTTTCCGGAAAGAAAGATCAGCTTTGGGAATAAGGTGAGCAGCGGCATGGTCAACGACGTGTTCTATCCGCTGTTTGTTCATGCGAAGAAATTTTACAGCACTTCCGGCTGTATCGGCTGTGGACATTGTGTGAAGGTCTGTCCGCTCAATAACGTGACGCTGGTAGACGGAAGGCCGAAATGGGGAGATTGCTGTACGCATTGTATGGCGTGCATCTGTGAATGCCCGAAGGAAGCGATTGAGTATGGAAACAAAAGCAAGGGAAAGCCGCGTTACCGCTGTCCCGGACAGGTGGAATAAAAGAATGGAATTTACGCATGGCGGAGATATTTACCGTAATCCGGCGGAATATGATTTTTCCGTCAATATCAATCCTCTGGGGATGCCGGAGAAAAGTCTGGAAGCGGCGCAGCAGGCAATTTTGTCCTGTAGCGCATATCCGGACTGGCGGGGAGAAAAACTGTGCGGCGCGCTTGCGGAAGCGGAGGGCGTCAGGGCAGAGAATATCCTTTTGGGGAACGGCGCTGCGGAACTGATTTATGCGCTCTGCTTTTGCCTGCGTCCCAAAAAGGGATTGATACCCGTCCCTTCCTTCGGGGAATATGAGTCGGCGCTTTTGGCCGCCGGAGGCGTTCCGGTTTTTGAAAATCTGCGGGAAGAAAATAATTTTTGCCCGGAGGCCGGTTTGGTAAAGGCGGTGACGGAAGAGATTGACGTTTTGTTTTTGTGCAATCCCAATAACCCCACGGGAAGTCTCACGGATCGGGAACTGCTCGTCAAAACGGCGCAGAAATGCGAAGAAACGGGAACGTATTTCTGCCTGGACGAATGCTTTCTGCCTTTTGTGGAGAGGGAGGGAGAACTGACGATGAAGGGGATGCTGGAAGCGTTTCCTCATTTGATTGTTTTGCGTGCGTTTACGAAAGTTTACGGCATGCCGGGCCTGCGGCTGGGATATGCGATGACGGCGAATAAAGAACTGCTTGCGGGAATGCGGGCGTGTATGCAGCCCTGGAATACTTCCATTCCGGCGCAGGCGGCGGGGCTGGAAGCGCTGCGGGACGAGAACTGGCTGGCACGGACCAGACAGCTTATCGGCAGGGAGCGGGAATATTTGAGGAAAGAGTTGTCGGCAGGACTTGCAGAGCGGATTTATCCGTCAAGCGCTAATTTTATTTTTTTTAAGAGCAGAAATGACTTGAAGGAACGGTTGATGCATGAAAAGGTGCTGATCCGTTCCTGCAGCAATTACCGGAACCTGACGGAAGGGTACTTCCGCATTGGTATCCGCACTCATGAAGAAAACCGGGAACTGGTCAGAAGATGGAAGCGGGCAGCAGGGGAATGCAGGTAGCGCGGTTTTAGTTTATGGAAAAAGGAAGAAAGATGATGGCGAAATCGATCATGATTCAGGGCACCATGTCCAATGCCGGAAAAAGTCTGATTACGGCGGGACTGTGCAGGATTTTCAGACAGGACGGATACAGCGTGGCGCCTTTTAAGTCTCAGAACATGGCCCTGAATTCTTTTATCACGCGGGAAAATCTGGAAATGGGAAGAGCGCAGGTCGTGCAGGCGCAGGCCTGTAAAATCGAACCTTCTGTGCTGATGAATCCCATTTTGTTAAAGCCCACCACGGATATGGGTTCCCAGGTCATTGTGAACGGAGAAGTGGTCGGCAATATGCGGGCCATGGACTATTTTAAACGCAAAAAAGATTACATTCCCGTCATTCGGGAAGCATATCGGAAGCTGGCTATGTCTCATGATATTGTGGTGATCGAGGGAGCGGGCAGTCCGGCGGAAATCAATTTAAAACAGGACGATATTGTCAATATGGGCATGGCGAAAATCGCAGACGCCCCGGTCCTTTTAGTGGGAGACATCGACCGGGGCGGCGTATTCGCCCAGCTTTACGGGACGGTGCAGCTTTTGGAGCAGGAAGAACAAAACCGGATCAAAGGGCTGATTATCAACAAATTCCGGGGCGATAAAAAAATATTGGAGCCGGGACTTGAAATGTTGAAAAAACTCTGCAGCAAGGACGTGCTGGGCGTGGTTCCTTATGCGGATGTGGATATTGAAGAGGAGGATTCTCTGGCGGCGGGGCTGGAACAGAAGGCGGTCAGGGCGGCGGTGGATATCGCCGTGATTCGTCTGCCGCGCATTTCCAATTTCACGGATTTTCAGGCATTGAACCTGGAAAGCGCTGTATCTGTGCGGTATGTGGAAAAACTTTCGGAACTGGGAAAGCCGGATGCGGTTATCCTGCCGGGCACGAAAAATACGATCCGGGATATGAAGTGGCTGCGTCAGAGCGGTCTGGAAGCGGCGATTGTGCGGCTCAAAGAGCAGGGAACGATCGTTTTCGGCATCTGCGGCGGCTATCAGATGATGGGCGAACAGATCGTGGATGAAGATAAGGTGGAAGGGGAAGGCAGCGTCCGGGGAATGGGATTGCTTCCCGTCAGGACTTGCTTTGAAAGTGAAAAAACAAGAACCCAAATCAGCGGGCGGGTGGCTAAACAGCAGGGAAAATTTGCCTGCCTTTCGGGAATCCCGGTGAGCGGCTATGAAATCCATATGGGAAAATCCGTGCTGCAGGGAGACGGCGCGCGTTGTCTGAATCTGCTGTGCCAAAAAGAAGACGGCTGCGTGCAGGACAATGCGGCGGGAACTTATCTGCATGGGATTTTTGACGAACCTGCGTTTCGCGCGGCATTTGTGAAAATGCTCTGTGAACAAAAGGGGATCGACGGCGGAAAACCTTCCGGGATTTCCTTTGAAGATTACAGAGAGCAGCAGTTTGATAAGCTGGCGGATGTGCTGCGGGAAAGTCTGGATATGGAAGCTGTATACAGGATTCTGGAGAGTAGAGTGTGAAGATTCGGACTGTTTCTGTTAAGTTGCCGGATCGCTGAGGAAAAGGAAGGAAAGCGATGGAAAATGAGTATAAGGTGAAGCTGGAAAATGTTCTGCCGGGGGAAATTGAAAAAAGAAGCTTTGAGATTATTACGCAGGAACTGGGCGATATCGAATTGGATCCGCTGCAGGCTCCGGTCATAAAGCGGGTGATTCATACCACCGCTGATTTTGACTATCTGCAAAACCTGTGTTTTTCTGAGGATGCGGTAACACGTTTCAGGCAGGCGATTCGGGAAGGCGCCTGCATTGTGACGGATACCCAGATGGCAAAATCCGGCATCAATAAGAAGGAACTGGCAAAGTACGGCGGCGAGGTGTATTGCTTCATGAGCGATGAGGATGTGGCGCTGCAGGCGAAAACGCAGGGCAGCACCCGGGCGGTGGCGAGCATGGACAAAGCGGCGGCGCTCGGAAAAGACCTCATTTTTGCGGTGGGAAATGCGCCCACAGCGCTCGTGCGCCTGTACGAGTTGATGCGGGATAACAAAATTGCGCCGAAAGGGATCATCGGCGTTCCGGTGGGATTTGTCAATGTGGTGGAAGCGAAGGAACTGATTCTTCAGGCGGACTGTCCGTATATTGTGGCGCGCGGCCGAAAAGGCGGCAGCAATGTGGCGGCGGCGATCTGTAATGCGCTGTTGTATGGGATGAGCGAATAGTTTGCCGGTGCTAAATGTGCGCCGTTGTTGACATTCCTTAGGAGAATCATTATAATAAAAGTCGTAAGAGAATTCGATTCTATTCTTTGTGAAAATCTACTCGCCTGTTGTACTGGACAGTCAGGCAGAAGTTCTATGGCAATTCGCCAACATTTTCACACACACAATTTATGTTGGCAGAGCCGGAAAACCTGATATATGACCAGGCGTATAGCAGGGGGCTGAAAAGCGGGGAAAAGGATTTTATCCAGCTTCCTAATCTGTATGTTTTGACGATCCTGAGTTTTGATCCGTTCGGGAAAAATCAGATGGTGTATACGATTCGGAACAAATGTGAAGAAGTCCCGGAATTGGAATATGATGACGGCCTGCGGTTTTACTATTTTTACACAGGTGGCATAAAGGGCGGAAATGAAGAACTTCGGACAATGCTTACATACATTCAGGATAGCAGGCAAGAGAATGCAACGGACGATGCGACGAAAGAAATTCATCGCTATGTGAGCAGAGTGAAGCTTTTGCCGGAGGTGAAGAAGGCGTATATGAGATATGAAGAGATTATATATTATGAGCGCAGGGACGCAGCGATAGAGGCGAAAATTCAGGATATTCTGGATTTGTTGGAGAGTCATGGGGAGATACCGGAAAGTTTGAAAACCTGCCTGCAGGAGACAAAAGACTTTAACTTGCTTAGAGAATGGCTTAAACTTGCTGCAAAAGTGAACAGTATCGAGGAGTTTGAAGCGGGGATGGGCGGTAGTCGAACATGTAAAAAGACTAAATGTGAAAAAGATTAAATTGACAGTCAGTTCTGCCCGTGCTAGAATCACATTCAAACAAAAAGAAAGAGGCTGTCAGATATGTTGTGTAACCTTCTGTATGTGAAATCAAACAGGGACGACGATAGGCAGCGTCTGTAGCTGGAGAACAGGTACAGACGCTTGTTAAGCTTGTCGTACCTGTATGGATCAAAAAAACAGAAGAACCATACCGGTAGATGAAATTTTGTTTCATGACAATGGAAAGTCCGTAAGGCGGACTTTTGGTTGTGGAAATACCCGTATGGTTCTTTTTTGTGTACAAAAATATGCTGATTTTTCCGTACGGGATCAGAAAGCTGTCTGCTAAAACCTGCATTGCGGGAAAGCTGTCAGAAAGTAGCAGCCTGTTTGCAGCAGCGGTTAGGAAAGGGTGTGATCGTATGGGACATAGGGATGATGTCCTCATGGACACGGGATTTAAATATTTTGTAGAAATCTGAAAAAGGCAAAAGCCTGTGCAGACTTAATGAAATCAAAATCCGGGAGGGAATAATCATGCAGGAAATCAAAACAATAAACGGAACAATTTTACAAAGGACGGTGGAAGCGGAAGAATTGGAAGCGCATATCGGGGAGACAATCAAAATTCACGGGTATATTTATAAAATCCGCAGAATGAGCGATTTCGCCTTTGTGCTGCTTCGGACAAAGAGAAATGTGGTGCAGTGTGTATACAGCGAAGAGTTCAGCATGTTTTCGCCGGAGATGTTAAAGGAAGAAAGTTGCGTTGTCATGACGGCAGAGGTCGTGCGGGAAGCGAGATCCAAAACGGGCTATGAACTCAGAATGAGAACGGTGGAGATTTTGTCGGAACCAAAAGAGACAGTGCCTGTTGTCATTAATCAGAAGAAGATAGACACTTCCATCGAAAATCTGCTGGATTATCGGCCGATCACGCTGCGCAATGAAAAGGAACGGGCAATTTTCAGAATCCAGGAAGGAATCTGCAGGGGGGTTCGGGAATTTTTGACGAACGAAAATTTCACGGAAATTCATTCTCCCAAAATCGTGGCGGCAGGCGCAGAGGGCGGCGCCAATATTTTCCGGCTGGACTATTTCGGAAAAGAGGCATATCTGGCCCAGAGTCCGCAGTTTTATAAACAGATGATGGTGGGAGTTTTTGAGCGGGTGTTTGAGATTGCGCCGGTTTTCAGGGCAGAAAAGCATGATACTTCCAGAAATTTGAACGAATATACCAGCGTGGACTTTGAAATGGGATTCATCGAAAGTTTTGAAGAGATCATGCGGATGGAAACGGCGATGCTGCGCCATGCGCTGTATTTTCTGAAAGAAAATTGCGGGATGGAACTGGAACTTTTAAAAGTGAAGCTGCCGGTGATAGAAGCGATTCCGGTAATCCGTTTCCGGGAAGCGAAGGAACTGATTGCAAAGGAGTATGGAAGAGAAATCCGTGATTTTGAGGATTTTGAACCGGAGGAGGAAAAGCTGCTTTGTGGACTGATCTTTGAAAAGACGGGGAGTGAGTTCGTGTTTGTCACCCATTATCCCAGCAAAAAGAGACCTTTTTATGCAATGGAGAGCAGGGAAAATCCGGAAGAGACCTTAAGCTTCGACCTGTTGTTTCGGGGAATGGAGATTACCACCGGAGGCCAGCGGATTCACGATTATGAGGAGCAGGTTTTGAAGATGAAGCGCCGCGGCATGACAGTAGAATTGTTCGAAAGCTATCTGATGATGCACCGGTACGGCATGCCGCCCCACGGCGGGCTGGGCCTGGGACTGGAACGTTTTACCGCGAGGCTTCTGGAATTGGAAAATGTGCGTCGGGCGACGTTGTTTCCAAGGGATATTCACCGTGTTACGCCGTAATGTAAATGGAATGACAAAATAATGAATTATTTTGATTGACAAAGATTGACTAATGCGTTAGACTAAAATTGTCTAACGAATTAGTCAATTTGCTTTAAAAGGGTTCATTTTGGAGAGAAGGAGAAAAGAAGTATATGGAAGTGCCGAAAATTTTTAAGAGTGAATACCGATTCGCCTGCATTGTCTGGGACAGAGAACCGGTGAAAATGAAGGAGTTGATTGCGATCTGCAATGAAAAACTGGGGTGGAAACGCACCACCACATACACCGTCTTAAAACGCCTTTCGGAGAGAGGGATCTTTCAGATGAAGGACGGCGTGGTCACTTCTCTGATACCAAAGGAAGAAATACAGCGGGAGGAAAGCCGTTGCTTTGTGGAGGACACCTTCGACGGGTCCTTGCCTGCGTTTGTGGCGGCTTTTGTGCAGAATAAATCGCTGTCTGCAAAAGAGGCGGAAGAGATCCGCAGGTTGCTGGACGCTTATACGGAACAGGAAAAGAAGGCGGACTGAAGAAAGGGAGGGGTAGCATGGGTGATTTGGACGGAGTGTGGCAAATGCTGGTAAAAGGAACGCTCATGATGGGATGTGTGCTTCTGATTCGGCCCTTTTTAAAAAAGTTTCCCAGAAATCTGATGTGCCTGCTTTGGGCGCTGCTCGCGCTTAGGCTGATCTGTCCGTGGAATATCCCGATATCGCAGGTTGTATTTGCGGAACCCGCAGTGCAGCAGGTGAAGAACAGCGGGATATGGCAGGCGGAGACAGCCCTTCGCCTTCTGCCGACGGAAGAAGGGAATACAGATTGGAAACTCATTATCGGAATGGTATGGGGAATCGGCTCGGCTTCTGTTTTTGGCTATTGGCTTTGGATGAACCGGCGCCTGAAAAAGCGGGTGAGGGAAGCGGTCCTTGTAAAAAAAGATCGGAAAAATGTGCGGATATGGATGTGCGATGGTTTGGAAACCGCATTTGTGCTGGGAATCTGGCGTCCATCCATCTATTTGCCGGATGGGATGCGCAGGGAACAGCAGCGCTATGTGCTTTTGCATGAATCTTCTCACATCAACAGAAAAGACCATATCTGGAAATGGGCGGCATGTCTGCTGATTGCACTTTACTGGTTTCATCCGCTCGTATGGATTTGTGCGGCGGCTTTTTTCAAGGATATGGAAGAAGCCTGTGACGAAGCCGTATTAAAGGAACTGGGAGAACGACAGAGGCTGCCGTATGCGCAGGCGCTGTTTGAGGTGGCGGACCGCAGACGAAATTTTTTGCCGGGAGCGGTCGGCTTTGGAGAAGGAGATGTGAAAAAGAGAATCTTGCATATTTTACAATATAAAAAGAAACCGGCAGCGGTGCTGGCGATAGCAGCGGTCCTGATTTTGGGCGTTTTTGGCCTGTTTTTTATGGAAAAGAAAGAACTGGACTATGATGAAGTGGAAGAACTGGCGGAAACAGGATTTGTGAATATGGAAACCGTAAGAATCAGAAAAGGACCGGGAGAAGAATATGAGATAGCCGGACTGCTGCCCTACGGCGAGCAGGTACAGATCAGCGGAAAAACAGAAAACGCGGACGGCGTGGTATGGTACAGGATTGCTCCGCCGGATTTTGTGGAAGAGACGGAACTTTCTGCGCGCGGGTATTTTGTGCGCGGGGATCTTCTGACGCGGAATGGACAGACCGGCCCTTGATCTGCTATAGTAATCTCAGACACCGGAAAGTGCGTTACCCGGATTTTTGGTGTATGAATAAAAAGCTGGAGGATAAGGATGAAAAAGAAAAGCTGGATACCGCTCCTGGTTTTGACCATGGGTGTTTTGATTGGTGGCTGCGTACAGGTACGGGTTGTGGAAGAAACGGAAGTTTCAGCGGAAGAGCAGGAGACAGAGTTTTTATCGGAGAAAGCAGAAACGGAAGAGGAAGCGGCAGCGCCGGAGGATGCAGAAGTGGAAGCTGCGCCGCAGACAGAAACGGAAGACGAGACGGCGGCAGAGCCGGGCCGTGAAAACGGGATATCCGCGGCGGCAGGATATGAAGATTTACAGACTGTTCTGGTGGAAAGGCCTGCGCAGGACTATTATCTTGCAGAAGAGCCGGAGAAGACTTCGGAGCATACCCTGAAGCTGACAAAGACCTTTGAAAAGGCGAACGCCATTACGGATGAAGAGGGATGGTTTGACGCGAATCAGTTGGACTTTCCCACTTATGTGGTGCCGTATGAAGCCTGGGGCGAAGCGGGCAATGTGCCGGATGAAATTCCTGTTACCTATGAGGGGCTGTCTTTGACACAGTTAAGCTATGACGATACTTATTTTTACTGCCTTTACGGGGAGAACGACTATTGGAGCGGATATGTGCTGAATCTGTGCGACCGCTGGACCTATGAGCCTGTGTACAGTCTGGATTTTTCCAATTACCGGTATGGAGAGGAATTTTCCACTATGGAACAAAGAATCTGGTGGCCAAAGGTACAGGATCAGATTTTGTATGTGTCCGTCGGTCATGGTACCTATTCCGAAAGCGAGCCGCATCATGCGTATATTGTGGCGGTCGATCTGTCGGACAGGAGTATTTTGTGGAAAACGGAACCGCTGGTGAGCAATGCGTACAATTTTGAAATCATCGGAAATGAGATCGTCTGTGGATACGGATTTACGGCGGAGGATGATTTTTTATATCAGATCGATATGGATACGGGCAGAATTCTTGCGCAGACGCCCGTCAATTCGATGGTATATTACATCATAAGAAAAGACGATGCTTTGTATGTCAGAACGTATAATACGAATTATGTGTTTCAGATAGAAGGAATACAATAGTACCCAGCCGCCGGGAAATGCATAAAATAAAACATAAGGCGATATATTGTCGCTATTTGTCATAGAGGAATATTATCGCCCGCGCATAGAAAACGGGAGTTGAACGGAATGTTTTATTTTATGAATGGAAGACGTCCCAATAACTGCTGCAAAGGAGAATTTCCGTGCGGCAGACCGGATCGTGAACCGGGACCGGGGCCGTCATGCCCGCCGCCGAAACCGCCGCATCCGGAGAGGCCATGCCCGCCGCCGGAACCGCCGCATCCGGAAAGGCCATGTCCGCCGCCGAAACCGCCGTGTCCGCCGCCGCATCCGCCCAAAGACGAGGGAAAGAAGTGCGGGGAAGATGGGCATGGTAAAAAGGACGGTCCGGGAGAAGAAAAAAAGCACGGCCACAAAAGAGATTGTCCGGAGCATGATAAGGACAGAAAAAATGAAATTGCGTGCAGAGAGAGAAATTCCTGCTGCTGTAATTCTTCCGGCGGCAATCATTGCGGCTGTCCTGATTTGCTCCGGTGGGCGTTGTGGTCATCGGGGTTTTTCAGATGTAACAGATGCGAGCAATCCGGCTGGCGGCACAAAAGAGGCGGAGGCGGATTTTGTTAGTCAGGATAGCTGCGGCAAGTAAGCCGCCGGAAATGAATCAGAGAAATGTAAGGCAAAAAGCTGTACGGTTCAGGCTGACCGGTACAGCTTTTTTGGCGCGTCATGGAACGCATGACCGGCCATGGCGCGGGCATGAGGGGAAATATGAAGATTTGTTTAAGATTGTACGGAACCTATTGCTTAAAAATCGGAAAGCAGGATATAATAATTTTAACGAAGAGCGGAGTATCCGGCAGGAAATCAACAGGATCGGACAGATTTTCTCAAAACAGCCGGAAGTTCATGAATCAGCCATGCTTTTAAGTTTGCCGCGCGCAGTTTCCGGAAAAGGAGAAGGCGGCGGTTATACGGTGAAAAGTCAGGCGAAGCATAACGGGACGTGAAAAAACGGGAAAGGCTTTCCTGAAAAAAAGGGGAGGGGATTTTTTTGTCCTTTCAATCATTCGAGTTTGCGGCATTTTTGCTGCTCGCTCTGCTTGCGTATTATGCGGCGCCTGCGAAATTGCGTATTTGGGTGCTGCTGTTGGAAAACGCGGCTTTTTTTATGTGGGCGGACCTGCGTGCGGGAATCTGGCTGTTGATATCCATTGGAACAACCTGGATAACGGCGCTGGCTCTTCGCCGGATGAGCAAAAAGGCCGGGAATCTGCTGTTGCTTCTGTGTCTGTGCGTCAATCTGGGATTGCTGGTTATTTTTAAATATCTGCCGGTCTGGGATAATCTGATCAATGCCGCATATGGAAAAGGACTGAAAATTGTGAATCTGGATATCGCCGGGAGAATGGGGCTGATAGCGCCGCTGGGGATTTCCTTTTATACCTTGCAGGCGGTCGGGTACTTGCTGGATGTAGCGTCGGGAAAATATCCGCCGGAAAAAAATCCAGCGAAATATGCGGTGTTTGTTTCCTTTTTCCCGAACATTTTAAGCGGGCCGATTGAAAGAGGAGACCATTTTCTATTGCAGCTTGACAGAATATTGAAAATGAAGCGCCGGAAGCTTTGGGATTATGACCGGATTGTACAGGGCATGATTTCCATTTTGCTGGGGTTCTTTTTGAAAATGGTCATAGCGGACCGGGTATCCATTCTGGTCGATTATGTTTATGGCATGTATCAGAACAGCGACAGCTTTACCATGCTTGTGGCGGCGTTATTTTATGCGATTCAGATTTATTGTGATTTTGGCAGCTATTCCTGTATTGCTGTGGGAATCGCGCAAATTATGGGATTTTCGCTGATCCGCAATTTCAGCCAACCCTATTTTGCGGTGGGGATTTCCGGTTTCTGGAGAAGATGGCATATCTCCTTAAGCAGTTGGCTTCGGGATTATGTCTATATTCCGCTTGGAGGAAACCGGAAGGGAATTCTGCGCAGATACGCAAATCTGCTGGCCGTATTTTTGGTGAGCGGTCTGTGGCATGGCGGCGCGCCGACATTTTTGGTGTGGGGACTTCTGCATGGCGGCTGCCAGATTATCGAAGATGTTTACCGGCGTGTAAAGCGGCGCGTTCTGAAAGGCCGGGAGTTACCCTTTGTTACAATCAGGCGTTTGCTGGCGCGGCTGTGCACATTTCTCCTAGTCAGCGTTTTGTGGATTTTTTTCCGCAGCGATACGCTGGAAATGGCAAAGGTATGCCTGGTCAATCTTTTTACGAAGTGGCAGGGATTCGCCTATGCGGAACAGTTTATTTTTGTGATGGGGCTGGAAAAAGAACAGATGCTGGCTGCGGCCGTTTTCATTTGTTTTTTGTTTATTCTGGACGTGGTGTCGGAGTGGAAAAATAAGGAGGCTTCTGCGTGGATCTATGAATCGGCAACCGGAATCAGGTGGGGAATTTGTCTGTTCATGATTGTTTCGGTATTTGTTTTTGGCATCTATGGGCCGGGATTTGACCCGTCCGGATTTATCTATGTGAATTTTTAGGATGAAATTTGTTTTTTACGATTCATTCAACGGAACAGATACCTTAATTGCCATTAAAATGCGCGCAGAAAGCGCAGACGGGAGCAGAGATGAAAAAAAAGGGAATCCGGGCGGCGATATTCGCCTGTCTGGTGATGTTAGCATTATATCTGGCAAACTGTATTCTTTGCGTAAAATCACCGCATGGGGTGAATCAGGCCAGAGGGCTGTATGTGCAGCCGGATGAAGCGATCGACGTGCTGTTTTTGGGGAGCAGTCATGTACATTGTAACGTGGATACGCAGCTATTATGGGATAATTACGGAATAGCGGCTTATTTGTGCACGAGCGCGGAACAGCCGCTTTGGAACAGCTATCATTATCTGGTGGAGGCGTTGAAAACGCAGAAGCCGAAGCTGGTGGTGCTGGATATGTACTCTCCGGCTCGGTATTATGAAGACTATCAGAAAAAATGGATTGATGAAAATCTGGATGGCATGCGGATTTCCTGGAATAAGTATCAGGCGGTGATAGCGAGTTCCGATACGGATCGCAGGAATTTGCTTTTAGGATTTATCGAGTATCATTCCCGCTATACGAACCTTACAGAAGAAGATTTTCAGAACTTTCCATGGAACAGGTCGGAGCAGGCGCGCTGGAAAGGATATACGCCGCTGGACAACCATACCGAATTGACGCAGCCTGATTTAAGTTATGTGACGGATATGAGCAGGCTGACGGAGAAATCGGAACTTTATCTGAAAAAGATCATTGCGCTGACAGAGAAAGAAGGAATTTTGCTGGCGCTGGTGAGCGCGCCCTACCTGCCGGAAGAAGAGGATCAGAGAGTTTACCATTATATTGAACAGATGGCGGATGAGAATAATATTTTGTTTTTGAATTATAATACAACACAGTTATATGAGGAAGTCGGTATCGACTTTTCGCTTGACTTTGCGGATCATACGCATCTGAACGAGGGAGGAAGCGAAAAATATACTGCGCATCTGGGAAAATGGCTGAAAGATCATTATGAGATTCCGGACCGGAGAGGAGAGAAGGGTTACGAATCCTGGGAAGAGCAGAACATAACAGTTCAGCGTAGCTGAACTGTTACGGCAGCCGAACTGTTGCGGCGGATCCTCTGCTATGAATAAGAAAGTGCGCCTTAAGCTTGCAGTTTTTCAGGTTTAATAGTACAATATAGGAAATCACGCCGTAAGGGTATAAAGGAGATTATTCAGGATATGTCTATCAGAATTCATAATTTTATGGGAAAATTCGGCTGGAATATGAGAAAATATCTGCCGATGCTCAGCAGCAACAGCTATCTGAAACTGCAGTTTTTAATGCGTAATAAAAAGCAAAAAGCATATATCGATTATTTCTTTTCTCAAAAGGAGGCGCCCCAGCCTCTGGTAGTCAATCTGGAGACGATTAACCGGTGTAACTCGACATGCGAATTCTGTACAGCGAACAAAAATGCGGAGAAGCGCCCTTATAAGCGTATGGACGAGTCCTTATATTACAGCATTATTGACCAGCTTGCAGATTGGGGATATAAAGGGCATCTGACACTGTACGGAAACAATGAGCCGTGGCTGGATACGAGAATTGTGGAATTTCATAAGTATGCCAGAGAAAAACTGCCGGACGCCTTCATTTTCATGTCAACCAACGGGCTGCTGCTCGATGTGGATAAGGTGAAGGCGGTAAAACCTTATGTGAATCAGCTTATCATCAACAATTATTGTCTGGATATGAAGCTACATGATAATGTGAAAGTGATTTATGATTATGTAAAAGCGCATCCGGAGGAGTTTGACGATGTGGAGATACTGATTCAGATGCGTTATCTGAAGGAAGTTCTGACAAACCGCGCCGGAAGCGCGCCGAACAAGAAAGCGACGGATAAGGTAATCAAAGAAACCTGCCTGATGCCTTATACGGATATGTGGATCATGCCGAACGGCAAAATGGGAATTTGCTGTTGCGATAATTTTGAAGTGACAGATCTGGCGGATTTGAGCAAGGTATCTTTAAAAGACGGCTGGAACAGTGAGAAGTACAGGCAGCTTCGGGAAGCGATTAAGGATGGGCGTCAGGGATACGGATTCTGTAAGCACTGCGATTTCATTGATGCAGGAGTGAGAATGGACGCGGTGGAAGACGTCTTAAAGCACAGGGAAGCGAATCATGGCGCGCGGCAGTCGCTGTTTAGGCATTGACGCAGGCAATCTGAGAAAAATAAAGGACTGGTATATGGCACTGAGGGCTGTATACCAGTCCTTTTGTAATGCAGATTGTTTTATCTTTTTTGAATTAAAAGTCATTAAATGAACAAAAATGTTCATTATTACTACCAAATATGATACTATTACAAAAATATCGAAACGAAATTACATAAAAAATGAATGAATTGTATTGAATATGATGGGTTAAAATGATAAAATGAGTCGAGTAAAGTCGGAAGGAGGAGGCGTATTATGCAGAGATCGGAAAGCGAACTGAATATTATAAGAAGCAACTTAACCGATTCGGAGGAAAAGGCGATCGATGGATTTTTAACAAGAAGGAAATATGATGTTTTCTGGGCTCTGGCGAAGGTGGAAACGGCGACGCAAAAGCAGTTGGCGGGACTTTCGGGAACAACGACGACTTCCTTGAGCAATATTCTGCTGAAATTTGAGGACTTTACTTATACGCTGCTGACGGTGCAGCAAAGCGGGAGAAACCGGTATTACAGTCTTTCGGAAGTCGGACAGGCGTATGTGCGGCGGAAAATCAAGGCCGGGCCGGAGACGGAGGGCGGCCGGATTGCTTTTCACGATGAACTGCGTATTTTACAGAAGCTGAAGGATGGGATTGAGCAGTTAAAAAGCAGAAATGAAGAATGGGACGTGACGCTGGATAACATTTTGCTGAAACGCATCTATGGGATCGGGGAGGAATGCGACAGCGCCGATGAGGCCATTGCGGATGAACTGATCAGGAACCTTCAGAAAGCGATCATGAATGAGTACGGCGAAGTGGTGAAAAGAGTGATGAAGCTTTTGGAAACGGATATTTTAAAATGCAGGCTGGAAAAATTCTTATCTGTCTTCTATGCTTTCTTACCTTTTTACCGGATGCTGGAAAAAGAGGAGAATACCTTTGAAATACATGAAATTTTTTTACAGTTGGTAAAGGGAGAAATGGATGATGAATGCTGCAGAATGCTGGAGCAGATGGAACTTTCAACAGCCGCTGGGCAATTGGCGGATGTGATCGGAATGCTGAAAAAGAATCTGGCAGGAAAAGAACGAAAGGAGATCTATACGCGGCTGAAAGAATTTATGCCGGAAATGAATGAAATTGCGCTTTATCTTACCCCGTGGATTGAGATAAGCGGCAATAAAGAATGAGGGGCAGAGAAGCGTAAGCTGCCGGAAGCAGAAAAAGTGAACACGTAAGAAGATAAAGTCTGTCGGAAGAGTGTCAGTGTTCGCTTTTCATACAGACTTTTTGCTTATTATTCAGAAAGACGCGGTGTGTGCGGTAGAAAATAAAGAGGGGAGGGAGAATATGCAGTTCGCGGAGCTTGGCATAGGAAATTGGTTCGATTTCAGGCAGCTTGTTGGAGAAATGAGCGGCCTGAGCCACTCTGCGGCTGTAAATGTCGGCTTATTTGTATGGGTGGTGTATCTTGTATATGTTCTCTTCTCCATTGTTGTTCCCATATTGAAGGAAAGAGCAGTCTGGAAGGAACGAATTGACGGTTTTAATCATAAGCTTCAGAGACTGGAAGAGGAACTTAAAATTCTGCGGAAGAAAGACGCTTCGCTAATGCGGTCCATTAAAACGAAAAGGGAGAGAATCAGATCAATAGACCGCGCAAAGGAGAATTACGGATTTCTGGACAAGGTGAGGAAGTCCGGAGAAGATAAAATCTTAAAGGAAGAATTAAAGTTAAAAATTTCTGAACTGATGTCGGAAAAGAAAGATAACAGGGAATACATTCAGGATGTCAAAAGAAGGCAGGAGCAGGCGAAGCGGGATAAGAAGGAAGCGGAATTGAATTATCGTGATATGTGGAAAGACGTATTGCGAAAGGAGATGAAAAAAGCGCGGTTTTTGTGTCTGACGGGCGTTTTTATTGTTTGTGTGATTTTCTGCGGTGATGATATCGTAGTCTCCACGATAGATACATGGAATGAAGTCGCGCTTGGGGGGAAAGAACCGTCTGCTCTTACAGAAATTGAGAGAACGGAAGCGGATGAAGAGACGGAACCGGATGACGGGGAAACGGGAGAGGAGACGCAGCCGGAGAGAGAACTGACTTCTGAAAGAACGTTAAGAGAAAATAATTATACGTTCATTCTGGAAGAGAGTCATCTTCATAAATCCCTGTCAGAAAAGGAAAAAAATATGCTTTTTGCGGGAGATCCGGCAGAATTGTACACGAAACCCGTCGGCGATTATTTCGCCGTTTCGGAAACGGAACTGACGACGGAAGATAATGTGCTCGATGTTGAGAAAATGAATATGGACGAACAGTTAACGGCCATAGCGGATGAACTGGAAAAGCCCTTTTTGAGTCAGATTGAGGAAGCGAAAGACTGTTTATACCAGGATGAGTGGCTGCGCAAAGCGCCTTCTTCCATGCAACTGGAAAAGCTGATGAACACGAGGAAGAAGGTGATTACGCAGGAGACGGGGAAACCATACAGGAGAACCATCTATTTCCGGCTGGCGAATGATTGTCAGAGACTGGCGGACGAGTGCCTGGCGCAGAATCAGGATGAGGAAACGATTCTGTATTATTACGGAATGAGTATTGCATATTGCTGCTGCGCAATGAACTGTGAAATGGAAGAAAATACTGCGTTAACGGATGAATTCATAACGAATTATCTGAATGCGCGATATAGAGATATCGAGACTGAAAAATTGTATGAGACGGATAAAACGTGAACATTCCGGATGGATCTGAAGACATGCAGAAACAGGAAGGGAGCGTTGCAAAACAGATAATGATTCATCTGTTTTGCAACGCTCCCTTCCCGCTCTGGATATTATGATCGGCGCTTCAGGAGAGGGATTCTGTGTCGGCGCATCCCTGGCTGATGGAGGGCAGATTCCCCAGATTGTTGCCCTCTTCGCCGTCAGGGAGGGATTTTAAATATTCGCTGTCCTTGCGGTGGGCGATGCCGACGCCTTTTATTTCTCCGTTTTTAGCCATTTCCACGCCGCTTTCTTTGGAAACGGTGGTGCCGTCGGAAAGCTGGTATCCGGTGATGCGCCCGCTGCTTTTCACCAGTCCGACAATATCTTTGGCGTCGCTTTTCGCTTCGGGAATGTCATCAAGTGCGTTCATGGCCAGTTCTGACCCGATGGATTTCTCTTCCTTCATCTGTTTTCTCCTTTTGATAAGAATTCCGGTTCTTTTTTTACAGTTCCATATACTGAGGATTTCCGAAAATCCGGCGCTTATACAAAAAGAAACGGATTTCCTCACATTTCCTGTTTACAAAAAGAACAAACGTTTGCTATTATGGATGTAGAAAAATCAGTGAGGAAGGAAAGGAAGTGGAATGGTATGGGAAGCGCGGCAGCTAATCAGGCGGTGAATCTGCCGGTACAGATGATGAATCTTGTGGATCGTTCCGGAAGGCTGACTCCCATGGGATTTCGGTATGAAGACGAGGAACATCAGATTCACAGCATTAAGGTAAATCGGGTGATCTGCCGGGAGAAACTCAATCTGGCAGGGATCCGGGAGATCAAGATTATCTGCGGAGCCTGCTTCGGGGAGACGGAGCGGCTTCTGGAACTGCGCTACAGCGTGGACAGCCAACAGTGGCGCATTTACCAGTTTTTAAACTGATGGCGCGGTATGTTTTTCATGTCGATGTGAACAGCGCTTTTTTGAGTTGGAGCGCCGCTTACCGCACCGGCGTGATGGGACAGCAGCCGGATCTGCGCACAATTCCCAGCGTCGTGGGCGGGGATCAGGAGTCCCGGCATGGAATTGTATTGGCAAAGAGCACGCCTGCGAAGAAGTACGGGATCGCCACAGGGGAGCCGCTTGTATCCGCCAGAAAGAAATGTCCGGGGCTGGTGGTGATCCCGCCGGATTATCATCTTTATGTGGGAGCGTCCCGGGCGCTGATGAGATTGCTGGAACGCTACAGCGACGAAGTGACCCAGTACAGCATCGACGAGGCGTGGGCGGTCTTCGAGGGGTTTGAAGGCTTGTATGGACCGATTGTCAGCTTCGCGGAGGATTTAAAAGAGGAAATCAAGAGAGAACTGGGATTTACGGTGAACATCGGCATTTCCAAAAACCGCCTTTTGGCCAAGGTGGCGGGAGAGTTGCGCAAACCTGACCGGGTGAATACTCTTTTCCCGGAAGAAATTCCGGAGAAAATGTGGCCGCTCCCCGTGCGGGAAATGTTCGGCATCGGGGCGGCGACGGAGAATAAACTGCATCGGCTGGGCATTTTTACGCTGGGCGATCTGGCCAATGCGGACCGGAATATGCTGCGCAGTCATTTGAAAAAATACGGAGAGATTCTGTGGCGGTATGCCAACGGGATGGAGATGGAATCCTATGTCTTTGAGCATGAGGCGAACAAGGGATACGGCAACAGCATGACGGTTCCCTTTGATGTGACGGAGCGCGCTTACGGGCATCAGGTTCTTCTGTCTTTGTGTGAGACGGTGGGAATGCGGCTGCGGGAAGACCGCGTGCGCGCATCCGTTGTGAGCGTGCATATCAAGACTTTTTCCTTTGAATATGCCGGAAGGCAGAAGCAGCTTTTTGGCGCGACGAATGTGACGGAGGAACTTTACAGGGAAGCGGCGGCCCTCTTTGACGCGTTGTGGGACGGAAAGACGCCGCTTCGCCAACTGGGCGTTTCCACCGGAGGAATTTCAAAGGATTTTGGACGGCAGTACAATCTGTTTGACGGCGAAAAGTATGACAGACTTGAGAAAGTGGACCGGGCGGTGGATGCCATCCGCAAAAAATACGGCGAGGACGCGGTGATGCGCGCCTGCTTTTTAAAAGCGCCTGTGAATCACATGAACGGCGGCCTGCACAAAGAGCGGCGGACGGGAATCACCACGGGGATTGATCTGGGAAAAGAAAAGGTTCAATAGGAACCGGTGCAGTTTGCGGGGAAGTGAAAGCGGTCGGCGGCGGACAAAAACAGCCGCAGAAGGAGCGGAAACATGTGCGGACGTTTTATGGTGGACGATACGGTGTGGGCAGAAGTGGAGCGCCTGACAAAATGGTTGGACCGGAATATGCTGAAGAACGGGGATTGTTTTCCGGGGCAGCAGATTCTGGTGCTGCGCAAAAGCGCTTTAAAGGGGGAATTTACTCCCTGCATGGCGCACTGGGGATATCCCGGTTATGGGAGCGGCCGGCAGCTGATCAATGCCAGATCGGAGACCGTGCGGCAAAAGCCTGCCTTTCGGGCGGATTTTGAATGGCGCCGCTGCGTGATTCCTGCGAGAGGATTTTATGAATGGAATTCCCGGAAGGAGAAGTTTTATTTTACGGGAGACGTTCCGGTACTGTATCTGGCCGGAATTTTCAGCAACGATCCGGAAAAGGAATGTGTGACGATTCTGACCGCACAGGCCAATGCGGCCATGCAGCCGGTCCATGACAGAATGCCGTTGCTGATTCCTGAAAAGGAACTGGACCGCTGGATGGCGGATACAAAATGGGCGGCGCAGTTTCTGCGGGAGACGCCGCCCCTGTTAAAAAGAGAGAAAGAGAAGGATGATTATGAGCAGCTTTCTTTGCTCTGAAGCGAACTTATGACTTTTCAGAGGACTCCTTTTTATTCAGATGGCGCCATAAGGTAGTGCGGCTGATATTGAGTTGTCTGGCGGCCATGGATTGGTTTCCGTTGTTTTCGGCAAGGGCTGTAAGGATTGCGCTTTTGATAATTTCCTCCAAAGTACCCTGACCGGAAACCGGGGGGAAAGTAATCGGGCGGTTCACCGCGCGTTCACGGGCCAGTATTTCGGCAACGGAATTTGCCTGGATATAGGATGAATCGCTCAGCAGAAGCAATTCCTGAAGAACCCGTTTAAATTGTGTATAGTTATCGGGCCAGTCATATTGGCGGAGAAAATGAATCGCCTGAGGATCAAAACCGGAAATTTGTTTGCCGAATTCCTGATTTAATCCGCTTAAGAGCATAGTGGCTAAAGACGAAATTTCATCTCTGCGTTCTCTCAATGGAAGCAGCTTCAGCGAGATACAGTCAAGGGAGGAAAGCAGTTTTTGACCGGCATCAGGAAGGCGCAATCCATTTTTGCAGAGACATGAGAAAATCAGGCGGATCCGGCGTGACAGGCCGGTTTGCTGAATGGAAGAAAGCAATTCGGTCAGCCTTTGTTCCGGAAGTTCTTCCAGAAATTGAAAATAAACAGTATTCCCTACGGCATTCAGCGGAGAACTGTAATGATTGAGAATAAAATCCCAGCTTTTGTCATTTACCAGTCTGCAGTTTATAACAACAAAAGGTTTATTGGATAAAGAACTACGCAGATAAAGCATATGTGCGATATGCTCCTTTTCAACGCCGCTTTCTCCGGCAATCAGGATTGGCCGGGAAGTGTTGGAAACGGCGGCAATATTCTTTTCCAACGATCCCAACGCTCCCGGAATGCTGTAAAAACTGTTGATCAGAAGGTATTCACATTCGCTGCGGGAATAGCTGCGTATACCGGGTTTGTTGCTGCGCAGCGGAATCTGTCCCGGAATGCATCGAAACAGCGCGTGGCGGTTAGAATGAACAGTGATGCGCCTGGCTGTGATGTAATAAAACAGCCGGTTGCTGTTATAATAAAATTTCAGGCTTCCGGAGGAAGGGAGTTCGGAAAGCTTTAAGCGAAGGGCCAGTATCAGGTCTGTAGGGGGCGGATCAGGAAGGGTATAGTTTACCGTGCCCGTCTCATCGAAAACAATGGTATAGGCATTTTCCGCCTGTGCCACATTGCGCAGGATGGAATTTTCATGGCGCAGATGCTGAAAACGCATGCTTATGGTGACGGCCTGATCCAGAGCGGAAAGAATGCTTTCCATGCCGGATGTAATCAGAACGGCATCCATATTCAATTGCAGAGCAACTGTGTGGGTAATCATGTCGCTGACAACCATGCGGCAGCCTTCCTGCTTTAGTTTTTCGAGGGTGCAGACGGCCTGATCCCGACTGTGTATGGTCAGAATATCCAGATTGTAATGAAGCAGGCTGCACAATGTATGGGCGGGGCCGGTGATGCTGGGAAACCCTACAATCGCAAAGTTGTTCGTATAATTTTCTACCAGTTTAATTGCGTGTAAAATATCATAAATCATGAGCGGTATTTCCACTACGGGGGTATCGCAGATCTGGCGGATCAGTTCGGCGGTACCGCCGCGCGAAATAATACAATCATACAAATCTTTGGTCGCTTTCTCTACAATAGAAACGCCATCCTGTAAGTCACCGGTATAAATGTCAAGCTGGATATCGGGATAACTTTCGGCAGCCTGTTCCATGGCAATTCTCATTCCGTCATACGGTACAATTCCCAAAATACGAATAGATTTCGATTTACTTTTATTTTCCATAGCGATCCTCTCTGTTTTAAAATCGTTGCTTTCAGATATCTTAATTTTACGATTGTGCTCGAGGGGCGTCAAGAACTGTATGTTTAAAAATGAAACAGTATGGTACGATTGATTTCGATTTTTTTAAATAAAGTTTCAAAAATAAACAATAAATAGAAGGGGCGGGATAGCCGGAATATTATATTATGTATAAAATGAAAAACAACAAAACAAATTCCATAAACCAGAAAAAGAGAGATAAATGGAATGATAAGATTAATGATTATCGCAGATGATTTTACAGGGGCATTGGATACAGGAGTGCAGTTCGCTGCGCAGGGAGCGAAAACGCTGGTGCTGATTCCGGGAAAAGAAATGCCGGAGACATTTTCAGAGTGCGATGTTCTGGTAGTTGATTCCGAAACCCGACATATGACCGCGCGACAGGCAGGGAAAAGAGTGGAAATTTTTGCGGCAGACGCCATGGCCAGGAAAATTCCGGTAATTTATAAAAAGACAGATTCGGCATTGCGGGGAAATGTCGGCGCAGAACTTTCCGCCTTATGGAGAGTCGGAGGGCAGAGGCAGCTTCATTTTCTGCCGGCCATGCCGCAGATGGGAAGGACAACGAGAAAGGGAATTCAGATGATCAACGGAATTCCGGTGGCACAAAGCGTATTCGGAACAGATCCTTTTGAACCGGTCCGGAATTCCTCTGTGATACAGCTTATCGCACAGCAGAGCGATGTGCCGGCATTTTCCAGTCCGCCTATGAAGGAAAACTGCACGATCTTTGGTGAAAACGGCATTGTGGTTTATGATGCGGATACAGTGGAGGATTTGCTTGACACCGGGCGGTATCTGCGCTCGGCAGGACAACTCAGGATTTTGGCCGGATGCGCTGGATTTGCGGCATGTTTGCCGGAGTTACTGGATATTAAGGGAAAAGAGATCGCAAAAGTACCGTCCCTGAATCCATGTATAACAGTGATTTGCGGCAGTGTAAATCCTATTACGGTCGCGCAGATGGAAAAGGCTGAAAAGGCGGGATTTTGGAGGTTCCATTTATCCCCGCGGCAGGAACTGGAAAAGGGATATTGGGAAACAGAGGAAGGAAAACAGGCGTTATTCAGGATCAGAACTCTGTTTCAAAAGTTTCCGATGCGCATTATCGACAGTAATGACCGGACATGCCGCAGACGGACCATAGATTATGCGGCAGAATATGGAATCGGATTGGAAGAAGTCAGGATCAGGGTTTCGCAGACAATGGGATATTTATTGCAACAGTTGTTCCAAATGCCGGAGATCGGTACTTTGCTGATTACGGGAGGAGATACCCTGTTGCAGTGCATGGAGAGCATAGGCGTATATGAGGTAGAGCCGATAAGGGAACTCGCTCCGGGAATTGTATTGTTCCGCTTTATGTATGATGAAAGTATGAGATATGTGATTTCAAAATCCGGAGGATTCGGCGGAGAAAATCTGCTTCCGGAATTGGCAGGCCTGTTAAAAGGGGAGCAGGATAAGCAGAGGGATCAGAACGCGGAACAAATGGGAAAGGAAATGATATGCTGATGAATTATAATCTTATAATGCCGCACGCTGTATATAGCGGTGAAAATGCGCTGGAAAAGATAGAAAATATTTTGCAAAAACATGATGCCGGGCATGTTCTTCTGTTTACGGATAAGGGGATTCGGGAAAGCGGACTGCTGGAGATTGTTCTGAAAGAAGTGCGTAAGGCGGGAAGCCGTTATGATATACTGGATGAATTGCAGCCGGAACCGGATTATGAAATGGTACAAAAGCTGGCGGAACAGTCGGGAAGATTACAGGCAGATATGATTATTGGCTGCGGCGGCGGCAGCGTAATGGACACAGCCAAACTGGCCGGCTTATTGGCGGGAACCGACTATACAGTGCAGGATTTAATGGAAGCGCCGTCTCTGGCCGACCGGCGGATGCCTGTGATCATGATTCCCACGACTGCCGGAACGGGTGCGGAGGCGACGCCGAACGCAATTGTATCCGTGCCGGAAAATGAAATGAAATTCGGAATTGTCAATGAAAGCATGATTGCCGATTATGTGATTCTGGATGCCCGCATGGTTCAGAAAATGCCGCGAAAGATAGCGGCAGCTACAGGGGTGGATGCATTGGCGCACTGCCTGGAGTGTTTTATCGGGAAAAAGGCCAATCCCTTCAGCGATATGTTTGCCCTGGAAGGTCTGGATTTGATTTTGAATCACATTGAGAAAGCATGTGATGATCCGGATGCCATGGAAGATAAAAACTGTATGCAGATAGCGGCTTTTTACGGAGGACTGGCAATAACGGCTTCGGGTACCACAGCCGTTCATGCGCTCAGCTATCCGCTTGGGGGGAAATATCATATAGCGCATGGAATTGCAAATGCGATTTTGCTGGTTCCGGTCATGCGTTTTAATGAGCCTGTCTGCAGAGGGCGTCTGGCTGCCGTATATGAACGCTGCTGTCATGATGAGAAGAGAACATGCCGGACGGAGGAAGAAAAATCAGCATGGGTGATTCGGCGGTTAGAGGAAATTGTCAGGCATTTGGATATTCCGATTTCACTTCGCGGACTGGGAGTTTTGGAATCCGATCTTGAAGATCTTGTCCGGGTCGGCATGCAGACGCAGAGACTGCTTATGAATAATCCGCGTGTCCTCACGGAAGAGGATGCCCGGCGTTTGTATCGGGAGGTTATGTAAGGAAATGACGGCACAATCAAAAATAGAGGGAATTATTTGTCCGGTGGTGACGCCCATGCACACAGACGGAAGCATCAATTTTACAGAATTAAAAAATCAGGTTGAGCGGCTGATTATGAGCGGCTGTCAGGGGATATTTGCCTGCGGAACAAACGGGGAGGGATATATCCTTGACCGCAGGGAAAAACAGAAAGTATTGGAGACTGTCGTCGATCAGTGCGGCGGAAGAGTCTTGGTATATGCCGGAACCGGCTGCACATCGACGAAAGAAACGATAGAATTAAGTCTTGCCGCTCAAAAAATGGGTGCGGATGTTTTGTCCGTTATTACGCCCGGTTTTGCTGCGGCAAGTCAGGAGATGCTTTATTGGCATTACAGAGAGATCGCCCAAAATGTGGATTTACCGATCATTTTGTATCATATACCGGCCCGGACCGGTAATGTTCTGGAGACGGCTACGGTGGCTTCCCTGTCGAAGATTGATAATATTGTGGGAATCAAGGATTCCAGCGGAAGTTTTGCCAATATTTTAAATTATATCGCGGCAGTGAATACAGAACGCTTCCGGGTTCTTTCCGGCAACGATCAGTTCATTATCTGGACGCTTCTGGCCGGTGGCGCAGGCGGCATTGCCGGCTGTGCAAATGTTTATCCGGAGACAATGGTATCCATTTATCGGCTGTTCAGGGAAGGGCGGATAGAAGAAGCAAAACGGGCGAATGAGAGTATTCGGAGTTTTCGGGACTGTTTTCGGTACGGCAATCCGAATACGGTTGTGAAAACGGCAGTCGGGCTTTTGGGATTTAACGTGGGGAAATGCCGGGCGCCGTTCCATCTGATGCCGGAAGAAGGGCTGGAAGCGTTAAAACGGGTCATGCGTGAAAATGAGGCAAAGGGATTGCGCTAGGAAATGGAGAAGGATACGGAAGATATGATGAAAAAACCGATCATCGGCATAACAATGGGAGATCCGGCAGGAAATGGTCCGGAAATTTCGGTCAAGGCATTGGCACATGCTCAATTATATGAATTTTGCAGGCCTGTTGTGGTAGGAGATGCCGGAATGATAAAACAGGCCGTTCGGATTGCCGGGCGTCCGGATATGATTGTTCACCCATGCAACAGCATTTCGGAAGCGAAATTTATGCCGGGGATCATCGACGTCCTGGATCTGGAACTGATTCGGGATCCGGCAGAATTTCAACTGGGAAAGGTTAGCGTAGAGGGAGGAAGCGCCGCTTTCAGGAGCGTGAAAAAAGTAATCGAACTGGCGATGGCTGGGGAAGTGGATGCGACCTGTACGAATGCATTCAGCAAGGAAGCGGTGAATCTGGCGTTACAGGAAGAAAAAGGGCGTTATTCAGAAGGCCGCACTCACTTTGACGGACACACGGAAATCTACGCCGCCTATACGCAGACAAAAAGATACGCGATGATGCTGATGCTGCATGATTTCCGGGTTGTACATGTTTCCACGCACTGTTCACTGCGGCAGGCATGTGAAAAGGTGAAGAAAGCGCGCGTGCTGGAGGTGATTGAAATGGCGCATAGCGCCTGCCTGAATATGGGGATTGTGCAGCCTCATATAGCGGTAGCGGGCCTGAATCCTCATTGCGGTGAGAATGGTATGTTTGGAACGGAAGAACAAACAGAAATCAAACCGGCGATAGAAGCTGCCAGGGAAAAGGGAATAGATGCAATCGGGCCTTTGCCGCCGGACAGCGTATTCTCGGAGGCCTTGGGAGGCATTTATGACATTGTGGTCTGCATGTATCATGATCAGGGGCATATTCCCATAAAGACGGCGGGTTTTGTGTATGACAGAAAAAAACAGAGGTGGAAAACGGTGGAGGGGGTAAATATAACACTGGGGCTGCCGATCATACGAACCAGCGTGGATCATGGTACGGGGTTTGCGATGGCGGGAAAAGGGACAAGCAGCGAGGCGAGTCTGATGAATGCAATTGAATGTGCGGCACGGATGGCGCAGCACAAAACGGGGAGGTTGCCTGGATGAAGGTGATGACAGACGCAAAAAAGAAAAAACGATGGCCGCAGATAAGACGCCGGCTCTATCGAAACAGATACTTGTATTTATTAATTGCAGTTCCGATCGTCTATTTTATTATTTTCAAGTATCTTCCGATGTATGGCGTGGTGATAGCTTTTGAGAATTTTAAAATAAGAAGAGGAATTTTCGGAAGCGAATGGGTAGGCTTCTCTCATTTTAAAGAATATCTGTTTGATCCGGCTTTCTGGAAGCTGGTCAGAAATACGCTGCTTTTAAGTTTCTGGCAGATATTGATTGCATTTCCGCTTCCCGTGATATTTGCTCTTTTGGTAAATGAACTGCCAAACCGCCGTTTTGCGGGTCTTGTGCAGAATGTCAGTTTTTTACCGCATTTTATTTCTGTTGTAGTTGTGGTATCCATGCTGACGATGTTTTGCTCCAGAGATGGTATTATTAATGATTTGATTGCTTTTCTGGGAGGAACAAGAACCTCTTTTCTCATTGAGAGCAAATACTTCCGTTTTCTGTATGTGGCTTCGGAAGTCTGGCAGAATACAGGATGGAGCGCGATCATCTACATCGCTGCATTGTCCAATGTGAATATGGAACTTTATGAGGCCGCGAAGATAGACGG
This sequence comes from Eubacteriales bacterium, assembly GCA_030524745.1. Taxonomy (GTDB): domain Bacteria; phylum Bacillota; class Clostridia; order Lachnospirales; family Lachnospiraceae; genus Gallintestinimicrobium. Next base: position 171,712 of record JAUNGC010000001.1, on the reverse strand, counting down.
AGCCGGCAGGTTCAGGCAAATATTGAATATTTCCCTGCCCTGTATTTTACCGACAATTGTAACGATGCTGATTTTAAATACGGGTCAGATGATGAATGTGTCTTTTGACAAGGTCCTTTTGATGCAGAATGCGGCGACTTATGAAGTCAGCGATATTATCTCCACATATGTTTATCGACGGGGGCTGGAAGGAGCGCAGTACAGCTATGCGGCGGCAATCGATCTGTTTAGTTCCGTGATTAATCTGACGATGCTGTGCATCACGAATGCCGTGAGCAAAAAGCTGGGACAGGATGGATTATGGTAGGAGGAGAATTATGACGGGAAACAAAGTTCATAAAGGGAACGATAGTCTCATTTTTAATGGGATCAATACCCTGCTCATGTGCGCAGTAATATTTGTAGTCATTTACCCGATCTATTATATGGTTATCGTTTCTGTCAGCAGTGCGGATGCCGTCATGGCCGGAAGAGTGCGCTTTTTTCCGAGTGGATTTCACTTAGATGTCTATAAGCAGTTTCTGACGGACGGATATTTTCTGAAAACGTATAAAAATACAGCGATTATCACATTGTTAGGAACTTCTATTAATATCGTCATGACGATTATCTGCGCTTATCCTCTTTCCAGGAGGGATTTTTACGGCAGAGGCATTATTACGGCGTTTATTACATTTACAATGTTTTTCAGCGGCGGCATGATACCGAATTATCTTCTGATTAATCAATTGAAGCTGTTGAACACTTATTGGGCGGTAGTGTTACCGGGGGCGGTCAACGTATTCAATATGATCATTATGCGCACCTCTTTCCAGGGGTTGCCGGAGGAACTGACAGAATCGGCATACATTGACGGGGCAAATGATTTACAGTTGCTTTACAAAGTGGTTTTACCGCTATCAAAACCCATTATCGCAACGATGGTGCTGTTCTATGCCGTGGCCCATTGGAACGGCTATGTACATGCCATGTTCTACTTTACCGATAAGAATTTGTATCCGGTGCAGCTATATCTCCGCAGTCTTGTTTTAAGCGGAATGACGGAATCCGCCACATTGAATATGGAAATGGCGGCGGGCGTGGGAGGAATCGCACAGAGATCGATTCAGTATGGAATGATTATTGTATCGGCGCTTCCGATTCTGGTGATTTATCCGTTTATCAGCCGGTACTTTGAGAAAGGGGTGATGGTAGGCGCTTTAAAAGGATGAGATCGTTTGGAGTCAGGTGAGTATGTATTTTAAGGAGCTGCCGCTTCTTTGCGCAGGAAAGCGGTAAATCCTTTCAATAGAATTTTTTATAAAACTTAAAGTTCAGGAGGGTATACGGAATGAAAAAAAATGTGGTGAAACGGATTGTAACATTGGTTTTGACAGCAGCATTGATATCCGGGTGCGGCCAGTCCGGCGGCGGGAGCGGCGTTACTGCGACGGACGAAATGGCGGAAAAGGATATGGTGTCAGAACAGCAGGAAGAGACGGCGGGTGAGGAAGGGACATCGTCGAGACTTACAGAGGAAGAGGTGACGTTTACATTTGGTATTTCAGAGAATGCAGCGCTCCCCATTTCTGAAGATATGCCGGCATGGGATGAGGCTGCCCGCATCACCGGCGTCCGGATTCAACCTGTTATTATTCCCAGCAGTGAATATACGACCAAAATGAGCGCGCTGTATGCGAGCGATGAACTGCCGGATTTCTTTTATGTAAATCCGCAGTTTGTACCGCTTCAGGAAATGGTGGATGATGAGGCTTTGCTTGATTTGACAGATTTGGTGGAGCAGTATGCGCCGCATATCCAAAGTGATTTTGAGAACATACCGGATTATGCGCGCACAAAGATAGATAATAAGATATATACGCTTGGCATTATCCGAAGGGATACAAACCAGCAGCCCGGAACCGTTGGAATGATCCGCGGAGACTTACTGGAAAAGAATAATCTTCCGATGCCCACCACATGGGAGGAATTGAGGGATACGCTGGCGACTTTGCATGATTTGTATCCGGATATGATTCCATATGCAGCCCGGGGACAGAATCGTCTGATCGGTGTTGATTATTTAAGCGTTACCCGTTCTATCGGAGCCGACTATAATATGTACCGCGACGAAAATAATGTCTGGCATCTGGGACGCATTGAGGATCGTTACAGAGACTTCCTTTCCTTTATGAGCGGCCTGTATGCGGACGGAATTCTGGACAGCGAATATCTGACAAAGACCCTTTCCAACCTGCAGGAAGAATGCTCCGCCGGCAAGGTTATGTTTTTCTATGAAAATCCTACGTTTGTGTCCGATATTAATAAGAATCTTGCAGTGACGGACCCGGACGCATATTTTACGATGGTGCCTTTGCTTGAAAATCAATACGGAGAGACTGCAAATTACCGTGCGCGGGATCACAAGTTTACGATGTATGGTGTGTCCGCAAACTGCGAAAATCCGGAGCTTCTGGTGAAGTTTTTGGATTGGGCTTACAGTGAAGAAGGCGCGATCAACTATGGATGGGGTGTTGAAGGCGACAGCTTTGAATATGATGAAAACGGAGAGCCGCAGTGGACACAGAAGACACTGGATAAATATGTCAATGCGGATAATGCTTTTTATAAACTGCAGTCAGATTATGGATTAAATACGGATATTTTTGCGCCGTCCTGGCTATATACGATCTATGATCCTTTCCTTGGAGACGGCTGGAATCAGAAGGCAGTTTATGATTTTTATAAGGAGCAGGACGATGATTTTATCAGCGTTCCGGTAGATCCGCCTTTTACAATTGAGCAGAGCGAACGTCTCACAGAAATCAAACAGAGTATTACGGATTACGGAAATACGACGATCAACCAGATCATCATGGGAATTGAACCTATAGAGAAATTTGATGATATGGTGGAATATTTTAAACAAAACGGCGCTTTGGAAATGGAGCAGATTTACAACGATGCCGAGAAAGCATATCAGGAGACAAATGGATAACCAGGGGAATTGCATGAAAAATGAACTTTGGACGAATACGCTGAAAATGAATTTTTGCCCCATTCCTGAAGGATGTTTCCTTATGGGGGAAGGCGGACAGGAAGCGGACGAGAGACCGGTACATTCCGTAAAAATCAGCAGAGGGTTCTGGATGCAGGAAACGCCGGTGACAAACGGACAATTTGAGGAGTTTCATCCGGGGCATATCAGGTATCGGGATCTGAAGCATTCTTCCCGGGACGATGCCTGCACGAATGTGACCTGGCAGGAAGCCTGTGCTTTCGCAGAATGGCTCAGTAATAAAGAAAAGAAAAAATACCGCCTGCCGACGGAGGCAGAGTGGGAATATGCATGCAGGGCCGGAACGAACACGGCATTTTCCAGCGGTGATACACTGCCGGAAATCACTTTTTCGCAGGAGGATTTTTTTTCGGATGAAGTTCCCGATATGCATGTCGCGCAGAAGCAGGCGAATGCCTGGGGACTGTATGATATGCATGGCCTTGTTGAAGAGTGGTGCCTGGATTGGTATGCGCCTTATCCGGACGGAGAACAGACAGATCCCGGAGGACCCAAACAGGGAATTTACCGCGTGACACGCGGCGGCAGCGTCAATACAACGATGGAATATTTGCGAAGCGCAAACCGGATGGCTGCTCTTCCTGAAACGAGGAATGAAATTATCGGATTCCGGCTGGTCTGTACGGAAATTGTGCCGATGCCGGTGAAAACGCAGGGGAGAACCTTCCGGTGGCAGCGGGATGTGAGACAGGAAAAAGCGTATTATTCCCGGATTGAACAGGCTGTTTTTAAAGAGCCGCTTGTTTTTGTAAGACCGCCGGAACTTTTGGAAGAGGGACCGTTTTATCCGCATAACCATGTACCGTCGATTGCGGTATTGGAGAACGGCGACTTGTTTGCCACATGGTTTTCAGCGAAACGGGAATGCGGCAGAGAATTGACTGTTTTAGCGGCCAGACTGCGATTTGGCGCAGAAGAGTGGGATACTGCGGATGAATTTTACAAAATAGCCGATAGAAATATGAGTTCTACAGCCGTTTTTTGCCATCCGGATGGCAGACTGTTTCACTTTAACGGTATTTCCATGAGCGGGACGGAGTTTAACCTGGTGAGCGTTTTCCGCGTCAGTGAGGATAATGGAGTAACATGGAGCAGAGAACGTTATGTAAATGCCCATTATTCAACAAATAAACCGATTTGTGCGCCGACGATTGACAATGACGGAAGAATATTGCTTCCGGCAGATATGTATGATATGAAAAACAGGCGTCAGGGAACGGTTTTATTCCGAAGCAATGCGAATCTGGATTCCTTTGAGATGCGGACCGCTTATGGGGAAAATGCAGAGAATTTTCTAAAACCTGATAAAACAGCGGGATGGATTGCAGGTGTACATGGCGCGGTTTTGCAGCTGCGCGATGGACGTCTGGTGGCGTATGGACGTTCCGAAAGCCGCTGCGGGCGGCAATTGATCGATGGGAAAATGCCTGTGAGCGTGTCGGAAGATATGGGGAGAAACTGGAGTTACCATGCTTCTCCCTTTCCCCCAATCGGTTACGCACAGCGTTGTTGTCTGCTGCGCTTAAAAGAAGGACCGATCGTGTTCTTTAGTTTTACGGATCCGCAATATGATGTGATTGCCGGCCATATACAGGGCATGGATCTGACGGATGCGGAGGGAAGGATTCTGCATGGCTATGGACTGTATGCTGCAGTGAGTTTTGACGAGTGTAAGACCTGGCCGATACAGCGTCTCATTACAACAGGGAAAAATGTCCCTGAAAAATATGACCCGGGGGCATCCTGTCCACCCTTTCTCATGGACAAATACCATGGGCAACCGCTTGGTTATTTACAGGCTGTGCAGTCGCCTGACCATATGATTCATTTAATATCAAGCCGTCTGCATTACCGTTTTAATTTAAAATGGCTGATGTCCGGCCATCACATTGGAATGATTTAATATGATTTCTCTTTCCATTTCTATCCGATCTGCGGTAGCAAGAGTGATTGACAAAAGCCGCAGATCGGAATCTTAAAGTTTCTAAAGATTCCCTTAATGTTACAAAAGGTCTCTTGACTTTGTAAACATTTCTGATAGAATACAGATTTAGTAAAAGAAACTGATGTAAATTTCATATATTCAGGAAAGATAAATGAACGACGACAGGATGGCAGCAGGCGGCTACACGCCCTTATTTTTCATTGTAAATCCGGCGTCTCACTCCGGAAAGGGAATGGAACTGTGGAAGCGCACGGAAGATATTTTAAAACAGCGTCAGGTGAGTTATGAAGCGTTTCTCTCACAGAAAAGAGGCGATATCGCTGAAATTGCCGGCCGTCTGACTTCCGGGCCGGAAGCGGGAGAGGAACGAACGCTGGTCATACTCGGCGGAGACGGCAGCGTCAATGAAGCGCTGCAGGGGATCCGGAATTTTGAACAGGTTCGTCTGGGATATATTCCGACCGGGTCCAGCAATGATCTGGCAAGAGATATCGGCATCAGCAGGGATGTGGAACAGGCTCTGTCGGCGATTCTTGACGGCGGCAGGGAACAGCGGATGGACGTGGGCTGCGTTTCCTGGAAAGAGCGGGAGACGGAAAAGGAACGGCGGTTTCTGGTCAGTTGCGGAATCGGTTATGACGCTGCGGTCTGCGAGGAGGCGCTGGCTTCCAAAATGAAGGACGCGCTAAACCGGATCGGTCTCGGAAAACTCACCTATCTGGGAATCGGATTAAAGCAGATGATAGCGACGCCATATGTCAAAGCCTCCATACGGCTGGATGGAAAACAGATCCTGCATTGCAATCGTCTTTTATTTGCGGCGAGTATGTCGCACCGGTTTGAAGGCGGCGGCTTCTGCTTCTGCCCGCAGGCCGACGCGCAGGACGGATTTCTGGATCTGTGCGTGGTGGACGATGTGCCGAAGTGGAAGCTTCCGGTCATCATTCCCTTTGCTCTTCTGGGAAAGCATTACCGTTTCCGGGGCGTTACGCCTTACAGGGCTTCTGTCGTTGAAATCAGAACATCCGCGCCTTTGTGGGTTCAGACGGACGGCGAGATCCCCGGGAAAATAGACCGTATTACAATCACGAATGAGAAACAAAAGCTTCGCTTTGTATATTGAAAAAGGAGATGTGTTTTTTGAAAACTTTTTTGAAAAAGTATAAGCATGCCATTCCTGTAACAGTATATGGAATCGTTTATCTGGTATGGTTCGCCCTTCTGGAACAGAGAAAAACTTCGGGTTATATGGTAGTACATATGAACATCGATGAATATATACCCTTCTGCGAGGAATTTGTGGTTCCTTATCTTTTGTGGTTCGTCTATGTTCCGGCCGTACTGTTATATTTGTTTTTTAAGGACAGGGAAGGATATTGGAAAAACGCCGTATTTTTGTGCACGGGCATGACGGTGTTCCTGATTATTTCCACCTTCATTCCCAACATTCATCATCTGCGCATCAGGCATTTTCCGAGGGAGAATGTGTTTACCTGGATGATCAGCCTGCTCTGGAAGACGGATACGCCGACGAACCTGTTTCCCAGCATCCATGTATTTAATTCTCTGGGCGCTCATTTTGCGGTGCTCAACAATGAAAAACTGAGTTCCAACAAGTGGATTCGCTACGGTTCTCTGGTTTTGTGCGTTTCCATTATCCTTTCCACAATGTTCATCAAACAGCACTCCATGTTCGACGTGCTCACCGCATTTATCATGGCGGCTATTATGTATGCCGTCGTATACAGCTATGATCTGGTGTCTGTCTGGAAATACAGATATCATTACCAGCAGGCCAAACGCGCCCGCAAACGTGCAAGAATTGGCTGATCAAACTTCATATCATATTGTAAAAACCCAGCAGGAAAATGATAGGATCCCCCTTAGGCAGACAAGGTAAATAAACAAAGTCTGTTTAAGGGTTTTTTTGCCGTTTTCCTGATTTTGCTTCTTTATGTGGATTTTAAGCCGGAGACAGGCCGCAGCGGGGAGACGAAAGGGCGGGGCAAAGGGGCGGGGAAGCCGGGCGGACAGGCACCGATCCTCGCTCGGGCCGTTGAAAATACGTCAGCACTTGAGCCGCGTTCTTTGCGGCTCTATGTACTGTTACGTATTTTCCGAGCGAAAGCGCGCCCGAAGAGGACCGGCGCCTGTCCGCCCGGCTTCTCCGCCCCTTTGCCCCGCCCTTTCGTCTTCCCGTCGCGGCCGTCCCCCGCCTTAAAAATCCTTGCGTGCGTGATATCGCTGTGCTATAATCAACGCAATTGGTAAGCGACAAACAATTAACCATAAACAGCCCCTATCAGGGAGACAGGAGGAGCAAATCCGATGTATTCATTAGAGGAAGTGAGAAAAACAGACCCCGAAATCGCAGACGCAATCGTCGCGGAGCAGGAGCGGCAGAACAGCCATATCGAACTGATCGCATCCGAGAACTGGGTGAGCAAAGCGGTGATGGCGGCCATGGGCAGCGTGCTGACCAATAAATATGCGGAAGGATATCCCGGCAAGCGCTATTATGGCGGATGCCAGTGCGTGGACGTTGTGGAGAATCTGGCGATTGAGAGAGCGAAGAAGCTGTTTGGCTGCGATTATGCCAATGTGCAGCCCCATTCCGGCGCGCAGGCGAATCTGGCGGTGCAGTTTGCGGTATTGAATCCCGGAGATACGATCATGGGCATGAATCTGGACCAGGGCGGACATCTGACTCATGGCAGCCCGGTGAACATTTCCGGCAAATATTTTAACGTAGTGCCCTATGGCGTGAACGACGACGGATTTCTGGATTACGACCAGATGCGCGCATTGGCGCTGGAATGTAAGCCGAAGATGATTATTGCAGGCGCTTCCGCCTATGCGAGAACGATCGACTGGGCGAAATTCCGTGAAGTTGCGGACGAAGTGGGCGCTTGTCTGATGGTGGATATGGCGCATATCGCAGGGCTTGTGGCGGCAGGCCTTCATCCCAGCCCGATCCCTTATGCGGACGTTGTGACGACCACGACCCATAAGACGCTGAGAGGTCCCCGCGGCGGCCTGATTCTGGCAAATGAAGAGGCGGCAAAGAAATACAATTTCAACAAGGCGATTTTCCCGGGCATTCAGGGCGGTCCTCTGATGCATGTGATCGCGGGCAAAGCGGTCTGCTTCCAGGAAGCTTTGAGTGATGATTTTAAAGCATATCAGAAGAACATTGTGGACAATGCCCAGGCGCTGTGCAAGGGTCTGATGAACCGCGGCGTGAAGATCGTCTCCGGCGGCACGGACAATCATCTGATGCTGGTGGATCTGACGAATTTTGATCTGACCGGAAAAGCGGTGGAGAAGCTTCTGGATGAAGCGCATATCACAGCCAATAAGAACACTATTCCCAATGATCCCAAGTCCGCGTTTGTGACCAGCGGTATCCGTCTGGGAACGCCGGCCGTCACCTCAAGAGGAATGAACACGGACGATATGGACCGGATTGCGGAAGCGATCGCAACCGTGATCAAAGAAGGAGAAGCCGGAATCGAAGCTGCCAGAGCGATTGTAAAAGAACTGACGGATCAATATCCGCTGGATTGCTGAACATGAATGCTGATTTGGTCCGGACAGGGGCGGACGGACAGCGGAAGGCGGGGATTTCTGCCGATGCGCTGAAGGTGATCGCCATGGTCACCATGGCGATCGATCATACGGGGGCGGCGCTGTTTCCCTATGCGGTTACCCTGCGCGTGATCGGCAGAATCGCTTTTCCGATTTATATGTGGCTGCTGGTGATGGGCTTTGTCCATACTTCCAGCCGGAAGAAGTATATGCTTCGCATGGCGGCGCTTGCCGTTGTGTCCGAGTTTCCTTTTGATCTGGCTTTGACGGGCGAATGGACGTTTCAGTGGCAGAATATCTATTTTACGCTGCTTCTCAGCCTGCTTTTGATGGTCGTGCTGGAAAAGGCCATGGACGTTGGCGGACGGTCCCGCCGGATTGCGATGGTTGGTGCGGCGGTAATTGTTTCTATGCTTCTGGCGGAATGGCTCAACTTTGATTACAGTTGTACCGGTCCTGTGCTGGCGGCCGTATTTTACCTCTATTACAGAACGGGAAGGCCGGATTTGTTTGCCGGATTTTTCCTGTTTTGCTTCAGCCGTTTTTTCAATCCCGTGTTAAACGGGGAGCAGCTTACCGATCCTTATATATGGTTAAGCTGTTTTCTCAACGCATTGCTGGAATGCTGCGGTGCAATGGCGATCCCCTTTATCAGGAACTATAACGGCGTGCGGAAATGGAAAAGGGGAAAGGCCTTTTTTTACCTTTTCTATCCGGTTCATCTGTTGATTTTGTACGGTATCCGCACCCTTTTCTTTTGAAATTCGTGACGGTTGGGCCGTTACAAATTCTGCTTTTGTACTCATAAAAATACAATATTGGTCTTGCTTAAGTTGGTAGGCTATGCTAAAATATCTTCCGATGGCGCACAAGTGTGTGTGACAAAAAAACAACAAGGGAGAGCATTATGGCAGAGCCTACCAAATATTTTGTTGTGACCAAAAAAGCGGTGCCGGAAGTTCTTTTAAAAGTGGTGGAAGCCAAGAGGCTTTTGGAATCCGGGAAGGTTCCTACCATACAGGACGCGGTGGACCGCGTCGGGATCAGCAGGAGTTCCTTCTATAAATATAAGGACGATATTTTCCCGTTTCATGACAATTCCCAGGGGAAGACGATCACGTTTTCCATGCAGATTGATGATGAACCGGGACTTTTATCGGACGTGCTCAAAATTGTGGCACAGTTTGGCGCGAACATTCTGACCATCCATCAAAGTATTCCGATCAACGGCATAGCGGCTCTGAGCGTGAGCGTGCAGGTGCTTCAGACGACAGGGAATATTTCGGATATGCTGGATGAGATGGCGAATCAAAAAGGCGTTCATGGCGTGAAGATACTGGCGAAAGAATAGGGAGAGTTGACAGATGGCAAAGGTAGCAGTTTTAGGATACGGAACGGTGGGCAGCGGCGTGGTGGAAGTGCTGGAAAAGAACCGCGGCCTGATTGAAAAGCGGGCGGGAGAATGTCTGGAAGTGAAGTATATACTGGATCTGAGGGAATTTCCGGGAGATCCTTATGAGGATAAGGTGATCCATGATGTGAATGTGATTCTGGAGGATCCGGAAGTACAGATCGTATGTGAAACGATGGGCGGAAACGAACCGGCGTTTACTTTTTCCAAAAAGGCGCTGGAAGCGGGCAAGAGCGTTTGTACTTCCAATAAGGAACTGGTGGCGAATCATGGAGCGGAACTGATCGCTCTGGCAAAAGCGCACCGCTGTAATTACCTGTTTGAAGCCAGCGTGGGCGGCGGCATTCCGATCATCCGTCCTTTGAACAATGCGCTGACGGCGGAACGGGTGGAAGAAATTTCCGGCATTTTAAACGGAACGACGAATTATATCCTGACCAAGATGGAAAAGGAAGGAACGGATTTTTCGGAGGCGCTGAAAAAGGCGCAGGAACTGGGATATGCGGAGCGCAATCCGGAAGCGGATGTGGAAGGCTATGACGCCTGCAGAAAGATTGCGATTCTTTCCTGCCTGATGACGGGGAAGACTGTGGATTTTAAGGAAGTGTATACCGAAGGCATTACGAAGATTACGCCGGCGGACTTTTCTTATGCGGCAAAGATGAACAGGACCATCAAGCTGCTTGCGATGAGCGCGCTGGATGGAGCGGACGGCGGCGGGGAACCGGGCTGTCTGGCGGCGGTAGCCCCTTATCTGGTGTCAAAGGACAATCCGCTTGCGGGCGTGAACGACGTTTTCAACGCGGTTTTCGTGCAGAGCAATATGCTGGGCGAATCCATGTATTACGGTAAGGGAGCCGGAAAGCTGCCTACGGCCAGCGCGGTAGTCGCCGACGTGGTGGATTGCGCAAAACATGCGGGCCGGCATATTGTATGTTTATGGGATGAAGAAAAGTTGCATCTGGAAGATTTCGGACGGGCAAAAAGCCGCTTTTTCGTGAGAGCCGAAGCCGCAAAGGAAGAAGAGATAACGGCCGTTTTCGGAGCAGTCGAAAAAATTTCGCTCAACGAACTCCCCGCAGAGTTCGGGTTTGTGACGGAAGTGATGAGCGAAGCGGAATTTGCGCAAAAGCACGAAGCGGTTTCCGGAATCATCACGAGAATCCGGGTAAAAGATTGATACATGAGGAAAATGGGAGGCAGTTGGATGAAATATGTAGTTGTTCTGGGAGACGGCATGGCGGATGAACCGTTGCAGGAACTTGGCGGAAGAACGCCGCTTTCCTACGCGGACACGCCGGCGCTTGATAAGATCGCAAAAAAATCTGAAATCGGAATGGTAAAAACGGTGCCGGAAGGGATGGCGCCCGGTTCCGATACGGCCAATCTGTCCGTATTGGGTTATGATCCGAAGCAATATTATTCCGGACGTTCGCCGCTGGAAGCGTTGTCCATCGGCGTTCCCATGAAGGATACGGACGTGGCGCTTCGGTGCAATATTGTGACCATTTCGGACGATGATGTGCCTTTTGAGGAAAAAATTATCCTGGATCACAGTTCCGGCGAGATTTCGACAGAGGACTGTGCGGTTTTGCTGGATGCGGTGAAGGCTGAACTGGAGAAAGATCCCTGGCATTTTTATCTGGGGACCAGCTATAGGCATTGCCTGATCTGGGAGAACGGTCAGGTGGTCAGCCTGACGCCGCCCCACGATGTTCTGGGACAGGTGATCGGCTCTCATCTTCCCGAAAATGCGGCGCTGCGCGATATGATGAAGAAAAGCTATGAGATCCTGAAGGACCATCCGCTGAATGCGGAACGGAAAAAGCGGGGACTGCATCCGGCAAACTGCTGCTGGTTCTGGGGCGCAGGCACAAGACCGGCGCTGGATTTGTTTGAAGAGAAATTCGGCAAAAAGGGCATGATGATTTCCGCGGTGGATCTTTTAAAGGGCATCGCGGTGGGAGCGGGCATGGATGTGGCCCATGTGGAAGGCGCTAACGGCGGTCTGGATACCAATTATGAAGGGAAAATGCAGGCGGCCTTTGACGCGCTGACGACGGGCGGATACGATTTCGCTTATATTCATGTGGAAGCGCCGGACGAAATGGGACATCAGGGAAGCGTGGAGAAAAAGGTGAAAGCCATTGAAAACCTGGATAAACGAATCATCGGTCCCCTGTTTGAAAAACTAAAGGCGCAGAAGGAAGATTTCCGGATGCTGGTTCTGCCGGACCATCCGACGCCGATCGCGCTTCGCACCCACACCTCCGCCGAAGTGCCGTGGCTATTATACGACAGCACGAAAGAAGAGTGCCGCGATTGGAACTATAATGAAGCGGAAGGAATTCTGAGCGGAAATTATGTGGCCCATGGCCATGAATTGATGAAATATTTTTTACAGCAATCAGGACAGGACAGGAGATACGAACAATGAGAAAAGTGGTAAAATTCGGCGGCAGTTCCCTTGCGAGCGCGCAGCAGTTTAAGAAAGTAGGAGAAATCATCAGGGCAGAATCTTCCAGAAGATACGTGGTCCCCAGCGCGCCGGGCAAGCGCAGCAAGCGGGACACCAAGGTGACGGATATGCTTTATAACTGCTATGCTCTGGCACAGGAAAAGAAGGATTTTGGCCATGAATTGCGCCAGATCCGGGAAAGATATCAGGAAATCATTGACGGTTTATCCCTGGAGTTGTCTTTGGATGAAGAATTCGACAAAATCGAAAGCAATTTTAAAGCCTGCGCGGGGAAGGATTACGCAGCTTCCCGCGGAGAATATTTAAACGGAATCGTTATGGCGGCCTATCTTGGGTATGAGTTTGTGGATGCCGCGGAAGTGGTGTTGTTTAAGGAAAACGGCGATTTCGATGCGAACCGCACCAATGAAGTGCTGGGGGAACGTCTCAAAAATGCGCCTAACGCGGTGGTGCCGGGCTTTTACGGCGCGAATCCCGACGGTTCCATCCGCACCTTTTCCCGCGGCGGCTCCGATATTACCGGCTCCATCGTGGCCAAAGCGGTTCATGCGGACGTTTATGAAAACTGGACGGATGTTTCCGGCTTTCTGATTGCGGATCCCAATATCATCCCCAATCCTGAAAAGATCGAGACGATCACCTATCGGGAACTGCGCGAATTATCTTATATGGGAGCGTCGGTGCTGCATGAAGAGGCAATTTTCCCGGTGAGAAGCGAGGGAATTCCGATCAATATCCGTAATACGAACGAGCCGGATAACAGCGGCACCTGGATCGTGGAAAGCACCTGTCAGAAATCGAAATTCGTTATCACCGGCATCGCGGGGAAAAAGGGTTTTTGCTCCGTGAACATTGAAAAGGATATGATGAATTCGGAGATCGGCTTTGGAAGAAAGGTATTGCAGGCTTTCGAGGACAACGGCATCTCCTTCGAGCATGTTCCTTCCGGTATCGATACGATGACGGTTTTTGTCCATCAGGACGAGTTTATGGATAAGGAACAGAACGTGGTTTCCGCGCTGCACAGACTGGCGGATCCCGATATGGTGGACATCGAAGGCGACCTGGCGTTGATCGCTGTGGTGGGCCGCGGCATGAAGTCCATGAGAGGGACGGCTATGCGGATTTTTGCGGCGCTGGCGCATAAAAATATCAATATCCGTATGATCGATCAGGGTTCCAGCGAATTAAATATCATCATCGGCGTGCGCAACGACGATTTTGAAGAAGCAATCCGCGCGATTTACAATATGTTCGTTCTGGTACAACTGTAGAGCCGGCACAGCCGTGAAAACCGGCGCTCAGGTAAATTTTAAAACAAAATAGAAAAATTTGAAACGGGCCGCATTTTATTGCGTTTTTATTATAAAACGGGAATGAAACGCGCCCGTTTTTTCCATTTTATAAAATTATGGGAATCTTAAAGATTTTGGTAAAAAAATGTGCTATACTGGCGTTATATTGTTGCGGAAGAGTGCATGCGGATAAAGAAAGGGATGGAAAATGGAGGAAACGAGAAAACCGGTCATACAGGTGAAAGATCTGTATAAGGTTTATCGGGTCGGGGATACGAAGGTGAGGGCCTTAAACGGCGTGGATTTCAACATTTATAAAGGGGAATTCTGTTCCATTGTCGGAACTTCCGGATCCGGTAAATCGACACTTTTAAATATGCTGGCGGGACTGGAAAAACCCACCAAAGGCGAGATCATCATTGCCGGAGAGCATATGGAGAATAAAACGGAGAATCAGCTGGTAAAGTTTCGCAGAGAACATATCGGATTTATTTTTCAGTCCTTTAATCTGATGCCGGCAATGACTGCCGTGGAGAATGTGGCGCTGCCGCTCACTTTTCAGGGTGTGGGAAAGGAAACGCGGATGAAAAAAGCGGCTGCTCTTCTGGACCTGGTAGGACTGAAAAAGTATAAGGAGCATAAACCTACGCAGATGTCCGGCGGACAGCAGCAGCGCGTCGGCGTGGCAAGGGCGCTGGTGGTGAATCCGGAGATCATTTTTGCGGACGAGCCTACCGGAAACCTGGATTCCAATACTTCCCAGGAGGTAATGGAACTGATGCAGAAGGTAGTGCGGGAAAAACAGCAGACGCTGGTTATGGTGACGCATGACAACCATCTGGCAAGTTTTGCGGACAGAATCTTTCATATTATTGATGGGAAGATCGTGCAGATTGAGGACAACAGAAAGAAAGAGGAAGGGGAAACGGAAGATGTATCAGAGAAAGAATAAGTGGTTGAAAGCAGTTTTGGGTGTGGCGTCGGCCTTCATATTGTTAGGCTCTGCGCCAATATCCGTTCATGCGGTGTCGGATAACGATATCAGCGCATCTTTTATTGACGACGACGATCGTTATGACGCGTCGGTGGAACTGAGCAATTATAAAGAAAGTCTGATCCGCAGGGAAAGTCCGGAGCAGTATATTATAGACGAACTGAACTCCATCATGTACAGCGGACAGTATTATATTGCGAATTCCGAAAAAATGACGGAAGTAGAGATGTGGACATACGTCGGCACCATAAAGTCTCAGATGGACGCTGCTATCGGAAAAGCGGGAGAAGTGACGACTACCACGGAGTTTCTGACGCTCGCCGATAACTGGCAGACGCCTACCGTTTCTTATGGACAGAAGGTGAATATCGTTTTGCCGCTGGTGAACATGGGAGAAGAGTGGCTGACGGATCTTCTGATAGAGCCTGAGGTGACAAACGATGTCGCAACATGGCCTTTTGTGCCGGATTCCACCGGATATACGCAGAACTTTGCTGAAATTCCCGGATGCGCCAGCAGAAAATATGAGGAAGCGTTTATGAACAGGCGCGAGGTGACCTATACTTTTACGGCGCGTGAGGATGTGCTGACGGGGTATTATCCGCTGAAGTTTAAAGTGTGGTACAGCAAGGAAGGAATCCGCTGTACGGAGCCGGCGGAAGTTTCCGTCTTTGTATACTGCCAGGGTAAGCCGGGAAGCGGCCGGATCGGCATGAGCGAAGAAAGCAATGTTTCCCAGCCCAGAATTATTGTGACCGGATTCGAGACGGATCCCGGAACGGTTTATGCGGGCGATACTTTTACGCTGAATATTCATGTAAAAAATACGTCTCAGGATACCGCGGTCAATAACGTGTTATTTGATCTGGAAGCGGTGGAAGGCGGCACCGAGAATTCCAACGGAACGACGACGAACAGCTATGCGGCATTTTTGCCCACTTCAGGCTCCAGCGCGATCTATGTGGAGCGGATGCCCGCGGGCAGCAGTCAGGATCTGAAAATTGAAATGCAGGCGAAGGCGGATCTCTCCCAAAAACCTTATGTGGTTACGGTGAAGATGAAATATGATACGGATTTGAAAGCGGATCTGACAGATGAAGCCAAGGTATCCATTCCGGTGAAACAGGAGTCCAAATATGATTCCAGCACGCCGGAGATCAATCCCTCCGATATTATGGTGGGAGAGCAGTCCAACGTCATGTTCCAGATTTATAATACCGGCAAGACTACTCTTTATAACGTTCAGGTGAAATTTGAAGCGGATTCTGTAGAGGGCGGCGATACCTTTATCGGAAATCTTGCGCCCGGCGCGACCGGAAATGTGGACGCTATGGTGACCGGTATTGCGCAGACAATGGATGACGGGACGGTAAAAGCGGTTATTCTCTATGAAGACGAGGCCGGAAACCAGACGCGGGAAGAGAAGGATATCACCATCTATGTCAATGAGATGTTCATGGACGAAGGCATGACGGATATGCCGATGATGCCCATAGAAGAGGAAAAATCAGGCCCTTCCATGGCGACGGTCATTATTATCATAGCGGCGGTCATCGTGGTTGCGGCAGCGGCAGCCGTGGGAATTTTAAAATTCAGAAAAAAGAAAAAGGCGGCGAAGCAGCTTGCAGAGGACCTGTTGGATCTGGATAAGGATGAGTGACTATGAGAATTCTTGATTTGCTGCGAATGAGTTTGAGCAGCCTGTGGAAAAGAAAGTTCCGTACCGTACTGACTGTGCTCGGCGTGGTCATTGGTACGGCATCCATTGTCGTCATGGTTTCTCTGGGACTGGGTCTGAACCGGTCGATGATGGAGACGATTGAGCAGTACGGCGGTCTGACTACCATTCAGGTCAGCGAAGGACGGGGAGGGGACGGAAGCAGCGTGGCGATCGCCGGCACTTCTACCTCGTCTTCCAAGGATCAGACCCTGCGGCTGGATGATGCGGTGGTGGAAATGCTGGGCAATATCGAACATGTTAAGAGCGTTTCACCGGTTCTTCAGGTCACTGTGATCGCAAAATACGGGCAGTATGTGAACGACTGGATGCAGGTGCAGGGACTGACTGTGGAAGGTCTGGAGAATCTTAATATTAAGATAGGAGAAGGTCATCTTCCCACGGATGATAAGGAACTGGAATTTTTTTACGGCAATCGCGTTGCCACGCAGTTCTATAATCCCAAAACTTACGAATATCCTTTTTATGATAAGGGAGAACTCCCGGTGGATCTGATGAACGATACGCTGTTCATCATTTTCGATCAGAACGCTTATTGGTCCAGCCAGTATGACGACGGTTCCGGCAACACTGTCGCGCCGCCGAAGAAATATATCATCAAGGCGGCCGGAGTGGAATATTCGGACGGTGAGAATGATTATACATCCAATTCTTACAGTATCTATTGTAATATTGACGCGCTCAAGGCGACGCTGAAACGGATTTTCCGCAATAAGGCGATTCCGGGCCAGCCCACGACTTCCAGCGGGAAACCTTATAAGGAGATTTATTACAGCCGGATCGATGTGGATGTGGACGATATCGATCATGTGATGGAAGTGCAGGAATATATCCAGTCATTGGGATATGAAGCTTACAGCAATATCGAGTGGGTGGAGTCCACCCAGCAGCAGTATGCCAACATTCAGGCAATGCTGGGCGGGATCGGCGCCGTTTCGCTGCTGGTGGCGGCGATCGGCATCACCAATACGATGATGATGTCCATTTATGAGAGGACAAAGGAAATTGGCGTTATGAAGGTGCTGGGCTGCGATATGCGCAACATTCAGGCAATGTTTTTGGCAGAAGCAGGATACATCGGTCTGATCGGAGGCATAGCCGGTCTTGCCTTAAGTTACGGAATTTCCGTGATTATCAACAGAGCGGTGGCGGCGAGCGGCAACATGACGAGCCTGTCCTATATTCCGCCATGGCTGGCCGGCGCATCCGTGATTTTTGCGGTTATTATCGGTATGGTAGCGGGCTTCTTCCCTTCCAGAAGAGCCATGAAGTTAAGCCCTCTTGCGGCAATCAGAAACGAATAAAAGAATAACGGGCGATGGCGCATAAAAAAACGGGAGTTTTGCTGCAAAGCGTATTTTGCAGCAGGAACTCCCGTTTTTTAAGCAGTGGGCGGCTATAAGTACCATTCAATTTTTTTGGGTGCGGCGCAGTTTTCCTCCAGCCATGCTTTCGTCTGTTCCGCCTGAAAGCTGCGGGCCTTTTCCGGGCACACGAAAGCGCAGCGCATACAGTTGATACAGACTTTAGAATCAATTTCATTGGTTTTTTGATGAATGGCGCCTGCGGGACAGGAGGCGCTGCAAAGGCCGCATTCGGTACAGCGCGACCGGTCCAGAGCCTTGGGAATTTCTTTTTTGGGATTTGCTTCCGGGCAGGGATCGCCGGGAACCTCGGCGATGGTGAAGGCGCCTGCCGTTTCAAATTTGGGACGCAGCGCATTTGCAAACGCCGCGATTGCGCTCAAATCCTCCAGATTTGGCCTGCCGGCGCCGATTGCGGGCGCGAATGTGTGAGGGACGATACAGGCGATGGCGCCGATACATAAAAAGCCCTGGCGCGTCATGATCCTTTTCATCTGAGCGAGCGCATTCTCGTAATGACGGTTCCCATAACCAACGAGCAGAATGCATGGCGTCTGATTGCCGTGGAGATTTTCAAACAGGCCTTCAACAGGCGGAAGCTGTCCGCCGTAAACGGGCGCTCCCGCGATGACGAGATCGCTTGCGGAAAAGAAATGGCGGACGGAACGTCCCGCAGGTGTGGTGAGGTCCAGCTTTATCACTTTTTCGCCTGCCAGATTTAAATCCATCTGTTCTGCCAGCAGCGTTGCGGCGTGGGCGGTTCCGTAAGTCGGGCTGAAAACAGCTTTATAAATGGTATAAGATGTGTAATTGCGCATGAAAAAACCTCTTTTATTTATGCAGCGATATGATTTGGACACAAAAGTGCGGTCAGAAACCGAGTTCCTCGCCGACCAGAAAGACTTTGATCCGTCCGGCATGGCGGGACCGTCTGGTGACGACGATCTGATTGCAGAAACATTCCGGAGAGAAACAGTCCGCACATTTTCCGGTTACGGCGCAGGGCGTGTTCATATGCAGGCGGATGGCATTGGGAGGACAGGCGTCTGTGCGGACGCGTTTTACAGCCGAATCAATATCCTTCACGATTTTATTCATACCGACAATCATCATGACATGTTCGGGACCGTGTATGATACATGCCACGCGATTGCCGTTTCCGTCGATGTTGACCAGTTCGCCGTCCAGTGTGAGCGCGTTGGTGCTGCAGAAATAGTAGTTGCTCATGACGGTTTTTGCATAGATTTCGCGGCGTTCCTGATCGGTTTGGGCCGTCGCGCGGTCTATGAGCGTGTAGTCGCCCGCCAGCAGCGCGTCCATCATGCCGGACTGGGTGAAGCTGGCGCTGCCGCCCCAGGAAATGACGCTGCCTTCCGGGATCATGTTCAGGACGGCAGAGACCATATCGCTGCTGTTCTCAAAATAGTAACCTTCCATACCGCGCTTTTCCAGATTTTTAATAATACCGGGCGCCGCTTTGGAAAACGCTTCCTGTTTATAGTTCATGAGATTCCCTCCTTTGGATGTGATACAAATGATTTTCGATACTCATTAATCATAGTATAGCACAGCAGGAAAAAGAATGAAATAGGAATGAATTGTCAGAAAATTCAGAAAACAATATCGTATTAATGAATAATAGATATAAATTATTGTTAAAAACAGATAAATAAGAAGAAAAATAAAAAAAGTCAGAATTTGTATTGACAAAAATACAATCCTTATATATAATAAAACCATAAACAAGAGAGAAAAAAAGAAGAAGAAAAAAATAAAAAGAAAAGGAGGGAATACCGCCGAAAACTTAATCTGAATCCCCTTTCATAAATCTCAGACCGGCAGAGAACAAGACGAAAGAGAAAGGATACAGGAAGAAAGAGAAACCTGATCGGAAGAGCCGCTGGGAAGGAGAAAGGTACAAGCAAAAGTTCATAAAGAGTCTTTAAAGGGAATGAGAAATTCCGATAACTTTAAAGAAAATGGAAAGGCAAAATGTCATCAAGTACATCAGGATCGAAAGATGCAGTCAGATGCAAAAAAAGATCAAAAGTATGAGAAGTACAAGCAGATCAAAAAAATTGTAGTTGGATGCATAAAGGTCAAAGGTTGGAAAGATACAGAAAAATGGAGGTTGGACCATTGGACAGCATAGCATAGGAGCGGGTATTAATCAAAAAGATGATTGATACCCGCTTCCATTTGTGTTAGTCTATTCTTGATACAAAAGGACGGATAAGTCCCCATAATGTGCAGAGCAAAAGTAACTGGCTTACAGATTCACAGTTACAGGAAGAAACGGAGCAGAGTCGGTTTTATGTCAGACAGAAATGAAAGAAGAGAGTTCAGAAGAAAGAGAAGAATCCGGAATCAAATTATTTCTTACAGCGTGATGCTGATTGTTCTTGCGGCGATCGTATTTGGCTGCGTAGCAGGAATTCGGGCCGCATCAGGGGCGATACAGGAGCAGAGAGCGGCGAAAGAGGAATCCATGCAGGCGGCGATCGAAGCGTCTAAAGCAGCGGAATCCCAGCAGGCGGAAGAGGCCGTGGCACAGCTTTTGGAACTGAATACGACGGAGGAGACGACAACCGAATATACGGCGGAGGATGCGTTTCAGGAATTGGTTGAGGATACTGTGGCGGGCATGACTCTGGAGCAGAAGGTAGCGGGATTATTTTTTGTGACGCCTGAACAATTGACCGGCGTCAGCAAAGTGGTACAGGCGGGAGACGGAACCCGGGAGGCGCTGACGAAGTATCCTGTGGGCGGCATTATCTATTTTAAACAGAATATTGTATCGGAAGATCAGATAAAGGAAATGCTTTCCAATACGGTTTCCTATTCCACCTTTCCGATATTTTTGGGAGTGGATGAAGAAGGCGGCAAAGTGGCGAGAGTGGCGGACGCGCTGAATCTGGAAAATGTCGGATCAATGGCGGATATCGGCGATACGGGCGATATACAGGCTGCTTATACGGCGAATGAGACAATCGGAAAGTATTTGTCTTCTTATGGCTTTAACGTGGATTTTGCGCCGGTGGCGGACGTGCTGACCAATGAAGACAATACGGTGATCGGAGACCGGGCGTTTTCCGGAGATCCGCAGGTGGCGTCCCAGATGGTGGCGAGCGCCGTGCAGGGTCTGCAGTCCGCGGGCGTGAGCGCATGCCTGAAGCATTTTCCCGGACATGGGGATACGGAAGGGGACTCTCATACCGGCGCGGCGACAACGGAGCGCACAAAAGAAGAGATGCAGGCGGCGGAATTTCTTCCTTTTCAATCCGGCATTGAAGCCGGTACCGACATGGTCATGGTGGGGCATATTAACGCGCCTTCTCTGACCGGCGGCGATAACATTCCGGCGAGCCTTTCGGAGGAGATCATTACGGGCGTGCTGCGGAATGAACTCGGATATGATGGAATCGTTATCACGGATGCTCTGAATATGGCGGCGATTACGGACTATTACGAAGCGGACGTGGCTGCGATTATGGCTCTGAAAGCGGGCGCGGATATGGTGCTCATGCCGGATCAGTTTGAACAGGCCTACGAAGGGGTACTGAAAGCGGTGCAGGACGGTACGATCAGCGAGGAACGAATCAACGATTCCTTAAAGAGAATTTACAAAGTGAAGCTGAGGGACCGGATGAACCAGAGCGAGTGAAATTTGTAAAAAAGAGGTTGACAAAGCAGCAGGAGTTGTGTATCATATTACTTGTCCGTCGGAACGATGGACAGAATGCGACAGTAGTACAGTTGGTAGTACGCCACCTTGCCAAGGTGGAGGTCGCGGGTTCGAGCCCCGTCTGTCGCTGCCTGAGAGCCCTGAGAATTCAGGGCTTTTTTCGTATAAAATTTCCCGCCTGTTCTATATGGAGAATTCTTTTTCGATGCTATACGCGAATTAATATTTTAGAAACAATTCTCAAACAATGTTGAAACAAACAAATGATACCCTTTGTACACTGAGGGTATTAAAAAAATATGAAAGCTTTCAGAATGAGGGGATGAAAATGGAACGCTTAAAACGAATTCTGAACAGATTTCTGTTCCCCGGGACCGCGGCGGTGCTTTTGAGCGTGCCGGTTGCAGCCGCGCTGCTGATCTATACATTTTCACAGGAAAAGGAGTATAGCCTGGTAGCCTATGTGTCCTATGCGGTATCCGCGTATTCTCTGATTATCGTCTGCGCATTTGTTGCCAGATTTCCAAAGCAGGGGTTTAAAGAGGCGCTGCACCGGAACAGATATATTCACCTTTATTTGACGGATGTTTCATTTAAGACGCATGTTTCTCTGTATATATCGCTTGGAATCAATCTGCTCTTTGTCGCTGTAAAGCTTTTTTACGGAGTATATTATCGCTCCGTATGGTTTGCCACATTGGCCGTTTATTATATTATGCTGGCTGTCATGCGGTTTTTGCTGCTCCGCCATGTCAACCGGAGCGGAATCGGGAAGGATTTTGTTTCGGAACTGCGGCGTTATCGCATGTGCGGCATAATCCTGCTGCTGATGAATGTCGCTCTGCTTGGCGTGGTTGTTCTCGTCGTGCTGGACAATGAGGGCTTTTATTATGCAGGATATCTGATTTATGTAGTGGCCATGTATGCTTTTTATAATATCATAACGGCGGTGGTGGAGATTGTGAAATACAGACGGTTTCGGAGTCCGGTTATGTCTGCGGCAAAAGTAATCAAGCTGGCGGCTGCGCTGGTATCCATGCTGTCGCTGGAAACGGCGATGCTGGCGCAGTTTGGCGAAGAGAACAGCGCGCAGTTTCGCATGGTTATGACAGGCCTGACAGGCGGCTGCGTCTGCCTGATCGTGCTCGTAGCGGCTGTTATTATGATCCGGCAGTCTGCGAAACAGATGGAGAAACAAAAAATAGCAGAAATGTAAGAGAAAGGAAAGAATTCCGGTGATTAATATTCTCGTATTGGAAGACGATGTAAAACTGAATCAGATTGTCTGCATGTATCTGAATGACAGCGGTTTTCGGGCAAAGGGATGTCTGAACGCGGAAGACGCCTATGATGAAATGTATAACAATCTCTATGAACTGATCATTTCCGACATTATGATGCCGGGGATTGACGGTTTTGAATTTGCGGAAAATGTCCGGAAAGTCAATAAACATATTCCCATCCTGTTTATGTCGGCCAGAGACGATCTGCCATCCAAACAAAGAGGCTTTTTACTGGGCATCGATGATTATATGGTCAAGCCCATCGATCTGGAGGAATTGCTTTTGCGTGTCCGGGCGCTGCTACGCCGCGCAAATATAGAGATGGACCGGAAGCTGACCGTTGGAAATCTCAAACTGGATGCGGACGCCATGTCGGCAACTGCGGGCGGTGAAGAAATTCCGGTCACGACAAGAGAGTTCAATATCCTGTATAAGCTGCTGTCCTATCCGAATAAAACCTTTTCCCGCGCGCAGCTTATGGATGAATTCTGGGGCATCGATTCGGAGACCAGTCTGCGGGCTGTGGATGTGTATATTACCAAACTCAGGGATAAATTTGCGCCCTGCGACGGCTTTGAAATTAAAACAGTGCGGGGACTTGGATACAAGGCGGTGCTGCGATGAAAAAGAAGTCCGTCCCCGGCATAAATAAAATCCGCCAGTCCCGATTCCCTGTTTCGCTGTTTGTAGTATTCTGGCTTACGCTGCTTTTGATGTCCGGCGTGCATATGGGACTTCTGATTCTGGCTAACAGGCGTCAGTGGAGCGAACTGGTCCAGACGATCATACCGATGACATATTGGGCTTTGGTTGCCGCCTATCTGACGCTATACACACGCTGGCAGGTAAAACGTAACTATGAAGAACCCATGCAGAAATTTGCAAAGGCGACATCCCAGGTGGCGCAGGGAGATTTTTCCGTTTATGTTGCGCCGCTGCATACCATGGATAAGCAGGATTATCTGGATGTGATGATCATGGATTTCAACAAGATGGTGGAGGAACTGGGCAGCATCGAAACGCTGAAAACCGACTTCTTTTCCAATGTGTCTCATGAGATAAAAACGCCTCTGGCGGTGATTCAAAACAATGCGGAACTCTTAAACAGAAAGGATATTACAGAGGAGCGGCGCAGAGAGTATGCGGAAGCGATCCTTCATGCCACCCGGCGCCTGTCCAGTCTGATTACCAATATACTGAAACTGAACAAGCTGGAGAAACAGGTGATTAAGTCTGTGCCCGAGCCGTACGATGTGTGCGCGCAAATCTGCGCGTGCGCCCTGCAGTTTGAAGATATGTGGGACAAGAAAGATATTGAATTCGTGGCAGATATGGAGGATCGCGCGCAGATCTGCGCGGATGAAGGACTGCTTGATCTGGTCTGGACAAATCTGCTGTCCAATGCCGTGAAATTTACGCCTGCAGGCGGTACGATAACCATTACGCAGACATCGGATACGGAAAAGATTACGGTGCGCATATCCGATACCGGCTGCGGCATGGATGAAACTACCATAAAACATATTTTTGATAAATTCTATCAGGGGGATACTTCCCACGCTACGGAAGGAAACGGTCTGGGACTGGCGCTGGTACAGCGGATTCTGGAGTTGTCAGACGGAAGCATCTCGGTCAGAAGCACCCCGGGAGAGGGTTCAGAATTTACCGTCAGCCTGCCGGTATCTCCGGATTATGAGGAAGAAATGGAATGAAGGAAAAAAGAGAGACGACCTTTGTCGGATATGAATACAAAGAAATGACGATTCCCAAGGAGCAGGCTTCCATGTATATGGACTGTTATGAAAACTTTGGATGGGAAGCGGATGAAAATATTGCTGCAGTTGAAGGACGCAGTCTCATAACCGTCCGCATGAAGCGAAACCGGAAAATGATAAACAAGATGGAACTGACCCGCCTGCAGCGCCATTTTGAGGCTTGCGCGAAGGAGGTTGAAGCGCTGGAAAGGTCGAAAACCTCCGCCGCCACGGCATGGGCGATCGTGACCGGCATAATCGGAACCGCTTTTATGGCGGGCTCGACTTTTGCCGTCGTTCATGAACCGCCGGTTATCTGGTTATGCATTCTTCTCGCAATTCCGGGTTTTATCGGATGGATACTGCCTTATTTCATTTATAACGGAATCGTAAGGAAAAGTATACAGAGGATACAGCCGTTGATTGAAGCGAAATATGAAGAAATTTATGAAATCTGCGAAAAAGGAAATAAGCTGCTGTAGGGAAGACCATGTCTTTCAAACGGTTTTCCGGCGTAAAAATTCGATTTCCCTTTTCTTTCCCCCCAATTTGTGATATGGTATACAACGATAATGGAATAGCATACAGAGTGTCCGCCGGTT
This sequence comes from Eubacteriales bacterium, assembly GCA_030524745.1. Lineage (GTDB taxonomy): Bacteria > Bacillota > Clostridia > Lachnospirales > Lachnospiraceae > Gallintestinimicrobium. The sequence goes on along the minus strand of JAUNGC010000001.1, from coordinate 146,516 downwards.
GAGAGAACATACTGCTAAAGCGTCTGGCAGCGGCAGTTGAACCGGCGGGAAAGAGGGAATCAGGTGGGAATCCTGAGCGATCCGGTCACTGTGTAAAGAAACCGAAAGGTTTTGAGGGGAGTCCGCTCCCGTATGCCATTGCAGCCTGCGCTGTGAGAAGGTGGAAGCGGATGCAGATCCTTAAAGTCAGGAAACCTGCTCTGTATGAGATGAGATGAAACTTCCGATGAAAGTGACATCTGAAATACGTCTTCGAGAGGAGGCGTATTTCCTGACGCCTGCTTTTTTCGACGAGCAGGTTTTTTTGTTTTGCCGGAAATATCTTTGACGCCTTTCGCCCGGCGCCGGCCGCAAAACCCGTCAGCATTGCATTCTATCCGTTCTCCCATTATCAAGCATGATTGCCCGCAATCATGCGCTACAATGCGATTTGCGAAGCAAATTGCATTGGTACCCAAAGTTGCGAGCGCCGAGTGGCGGAAGCCAAACGACGCGCAAAAGGAAGAGGAGACGAAAGAAATGAAAAGAAAACATGTAACACAGAAAATGCTGGCAGTGCTTCTGTCAGCGGTCATGGCGTTATCCATGGCAGCATGCGGTTCCGATGGGAACAACAGCCAGGATTCCGAAAGAAAGGACGCGGCGGCGATCCGGGAAGAGAATCAGGCCGCAGAAACGGCGGCGGGCGCGGAAGAAGCGGCGGGCGAAGAGGAAACAACCGCTTCTGAAACGGAAGAAACGCAGGCGGCAGAGGACAGCGCGAAAAGAACGGAGTATCCGCTGACGATCACCAATTACGGTACGGATGGCGCGGAACTGACGGCGGTGTATGAGAAAGCGCCTGAAAGAGTGGTGGCGGTTTATCAGGGCTGCGTGGAAACCATGCTGGCGCTGGGCCTGGAAGACCGCCTGGTGGCGACCGCAGGTCTGGACAACGAAGTGCCGGACGAGCAGAAGGCTGCGTTTTCCAAAACGAACTATCTGGATGAATTCACCCCCTCTCTCGAGACGGTGACCATGCTGGAGCCTGATATGATTTTTTCCTGGAGTTCTCTGTTCGGGGAAAAAACGCTGGGAAATACTTCGGAATGGGAGGAAAAGGGAGTGCATACTTACATGAATTCCAATACCAGACCGAAGCAGGGCGATATCAGCAGTCCCCGGACGCTGGAAAATGAATTTACCGATCTTTTAAACATCGGCAAAATTTTCGACGTGCAGGACGGAGCGGAAGCGATCGTAAACGATATGAAGGATACCATTGATCTGGTTCTTGAAAAAACGGAAGGCATAGAAGAAAAGCCTACGGTTATGGTGCTGGAATCCTGGTCGGACAGCTATACGAACTACGGAGCGAGCAGCCTGGGCGGCGATATGGTGGTGAAGCTGGGCGGCGTGCTGGCGAATCCAGACGCCTCAAGCGTTGGCAAGGAAGATGTGGTAGCGGCGAATCCGGACGTGATTTTTGTGGTATATATGCCTTATTCCGGGGATGATCCGGAACAGGTGAAAAATGATAAACTGAACTATATTCTGGAGGATGAGGCCTTTGCCAGCCTGGAAGCGGTGAAAAACGGCAGAGTAGTGCCGATCATGCTGAGCGAAATGTACGCCAGCGCAACGCGCACAAAGGACGGTATTGTGACCTTTGCGGAAGGACTTTATCCGGAAATTGATCTTGGACTGACACAGGAGTAAGGGTGTGAACACAGAAAAAAAGCGCAGAGGCGTAAGGCCTTTTGGCAGAAAAGGGATGGAAGGTCCAACCAGGCTTTCCACCCGCGCCTATCTGGCGGTGATTGTTGTGCTGGCGGCGGCGCTGGTTTTTTCCCTGTTGGCGGCGATCACCTTCGGAAATGCGGATATTTCCATCAAAGAGGTGTACGGCGTGGTGGCGTATGAACTGTTCCATGTGGAGCGCCTTTCGGAATTTGCACAGGGACCGGTTCACGATGTGGTCTGGATTATCCGGTTTCCCAGGGTGCTGATGGGATTGGCGGTGGGAATGGGGCTTTCCGTCTGCGGCGTGGTCATGCAGGCAGTGGTGAAAAATCCCCTTGCCGATCCGTATGTGCTGGGCGTTTCCTCCGGCGCATCCCTGGGCGCTACGCTTGCCATTTTGTTCGGCGCAGGCGCGCTGTTTGGCAGAAATTTTGTGGGAGTCATGGCGTTTTTAGGCGCGGTGGCGGTATCCTTTGCGGTGTTGTTTATTTCCCATGCGGGAGGTCCCAGCAATGCGGGCAAGTTGATTCTGGCAGGCATGGCCATGAGTTCGGTCTGCTCCGCCTTTTCCAGCTTTGCGCTGTATCTGGCCCATAATAAGGACGCGCTTTCAGAGGTGATGTTCTGGACCATGGGAAGCCTTGCCAGCGCGAAGTGGAGCAATGTGCCGGTAGTGCTGGCGATCATGACGGCGGGGACGGCCCTGTTCTGGACGCAGTTCCGTAATTTGAACCTGATGCTTTTGGGGGATGAAACTTCCGTGACGCTGGGAACGGATATGCACAAGGTAAGGGGAAAATATATGATCCTGTCTTCGCTGATGGTGGGATTTGCCGTTTATGCGGCGGGAACCATCGGCTTCGTGGGGCTGATTATTCCGCATGCGGTCCGGATGGTTTTCGGCGCCGATCATAAGCGGCTGATTCCGTTGTGTGCGCTGATCGGGGGCATTTTTCTGATCTGGGCGGACGTGTGCTGCAGAGTCATTCTGCGAAATTCCGAACTTCCCATCGGCATTTTAGTTTCCATGATCGGCGCGCCCTGCTTCATCTATTTGATGATCCGGCATGCTTACGGATTCGGAGGTGGACAGTCATGAGGACGCAGACAAAAGATATCCGTTTGTCCTATGGAGCCAATGAAGTGTTAAAGGGCGTTTCCATAGAAGCCGGGCATAAAGAGTTTGTAGGGCTGATCGGACCCAACGGCAGCGGAAAATCCACGCTGTTGAAATGTATTTACAGAGTTTTAAAACCGGACTGCGGCGCGGTGTTTTTAGACGACAGGAAACTGGCGGATATCAGCGTGAAGGAATCGGCCAGAAAGCTTGCCGTGGTGGCGCAGCATAACTATTACAATTTTGACTTTTCCGTGATGGAGGTGGTTCTGATGGGCCGGTCTCCTCACAAAAAGGCGCTGGAGCGGGACAATGCGAAGGACTATGAGATCGCCCGCCAGGCGCTTTTGACCGTGCGGATGGAAGAATTTGCGGAAAGAAGCTTTTCCACCCTTTCCGGCGGAGAGCAGCAGCGGGTGATTCTTGCCCGGGCGCTGGCGCAACAGACGTCCTGCCTGGTGCTGGACGAACCCACAAACCATCTGGACATCACTTATCAGCTACAGCTTTTGCGGATTGTGAAGCAGTTGGATTTGACGGTGATTTCCGCCATTCATGATCTGAACATCGCGGCGATGTTTTGCGACAGAATATATGTGCTGCAGGCGGGCGAAATCGTGGCGCAGGGCACGCCCAAAAATGTGCTGACAAGGGAAATGATCCGGGAGGTTTACCGGGTGGAAAGCGAGATCGTGGAGGACACGAAGGGACAGATGCACATTCTTTTTCTGTAGAGTTTTTTGGCGCAGCAGTCTGGCAGCAGGCCGGACTGCTGCCTTTTATCCGGAAAAAGGCAGGCGGGAAAATGCGTGCCTGTAAAATCAATCCTCAGGAAAGGAATCCGAAGAATATGAAAGAGAAGAAAGAGGCTGAAAGAATCGCTATTCTTACCTGTCTGCATTCCAACGACGTCTGCACCCGGGCGGGCTGTCTGAATGCATTTTATGAAAAGAAGGCCTTTTTTGAAAAGTATGAGCCGGATACCAGGCTGATCGCGCTCATGACCTGCAACGGCTGTGTGAAAGAACGTCCGGAAGAACCGGGAGAGGACCCGGGGATGCAGGAAAAGCTGGATCGCCTGGAAAAGGAAGCGGTGGACGCGGTTCATGTAGGGGTATGCAGATTAAAGCAAAACGGACAGGAGTGCGAAAGAATGACCCGGATATGCGAACTTTTAGAGCAGCGCAGCATCCGGGTGATCCGGGGAACGCACAGAGAATAAAGGGCATGTAAAATAGCAGTCTGACAGGATATGAGCTACTGTAATACAAGCACCCAAAAGGCGGATATTTATTGTTTTTATCCGCCTTTTATGTTACACTATTTAGACTATCGTCCGGCATTATGGGGCTTTGGCAAATAAACAGAACAGGACAGAATGAAATGGAAGTAAAAGCGATGAAAACCAGTACATTGTTAAAACGATTTGTCCCTTACTACAGGAAATATGTGGGGATCATGATTATGGATTTATTCTGCGCTTCGCTGACAACGGTCTGCGAACTGGTGCTGCCGATGATTCTCCGGTACCTGACGAATATCGGCATGACGAATCTGGCTGGGCTCACCGTGAAAACCGTCGTCACGATCGGCATGGTATATCTGGTGCTGCGGATCATCGATGTGATGGCGAACTTCTATATGGCTTATACCGGACATGTGATGGGAGCGGCGATTGAGACGGATATGCGCAGGGACGCATTTTCCCATCTGCAGAAGCTGTCGGACAACTATTTTAATAACACCAAGGTGGGACAGATCATGTCCCGCATTACCAGCGATCTGTTCGATGTGACGGAGTTCGCGCATCACTGCCCGGAGGAGTTCTTTATCGCGTTCATCAAGGCGGTGGCGTCCTTCGTGATTCTGGCGCGGGTGAATCTGCTGCTGACCGTGATTATCTTTGTGCTGATCCCGGTGATGGTGGTATCCTGTACCTATTTTAACCTGAAAGTGAGGAAGGCGTTTAAGCTTCAGAGAAATCAGATCGGTGAACTCAATGCCAGAATTGAAGACAGCCTTCTGGGAAATAAGGTCGTCCGGGCCTTTGCCAATGAAGACCTGGAGCGGGAAAAATTTGAGAAGGATAATCAGCAATTTTTAAAAATAAAACGGCTGGGTTATAAATACATGGCGGCGTTCCAGAATACCATTCGCCTGTTTGACGGCATTATGTATGTGGTTGTGATCATGGCGGGCGGCATTTTCATGGTAAAGGGCCTCATCACTGCTGCAGATCTGGTAGCCTATACCATGTATGTTTCAACCCTGCTGACCACAATCCGCCGCATCATTGAATTTGCGGAGCAGTTCCAGAGGGGAATGACGGGGATCGAGCGTTTTGTGGAGCTGATGGATGCGAATGTGGATATTTTCGATGAGGAAGATGCGGTTCCGCTTGAGAATGTGGAGGGCGAGATCACTTTTAAACATGTATCCTTTGAGTATCCGGACGATCACACGCCGGTGCTGTCGGATATTAACCTCACGATCCGTCCGGGAGAAAAGGTCGCGCTGGTGGGACCGTCCGGCGGCGGAAAGACGACGCTGTGCAATCTGATTCCCCGTTTCTATGATACGACGGAGGGCGAGATTTTGCTGGATGGCCAGAACATCAAGCATGCCACACTGCAGAGTTTAAGAAGCAATGTGGGCGTGGTGCAGCAGGACGTTTATCTGTTTTCCGGCACCGTTTATGAGAACATCGCTTACGGAAAGCCGGAAGCGTCGAGAGAGGAAGTGGTCAATGCCGCAAAGCTGGCGGGCGCGCACGAGTTCATCATGGAACTGAAAAACGGCTATGATACCTATGTGGGGGAAAGAGGAGTAAAGCTGTCAGGAGGACAGAAACAGAGGATCAGCATTGCGCGGATCATGTTGCGGGCTCCCAAGGTGGTCTTACTCGACGAAGCAACGGCAGCGCTTGACAACGAAAGCGAGCATCTGGTATCGGAATCTCTGGATAAACTGGCAGAGGGAAGAACCACGCTGACGATCGCGCATCGTCTGACAACGATCCATGGAGCAGATCGAATTCTGGTTCTCTCCGGCAACCGGATTGTGGAGGAAGGAAATCACGCTGCGCTGATGGCGCAAAAAGGGATTTATTATCAGTTGTATACTTCGGCAAATCTGGTCGAAAAGCCGGAGGAAGAAATGCAGAACGCAGGCGGGCAGACGGAAACGGAGGAGAAATGAAATGGCGAAAAAGGCATCTGAACACGTGAAATATTACCGGAATCCGAACGGTCCGGTAATCGGTACGGTTTCCAGGAAAGTCATTGAGAAGGACGGTCTGTACTTTAAGGACCTGGACGGAAGCGGAGAACTTAAGCCCTATGACGACTGGCGGCTTTCTCCGGCGGAACGCGCGAAGGCTTACGTAAAGGTTTTGACGGTGGAAGAAAAGATCGCGCAGCTTTTCATTTCCGACTGGCGGATGGGAAAATATCCGGCCGCGAATCATTTGAATCCGACCGGCGCGGGCGTGGAACTGGACGAGTCAGGCCTGCTGGATGACGGGGAACTGCATGGAAAGACGATATTCGGCGAACAGCATCTGCCCGGAACGACGGATCTGATTCAGAACTGGTTTTCCCGCCATCTGATTTTGCGCGCCAATCCGAAACCGGAGGATCTGGCGGACTGGCTGAACCAGCTCCATGCGGTGGCGGAAGAATGCGGGCATTTTGTTCCGGTTCAGGTGGCGTCCAATTCCCGGAATGAGAACGGGGAAATCGTATACGGCATGAACGATGCGGCGGGCGTCTTTGCGACCTGGCCTGGGACGCTGGGAATTGCCGCGGCTGTAAAAGGAGATAACATCGGTATTATCGATAAATTTGCGGACTGCATCCGGCGCGAATGGGATGCGGTGGGCATGAAGAAAGGTTATATGTACATGGCGGATGTGGTTACCGATCCGCGCTGGCAGCGTACCTACGGCACTTTTGGCGAGGATCCGGAACTGATCGCCGAAATCTTTGCCCATCTGATTCCGGGGATTCAGGGCAGCGAAGAAGGCGTTACGCCGGACGGCGTTTCGATGACGGTCAAGCACTTTCCGGGCGGCGGCCCCCGGGAAAACGGATTTGATCCCCATTATGCCGCCGGGCAGTGGAATGTGTATGCGACGCCGGGAAGCCTGCAGAAGTATCATGTGGCTGCCTTTGGACCTGCCGTTAAATACCACGCCGCTTCCATCATGCCCTATTATTCAAAGCCCTCTGCGGACAAGAGCGCGGCGCAGGAGGATTATGAAGGCAATCCGATTCCCTTTGATCCTTACGGTTTCGCTTATAATAAGGTTTTCATTGACGGTATGCTCCGTAAACAGATGGGATTTGACGGATATATCAATTCTGACACCGGCATTGTCCACAATATGTGCTGGGGCGTCGACATGCTGGATAAACCGGAACGGATCGGTTTCGCGGTCAACCAGTCCGGCGTGGATCTGATCAGCGGTTTGTTTGACAACGAACTGGGAAAAGAGGCGTATGAGCGGGCGAAAAACGGATACTATGAGACGCATCCGGCGCCGGAAGGCTTTGATCCGAAAGATCTGGTACTGACCGACGAAGCGCTGGACCGGGCCGTGGTGCGCACACTGACGGAACTGTTCCAACAGGGAATGTTTGAGAATCCATACCGGGATCCGGCAAACGCGGCGAAGGCGGTTGCCAATCAGGCGGACTGGGCGGAAGCGAACGAGGTGCATCGCAAATCCGTCGTGCTGCTGAAAAACGACGGAGTTCTGCCGCTGACTTATGAAAAGCTGGAGGGCAAAAAGATTTATGCGGAAGCGTTTTGCAAGCGGCCGGAGGCGGCTGGGGCGGCGACGAAGGCGCTGCGGGAAATGCTTGGAGCGTTTTCTTTGACGCAGGATCCGGAAGAGGCGGATTTTGCCATTTTGATGGTCAGTCCTTCTTCGGGGGAATATTTCAGCGCTACGACGGGATATCTGGAACTGGACATCTGTGAAGATAAGGTGGTCTGCGATGTGGACGGGCAGGGACGGCCCATGAAGAAAACCCACAAAGAAACGACTTTATCGGGCGCGGGACGCATTGCAAAAATCGCGGAGGCGGTTCATGGAAACGGCGGAAAGGTCATTTCCAACATCAATATCACGCTGGCCTGGGAAGTGGGCAACGTGGAGCGTTATACAGACGCCCTGACGGTCGGCTTTGACACCTATCCCTCCGCAACGCTGGACGTTATTTTCGGACGCTTTTCGCCGGTGGGAAAACTGCCGCTCACACTGCCAAGAGGAGATGAAGTGCTGGCTGTGGATGAGAACGGCGTTTGCATCAGCCCCAATGATGTGCCGGGGTATGATAAGGACCTGTATATGCCGGATTCTCTTAAGGATGAGAACAAAAAAGCGTATGCTTACCGGGATGCGGCCGGAAATTATTATGAACTGAATTTCGGTTTGTCTTATTGACAGAAACGCTGGCGGAAGCCGTCTCAATGACCGCAGAATCAGGCGTACTGTTTCTGGTATTGTTTCGGCGTAATGCCTTTGTATTTTTTGAAGATTTTGACAAAGTAGCTGCTGTCATTAAAACCGCACTGATAGGCGGCGTCCGTTATGGAGACGGGCGCCGCGGTCAGCAGATAGCAGGCCCGTTCGATGCGGTAATAGTTTAAATAATCGATCGGCGTTTTGTGAATGAACGTATGGAAAAAGCGGCAGAAGTAGCGGGGCGACATGCCCGCCAGCTTTGCCAGATCTTCCAGCGACACAGGCTGCATGTAGAACTGGTCAATGTATTCCAGAACGGGTTTGAGGGCCTGGATTTTTTCGGAATCGGGAACCGCATTTTTTGCTTTCTCCAGATAGCTGTGCGTTTCATAAATGACGCCGAACCATTCAAAAAGGGCGCCCAGGGTGGTCAGTTCGCTGCCGGGCGTCTTTTTCTGTACGGAAAAAACCAGCCGGTTTGTGATGTCGCACAACGGCTGCGTCCCGGCGGGGAAATAGGTCTGAATCTGCACGTTTTTTCCGGTGAGACGGCGGATATAGCTGCGGCATATGCCGTTGTGCAAAAGCAGCGGAAGCGGGTCGAATACGACGCAGTCGTAAACACAGTCGGCGGGGGTGCCGCCGTGAATGACGCCCTGGTTGATAAATACGATGTCGCCGGCTTCCGCTTTTTGTATTTCATCGTTTAAGTAGAAGGTGAAGCTGCCTTTTTCAATATAAATGATTTCCATTTCCCTGTGCCAGTGAAAGGGCATCTCATAACGCGGATGCGCTTCGTCCACGCGGTAAAACGCGACCGGGAAATCAGGCGTTCCGTGAGTGGTGTTTTCGATATAGTCCAGATACTGCATGCGGCTGCCTCCTCTGAAAGTGAATATTCTACCATTTTTAATCATTATATCACCAGATCGTAGGAAAATAAAATGATAAAATACTACTATCACAAGTTTATCCGGTTTGGAGCGGCGGCTGTAAGAGTGCGTATACGCTCCGGACCGCAAATTTCATGGAGGGTATCAAAAATGGCAGAGAACAGATTGATTGGGGACTATCCTGTGATCGGCATCCGTCCAACCATCGACGGCAGAAGGGGTTACTTAAAGGTGCGCGAATCTCTGGAGGAGCAGACCATGAACATGGCGAAAGCCGCGGCGGCGCTCTTTACCGAAAATCTGCGCTATTCCAACGGCGAGCCGGTGAAGGTGATCATTGCGGACACCACCATCGGCCGTGTGGGAGAAGCGGCGGCCTGCGCGGACAAATTCCGCAAAGCGGGCGTGGACATCACGCTGACCGTGACGCCCTGCTGGTGTTATGGAGCGGAAACCATGGATATGGAGCCCAAGACCATCAAGGGCGTATGGGGCTTTAACGGAACGGAGCGTCCCGGCGCGGTGTATCTGGCTTCCGTGCTGGCGACCCATGCGCAGAAGGGACTTCCGGCTTTCGGCATCTATGGTCATGACGTGCAGGAAGCGGACGATACGTCCATTCCGGAGGATGTAAAAGAAAAACTTCTGCGTTTCGGGCGCGCGGCAGTTGCAGTGGCGACCATGCGCGGAAAATCCTATTTGCAGATCGGTTCCATTTGCATGGGAATCGGCGGCTCCATCATCGATCCTGCATTCATCGAGGAATATCTGGGGATGCGCGTGGAGTCCGTGGACGAAGTGGAGATTATCCGCCGCATGTCGGAAGGCATCTATGACGAACAGGAATATGAAAAGGCGCTGGCCTGGGTGAAGGAAAACTGCAAAGAAGGATTTGACAAGAATCCCGCCGAGGTGCAGAAATCGAAAGAAGAGAAGGAAAAGGACTGGGAGTTTGTGGTTAAGATGATGTGCATCATCAAAGACCTGATGAACGGCAATCCCAACCTTCCCGAAGGACGTGAGGAAGAGATGGTCGGCCACAATGCGATCGCGGCGGGCTTTCAGGGACAGCGGCAGTGGACGGATTTTTATCCCAACTGCGATTTCCCCGAAGCGATGCTCAACACCTCCTTTGACTGGAACGGCGCGCGGGAGCCTTATATCCTTGCAACGGAAAACGACACCTTAAACGGCCTGGGGATGCTGTTTATGAAGCTGTTGACAAACCGCGCCCAGATTTTTGCGGACGTGCGCACCTACTGGAGCCCGGAAGCGGTGAAAAAGGCTACCGGTTATGAAGTGGAAGGCGTGGCGAAACAGTCCGGCGGTTTCATCCATCTGATCAATTCCGGCGCGGCATGTCTGGACGCCAACGGACAGGCGAAGGATGAGATGGGCAACGGCGTGATGAAGCCCTGGTATGAGGTGACCGAAGAAGACCAGAAAGCGATTCTTGAGGCAACCACCTGGAATGCGGCGGACTTCGGTTATTTCCGCGGCGGCGGATTTTCTTCCCGTTTCGTGACAGAAGCGGAAATGCCTGCAACCATGATCCGTCTGAACCTGGTGAAGGGCCTGGGACCTGTTTTGCAGATCGCGGAAGGCTGGACGATCAAGCTGCCCGAAGAAGTGACGGATAAACTGTGGAAGCGCACGGACTACACCTGGCCCTGCACCTGGTTTGCGCCCAGAACGACAGGCAAAGGCGCGTTTGCGACCGCGTACGACGTGATGAATAACTGGGGAGCAAATCACGGCGCGATCAGCTACGGACATATCGGCGCGGACCTGATCACGATGTGTTCCATGCTGCGCATTCCTGTCTGCATGCATAACGTGGACGAGGACAAGATTTTCCGTCCCGCCGCATGGAACGCTTTCGGCATGGACAAGGAAGGCCAGGATTACCGGGCGTGCGCGGCATACGGGCCGCTGTACCGGTAAACGGACTGCAAAGCGCAAAGGGAGTATGGGGGATATATGAGTATGAGAAAAATGCTGGCGGCGGATTTCGGCGCTTCCAGCGGGCGCGTGATGGCAGGCAGCTATGACGGAAAATGCCTGCGGATAAGCCAGGTGCACCGGTTTGCAAACGAGCCGGTGTATCTGGGAAATACGATGTACTGGGATTTCTTACGGTTGTTCCATGAGTTGAAGGTCGGAATCGGCAAGGCCGGGGATCTGGGGGGCGCTGACAGCATCGGCGTGGATACCTGGGGCGTGGATTTCGGGCTGGTCGGCTCGGATGGCCATCTGTTGGAGAATCCCGTGCATTACCGGGATGCCAGGACGACGGGCATGCTGGAAGAAGGATTTGGGCGGCTGGATCAAAAGCGGTTCTATGAGATAACGGGCAATCAGTTCATGGAGATCAATACCGCGTTTCAGCTGCTTTCCCTGGTGAAGGAGAGACCGGATTTTCTGCAGAAGGCGGACAAGCTTCTGCTGATGCCGGATCTGTTCAATTATTACCTGTCGGGAGCGGCCTGCAGCGAGTACACGATCGCATCGACGACGCAGCTTTTGGACGCCGCAGGGCGGGACTGGTCGAAGGAAGTGCTGGAAAAGCTGTCCATTCCCAAAAACCTGTTTCTGCCGGTGGTAGCGCCGGGAACGGATCTGGGCGCGATGCAGACGGCCGTGTGCAGGGAACTGAATACAGCGCCGATGTCCGTAGTTGCGGTGGCGGGACATGATACGCAGTGCGCCATGGCGGCTGTGCCTGCCCTGCAGGACGATTTCATTTTTGTGAGCTGCGGAACCTGGTCGCTGTTTGGCACGGAGTTAAAAGAGCCGGTCATCGATGAAAATTCGCTCCGGTATAATGTGACCAACGAAGGGGCCTTTGGGGGAAGGATCTCCTTTTTAAAGAACATCATCGGACTGTGGCTGGTGCAGGAGAGCAGAAGGCAATGGGCGCGGGAAGGCATGGAATATGATTTCGGGCAGTTGGAAGAGCTGGCGTCGAAGGAAGCAGGGGGAGGAAGCTTCATCGACCCGGACGATCCGGTTTTTGTCCCGGCCGGAAATGTGCCGGAAAGAATCCGCCGGTATTGTGAGAAATCCGGACAGAGAATTCCCGGGAGCCCGGCGCAGATCGTGCGCTGTATTGACGAAAGTCTCGCTTTAAAGTATCATATTGCATTAGATGAGATCCGTGCCTGCACGGGAAAAGAGTATGAAGCGATTTATATGGTGGGCGGCGGAACCCAGAGCAGCCTGTTGTGCCAACTGGTGGCGGACGTCTGTAAAATTCCCGTTTATGCGGGGCCGGTGGAAGCTACCGTTTATGGAAATCTGGCGATACAGCTTTCCGCGGTAAAGGAAGTGAACGGACTTTCCCAGATCCGGCAGTTGATTCGGGAATCGGAAGAAATCCGTGTTTATGAACCGGAAAATACAGGACGCTGGGAAGAAACTTATCAGTGGTTTTGTGAAAAGATCGCAGGAAAGGAGTTTTAGAAGATGGAATTGAGTTACATGCCCATAAGGGAGCAGATTTGTGACGTCTGTCATAAAATGTGGCAGTTGGGATGGGTTGCGGCAAACGACGGAAACGTTTCGGCAAAGCTTGAGGACGGAACCTTTATGACGACGCCCACCGGAATCAGCAAGAGCTTTATCACGCCGGAAAAGCTGGTGCGTATCGATAAGGACTGCAATATTCTGGAGGCGCAGGATGGATACCGTCCCTCTTCTGAAGTGAAGATGCATCTTCGCTGCTATGCGGAAAGAGACGACGTGGGCGCGGTTTTACATGCGCATCCGCCGGTGGCGACGGGCTTTGCGGTTGCCAATATTGCGCTGGACGACTATTCCATGATCGAGACAGTGCTGACGCTGGGCTCCATTCCGGTGACGCCCTACGGAACGCCGTCCACTTATGAAGTGCCCGACGCGATTGCGCCTTATCTGGGCGAACATGACGCGCTGCTTTTGCAGAATCACGGCGCGCTGACGGTGGGCGCTGATGTGATTACGGCTTATTACCGGATGGAAACGATGGAACTGTTTGCGAAAATCACGCTGAATGCGAAGCTTCTGGGCGGCGCGCAGGAACTGTCAAAGGAAAATATAGACAGGCTGATTTCCATGCGGAAGGGGTATGGAATCACCGGCAGACATCCGGGTTATAAAAAATACCCCAAGAAAGAAGACTGATATGTTAAAAGGAATACCGAAGATTTTATCGCCGGAACTTTTAAAGGTGCTGTGCGAAATGGGCCACAGTGACCGCATTGTCATTGCGGACGGCAATTTTCCCGCAGAGTCCATGGGAAAAAACAGCATCGTCATCCGGATGGACGGACATGGCGTGCCGGAAATTCTGGATGCGGTTTTGCAGTTGTTCCCGCTGGATACCTATGTGGAGGATCCGGTCAGGCTGATGGAGGTCATGCCCGGGGATCCGGCAAAAACGCCGATCTGGGATACCTATAAGGAGATCATTTCCAGATATGACGATCGGGGAAGCGCTGCGGTAGGATATGTGGAGCGATTCGCTTTTTATGAGCAGGCCAAAACCGCTTATGCGATCATCGCCACGGGAGAATCCGCCGTTTATGCGAACGTGATGCTGCAAAAGGGCGTGGTCTGACTCATAACATAACGGAGTGTCCGGCAGATGACGCCATAGCGCTCATTTCTTTGCGGACGCTTTTACCAGTAACATCATGGGACGGCGCAGTTCGTCCTTCATATAGGGGAGGCCAGGCATCTCTTCGGAGGGCCTGGCCTCTTCTACTGCTTCCAGCGAAAAAGCGGCTTTAACTGGTGCCATTCTCCGGCGGCAGCCAGTCCTTCCCGGCTGCGGGGCATTTTGGCATATTCTGCGAAAAATCTTTCCTCATCGTATTCGCTGTACATGATTCCATTTCCACCGGTTGTGATAATTTCCTATACTTTACCATAAAAAAATGGTATACTCAAACTAATTGTAAGAATTGTAAGAATGCGCTGTTTGGGGGATAGCGTTTCGCAAAGAGTGAAGCGGGAGGGAAATTATGAAACTACAGTTTATCGGCGCTGCCCATGAGGTGACGGGGAGCTGTCATTATCTGGAGATCGGCAAGACGCATATTCTGGTGGACTGCGGCATGGAACAGGGCGTGAATACTTTTGAAAACTGTCCGCTTCCGGTGGAGGAGGCGATGATCGATTATGTACTTTTAACCCATGCGCACGTCGATCATTCGGGCATGCTGCCGTCCTTGTATGCGAAGGGCTTTCGGGGGAAGATTTTTGCAACGGAAGGGACGGCGGATCTGTGCAGCATCATGCTGCGGGACTGCGCGCATATCCAGATGCAGGAAGCGGAGTGGAAGAACCGGAAAGCGAAAAGGAGTTCCGGCGTGGAGCCCCATGTGCCCCTTTATACGATGGAGGACGCGGAGGAAACGATCGCCAGGATTGTATCCTGCGCTTACGGGGAAAAAATAACGGTCTGTGAGGACGTTGTGATCCGGTTTACGGATGTGGGACATCTGCTGGGATCCGCCAGCATAGAGGTGTGGGCAGAGGAAAACGGGATTTCTAAAAAGCTTGTTTTTTCCGGCGATATCGGCAATGTCAATCAGCCGCTTCTGAAAGATCCTCAGACGACGAAGGAAGCGGATTACGTGATTATGGAATCCACCTACGGCGACCGGCTGCATGGAACGGAGCGTCCGGACTATGTGGCGGAGTTGTCAAAGATTCTGCAGGAGACCTTTGACAGGGGCGGCAATGTGGTGATTCCTTCCTTTGCGGTGGGAAGAACCCAGGAAATGCTGTATTTTCTGCGGATCATCAAAGAACAGGGACTGGTGAAAAATCACGGCGATTTTCCGGTGTATGTGGACAGCCCGATGGCGGTGGAAGCTACCGGCATTTTTATCAGAAACGACAAAAGCTGTTTTGACGAAGAGGCGATGGAACTGGTCAACCGGGGCGTCAATCCGATCAGCTTTAAAGGCCTGCATCTGTCCATCACCAGCGACGAGTCGAAGGCGATCAATTTTGATGAGACGCCGAAGGTCATTCTTTCCGCTTCTGGCATGTGTGATGCGGGGCGCATCCGCCATCATTTGAAGCACAATCTCTGGCGGCCGGAGTGTACGGTTCTTTTTGTGGGATATCAGTCGGTGGGAACGCCGGGACGCGCGCTGGTGGACGGCGCGGACCAGATGAAGCTGTTTGGAGAAACCGTGGACGTCCGCGCGCATATTCTGACGCTGGCCGGGATGTCCGGACATGCGGACAAAAACGGGCTGATCCGGTGGGTGCAGGGCTTTGAGAAAAAGCCGCAGCGGGTGTTTATCGTGCACGGAGAAGATCAGGTGACCATGTCCTTTGCAAACTGTCTGCATGATGAATACGGTTTTCGGACTTATGCGCCCTACAGCGGCACGGTATTCGATCTGACAGCGGACGCGTTCCTCTATGAAGCGGAACCTGTACCGGTTAAGAAGAAAGGAAAGAGCACGGCGGCCAGCGGCGTATATGCGAGGCTTCTGGCGGCGGGCCAGCGGCTTCTGGCGATCATCAAACGCAGCGAAGGCATGGCGAACAAGGATCTGGCAAAGTTTGCGGATCAGATCAATTCGCTCTGTGAGAAATGGGAATAAGCAGACGGAAGAAAGATAGAGGAGAGAACAGGCTATGAGCATGGCAGATACGATTTTTATTAATATGTGTAAGGATATCCTGGAAAACGGGACCAGCACGGAAGGAGAGAAGGTGCGCCCGCACTGGCCGGACGGCGCTTCCGCTTATACGATCAAGAAGTTCGGCGTGGTCAACCGGTATGATCTTTCCAAAGAGTTTCCGCTTCTGACCCTTCGGCGCACCGCCTTAAAGAGCGCGACCGACGAGATGCTCTGGATCTGGCAGCAAAAGTCCAATAATATTAACGACCTGCACAGCCATATCTGGGACGAATGGGCGGATCCGGACGGCAGCATCGGCAAGGCTTACGGCTATCAGCTTGGCGTGAAGCATCAGTATAAGGAAGGCATGTTCGATCAGGTGGACAGGGTGATTTATGATTTGAAAAACAATCCTTTTTCCCGCCGGATCATGACCAATATTTATGTGCATCAGGATCTGCATGAAATGAATCTTTATCCCTGCGCTTACAGCATGACCTTCAATGTGACGCAGAAAAAGGGGCATGAAAAGCTGACGCTGAACGCGGTGCTCAACCAGCGTTCCCAGGATGTGCTGGCAGCCAACAACTGGAATGTGGTGCAGTATGCGGTGCTGGTTCATATGCTGGCCCAGGTATGCGGCATGGAGGCGGGAGAACTGGTGCATGTGATTGCGGACGCGCACATTTACGATCGGCATGTGCCTATTATCAAAGAACTGATTTCCAGAGAGCCCTATCCCGCGCCGAAGTTCTGGCTCAATCCGGAGATTCATGATTTTTACCAATTTACAAGAAACGATGTGAAGGTGGAAGACTATGTGACGGGAGAACAGATTAAGGATATCCCGATTGCGGTTTAGGAGGAGAGAGCAATGAATTTGATCGTGGCAGTGGATGAAAACTGGGCAATCGGCAATAAAGGGGATCTGCTGGTGCGGATTCCAGCGGATCACAAGATGTTCCGTCAGGAGACGACGGGCAAAGTGGTGGTGCTGGGCAGAAAGACCATGGACACTTTCCCGGGTGGCCAGCCCTTAAAAAACAGAACGAACGTGGTGCTGACCCGCAATCCCGACTATGCATGTAAGGATGCCGTCGTGGCGCATTCCGTGGAAGAACTGCTGGAAATCTTAAAGCAGTACCCAAGTGAAGATATTTATATCATCGGCGGCACCAGCGTATATGAGCAGCTCCTGCCTTATTGTGATGTGGCCCATGTGACGAAAATCGATCACGCCTATGAGGCGGACGCGTATTTTCCGGATCTGGACAGCGATCCTGACTGGGAAATTACGGCGGACAGCGAGGAACAGTATTATTTTGATCTGACTTATCATTTTTTGAAGTATGAGAGAAAAAAGTAACGGGACGGTAAAAGGCAAACCCTTTATGGAATGAAGGCGGATGAGGAAAACGGGATGCATTACAATTGTCTGATTGTGGACGACGAAAGACCTCTGGCAGAGAGCACGGCAGAATATTTCAATTTGTTTCAGGTCAGCGCGGCGGCGGTTTTTGATGCCGCCGCCTGTCTTTCGTTTCTGGAAAAAAATACGGCGGATCTGATTTTGCTGGATATCAATCTGCAGGAGAGTTCCGGGTTTGACCTGTGCCGCAGGCTGCGTCAAAAGACGGACATTCCGATTCTGTTTATCAGCGCGAGACAGAGCGACGATGATATTTTGCTGGCTTTAAACATCGGAGGCGACGACTATATTCAAAAGCCCTGCTCCTTAAGCATTCTGCTGGCAAAGGTCAGGGCGGTGCTCAAGCGCTGCGCGCAGCCGGATGGCGATAACTGGTCTGACGGCAGGCTGACCGTGGATTTCGGGACGGGCAGAGTTATGCTGGACGGGGAAATGCTGAGGCTTAAGGCGATGGAACAGAGACTGCTTTGCTATCTGGTGAAAAACAGAGGAAGAGTTGTGCCGAAGGAGGAACTGTTTTCGGAAGTGTGGAAGGATTCCGTCACCGGGGACGGGACGCTTAACGTGCATATCCGTCATCTGCGGGAGAAAATCGAAGTCGATCCCAATGAACCGCAGCTCATTCGGACAGTGTGGGGCGTGGGATACATTTTTGAGGAAGCAAAAGGATGAAAAACAGAGGGGTACTGCTTTTAATTGCGTTATTTGCGGCGCTGCAGCTTTTGGCGGGAGCCTTGTGCGGCGGCAAAGAGGAAAAGCTGGATATGACCGTGGTCAATGAAGTTGTCCAGTCGGCTTTGGCACAGTGGGACGATCTGCAGGACGGCGCGGACTTTGAGGCTCCATTGCGGGCGCAGGGGGTGGCCTATACGATCCTGGATGAGGACGGACAGGCGCTTTACAGCAGCCGGGACGCGGAGGCTGAGGCTTTAAAAGAGGGCGGTTCGGAAAAGGGCCGGACAGCGTTGACGCTGCATGAGGCGATAGCGGCGCGGGATACGATCGTGGATCTGGACGCCCAAATGCCGTCGAAAGGGAAGGTGATTTTTCATAACGATTTATCCGGATTAAGAAAAAGGGAACGGATGAATCTGTTTTTTTTATTTCTGGGAATCTCCTTTGCGGAACTTGCGCTGGGCGTGGGATATTATTGCTATATCCGACGTAAGATTTTTCTGCCGTTTTATAAACTCCGGGATTTTGCCGTGCGCGTGGCGGGAGGCGATCTGGATTTTCCGCTGCAGATGGACCGGGAAAATGTCTTTGGCCCATTTACGGAAAGCTTTGATCTGATGCGGGAGGAATTAAAAGCGGCGCGCATCAAAGAGCAGGAGGCCGACCGCAGTAAAAAGGAACTGGTGGCGAAACTCAGCCATGATATTAAAACGCCGGTGGCTTCGATTCAGGCAGTTTCCGAACTGATGGAGGCGACGGCGCAGGATGCAGGGGAACGGGAGAAGCTGGCAGTCATCCGCAAAAAGGCGGAGCAGATCGACGGAATGATATCGGATCTGTTTCATGCGACTTTAGAAGAATTGCAGGAACTGTCCGTCACGACGGCTGAATACGGAAGCGACAGGCTCTGTTCGATGCTCGGCGCCGCCGATTATTTAAAGCGGGCTTTGATTCCGGAGGCACCGGCATGCATGCTGGTGTTTGATCCGCTCCGGTTACAGCAGGTGTTTGACAATATTTTCAGCAATTCCTATAAATACGCGGACACCCAAATCCGCGTTTCCTTCGCTTTTACAGAGGATGCGCTGAAAATTGAAATCGGGGATTTCGGCCCCGGCGTTTCGGAAGAGGAACTCCCCCGCCTGACGCAGAAATATTACCGCGGCGCGGGGGCGCAGAAAAAGAGCGGCGCGGGCCTTGGGCTGTATATTGCGGATTATCTGATTTCCCGAATGGGCGGCAGATTGCTGTGCCGCAATACGGAGAACGGATTTTGTACGGAAATATTTTTAAAGCTGGCATGATGCGGCAACAGCCCGGCAAACGGCGGGATTGCCGCATAATTAAGGATTGGTTAAGAAACGGATAAAGACTGTTAAGGATTCTCTGTGATACGCTTCTGAATACAGAGGGACAAAAATTTTTTACGCCGGCGCGGCAGATGCGGCAGCGGCAAAGGCCCTGGAAAGGAGCAAGATAAGATGAAAGAAGTTATTTTGTCAACAGAGAAGCTTTGTAAAACTTTTTCAAGCGGCGGGGAACAGCAGCATATTTTGAAAAATCTGGATCTGAAGATTTATAAAGGGGATTTTACCGTGATTATGGGACCTTCGGGTGCCGGAAAATCCACCCTGCTGTATGCGCTGTCTGGCATGGACCGACCCACGCTGGGAAAAATTGTGTTTGCGGGAGAGGAAATTTCAAACTACAGCAATGACGAACTGGCGGTGTTTCGCAGAAAGCACTGCGGCTTTGTATTTCAGCAGATGTATTTGCTGGATAATATGAGCCTTCTGGACAACGCCATGACGGCGGGACTGCTGCTTTCCAATAACCGCAGGGAACTGGCGGAGCGGGCGAGGGAACTTTTCGGAAAGGTCGGCCTGGACGAGAGGCTCATCCGGAAATTTCCGGCGCAGCTTTCCGGCGGGGAGGCGCAGCGCGCGGCGATCGTCAGAGCGCTGATGAACCGGCCTGAAATTGTGTTTGCGGATGAACCCACCGGACAGTTAAATTCGGCGTCCGGGAAGGCGGTTTTAGATGTGCTGGAGAGCGTAAATAAACAGGGGCAGAGCATTGTTATGGTTACCCATGATCTGAAATCGGCGCGGAGAGGAAACCGCGTTGTCTATTTGCAGGACGGGGCGATCAGAGGGGAATGCAATCTGGGAAGCGGCGGCGCAGAGGAGCCAGAGCGCCAGCAGCTTCTGAATGATTTTCTTCGGGAAATGGGGTGGTAGGAATGGGAAAGATATGGAATCTTACCGCCGCAAGGTTTTTGAAGGACAGGGGCCAGGTATTCTCTTTCGGGAGCATGATTTTGATCGCCGCCATGCTGTTGAATCTGGGGCTTGTCACCTGGCGCAACTATGACGGCAATTTTGACCGCAGAGCAAAACAGTTAAACAGCGCGGATGTGATTTTCGCCGTGCAGGAGACGGATGAGGCATGGCTGGACGGGTTTTGGGCGGAACTGTCAGAGGACGGTCAGGCAAAAGGAATGGAACGGCGCCCGGCGCTGATGCTTCCGGGACGCTGCGAATATGCGGAAAATGAATTTGCCAGAAATTATGTCATGTTAAACGCGTCGGATGCGCAGACAATCGGCCGCGTGGCATATGTGGAGAAAATGCAGGAGACGGTGGAGCGTCCGGTTTATCTGCCTTATCTGTTTCATACGGGAGGCGGCTACGAGACAGGGGATTCCTTTACGCTGACAGTTTCTTTAGCCGGAAGAGAAGAGGAAAGCTTTACCTATACGGTGGCGGGATTTTTTGAAGAAACCTTTCTGGCGACCATTTATACCTCCACAATCGGGCTGATTCTGGATGGGGGCGGTTATGAAGAATTGTCGGAACACTTCGGCGGGAGGCAGGACGGAAGTCTGTTTTTTGTACAGCTGCAGGAAGGAGCGGACGGAGAGGGCTTCTGTGCACGTCATCAGCCGCAGCTTTCGGGGGATGACAGGCTGTACGATTCCGTTTTTTATGAGTTGATTAAGAGCGCGCGGACAGTGACCTCTTCCATGGGAGCGCTGATGATTGTCGCTTTTTCCCTGATTGTAGTGGTGATTGGGCTGATTGTGGTGCATTTCTGGATTAAAAACAGCATTGAGGAAGAGATGACCAATATCGGCGCGCTCAAAGCCATCGGATATACGGGCGGCGCGCTTACCGCATCCATATGGCTGCAGTTTCTGGTGATCGGGCTTGCGGGAACCGTTCCGGGAATTTTGTGCTCCTATCTGATTTTGCCCCTGGCTTCCCGGATGTTTGCCGTTCAGACAGGCATTGTCTGGAAGCAGGGTTTTGATATCGTCTGTGCGGCATGGACGTTTTTATTCGTGCAGACAGCCGTTTCTCTGGTATCCTTTTTTTCCTCCAAAAAGGCGCGGCGGCTTTCCGTGCTGGAGGCGCTGCGGAGCGGAATGTTAACCCACAGTTTCCGGAAAAATCCGCTGCCGCTGGATCAAAGCAGAGGAAGTCTGTCTTTGCTTCTTTCCGCGAAAAGCCTTTTGCAGAACGGCAGACAGAATCTGCTCACAGGTCTGATCGTAGCGGCGATCAGCTTTGCCGCGGTTTTTGCAGGGGCGATGTATGACAATATTGTGCGCGACTTCGATTCCTTTGCCAGACTGACGGCGGGAGAAATGTGGGATGCGTCTGTCACCTGCGCGGATGCGGAGAGCGCTGCAAAATTGCTGGAGAAAATCCGGGAAATGCCGGAGGTCCGAAAGGCGTTCTTTTTCTTAAATGACCCGGTGTATACCGCGCAGGATCAGGAACTGCAGTGCTATGTGACCGATCAGTTCGGCGATTATGAGTATCAGGATCTTATTTTTGCGGGCCGTTTTCCCGAATATGAAAACGAAACCGCGATCGGCGGACTGATGGCAAAAGAACTGGGTGTGGAAGTGGGAGATGAAATTGTGCTCAAAAAGGATGGGAGAGAAGCGCAGTATCTGATTACCGGACTTTTGAGCAGTTCCAATTATCTGGGGCGTGATGCGGCTCTGACGCAGGACGGCTACCGCATTTTGGTTCCGCAATACCAGCCGGCATATATTGCGGTATACTTACAGGACAGCCGGGTTTTCGGAAAAACGGCGGAAGGTGAGGATGAGCCGGTTTACGGGCATTTTACGGAAGAAATGAAGAAATACAGCGGGCAGGCCGCAGACGTGCAGAACCATAAAAAGGAAATCGAAGCGGCCATGGGAATTTACCGGGAGATCGTAGGCATTCTGGTAATCGTGATTACGTTTGTGACGGCCGGCGTCATTGCCCTGACGCTGCATCTGGTGATCCGTCAGATGCTGGTTCGTAAAAGACAGGAACTGGGGATTTACAAAGCCATCGGATTTACCACCGGACAACTGGTGCTGCAGACCGCGTGGAGTTTTTTCCCGGTGCTTCTGTCAGGGGCTGCTCTGGGCTGTGTTTTGGGGAAAATAGCCGTCAATCCGCTTTTGAGTCTGTTGTTTTCTGATATCGGCATCATGCGGGTGAATTTTCATATTTCTTTGTTTTTGATGGCCGGCCTTTGTCTGGCGGTTACCCTGTTCGGCTTTGGGTTTTCTGCGCTGGCGTCCATGCGGATTAAGCGGATACAGCCCTACGATTTGCTGCGGGAGTAGAACTGCCTGCATGATTTTCTGTAGAATGGCCTGTATGATTTTCCATCTTGCATTTTGAGAAAAAGCCGCTATACTGATAAGAAAAACGGAGTTTGGAATACCGGAGGAAAGTTTGCATGGAACTTGAGATAAGGGCTTTTGAAAAAAGGGATCTGCCTGAAATGACGGCAATCTGGAACCAGGTGGTGGAAGACGGCGCAGCGTTTCCGCAGATGGAACTGCTGGATGAAAACAGCGGAGAGATTTTTTTCTCAGAACAGTCCTTTACAGGAGTGGCATATGATGTAAATAGCGGTGAAATAGCGGGACTTTATATTTTACATCCGAATAATGTGGGACGATGCGGCCATATCTGCAACGCGAGTTATGCAGTAAAAAAGGAGATCCGGGGACAGCATATCGGAGAGAAGCTGGTGCTGCATTGTCTGGCTAAGGCGAAAGAACTGGGGTTTGGCGTGCTTCAGTTTAATGCGGTGGTGAAATCGAATCAGGCGGCGCTTCATCTGTATGAAAAGCTGGGCTTTGTGAAGCTGGGCGTGATTCCGGGCGGCTTTTTGAGAAAAGACGGCACATATGAGGATATCATTCCCCACTATTATGTTCTGCAGGAATAAAAGCAGAAACTGATTGACATATTTTTAGCTTATCTATAAAATGGAATCGTAGCAGGAATGCGATTCCATTTTTTATGTGAAAATTCTTAATTCGCCTGCGCCGATTCCGGACAGGCAGATTCCTGGCATATCGCCGACATTTTCACACACACAATTGATGTTGGCAGAGCCGGGGCGCTGGAAGGTATATGGGCGAAATTGATTGAAAATACTCATTTTGCTGTTTTCAGGGGTCTGGCATCTGCCGGAAACGGAGGAAATATGAGTATTGCGAAGAAGAAACTGGAAGACATGGATGTGATGGACGATTTTCTGATGGGACAGCTTGCCTCAGATGAAGAGGTCGGAAAGGATTTCTGCCGTAGGATGTTGTCATCTTTATTGCAGAAAGATATCGGGAAACTGAAAATTACAGCGCAAAAGGTATTGCCAGCCTTTTCGCCGCATCTGCGAGGCATCCGGATGGATGTGGAGGTAGAGGAGTATGAACCGGCAAAGGACGAAGAAGAACCGACAACCATGAATATTTACGATGTAGAGCCCCATCTGCAGGCGAATCTGGATCTGCCCCGGCACAATCGCTTTTATCAGGCACGGATCGACAGCCGCGGCTTAAAGAGCGGAGAGAAGGATTTTTCCAGGCTTCCCAATCTGTATGTGCTGACAATCCTGAATTTTGATCCTTTCGGAGAAGACTTCATGATGTATACGGTGCGGAACAGATGTTTGGAAGTTCCGGAACTGGAATACAGAGACGGTTTATATTTTTACTACTTTTATACAGGCGGTACAAAGGGCGGAAGCAGCAAGCTGCGGACGATGCTCCGATATATTCAGGACAGCCGGAAAGAAAATGCGACGGATGAGGCTACGAGAGAACTTCACAATTATGTGAGCAGAGTGAAAGTGCAGCCGGAGGTGAAACAGGCATATATGAGGTATGAAGAGATTATATACTATGAACGAAAAGAGGCGGCGGAGGAAGCGGCCAGAGCAGCCACTAAAAACACAAAGGTGCAGGATATTCTGGAACTGCTGGAGGAATACGGAGACGTACCGGCCAAGGTTAAGAGCCGTCTGGAAACGGAGGAGAATCCGGATACGCTGAAACGGTGGCTTAAACTTGCGGCAAAAGTTGACAGCATAGATGCATTTGTGGCCGAAATGGAATAAAAATAAACTCCTTGACAAACCGTTACGATATATTTTATAATGACAGCAGTTCATAAGTTAATAGTTTAAACCGATGAAGTGGAGATAACGTTACAAGCGCGCTCACAGAGAGTCCGGGAAGGTGGAAGCCGGACAGAAAGCGGTGTTTCAAATGGACCACGGAGGGCACAGGGAAAGGCGGATTTACAGCAGAAAGCGCCGAGTATTCTGTGACGTAGGGGCTTACGTTAGTAGCCGGGGATATGTTGGTATCCTACAGAGTGTGTGATTTTCACAAAGCAAGGTGGCACCACGGGAAGAATTTACAGCCCGCCCTTGGCAGAAGAACCGAATTGTTCTTTTGTCGGGGCGGGCTTTTTGCGTAGCATTTTTGAGCGTGTCCGGCGCACTGCAACCATAGAATGCAGCGGCGGCCGGGCCCGGCATACCACATAAAAAAGAAGGAGGCAATCATGATTCAGACATCGCTGGAAGAAATGAAAAAGGCGGCGGCAGCAGGAGCGTACAAACGGATTCCGGTTTGCCGGGAAATTTTATCGGACATCGCCACGCCGGTACAGGTGTTAAAAAGGCTCATGCAGGTTGACAATCACTGTTTCATGCTGGAAAGCGCGGAGGACAACAAGCAGTGGGGCAGATATACGTTTTTGGGCTATGATCCGACGATGGAACTGGTCTGCAAGGATCATCGGCTGGTAATCACAACAGATACGAAAAAAGAACTGTTGGTGGACGATCTGGGAGGTTATATTCAGCAGGTGATTGCGGACAACAGAGCGCCCAGGCTGCCCGGACTGCCGCCGCTGTCCGGCGGTCTGGTGGGGTATTTCTCCTATGATTTTATCAAATATAGCGAACCTTCTCTGAATCTGGATGCGCAGGATGTGGAAAATTTCAATGACGTGGATCTGATGCTGTTCGATAAGATGATCGCTTTTGATAACTACCGGCAGAAGATGATTTTGATTTATAACTGCAGCCTTGCGGACGGCACGCCGGAAGACGCATACCGCAAAGCGGTGGAAAAGCTGGATGAAATGGAACGGCTCGTGCGTTACGGGAAGGAAAAAGAAACAGAGCCCGGCAGGCTGTTATCGGATTTTCGTCCGCTGTTTGAAAAGGATGCTTTTTGCGAAAAGGTGGAACAGGTCAAGCGATATATCCGGGAAGGAGACATTTTCCAACTGGTATTGTCCAACAGACTGGAAGCGGATTTTGAAGGAAGCCTCCTGGATACCTACCGGATTTTGCGGACGAAAAATCCGTCGCCCTATATGTTCTTTTTCTCAAGCGACGATATCGAGATCGCGGGCGCGTCGCCGGAAACGCTGGTGAAGGTGCACAACGGCGAGGCGAAGACCTTCCCGCTGGCGGGGACCAGACCGAGAGGAAAGAATTATGAAGAAGACCTGGCGCTGGAACAGGATCTTTTATCCGATGAAAAAGAACTGGCGGAACATAATATGCTGGTGGATCTTGGCAGAAACGATCTCGGAAAGTTCTGTAAATTCGGCAGCGTGGAGGTGGAAAAATATCTGTCCGTTGAGCGGTTTTCTCACGTGATGCACATCGGCTCCACGGTGCGGGGCACGCTTCGGGACGATAAAACGGCTGTGGATGCGCTGGAAGCCGTCCTTCCGGCGGGAACGCTTTCGGGAGCGCCGAAAATCCGGGCCTGCCAGATCATCAACGAACTGGAAAACAACAAAAGAGGCATTTACGGCGGAGCGATCGGCTATCTGGATTTTGCCGGAAATATGGATACCTGCATTGCGATTCGCTTAGCCTTTGCGAAAAATAAAAAAGTGTTTGTCCGTTCCGGCGCCGGAATCGTGGCGGACAGCGTGCCGGAGAAGGAGCATCAGGAATGTATCAATAAGGCGAAGGCTGTGATGCAGGCGCTTCGGGAAACGCAGGAAGAGATCTGAGGGCCGGTATTTTGGGGCCGCTGTTTTGGCAAAAGGAGAACAAAAATGATTTTACTGATTGATAATTACGACAGCTTTTCCTATAACCTGTTTCAGCTTGTGGGCGCTCTTTATCCCGACATACGGGTGGAGAGAAACGACGCGCTGACGGTGGAAGAGATAGAGGCTTTGCGTCCGCAGGCGATCATTTTATCGCCGGGGCCGGGGCGGCCGTCAGAGGCGGGACGGTGTATCGAGATCGTGCAGAAGCTGGGGAAAAGGATCCCGATTCTGGGCGTGTGCCTGGGCCATCAGGCGATCTGTGAAGCCTATGGAGGAACCGTATCCTATGCGAAACAACTGATGCACGGAAAACAGTCCGCAGCGGAAGTGAACACGAACAGCCCTGTTTTTGCAGGACTTCCCAAAACCGTTGCGGTGGCGCGGTATCATTCGCTGGCGGCGCTGGAAGAAAGTTTACCGGAATGCCTTGCCGTAACGGCAAGAACGGCCGACAGTGAGATCATGGCGGTGCAGCACAGGACAGAACCGGTATACGGGCTGCAGTTTCATCCGGAATCGATTTTAACGCCGCAGGGGCGCGAAATGATAAAAAATTTTTTACAGGCGGCAGGGTGCTTTGAAAAGGAGGAGAAAAACATGATTAAGGAAGCGATTGTAAAACTGAGCAACAAGGAAAACTTAAGCTACGAAATGGCGGAAGCGGCCATGGATGAAATCATGGGCGGACAGGCGACGGCGGTACAGATGAGCGCCTTTTTGGTGGCGATGGCGATGAAGGGAGAGACGATTGAGGAAATCACAGCCTGTGCGGCGGGCATGCGTAAGCACTGCGTGCGTCTGTTACACGATCAGGATGTGCTGGAAATTGTGGGTACGGGCGGCGACCGTTCCAATTCCTTTAATATTTCCACAACTTCTTCCATCGTGGTTTCCGCGGCGGGCGTGCCGGTGGCAAAGCACGGCAACCGGGCGGCGTCCAGCAAGAGCGGCGCGGCGGATGTGCTGGAAGCGCTGGGCGTAAAGATCGCCATCGATCCGGCAAAGAACGCAGAGATTTTAAGAAAGATCGGCCTGTGCTTTTTGTTTGCGCAGAACTATCATCTGTCCATGAAATATGTGGCGCCTGTGAGAAAAGAACTGACGATCCGCACGATTTTTAATATTCTGGGGCCTCTGACAAATCCGGCGGGCGCAAACATGCAGTTGATGGGCGTTTATGACGAAAGCCTGGTGGAGCCGCTTGCGAAGGTTTTGGCAAACCTGGGCGTAAAGAGGGCGATGGTCGTTTACGGACAGGACGGACTGGACGAAATTTCCATGAGCGCGCCCACCACCGTATGCGAGATCAAAGACGGGGAATTTACCAATTATGTGATTTGTCCGGAGCAGTTCGGCTTTACACGCTGCAAAAAGGAAGATCTGGTCGGCGGCACGCCCCAGGAGAATGCGGAGATTACCAGACAGATTCTGCAGGGAGTAAAAGGCCCCAGGCGGGACGCGGTGGTCTTAAACTCTGCGGCGGCAGTGCATATCGCCAAAGGAATTTCCCTGGAAGATGCGGTCAAAGAGGTGGAAGAGGTGATCGACAGCAAAAAGGCGCTGGAACAGCTTAACGCCTTCATAGAACTGACCAATGAAGAAGCTTAGGAGGAAAGGAACAAAAGCATGATACTGGATCAACTGGCAGCTTCCACCCGGAAACGGGTGGAACAGCGTAAAAAAGAGATTCCTTTTGAAGTGATAAAAAGCAGGGCTTTGCAGATGGAAGCGACAAAAGAGTTCCCGTTTGAAAAGGCGCTGGCAGCGCCGGGGATGTCGTTTATCTGCGAAGTGAAAAAGGCGTCGCCCTCGAAAGGGCTGATCGCGCCGGATTTTCCATGGCTGCAAATTGCAAAAGAATATGAAGCGGCCGGCGCGTCGGCGATTTCCGTGCTCACGGAGCCGGAATATTTTCTGGGAAGCGACCAGTATTTGAAGGAAATTGCACGGGAAGTTTCCGTTCCGGTCCTTCGCAAGGACTTTACCGTGGACGCTTATCAGATTTACGAAGCGAAACTGCTGGGCGCCTCGGCGGTGCTGCTGATCTGTACGCTTCTTGACCAGGCGCAGCTGAAAAGCTTTCTGGAAATCGCCCATAGTCTGGGGCTGTCGGCGCTGGTGGAAGCTCACGATGCGGAAGAAGTGGAGAAAGCGCTCAGGGCCGGCGCGCGGGTGATCGGCGTGAACAACCGGGATTTAAAAACCTTCACAGTGGACGTCAATAATTCCGTCCGGCTGCGCAGCCTGATTCCGGAAGATAAGTTATATGTATCCGAAAGCGGCATCCGAGACGCGGACGATGTGGGCGTTTTATATCGAAACGGTACGAATGCGGTGCTGATTGGGGAGACGCTGATGAGAAGTCCCGATCAGCGCGCGATGCTGGACGAACTGCGGAGTAAATGCCATGAATAGCCGGATCAAGATCTGCGGGCTGTATCGTCCCTGCGACATCGATTTTGTCAACGCTTCCAGACCGGATTATATCGGCTTTGTGTTCGCAAAAAGCAAAAGACAGGTGACGAAGGAGCAGGCGAAGCTTTTCAAGGAAAAGCTGGATCCGGGCATTTTGGCAGTGGGCGTTTTTGTCAATGAAGAGCCGGAAGCGATTGCCCAACTGGTAAAAGACGGGATCATCGATATGGTGCAGCTTCACGGACAGGAAACGGAAGAATATATGGAAAAGCTGCGGAAGCTGTTGAAAGATAGTGGAAAGAAGTGTCCTTTCATTCAGGCATTTTCCGTAAAGACGGAGGAGGATGTGGCGAAGGCCTGTAAGAGCAGCGCGGATTATATTCTGCTGGACCACGGCGCCGGGGGCACAGGGCATTCTTTTGACTGGAGCGTTATCGGACAAATCGACCGGCCCTTTTTCCTGGCGGGCGGTCTGGGACCGGATAATCTTAAGAAAGCGATGCGGGTCGGCGCATTTGCCCTGGATGTAAGCAGCGGCGTGGAGACGGACGGCTGTAAGGATCCCGAAAAAATTGAAAGATGCGTCGCCATGCGGCGCGGAAATTCCATAGATGAAAATGCCGCTTGTGCGGCGGAATGAGAGGAAGAAATGAGCAACGGAAGATTTGGAATACATGGAGGACAGTACATTCCGGAAACGCTGATGAACGAAGTGATTCATCTGGAGGAACAGTACGAGCATTATAAAAACGATCCGGAATTTAACAGGGAACTGGACGATTTGCTCAAAAACTATGCCGGACGCCCTTCCCTGCTTTACTATGCGGAAAAAATGACGAAGGACCTGGGCGGCGCAAAAATCTATTTAAAGCGCGAGGACTTAAACCATACCGGTTCCCACAAAATCAATAACGTGCTGGGGCAGGTGCTTCTGGCAAAAAAAATGGGAAAGACCCGCGTGATCGCGGAGACCGGAGCGGGACAGCACGGCGTGGCATGCGCTACTGCGGCGGCGCTTCTGGGGCTGGAATGTGAAATTTTTATGGGAAAAGAAGATACGGACCGGCAGGCCTTAAACGTATACCGGATGCGGCTTTTGGGCGCAAAGGTACACCCTGTGACCACGGGCACCCAGACATTAAAGGATGCGGTCAACGAGGCGATGCGGGAATGGACGAACCGGGTTTCCGATACCCTTTATGTGCTGGGCTCCGTCATGGGACCTCATCCTTTCCCCACCATCGTGCGGGATTTTCAGTCCGTCATCAGCAGGGAAGCGAGGGAGCAGATTCTGGAAAAAGAAGGAAAGCTTCCGGCAGCGGTGCTGGCCTGCGTGGGCGGCGGCTCCAACGCCATGGGAATGTTTTACAACTTTATTCCCGATAAAGAGGTGAAGCTGATTGGCTGCGAAGCGGCAGGAAAAGGCGTGGATACCCAATTGCATGCGGCTACCATCGCAAAGGGATCGCTGGGCGTTTTTCACGGCATGAAATCCTATTTCTGTCAGGATAAATACGGACAGATCGCGCCGGTTTACTCCATTTCCGCCGGTCTGGATTACCCCGGCATCGGACCGGAGCATGCGTATCTGCACGACACCGGACGGGCAGAGTATGTGCCGATTACCGACGAGGAAGCGGTGCAGGCGTTTGAATATCTGGCGCGGACGGAAGGCATCATCTGCGCGATCGAGAGCGCCCATGCGGTGGCATATGCGAGAAAGCTTGCGCCCACCATGCCGAAGGATGAATGCATGATTATCTGTCTTTCCGGCAGAGGGGACAAGGACGTTGCGGCGATCGCCAGATACAGAGGCGAGAATATCACGGACTGAAAAAGAGAGTTTGAAAGGCGGCAAAAAGATGAGCAGAATAGAAAAAGCGTTTGCAAACGGGAAGGCTTTCATTGCCTTTCTGACGGCGGGGGATCCGGATCTGGATTCCACGAAAAGATATGTGCGGGAGATGGAAAAAGCCGGAGCGGATCTGATCGAGATCGGCATTCCTTTTTCCGATCCGATTGCGGAAGGCCCTGTGATTCAGGAAGCGGATCTTCGGGCGCTGACCGGCGGCGTGACGACGGACCAGATCTTTGATATGGCGGCGCAGCTTCGTCAGGAGACGGACATGCCGATCGTATTTATGACATATTTAAATCCGGTTTTTCACTATGGCTACGACGCGTTTTTTGCACGGTGTAAGGAGGCAGGAATAGACGGCATTATTATTCCTGATCTGCCTTATGAGGAAAAAAATGAGGTGGACAGCGTTTCTTCCGGATATGGCGTTACGCTGATTTCCATGATTGCGCCCACTTCCCAGGCCAGGATCGAACAGATTGCGAAGGAGGCAAAGGGCTTTATCTATGTGGTGTCTTCCATGGGCGTTACCGGCACGAGAACGGAGATCAAAACGGATCTGGACGGCATGCTGGCGCAGATCAAGGCCGTAACGGATGTACCGGCCGCGGTGGGCTTCGGCATCCATACGCCCCGGCAGGCGGCGGATATCGCCAAAAAGGCGGACGGCGTCATCGTGGGCAGCGCAGTGGTGAAGCTGATCGCCCAATACGGGAAACATGCAGAGCAGCAGATCTATACCTATGTGAGGATGATGAAGGAAGCGGTGTCAAAAGCATAACGTTACCCACAGCGTACCAATGCGAGCCTGACAAAACATACGCCGGACAAAACGTGCAAAAAAAACTTGTCCTGTTTCAATAATGGTGATATAGTGTTTGGAAAGAGACATTATTTGCGGGCTCTGCCTGCGGATGTGCCATAGATGAATCAGATGAGGAGAGTGAAGAAGATGGAAAAGAAAAATCTTGACTGGGGAAATCTGGGTTTTGGCTACATGCCTACGGACTACCGTTATGTGGCAAATTATAAAGACGGCGCATGGGAAGAAGGCGGACTGACCACAGATCCCAACCTGACATTGAGCGAATGCGCGGGCATTTTTCATTATTGCCAGGAAATTTTCGAGGGGTTGAAGGCTTATACGACGGAAGACGGACATATCGTGACATTCCGTCCTGATTTAAACGCGAAGCGTATGGTGGACAGCGCGGTGCGTCTGGAGATGCCTCCGTTCCCGGAAGAGAAGTTTTTAGAGGCGGTGGACGAAGTGGTAAAGGCGAACGCGGCATGGGTTCCTCCTTACGGAAGCGGCGCTACCTTATATATCCGTCCCTACATGATCGCAACCTCCAACGTGATCGGTGTGAAGCCGGCGGACGGCTACCAGTTCCGCATGTTCGTGACGCCGGTCGGCCCTTATTTTAAGGGCGGCGTGAAGCCTCTGACCATCTGTGTGAGCGATTTTGACCGCGCGGCGCCTCATGGAACCGGACATATCAAGGCCGGTTTAAACTATGCGATGAGCCTGCATGCTTATGTGACCGCGCATAACAATGGTTATGATGAGAATATGTTCCCGGATTCCGCAACCAGAACTTATGTGGAAGAGACGGGCGGCGCAAACTTTTTGTTTGTGGATAAAGAAGGCGGCATCGTGATTCCGAAGTCTGATTCCATTCTGCCTTCCATCACCAGACGTTCCCTGACCGTAGTGGCGAAGGATATTCTGGGTCTGAACGTGGTAGAACGTCCTGTGAAGATCGCAGAACTCGGCGATTTCGCAGAGTGCGGCGTATGCGGCACTGCGGCTGTCATCTGTCCGGTCGGCAAGGTTGTGGATCACGGCAAAGAGATCTGCTTCCCCAGCGGTATGGAGAAGATGGGACCGGTTGTCCAGAAGCTGTATGACACTCTGACAGGCATCCAGATGGGTCGGATTGAAGGTCCCGAAGGCTGGATTCATACGATTCTGTAAATATTGATACTGCACTGCAGGCGGCGTGGCGGGAAGCCATGCCGCTTCTTTTTTTGATATTTTGCTGTTTTCGGGATTGATTTTTTTAGACAGATAGGAGAAGATGGAGTCAGCTTATATTTGGAACAAAAGGAGATAAGGGTGAGTTATGAAAAAGAAGACCGTACATATCATTTCGCATTCACACTGGGACCGGGAATGGTATATGCCGCTGGAACGGCATAAAATGAAGTTGCTGGATCTGATCGACGACAATATGGAACTGTTTGCCAATGATCCCGGCTTTCAAAGCTTCCATCTGGACGGACAGACCATTGTGCTGGACGATTATCTGGAAATCTGTCCGGATAAGCGGGAACTGGTGGAAAATTATGTAAGGGAAGGACGTTTTCGGGTCGGTCCTTTTTATATTCTGCAGGATGAATTTCTCACCAGCGGGGAGGCGAATGTGAGAAATATTCAGACCGGCATGCGGGAAGCGAAAAAATACGGAAATCTGACAAAGGTGGGATATTTTCCGGATGCTTTCGGCAATGTGGGGCAGATGCCCCAGATTTTGAAGCAGGCGGGCATGGATGCGGTGGCCTTCGGACGGGGCGTGAAATCGGTGGGCTTTAATAATGAACTGAAGGGCGGAGGGGAATATGAATCCGCTTATTCCGAAATGATGTGGGAAGCGCCGGATGGTTCCGCCCTGCTGGGGATTTTGTTTGCCAACTGGTATAACAACGGCATGGAGATTCCTGTTGAAGAAGAGGAAGCAAAGGCCTTTTGGGACGACAGGCTTTCCAAAGCGGAAATGTTTGCGGCGACGGACGAACTGCTTTTCATGAACGGCTGCGATCATCAGCCTGTGCAGAAGGATTTGTCCGCAGCCATCGAGACTGCCAGGAAACTCTATCCGGATATCGAATTTAAGCATTCCAATTTTGAGGACTATGTAAAAAGCGTGAAGGAAGCGGTGGAAGAGCGGCTCACGACGGTGAAGGGGGAACTGACAAGTCAGGAAACGGACGGCTGGTATACGCTGGTGAACACCTGCTCTTCCCATGTGGTGTTAAAACGTCTGAACCGGAAAAATGAGGTCGCGCTGGAAAAATTGGCGGAGCCTTTGTCCGTTTTTGCAGCACAGGAGGGAAAGCTGTATCCTCATGAAAGGCTGCAGTATGCCTGGAAGATTCTGATGCAGAATCATCCGCACGACAGCATCTGCGGCTGCAGCGTGGACCAGGTTAACAAAGAAATGGAGATCCGCTTTGACCGGAGTACGGAAGTGGCTCGCACGATTATAGAAGATGCGTCCGCATATCTGGCGGATCATATGGATACTTCGGGCTTTTCAAAGTGGGGAAAGGACGTCGCTGCGTTTGTCGTTTTCAATACCGCAGGAAAAACGCGCGGCGGCGCGGTGACTGTCGTGCTGGACGCAAAACGGGACTATAACAAATGGATCTGGGACGGCTATCAGGATATGAAAGACTGGAAAATGCCCGGATACTGCGTGGTGGATCAAAAGGGATGTCCGGCAGAATGCGTCGTGGAGGATGCGGGCGTAAAGTTCGGCTATGATCTTCCCGGCGACAGATTCCGTCAGCCCTATATGGCGAGGCAGGTAAAGGTGACCCTGTTTGCGCAAGATATTCCGGCAATGGGCTGTCGGACCTATGCGTTGATACCCAAAGAGTGTTTGGAGGATTTTGAGCGGGCAGTAACCCCCGCCGGTCTTGTGACGGGCAGCAGCCGGATGGAAAATAAATATCTGGCCGTCGAGATTCATGAAGACGGCACGTTGACGGTGCTGGATAAGACGATACAGCGGAAGTATGAGAATATCTGCTACTTTGAAGATACCATGGACGCGGGCAATGAATACATTTATTTTTGCCCCGAAGGAAATCCGCCGATTCTGACAAAAGGAAAGAAAGCCGGCGTGAAGCTGGTGCGGGATACCCCCTTTCTGGCGGAATATGAGATCACACATGTCATGCAGATTCCGGCGTCGGCTGATGAGCAGCTTAAGACAGAACAGGAAAGCGTCGTGGAGTTTAAGAAAAGAACCTGTCGCAGAAGCAAAGAAATGACGGAACTGACGATCCGCACTTTTGTGACGCTGCAAAAGGACAGCAGATCCCTGCAGTTTCGGACGGAGTTTGACAACACCGCGAAGGATCACAGACTGCGGGTGGTGGTACCTGCCGGGATTTCCTGCACCCATCATTATGCGGATTCGGTTTTCGAGGTGGTAAAACGCCCCAACGCGCATGGCAGAGCGTGGGAAAATCCCTGCGCCTGTGAGCATCAGCAAAGCTTTGTCGGACTCAACGATGAAAAAGGCGGTCTTCTGATCGCCAATATCGGCCTTTACGAATATGAGGTTTTGCCGAAGGAAAACAACGCCCTGGCGGTAACGCTGCTGCGTGCGGTGGGAGAACTGGGCGACTGGGGCGTGTTCCCCACCGAACTTTCCCAGCAGCTTCGTCATATTACAGCGGAATATGAACTGACTTTCTTTAAGGGAGATCTGGTGGAATCGGACAGCTTTGAGAAGGCGTATCAGTTCCAGACGCCTTTTGTGGTCGCGCAGACCGGTCTGCATGAAGGCGCGCTGTCGGCGGAGAAATCCTGGCTGGAATGGAAAGGGGAACATATGACGCTTTCCAATTTGAAGCAGAAGGATCAGGCCTCAGACCGCATGGCCCGGTTTGTCAACTGCTCCGGCAAAGAGACGGCGCTGTATGTGAAAAAGGAGGATTCATTTACGGAAGCTTATCTGTCCAATGTGGCGGAAGAGTTCGTCGGGACTCTTACTGTCAATGAGGAGGGATGGTATGAGATTTTGGTCCGGGGATATGAAATCGTAACGGTTGGCATGAGGTAGGGGGTGCTGTGACAACTTTTGGCCCCGCCGACCGCCCTGCCCCTGCTCCCCTGCAGCCCACAGGCATTTTCGCCATGCCGATATCCAAAACGGGAAATTCCGGCCAAAGCCCCGGAACGTTTTAAACTGTCCCGCAGCGCGTAAACTCGCAGCGAACCGAAGATCCGGATGGATCTTCGATTCGCTGCTCAGACAGTACGCGCGTGCGGGACAAAAACGTTCCGGAACTTTGGGGAATTTCTCCGCTTTGGATATAAGGCATGGCTGCAAATGCCTGTGGGCCGAAGGGGAGCAGGGGCAGGGCGGCCGGCGGGGCCAAAAGGCGTTACGGCATAGGAAGGATTGAGTGAGTGGTTGCCGGAATATCCGAAATATGGCGAATACAGTTGAGCTTATTTTGGAAATATGATATTATACTTGTATAATATTGTATAAGGAGAATATTATGTCGCTGAAACATGGGTTGTTGGGTTTGTTGAATTATTCGGATATGACAGGGTATGAACTGACGAAAACCTTTGAAGATTCCCTGGCCTTTTTCTGGCAGGCACAGATGAGTCAGGTTTACCGGGAGTTAAACGCGATGGAGAAGGCGGGGTGGCTGACGTCCAGAGCGGTGATTCAGACGGATAAACCCAATAAGCGGGTCTATTCGATCACCGGGAAGGGAAGAGAAGAACTACATGCCTGGCTGGAAAAGGATCTGACCGGAGATTTTTTCACGACAAGAAACGTTTTTTTGATGCAGCTGTTCTTTTCGGCGGGGAAAGAGAAAGAAGAGGCGGTCGAATCGTTAAAACGGGCGAGAGATGCCTGTTATGCCACGATACAGAAATCGAAGCGGATAGAGGAAAGCATCCGGCTTTACGCCGAAGCGGTTGGTTCCGAACAGGACCCTGTCTATTGGAATATGACAGCGCAGTTTGGGCAGGCGTATTATGAAATGTGTTATCGCTGGCTTTGCGATTGTATTCAAACGCTGGAAGAAAAAAAGGAAGAAGAAGGAATGGGAGGGGAGAGAAAGTGAAAGTTCTGGTTTTCAACGGAAGTCCGCGGGGGACAAAGAGCAATACCATGCAGTTGACAAACGCTTTTCTGGAAGGGATAAAAAAAGCGATCGACTGCGAAATTGAAATCGTTCCGGTCTGTCAGAAGAATATCAAAGACTGCCTGGGATGCTTTGGATGCTGGACAAAAACGCCCGGAAAATGCGTGATTCCGGACGATATGGAGCAGATTCTGGAGGCTTATCTGGAGGCGGATATCGTTGTGTGGAGTTTTCCGCTTTATTATTACGGTATGCCTTCCCGGGTGAAAGCGCTGATGGACCGTCTGCTTCCGCTGAATCTGCCCTATATGCAGGTCAGCGCCGATGGAACGGATTGCGGTCACCCTTCCCGGTACGATATGTCGGGAAAGCGCTATGCACTTTTGTCAACCTGCGGTTTTTATAAGAGAGAAAACAATTATGACGCGCTGGAGCGTCAGTTTGACATTCTTTACGGAAAAGACAATCTGGTAAAAATATTTTGTCCGGAAGGAGAGTTATTTGCCCAGCCTCAGCTAAAAGCGCGCTGCGGCGAATATCTGAAGTCTGTGGACCAGGCGGGCTATGAGTGGCTGCAAAATGGACAGATCAGCGCCGGGACAAAGGAAAAACTGGATCAGCTTCTCTATCCGGCGGAGGCATTTGTGGAGATGGCGGAGGCGAACTGGGATATTGCAGAACCTGCAGGAAAGGACGGTTCTGCGCAGAAGTCTGCCGGACGGGCTGCCGCATCCGGAAGCAGGGCGGCAAAGCTGATGCGTCAGATGGCGGCAATTTACAATCCGTCGGTTTACGGGAAGGATCTGACGCTGGAATTTTATTTTACGGATCTGGATGAGACTTATCAACTCTCGGCAAAGGGCGGCAAGTGCCGCATGCGGACGAAAGCGGATGGATTTGAAACCTATACGACCCGGATTGAAACGCCCTTCGATTTGTGGATGGATATTTCCATGGGAAAAGTCAACGGCGCGCAGGCAATGATGGAACAGAAGTACAAAACGCTGGGAGATTTTGATGTGATGCTCTGCCTGGATAAAATGTTTGGGACGGCGCCTGCGCCCGGTTCTGAGACGACAGGGCAAAAAAAGGATGAAGATAAAAATACGAATATGTCCGTGCTGATCCTGCTTTGGTGCGCGGTATGGGTATTTCTTCCGATTCATCCGGCGCTTGGCGCGTGCGCGGGGATATTGGCGGCTGCATGTATTCCGCTGGCAGGGATGAAGTGGGAACTGACGATCTATGAAGCCATTTCCAGCATTTGCGTGGGCGTGATCGGCCTGGCGGCGGCAGGAATCCAAAACGGCGCAACTGCTTGGGACAGCGCAGTCTTAGTCTGCGTTTCTTATCTGCTGTTCGGGCTGATCTGGACGTTGTCCTGTCTGCGTCCGATACCGCTGACCGCGCACTATTCCAAAACCGGCTACGGCGGAAAGGAAGCCTTTCAAAATCCGCTGTTTATCCGCACAAACCGGATTCTGACTTTGTGCTGGGGGATTTTGTATCTTGCCACGCCGGTGTGGACGTATTTTCTGATGCAGAGCAGTCTGTCTTCCTTTACCGGATTGATCAATTCGCTGTGCCCCGCTGCGATGGGAGTCTTCACCGCATGGTTTCAGAAATGGTATCCGGCAAAAGTTGCCAGAGGCTGAAAAAAGTAATATTGTGAAAATTTATTGTGACCGCCGCTTGCCATAGCGGCGGCTTTTTTGACTGAAAAGGTACTATATTGGTAATAGCCGTATAAACGGAAGACCTCGTGGTAAAGGTTGCAAAAATAGTATCAAAACGTGCATTTTGACAATCTTTTTTTAACTAGTTATTCCCATAGCGATTTGGTAAAATATGGTTAACAGGAAAGCGGGGGGCGGACTGTTACAGGATGCTTTGCGGCAAGGCTGTGAAGAGATCATTGAATCTGGTCTTAGGTGAAATTGGAATGACGAACAAAAGAATTGGTGAAATATTGTATAACCTGCGGACACAGCAAAAGCTTGGGCAGGAGGAATTATGCAGAGGACTTTGTTCCGCGGCAACTTTATCCAGATATGAATTGGGCGAACGGGTTCCGGACAGGCTTCTCCTGAACATGCTGATACAGCGTCTCGGAAAAGCGGCGGATAAAATGGCCACTATTTTATATATTGAAGAGTATCAGTATCTTTTGTGGAAAAAGCAGGTGTTGATTGCTGTCAGCAGAGAAGATATGGCGGCGCTCAGCAGGTTGCTTGAGGAGCCGCAGGCGCTTCAGATTAAAATTAACGAAACTTTACAACAACAGTTCTATTTTCAGATGAAAGCGATTCTGGCGGATAGAAAAGAGGGCGACGTCGCAAAAAGTATTGAATTATTGAAAAAAGCGGTGGAACTCACCATGCCGGGCTTTGGCTTTGATAAAATGCAGCGGTATTTAATCAGTACGGTGGAAATGCAGATTATTTTAAATCTTGCGGAGCAGATGATCAGAGGCGGTCAGGAGAAAGAAGCTGTCGATCTGCTGATGGAAATTGCGGAATACTCCTGGCTGCATTATAACGATAAAGAAGCAAAAGTAAAAATATATCCGAAAGCCATAAAATTGCTGGCCCCGCTGTTGATTCGGGAGAAGCGGTACGTGGAGTGTCTGTATTTGAGCCAGAGGGCCATTGAACTGCTTCGCTGGCAGGGCGTTCTTTATGATCTTGCGGAACTGATGGAAGATTATCTGCAATGCTGCGCGGAAGGAAGCAGAGGCGAAAAGGAAGCCCAGTATGAAAAGCAGTTACAGGCGCTGAAAGAAGTTTATGAAGAATATGGTGTGGACGTTCATCTGTCGGAGAACGCCATGCTGCATTACGGCAATCAGGAAATTTATCTGGTGGACGAAGTGATTAAAATGAGCCGGACTGACAGGGCAGTTTCACAGGAAATTTTGAGCGAGGATATTTGTACGCCGGAAACCCTGTCCAGAATAGAGAGCGGAAAACGCGCGCCGAACACCAGAAATTTCAGGGCGTTGATGGAAAAACTGGACGTGAATCAGGACTATTACAATGGCAGGCTGGATACGGATGACTTTCTGCTGTTGGAGAGCAAAAAAGAATTGGATCGGGCAATCTCTCTAAGAAACTGGAAAGAAGCGCATAAACTTCTGGATGAATTGAAATTGAAACTGGATATGAACAGCGAGTTGAACAGACAGACGCTGCAGGCGGATGAAGATAGTATCTTGTTTGGAGAAGGAAAGATGAGCGCGCAAGAATTTCGCATTGCTTGCGAGCATATTCTGAAATGTGAGCATGAAGGATGGAAAGCCGAAAATTTCTGGCAACCATTTTTGACCGATTTCAGAGTTGAGATGCTAAATAATATTGCTGCTACCTATAGATTGGACAATCAAAAGGAAAAAGCAATTTTTATATGGGAACATATTTTGAAACAATTGGATAAAAGCAAGGTAAAATTATCCGATAGATATAATTCTAGTATTATGGTAATAGGAAATCTTACACTTTGCTATGGAGAAGTTGGACGTATGAAAGAATGTCTGGAAATGTGTGAGAAAGGAATCAGTTTATGTTTTGAGACTGGAAGAGGTGTAAGAATGGCAAAATTCGTAGGAGCTAAGGCGGAAGCACTATATTTGATAAATAAAAAAGAAGCCTGTTTGAGATATTTAAAACAGGCATTCTATTTGAGTGATTTAGTGTTTACGAACAAGCTAAATGAATATATCAGTAATTATTATATAAAACATTATGGAAAAGAAACTTCGTGGTATTAGAATTCACGGAGATCGCTTTCGCTAAAGCAAACCTCAACATAATTATCCTCATCCGCATTAATGGTGGAATGAGTTGCGGAGCCCATCACTGCGATCTGTGCCATTAACATAAGGGTTGTGATGATAATAAGGGAATAAATCTTTTTTTTCATGTTTTGTATCTCCTCCGTTCTTTTCAATCAATTTAGCGAAAAAAGTCGATAAGAACCATGCCGTATATGGAAAGAAAAATTTTCCAAAAACGTCATGGCTTTTTTCGTTTATAGCGTTAAGATGCTTGGATGAGAAAAAATCGAGAAAGGAACGGCGGGAGCATGAATATGGGAAGCAATCAGGACAATTTTTGGATGGGATATGAGATGGGATATGGAGAGATGCCGGAAGAGAATTTTTGCTTCGGAGACGGCTGTTTTGCGGAATTGGAAGATGTTATCGCTTCCATGAATTGTACCAATGCTGATCCGGAAGGGCCGGAGAATCCGGAGAAAAATAGCGAACATGCTGCCGACTGCCATGACAGATATGCTGACTCGCAGGCTTTTGTGCCGAAAGAAAAAGGAACGTTATCCCGGCTGGAAATCGTGGTGAGCGAGTTTTATCAGGTCAGGGAAAAGTACGAACGGGAGACAAGTCCTAAAGTTCTGTATGAAATTATGTCAAAAGTAACGGCAAAAGCGCTGATGGAATATGTTTCGGAAAATTACAGCGAGATTGAAACCGTCGTTTTTTATGGCGCTGAGTCATTGCCGGCTCAACGGATTATCCTTTATATTTGCGAGTATTTGTCGGACGTTTTGAAAGGCAGGCCGAATTATCGGCTGATGTGTGATTCTATTTATCATATGCAGATATATTTAGAGGAAATTCGCCAGTATCATGTTGCAATCAGCGACAACTACGGTATGGGAGCATATAACAGCGACTTTTATGAAACGAATAAACGTTTTTGTCAGGCTGGATTTAAGAGATTAGTGGTTGGCACGAACGGCGATATTTATCCGTGCTATGGAACCAGGAATACAGACTTATGGAAAATGGGGACAATTTTTGACAGAAACTGGGAAGATGGAGAATTGTGTCAAAAAGTAAGAAATCTGATGGTGAGGATATATTGCAAAAGCAGATGCGAGGAATGTATCTGGAGTTGTTCCTGGTGCATTGCAAAGCTTATAACAAGGCGGAAGGAAGATGAGGATACGTACGGTAGCTGAAAAAGAATTCTTGCATTTTATATTGTCTTATGCTATGGTGAGGTTGTAAACCGAATCGTCATCGGACACATTTTACCATTCTGAGATTCTTATGTGTTCTGTTACAAAGAGCGGGGCTTTTTGTAAACATCATAATTCAGGCTTTTCGCCAACGATTCAGACTATGTTTATACGGGAATGAAGGCAGGCGGAAAGGGTTTCTCCTGCCAAAAAACAGTGCAGTGCAGGAGGAAAATGAGTGGACAAAAGACGGAAAAGAGTTGCAGGACAGCACAAAAGCTATCATCCGGAAGCGCATGTGAAGGATGTAGACAGTAAGATGATTTTTAAAAATTCGGTTTTATGCAGTCAGTTTTTACGGGATCATATGGACATCCC
This sequence comes from Eubacteriales bacterium, assembly GCA_030524745.1. Lineage (GTDB taxonomy): Bacteria > Bacillota > Clostridia > Lachnospirales > Lachnospiraceae > Gallintestinimicrobium. The sequence continues at coordinate 104,659 of JAUNGC010000001.1, read as the reverse complement.
GGCGCTGAAAAATGTAAAGCCGGAGGATATTGAAGATGTGTCCCGTAACTATCGGGCATATCTGGGTGTGGAGTTTGAAGCCGATACCGTGAAAAAGATTCGGATCCGGAATGGGGAAAGTACGGGGGAACTCTTTTTAATTTCTCTGATTGAATATAAGTCCGGTGTGGATTATAACGTAACGATGCAGATATTCCGATATATGGCCTGCATCTGGTCAGATTATGCCGCAAGGATGGAAAAGGAGCGGAAAGGAATTACCAGACAGAAAAACTTTAAATATCCGCCGATTCTGCCGATTGTTTATTATGAAGGAAAAGAAGAATGGACGGCGGAATTGCATCTGAGGGACAGGATCATGCTGAAGGAAGTGTTCGGGGAATGTCTGCCGGATTTTACTTATAAGCTGGTGAGACTGCATGATTACAGCAACGAGGAACTTCTGGACCGGGAAGATGAGATTTCTCTGCTCATGATGATTAACCGTGTTCAGACTCCGGCAGAACTGGAAGAACTGTTAAAAACGGAGAAAAGGCGGATCGAACGGATTGTAAAAGGTACGACGGAGGATATTCTGCAAATCATTTCTGCGGTTATATGGGGCTTATGTATGAAGATGAATATGGCGCAGGAAGATGCGGCAGAGTGTGTGGAGTTGGTAAAGGAGCGCAATATGGGATATTTATTTGAGAATATGGAGAAGATGGATATTCAGGCGGAGCGCAGAAATACGGCCGAAGCACGTAAACGGGCAGAAATAGCGGAGAAGAAGGCGGATGAAGCGGAGAAGAAGGCGGAGGAAGCCGCCCAAAAACTGGAGAGTATGGGGAAGCGGCTGGAGGAGTCGCGTAAGTATGCGCAGGAAATTGAACGTAAGGTGCAGGAAAACAGAAGTATTATCGTGGCTGTGGCGCAAAAATTCGGCGCAAGCAAAGGTCAGGCCGCAGAACAGTTAGCGCAGGCCCTGGGATTGGGGGATGAAGAAGCGGAAGCGGAGGTGAACCGCTATTGGAAATAAGCGCAGGGCACAGTTCGGCGCTGCCGGACTGCGTTTATATCCGGTCATTTCCATATCCGATCCATATGTCCTACATATATCCTATATGAGTCTTGCATTGCAGCGCGGCGAAATGTTATAATAGGACGGTGTGCCTGGAAGGGTATCAAAAAATTGCCGCAGGCGGCAATGGAAATGGGGATAGGGTATGAAGAAAGAGTATGATGTAATTATTATCGGCGCGGGGCCGGGGGGTATTTTCTGCGCATATGAACTGATGGAACAAAGGCCGGACTGTAAAGTCCTTGTAATAGAGAAGGGGCGTCCGATTGAGAAGCGGAACTGCCCGAAGCGTACGACGAAGCAGTGTGTCGGCTGTAAGCCCTGTTCCATTACGACGGGTTTCGCAGGAGCAGGCGCTTTTTCTGATGGAAAATTGTCCTTATCGCCGGATGTGGGCGGCAATCTGCCGGAGATTTTGGGATATGAGAAGACGCAGGAACTGATCCGGGAGTCGGACGGCATTTATTTGAAATTCGGCGCGGATACGAGCGTGTATGGTGTGGATAAGGAGAAAGAGATCCGCGAAATTCGCAGAAAGGCGATCGGAGCGAATCTGAAACTGGTGGAGTGTCCGATCCGTCATCTGGGAACGGAAGAAGGCTATAAGATTTACGCGAAGCTGCAGCGGCATCTGGAAGAAAAGGGCGTGGATCTATTATTTCATACGATGGTGGAAGCAATCGGCGTGGAGGATGGCCGTGCGGTTTCGGTAACGACGGATAAAAATGAGACCTTCTATGCCGGAAGGATCGTTTCCGCAGTCGGACGGGAAGGCGCGGACTGGTTTAAGAATAAATGTGAAGAGATCGGCATTGAAACGACGCCGGGCACCGTGGATATCGGCGTGCGCGTCGAGGTCCGGGATGAAGTCATGCAGTTTCTGAACGAAAATCTGTATGAAGCGAAGCTGATCTATCATACGCCCACCTTCGATGATAAAGTTCGTACATTTTGCACGAATCCGTCGGGCGAAGTGGCAGCGGAATATTATGAGGGCGGTCTGGCTGTGGTGAACGGGCACGCTTATAAGGCAAAGGACCATAAAACGAACAATACCAATTTTGCGCTGCTGGTTTCCAAGAATTTTACGAAGCCTTTTAAGACGCCCATCGAATACGGAAAAATGATCGCGCAGCTTTCCAACATGCTCTGCGGCGGCAGAATCATGGTGCAGACCTTCGGTGATTTTAAGAGAGGGAGGCGGACGACGGAGGAAAGGTTGTGCAGAAATAATCTGATTCCCACATTAAAAGATGCGGTGCCGGGCGATTTGTCTTTAGTATTTCCGCACCGGATTATGGTGGCGATTGAAGAGATGATAGAAGCCCTGGATAAGGTGACGCCGGGAATCGCCAGCGATGAGACGCTTTTATATGGGGTGGAAGTGAAATTTTATTCCAATAAGGTTATTGTAAACAAAGACTTTGAAACGAGCATTAAAGGACTTTATGCGATTGGCGACGGCGCAGGCGTGACCCGCGGGCTGCAGCAGGCGTCCGCAAACGGACTGTCCGTGGCCAGAAGCATTTTGCAGACATGGTAGAAAGAGGTAAGATGTTCATTAAGAAAGTTCAGGGTATCCGGCGGGGATATCGAAAGAGAGTGACGGCGGCAGTATGCGCATTTTTCTTATGCTCCGGTCTTTTGACGGCCTGCGGCGGCGACACAAAAGTCGTGCTGACTACGGCGTTAAAGAAGAACGAGGTGTTCCGGATCGGCGATCTGTCCTGCACGCTCCCGGAAGTCATGGTGTATCTGACAAACATGCAGAATCAGTATGAAGCCGTATTCGGGGAAGAAATCTGGAATGCGAAGGATGACGAGGGAGCCCTGGAGAAAGAAGCGAAGGAACAGATTCTCGCAGAATTGGCGCAGGTGAAGGCGATGACGCTTCTGGCGCAGCAGAAGGGAATCGAACTGGATGAAAAGGAAGAGGAACGCGCGGCGGCGGCTGGAAAGGAATATTACCAGTCTTTGAACGAGACGGAAGTTTCCGCATTGGGTGTGGATGAAAAAACAGTGGTGCAGATGTACCGGGAATATGCGCTGGCAAAAAAGGTCTATCAGCAGATCGTGGAAAATGTGAATCCGGAGATCAGCGATGACGAGGCGAGGACGATCACGGTGCTGCAGATCCGCCTGGAAGATCGGGAAAAGGCGCAGGATGTGTGCAGCAGGGCGCAGGAGGAAGGCGCTGATTTTGAGTCCCTGGCGGAGAATAACAGTGAGGATCCTGTCATCTGTTACTCTTTTGGAAAGGGCGAGGTGAACGAAGCGGTTGAAGCGGCGGCTTTTGATCTGGGCAAGGATGAGGTGAGCGGCGTCATAGAGGCGGACGGCAGTTACTATATTTTAAAATGCATCAGCACCTTTGATGAAGCGCAGACGCAACTGAACAAGGTGAAGATTGTGGAGCAGCGCCGGAACGAGGCGTTTCATAACGAATATAACGCCTTTGTGGATTCCCTGACGCGTCAGATCAACGAAGAATTGTGGGACAGCGTCGCTTTTATTCATGATGAGAATGTGAATACCAGCAGCTTTTTTGAAGTATATAATACTTATTTTGTTGTGAATTGATCGGTTTATAAAAACTTAATAATTCCGAAACCCCAGTAAATATGCGGGCTTGCGGCGAATTGTTAGCACTCAATTAAAATGAGTGCTAATTTTTTGTTGACTTTTTGAAAAGACTGGACTAAACTGTGTTTCAGAAAGGTGGCGGCCGGCAGAGTAAGGCGCTGCGCCTGAAAAAGAAAATAAATAAAAGAAGAGCAAAAAGAAAGGATCGTGATTTTCATGGCTGAAAAACATGGCAGTTTATCAATCAACAGCGAAAATATTTTTCCGATTATCAAGAAGTGGTTATATTCGGACCAGGATATTTTTTACAGAGAGTTGATCTCCAACGGATGCGACGCCATCACGAAGCTGAAGAAACTGGATATGATGGGGGAATACAGCCTGGCGGACGACTATAAGCCGGAGGTCAGGGTGATCGTGAATCCGGAAGAGAAAACCATCAGGGTGATCGACAACGGCGTCGGTATGACGGCGGATGAGGTGGAGGAGTACATCAATCAGATCGCTTTTTCCGGCGCGACCGATTTCATTGCGAAGTATAAGGATAAGGCGAACGACGATCAGATCATCGGACATTTCGGTCTGGGCTTTTATTCCGCGTTTATGGTGGCGGACGAAGTTCATATCGATACCCTTTCCTGGCAGCCCGGCGCCAGACCCGTTCACTGGGAATGCGACGGCGGTTCTGAATTTGATATGGCGGAAGGAACCTGGGATCAGGTGGGCACCTGCATTACGCTTCATCTGAACGAAGAATGCCTGCAGTATTGCAACGAGTATAAAGCAAAAGAAGTGATCCGGAAGTATTGTTCCTTCATGCCTACTGAAATCTACGTTTCCAGAGAGAATACGACCGAGACGCAGACGATTCTGGCAGAGGAGAAGCTGGACACCGATCAGATGGTGGAAGAGGTTAAGAAAGAAAAAGAGGATGATCCGGATAAGATAAAGATCGTGAAGAGACCGGAACTGATCAATGATACCCATCCTCTGTGGACCAAGAGCCCCAGCGAATGCACGAAAGAAGACTATGTGGAATTTTACCGCAAGGTGTTCATGGATTATAAGGAGCCTCTGTTCTGGATTCATCTGAACATGGACTATCCGTTCAATTTAAAAGGCATCCTGTATTTCCCGAAGATCAATATGGAATATGAATCCATTGAAGGAACGATCAAGCTGTACAACAATCAGGTATTCGTTGCGGACAATATAAAAGAAGTGATTCCGGAATTTCTGATGCTGTTAAAGGGTGTGATAGATTGCCCTGATCTGCCGCTGAACGTTTCCAGAAGCGCGCTGCAGAACGACGGATTTGTGAAGAAGATTTCCGATTACATCACCAAGAAGGTGGCGGATAAGCTGTCCGGCATGTGCAAGACGCAGAAGGAAGAATACGAGAAATACTGGGACGATATCGCTCCTTTCATCAAATTCGGCTGCTTAAAGGACGATAAATTCTGTCAGAAGATGACAGATTACATTCTCTTTAAGAATCTGGACGGCAAATATCTGACTCTGCCGGAATGTCTGGAAGTCAACAAGATTGATCCGGATGAGACAACAGAAAGCGCGGTGGATGAAAAGGGCGAGAAGGTAGAAGTCGAAGTCGTGGATGAAGGCGGCGAAAAGGCGGAGACAGAAGAGGGCGAAGAAGAGAAGAAAGAAAAGACCATCTACTATGTGACCGATGAACAGCAGCAGAGCCAGTATATCAACATGTTCAAAGCCGCGAAGATGGAAGCGGTCATCCTGCCTGAAAAGATCGATCAGCCTTTCATTTCCCAACTGGAAGCGAAAAACGAGGGTATTCATTTTGCGAGAATCGATGCGGATCTGACGGACGCCTTTAAGGCGAAGACCAGCAAGAAGGCGCAGGAAGAACTGAAGGCACAGGCGGAGAAGATTGAGAAGCTGGTGCGCAAAGCGTTAAGGAACGACAAGATCAAGGTAAGCGTGGAGAAACTCAAAAATAAAAAGGTATCCTCCGTTCTGACAGTTTCAGAAGAGTCCAGAAGAATGCAGGACATGATGAAGATGTACGGCGGCGGTATGGATATGGGAATGTTCGGCGCAGAAGGGGAGACCCTGGTGCTGAATGCGAGTCATCCGCTGGTTGCCTATATCACAGCGCATGAAGAAGGCGAGAATACGAAGATGATCTGCGAGCAGCTTTATGATCTGGCCAAGCTTCAGAATGCGCCGCTGTCATCGGAAGCGATGACGAAGTTCATTGCCCGCTCCAATGATATTATGATGCTTCTGGCAAAAGAAGACTGAATAGAACGTGCGATTCTTACCCTTGCACACTGAGGGTATCATTTATAACTGGAAAGAAAGGACGCTGTACGGATTGGTGCAGCGTCCTTTCTTTGTATACCCCAAAATGCATTTAAAAAGGAACAGGGCATTGGGTCAGGTGCCGGGCTCCGCAATGCGGGTGACGCCGACGTAAATGTTGGAAATCTCATACCAGGTGGGATAATCCACAATGCCGGTGGCCGGAAGATTGAAAATCCGCTGGAACGCTTTGACCGCTTCCGCAGTCTGGCTGCCGAAAACGCCGTCCGCCGTGACGCGGGGGATCGCCGGAAAATTCTGACCGATGCGGTTTAACTGCTGCTGCATCTGCGCTACCTTGCCTCCGGAAGCGCCGATTGTGAGATTGTAGCCGGGCCAGGAGGAGGGAACGCCGCTGATGGCGGTAGCCGTGTTGATGTACATGTCGTTTCCGTAGTAGTAGCGGATGATTTCGATGGCGGAATAGCCCTGTTCGCCCAGATAACTGGAACCCCATTGGGAAAGGCCGTCGCAGGTGACCCGGTTGCCGTCGCAGTAGCTGGTAAAGATCGGCTGCTGGACGCCGGGACGGGACAGATAGTTTGCAAAAATGGAATCCACAAGCCGGTCAATGTTGCTGTAGATGTTTCGGCCATAAATGAATTTCTGGTCATAGGCAGTGGAAGTGGTGATGGTGAAGGGATACCCTTTGGCCCGATACCATTCCGTGTAAACCCGGTTCAGCGTAAAGGACTGGATCGCCAGAATATTGGCATAGATGCTGCTTTCCGGCCAGGTGGCGTAAATCTCGGAGGAGGCCACATTTTTAATATAGTCTTTGTAGCGCACATAATAATTGGGGGCGCTGGAGTCGTTGGGAACGCCGTCGTGGACGATGATATATTCCGGAATGACGACGCGGCTTAAGACGATTTCGCCGGTCTCCGGGTCCACCTTGATTTCATCCTCCGGAATTTTGGGCGGATATTCTCCGTACAGGGTATGGTCCGGAATGTTGATGTCTTCTTCCGCCTCCCCTTCGGAAACTTCCAGAGGATTCATGGAAACATTTTGCAGGCTCAATTCGCCGGGGAGAATCTCGGAACCGACGATGCGGACGGGTTCGTAGCCGGGCGCGCTCACTTCGATGTTATAATCTGTATAAGGACGGGGTTCTGACGGCGCAAGAGAGTATTCCAGATTGGGGGCGGATAGCGTTGCAACCTGGGTCTGGCCGGATTCGTCAGTGGTGAGCTGTTCCAGAATCGTTTCCGGCGTGTCGCTGTTGGAGATGGAGACGGTTGCGCCCGCAACCGGAAGAAAGCCCACGGAAGAGGTGACATTTACCTGCAGCGTGCCGGTATAGGAGCCGGTTTGCTGCGCGGCATAAATGGATTTTGACATAAAAAAACCTCACGCATATTCTTGGATTGGGGCCGGCCCGGAGGGCAGCCCCCTGTTATTCCATGTATATGCGCGAGGGACGGTTTTGGTGCCTGCCCGGCTTTTGCGCGTCGCAGGGCGGAATCATTCCCCGTCAATCCAGATTCAGACATTTTTGGAGCAGATAGTTGCAAAGGAAGAAGCAGACGGCGGTAAGCAAAAGACTCACGAAAAAGCTGGAAATATAGGTGGTTTTCATGAGAGAAGGCATTACCAGTTCATAGAAATTTTCCGTATCATCTGCATGCGTAATCACGACGCCCGTTATGCCGGGAACCAGGAAGATGGAACTTAAGGTGGATAAAAGAGCGTTTAAACCCAGGTAGCAGACGATGGAGGAAAGCACTTTATGCCTGCCAAGCAACTGCCCCAGTGAAATCGCCGCATAGACCAGTAAGATGGAGGAAACGGCGGATGCAAAGGAATAAGGGATGAAGAAAAACAGCATCTGCAACTGTCTTCCGCCGAAAAGCGTGCTCGTCATCATCCGTATAAGTTCATCCAGATCCGCCGGTTCTATATAGGCCATTTTGGGCAGCGCCAGGAACGTAACGGGAAAGACGGTTACGAGCGCTAAAATTCCCGCAAGATAGATCCATAGTGAACTGATGAGCGTTTTGGAAAGAACGAGCGCCCAGGGGCGCACGGGAAGCGTATGCATCAGATAGCCTTCGTCCGTGTACAGATTTTTATAAAAGCGGATGCCCAGATAAATGGTAATGAGCAGGGAGGTGATGGCGATAGCGAAAGCGTAGAGGATAAAAAATGACATCTTTCCCACATTTACTTCCACGTCCGGCGTGGGAGCGGGCGTAAAATAGAAGTATATGGCGCATATAACGGACAGAATGACGGAAACGGTAAGGACAAGCGCCGGTATTTTCCAGGTCTCTCTCCATTCGTGTTGGATCAGTTTTTTTAACATGCGAATACCTCCCGAAAATAAGCGTCTACGGATTTGTTATAGTTGGTGCGGATGTCTTCCACGCTGGAAGTGAGAGTGACATGACCGTCCCTGATAAAAATAACGTCGTCCAGAATGGTCTCGATGTCGGCGATCAGGTGCGTGGAGAGAAGAATGGTCGCTTCCTCGTTATAATCCTGAATGATGGTTTTTAAAATATAATCTCTGGCCGCCGGATCCACGCCTGCAATCGGCTCGTCCAGTATATACAGCGAGGCGCGGCGGCTCATGACCATGATAAGCTGTACCTTTTCCTTCGTGCCTTTGGACAGCGTTTTTAACGGACTGTCAATGGAGATCTTAAGGGAATCGAGCATGGAAAGCGCCTTTTGACGGTCGAAGTCTTCATAAAAATCCGTAAAATAGGACAATAGCTGCGATACCCTTATATTGTCCGGCAGATAGGAGCGCTCCGGCAGGTAAGAAACGCAGGCTTTGGTCTCCACGCCCGGGAAATTGCCGGCGATGACGATTTGACCGCGGGTGGGAACCAGAAGTCCGTTCATCAGCTTGATGAGCGTCGTTTTGCCGCTTCCGTTAGGACCGAGCAGGCCGATGATTCTTCCTTTGGGAAGATCCAGACTGATATTGTCGAGGGCGGTTTTCTTTCTGAATTTTTTTGTCAGATTCCGGATGGAAACGAGACTGTCCGTATTCATTTCATTCATGCTTTTCCCCTCCTTCCTGATTGTTTAATAATGCAATGATTTCGGACTTTTGGTAGCCGAGTTTGTACATCTGGGCTAAGAACAGGGCTATTTGCTCCTGTGCGAGTTCTTTTTTCGTATGATTGAGCATATCGATATCCTCCGTGACGATGCGGCCGCTGGTGCGCATTGTAATAATGAGCCCGGTGCGTTCCAGTTCGGCGAATGCTTTCTGCATGGTGTTGGGATTGACGCTGGCCTGCGCCGCCAGTTCCCGCACGGAAGGCAGTCTTTGGCCCGGCGGATAGACGCCGGAGATAATATCTGTTTTGATCCGTTCCACAAGCTGTGCGTATATGGGACGGTCCGAAGCAAGAGACCAAGGCATACAAAAAACTCCTTTCTGTATTATTAACTTAATACAATAATACTATGGACTAAGTCAATTGTCAAGCAGCAGAATGTATAAGCTTGAGGTTGCACGAGAAACTTTTTTAAGGTAGAATGATACAAGAGACTGCGGTGGGTTTATGCAGGGGCTGTGTATGACAGGGGCAGACCCGGCAAAAACATGTTGCGAGAAAGGGGCGGTGGCCATGAGAGAAATGAGAGAGCACATCATGACGGACGGATGGCGCAAAATGGAAGGAACGCTCACTTTTTCCGTGAAGCAGGTGGAATTACAGCCGTCGCCGGATGAAAAGGCGGAGGGCTTTTTTGAAATAAGCGGAAGCGGGGACGGGGCGCCGGAAGGATTCGTGCGCTCGCGGGATGAACGGATGCAATGCCTGACGCCCTGCTTTCACGGCGGAACGGAACGGATTGAATATCGGTTTGACGCTGCCGGCATGCAGAAGGACGAGCAAAGAAGCGGCAGCTTTTTTATCGTTTCCAATTTCGGAGAATTTGAACTGCCCTGGAAGGTGAAAGTACAGGAGAAGATTCCGGCAAGTTCTCTGGGGGAGATCCGGAATCTGTTTCATTTTACGAATCTGGCCAGAGCCAACTGGCAGGAGGCGGTGAAATTTTTTTATACAAAAGAGTTCAGGGCGATATGCGGTGAAGAGAACGAAGAATTGTTTAACCTGTACCGGGGATTTTCGAGAAACTATGGAAACGAGGCCAATGTGGAGGAGTTTCTGATCGCCGTCAATAAGAAGCAGCCGGTCGGATTTTTCGCGCAGCCAAAGGAAATCCATATTCCGGAAATCCGGGGGCATATCAGCGAAGACATCGTGATTACCAAAAACTGCTGGGGACCTGTGAAGATACAGGTGGAAGCGAAGGGCAATTTCCTGAATGTGGAAAAAAGCTGGCTGAGCGAAGACGATTTCCTGGGAAATCAGTGCCGGATGCCGGTCTTTGTGGATGAAGCCCGTATGCACGAGGGACGTAATTTCGGTCAGATTGTTTTAACCTATACGCACGGTACGATTGAGATACCGGTTGTCGCCCAGCGGCGCACGATGCAGGCGAGGGCGAAGGAGCGGCGCGACCGTGAACTGAAGAAATATAATCTGCGGATGGTCAGGCTTTATCAGGAATTCCGGATGAAGCGGATCGATATGAAGACATGGAGAAGCGGCGCGAAAGAATGTGTGGAGCATATGGCCCATCTTTCGGAGCGCAGCGTGGTGCCGAAGCTTTTCCATGCCCAGCTTCTGATGACGGAAGAGAAGATGGAAGAGGCGGGGTGGATTCTGGACCGGGTGGAAGACTTTATGGAAAATGAAGATCCCGCGGTCTATTGCTATTATCTGTATCTGACCACGCTGTACAACCGGGAAGAGACTTATGTGAAGCGCGTGACCCAGAAGGTGCAGCAGCTTTTTGCACAGAATCCGCAGGAATGGCGGATCGCCTGGCTGCTTTTGTTTTTGTCCCGGGACTTAAACCGCAGCGCGGCCAAAAAGTGGATGTTTTTAGAGGAACAGTTCAAAGCCGGGTGTACAAGTCCGGTGCTCTATCTGGAAGCGCTGCAGCTTCTGAACGTAAATCCGACGCTTCTTATGAAGCTGGACGGCATTGCGAAACGGATTCTGGCCTACGGCGCAAGAAATCAATATTTAAGCGAGGATCTGACCGGACATGTGATCAGCCTGATCAACCGGGAGAAATATTATGATCCCGTCCTGTTTGAAATTCTGAAGCTTTCCTGGGAGAAACATCAGGATACGGACACTCTGCAGGCGATATGCACGCTTTTCATTAAGGGAGGAAAAAGCGGAACCCAATATTATGACTGGTATTTGAAGGGCGTGCAGAAAAAACTCCGCATTACGCGGCTGTACGAGCATTATATGATGAGCCTGGATTTGAGCCGGGAGGTGGATATTCCCAAAATAGTGCTTCTGTATTTCGCCTATCAGAGCAACCTTGACAGTGAGTATGCGGCATATTTGTATGCCTACGTGGAGAAGCACCGGGAAGAGGATCCCGATTTGTATATCGCGTACCGGCCGCAGATCGACCGCTTTGTGCTTTCCCAGCTTTATAAAGGAAGAATCAACCGGCATCTGGCGTATCTGTACAGGACGGCGCTGCCGGGACCGATGCTGACGCCGGAAAATGCCAGAGCGCTTGCAGCCATGCTGGCCAGCGTAGAGGTCTTCTGGCAGGGAGAAGAAAAAAAACTGATCGTTGTGCATGCGCGCCTGAAGGGAGAAAAGGTTTATGTATTGCGCGGCGGCAGGGCCTGCGTGGACCTGTACAGCCGGCAGGATATGTTGTTTGTGGAGGATGAGACAAAGCACCGGCATCTGATCAACGGGGAGATGGAACTGACGCCCCTGTTTGAAGAAACGGCGGGACGCCGGGAAGGATGGGAGGAAGAACTGCCGGGTCTGGAATCGCTGAAAAAGGAAGCGGCGGTTCATGCGGACAAACAGCTTTCTTTTCACCTGAAGATGACGGACGCCCAACAGGTTGCGGTTAAAGCGGATAATGCGGAAAGTTATCTGGCCATTGCGCAGGAACCCGCCCTCACAAAAGGATACGGAAGAAAGGTGCGCATTGCGCTGCTCCGTTATTTTTTTGAGGAAGACCGGACGGAGAAGATGGACCAGCTTTTGAAGGACCTGGAGCCGGAAGATATTGACAGCGCGGACAGAGCGGACGCGGTGCGCTACCTTGTTCTGCAGGGATTTTATGAAAAGGCGTATGCCTGGCTGAAAGGAATGGATTTTGAAAAGCAGGATGCGAGAATCCTGATGCGTTTATGCAGCCGCCTTCTGGAACGGCGGCTTTTCGGAGACGAGGAGCGGATGACGCAACTGTGTTACTGGGCTGCGGTACATGGAAAATATGACGCCCTGATTTTACAACAACTGACGGATCATTTTGAGGGAAGCGTCAATGAAATGGAAGCGCTCAAAAATGCGGCGGAAGGATTTGGAATCAATACATACCCGCTCTGTGAGCGGATCATGGAGCAGATGCTCTATACCCAAAAGGACGTGACGGAGCGCATGGATCTGCTGCGCCAGTATGTGGCGGAAGGCGGCAGAAGCGAACTGGAAGGGGCTTTTTTGCACCGCTGTGCCTATAGCTATGTGCTGAAAAAACAGCCGATCCATATTTATATGATTCACGACATTCTTCGGATGTACCGGGCCGGGGACCGGATTACGGATATGTGTAAAATTGCCTGCCTGCAGTATTATGCGAGGAATAAGGACGCGATGGATGAAAGCATCCGGCATATCGTAAAGGAAATGGCCGCCTGCATGCTGCGGGAGAACAAGCTTCTTCCGGTGCTGAAGGAATTTGCGGATATTGTGCCGGGAGCGGAGTTTTTGCTGGATAAAACCTTTGTGGTTTATTACGGAAACGCGGCGTCCAAAGCGATTTTAAATTACCGGATTCTGAAACGGGAGGAAGACCAGGAGGACTACCAGAGCATCGAGATGCTGCATGTATACGAGGGCATATCGGTCATGCTGTTCATTCTTTTCCCGGGAGAAACATTGCAGTATTTTGTGACGGAGGCGGAAGGCGCGGCGCGCATTGAGGACAGCGGCATGCTGAAGGCGGACGAATGCAGCGAAAGCGTCTCGGGAAGCCGCTACGGCATGCTTGGCGAAGTGACGCGGCAAATGCTGCAGGGCGGCGGCAGAGGCGGAGAATGGCAGAGCGTGGAAACGCTGAACCGCTATCTGTATACGGATTATTGTGTCAATACATTGTTTGAAGTGCAGGAATAAGGGGAAGGGCATGTTTCTGGAACGAAAAGGAAATGATGCAAAACAGAATATGGGCCAGGCTGTGGCTGGCTATGATCTGAGCGGACAGACAGCCCAGATCAGCTATTGCCTGCCGGGGGCGGATAAACCGGAAACGATCAGTCAGGTGGCGGGAGAGGAAGAATTTCTGATACCTGCGATGCTGGCGAAACGGACGGACCGGGACTTATGGCTGTACGGCAGGGAAGCGGCCCAGAGCGTGGAGCGGGGGGAGGCGGAGCCGGTGACGGATCTTCTGAAAAACGCGGCGTATGCAACTGCGGTGGAGGTATTGGGAGAATCCTACGATCCGGTCGCATTGTTATCCCTGTTTTTAAAACGTACGCTGTCCCTGCTGACTCCGATTCTTCATCCGGACAGGCTGGGGGCCTTTGTTTTTACGGTGGAAGAGGTGACAATTCCGGTGATGCACGCGCTGCGGCAGGCGGCGGCCATGCTGGAACTGAAAACGCCGCAGATCTTTGTGATCGGCCGCGGGGAAAGCTTTTTCTATTATAATATCTGTCAGCCGGAAGAATTGTGGCTGCGGGACGTGCTGGTCTGCGATTTTTCGGCGCGGCATTTAAAAACCCTTCTGTTTACGGCCAACCGGCGGACGACGCCGGTAGCTTCCTTTGTGGAAGAGAAAGAATGGGAGGAAGCAGAGCGGATCGATTATACCGGGGATGAGACGGAGGATCACCGAAGCGGAATGAAACTGGACCGGAACTTTTCCTTTGTGCTGGAAACGGTGCTGGAAGGCCGTCAGGTGACGACGGTATATTTGATCGGAGAAGGCTTCGAAGGAGAATGGTATCAGGAATCGTTAAAGATTTTGTGTCAGGACCGGAGAGTTTTTCTGGGCAACAATCTTTACAGCAAAGGCGCCTGCTACGCGGGAAGGGAGCGGCTGACAAAGGGCGGAATATCCAAAGGTTATGCTTTTTTGGGAAAAGATATGCTCAAGGCGAACGTCGGCATGCATGTGGTGCGGCGCGGAACGGATGCTTATCTGGCGCTGCTGGACGCGGGCGTCAACTGGTATGAGGCGCGCAAGGAATGCGATTTTCTGCTGGAGGAAAGAAATACCTTTTCGCTGCGGATCACGCCGCTTGACGGCAAAGAAGTGCGGGAAGTTCTGGTGACGCTGACGGGGCTTCCCGCCAGACCTGCGCGCACAACGCGGATTCATCTGCAGGTGGATATGACGGATGTGAAAACGGTGCGCATCAGCATGGAGGATATGGGCTTCGGAGAATTTTTTCCGGCGACTCATAAATTCTGGGAGGAAACCTTTCAGATATAAAATGCGGGAGAAGGAAACGGCTGCCGTTTACCGGACAGGGGAACGGGCGATGGTGAAGAAATATGGGAAGAGTGTATCTGTGTCTTGGAAAAAATGCGGAAGTGCCATATTATTTTGAACGGGCCAGGGCGCATGTGTGGAATATCGAAGAACTCTGCTATTTTGTGAGGGAAAACGCATGGCTTCTGGAACCGGCGGTTCTGGGGAAGGAACTGATTGACTGGGTGAGAGAGCAGTGCGCCCTGCCGGATCTTGCCCGGATGCTTGCGGCGGCCATGCAGGAGGAAAAGCCGGTGATGGGGTTTGTGAAAGCGCTCTTTTACTATACGGGTTACTGTTCCATGGAAGAGGCGGGGCAGGTGGAGAAGATTTTGCGCCTGAACGAAAGCACCAGCGCGCTGGAACGCTCCAAAGCCCGCGGCGATTATTTCCTGGAGAGCAAAAAGTTTGTGCTGGCTTTGCAGGAATATGAGGAACTGCTGCAGCAGCTAAAAGGCATGGAACCGTCTTTTCTGGGAAAAATTTATCATAACTGCGGCGTGGCGCAGGCGCAGATGTTCTGGTTTGAGAAAGCGGCGGCTTCCTTCGAACGGGCGTGGAAGCTGACAAAGAATGAAGCGTCGGCCAGGCAGTTCCTGGCGGCGAAGCGGCTGGAACTGGGAGAAGTGGATTATGTCGCCTTTCTGGCGGATCATCCGGATCTGTATGAAGCGTCGCTTCAACTGGAGGAGCAGGTGCAAAGCTGCAATGATACATGGAAGCAGTCGGAGGACGCGGTGTTTGTGCTGCATGCGACAGAAGCTTTGAAGGACGGCGCGGCGCATATCTGCCGCCAGATGCTTCAGGAGCGTCTGGAACCGCTTCAGGAAGCATACCGAAGCTGCGTTGTGCGCTAGAGAAGGAGATTTGCGGCGCGGCCGGGATTGTTCATGCCTATGGGGAACAATCCCGGCCGCTTTGCGGTTAAAGACGGTGATAGCTGGGCATTCTTTTTTCAAAGGTACAATAGTGGGTAAAACCGCAGCTTTTCAGCACCTGGGCGGCGCGGTCAAAGCCGGAGGCAAGGTCTTTGGGCGTGTGCGCGTCGGAGCCTACGGTGACGATTTCCCCGCCCTTTTCCCGGTAGCGGCGCAGAAACTGCGTGCAGGGATGCTGTTCTTTTAAGCCTTTGCGCAATCCGCCCGTATTGACTTCGATTCCCTTTTCCTGTTCCAGCAGGGTATCGATCATCTTTTCAAAAATATCCTGATACTTTTCGTAAGAATAATCGCGGTCCCTGGATTTGCCGTAACGGATCACATAGTCGATATGTCCGTATATGTCGTAATCGGAAAAAGACTTCATGCAGGCGAGTTCTTCTTCAAAATAGGCGCGGTAGGCTTCTTCATCGCTCATGATCTGAAAGAGAGAGCCGTCATAGGGATCGATGTGACGGACCAGATGGGTGGAAGCGATGACAAAATCGAAATCCCAGGATTGGATATAGCGCGCGATTTTCTGCAGCAGATGGGGCTGCATGCCCACTTCCACGCCGAAGCAGATATTGATTTTGTCCGCATATTTTTGTTTGTATTTTATGAGATCAAAAAGATAGGAATCGGTATTGAGTTCAAAGATCCCCTCGGGGGAATCTTCTGTGACCGGATAGTCCATATCCATATGTTCAGTAAAGCACATCTGCGTCAGGCCGAGATCGATGGCTTTCAATATCATGGCTTCCATGGGGGCGTCGCTGTCCCCGGAGAAATGGGAATGAAGATGGTAATCTGCTTTGACTGGCATAAGCGTTCTCCTTTTGGCATGTTGCAGTTTTTATATAGTGTAACACAAAGCGGACGCAAAGGCTAGAACTATAAAGAATCTGTAAAATTGACGATAATTTTGAATTTACATCTTGATATTTCAGGATAAATTAGGTAGAATAATTGTGCTGATAAGATTTTGCCGGGCTTACTGCGTCTATGGCCTGGCCGGGCAAAATAATATAAAATCATTTTTAGGAGGAAACTAAAATGGCAGTAAAAGTAGCAATTAATGGTTTTGGCCGTATTGGTCGTCTGGCTTTCAGACAGATGTTCGGCGCTGAAGGATTTGAAATCGTTGCAATCAACGACTTAACATCTCCCAAGATGCTGGCTCACTTACTGAAATATGATTCCACACAGGGCAGATATGCGCTGGCTGATAAGGTTACGGCTGGAGAAGATTCCATCACGGTTGACGGCAAAGAGATCAAGATTTATGCGAAGGCAAACGCAGCAGAACTTCCCTGGGGCGAGATCGGCGTAGATGTTGTTCTGGAGTGCACAGGCTTCTATACCTCCAAGGCAAAAGCACAGGCTCATATCGATGCAGGCGCTAAGCACGTTATCATTTCCGCTCCTGCAGGCAATGATCTGCCTACTATCGTTTACAACGTTAACCATGAGGCTCTGACAAATGAGGATACCATCATTTCCGCAGCTTCCTGCACAACAAACTGCCTGGCTCCTATGGCAAAGGCTCTGAATGATGCATTCCCGATCCAGTCCGGTATCATGTGCACAATTCATGCTTATACAGGCGACCAGATGACTCTGGACGGCCCTCAGAGAAAAGGCGATCTGAGAAGATCCCGCGCGGCTGCAGTGAACATCGTTCCCAACAGCACAGGCGCAGCAAAGGCTATCGGCCTTGTTATTCCTGAACTGAACGGCAAGCTGATCGGTTCCGCACAGCGCGTTCCTACTCCTACAGGTTCCACCACGATCCTGACAGCAGTAGTAAAAGGCGCTCCTACCAAGGATGCGATCAACGCAGCTATGAAAGCGGCAGCTAACGAGTCCTTCGGCTACAACGAAGACGAAATCGTATCCAGCGATATCATCGGCATGAGATTTGGTTCTCTGTTCGATGCTACTCAGACCATGGTTCTGCCTATCGACGACGATCTTGCAGAAGTTCAGGTTGTTTCCTGGTATGACAACGAGAATTCTTACACAAGCCAGATGGTTCGTACAATCAAGCACTTCGGCAAACTGCTGAACGTTTAATTTCCGACACCTGAAAGTTTGTAAAGCGTACTTTTTGATGTATGCCGGGCTTGTATAGGACAGGCTGTATTTTCACAATGCAGCAGTTTTAAGACATAGGCTCACTGAGGGGTCCGGTCTGTAGGACCGGACCCCTTTTCATGACAAATTATTATAAGGAGGTCCTGATCATGGGCTTAAATAAGAAATCCGTTGATGATATCAACGTAAAGGGCAAGAGAGTTCTTGTAAGATGCGATTTTAACGTTCCGCTGAAGAACGGCGTGATTACGGATGAAACCCGTATTGTGGCAGCGCTGCCTACCATTCAGAAGCTGGTTAACGACGGCGGCAAGGTAATTCTCTGCTCCCATCTTGGCAAAGTAAAGAACGGCCCCAATGAAGGCGAGTCCCTTGCGCCTGTAGCGGCAAGACTGTCCGAGAAGCTGGGCAAGGAAGTGAAGTTTGTTGCGGATTACAACGTGACAGGCGAGGCTGCTACCGCGGCGGTTGCAGCAATGCAGGAAGGCGATGTGGTTCTTCTGCAGAATACCCGTTTCCGCGGCGCAGAAGAGACAAAGAACGGCGAGGCGTTCAGCAAAGAACTGGCTGATCTGGCTGACGTATATGTATGCGACGCTTTCGGTTCTTCCCACAGAGCGCATGCATCCGTTGCCGGCGTAACCAAATTCATCACGGAAAAGGGCGGCGAGAATGCGGTTGGTTATCTGATGCAGAAGGAAATCAACTTCCTGGGCAATGCGGTTGAAAACCCGGTAAGACCTTTCGTGGCAATCCTTGGCGGCGCTAAGGTTGCGGATAAGTTAAATGTTATCTCCAATCTGCTGGAGAAGTGCGATACCCTGATCATCGGCGGCGGCATGGCGTTCACCTTCTTAAAGGCGCAGGGCTATGAGGTTGGTAACTCTCTCGTGGATGACAGCAAGCTGGATTACTGCAAAGAGATGCTTGCAAAAGCAGAAAGCCTCGGCAAGAAACTTCTGCTTCCCGTTGACACCACAATCGCGGCGGCATTCCCGAATCCGATCGACGGACCGATCGAGATATCTTATGTGGATGCCGATAAGATTCCTTCTGATATGGAAGGACTGGACATCGGACCTAAGACACAGGAACTGTTCGCTGATGCGGTGAAGTCCGCTAAGACCGTTGTGTGGAACGGACCGATGGGCGTATTTGAGAACCCCACGCTGGCAGCAGGTACGATTGCAGTAGCAAAAGCGCTGGCAGAAACGGATGCAATCACGGTAATCGGCGGCGGCGATTCCGCAGCGGCAGTGAACCAACTCGGATTTGCAGACAAGATGAGCCACATTTCAACCGGCGGCGGCGCTTCTCTGGAATTCCTGGAAGGCAAAGAACTGCCCGGCGTAGCGGCGGCTGACGACAAGTAAGCTTAATTGCGAGCCCGCCCAAAGCGAGCGATTAAGCGTTACTTCGCAACAAGCGAAGCGGTTGCGAAGGTTCCTTTAGGCGCGAGCCCGCTAAAAGCGAGCAATCAATCGCTACTTCGCAACAAGCGAAGCGGTTGCGAAGGTTCCTTTAAATAAAAAACAGGGCGGCAGCCGTGACAGGCCGCTGCCCCATATAAGTGAGGAGATGGATTCCCATGGCAAGAAGAAAAATTGTAGCCGGCAACTGGAAAATGAATATGACTCCCAGCCAGGCTGTTGAATTATGCGCTACCTTAAAAGATCTGGTAGTATCTGACGATGTTGACGTTGTATATTGCGTGCCCGCAATTGATATTGTTCCCGTTGTGGAAGCGGTGAAGGGCACGAACGTTGAAGTCGGCGCTGAGAATATGTATTTTGAAGAAAAAGGCGCTTATACCGGAGAAATTTCTGCGGCTATGCTGGTAGACGCCGGCGTGAAATATGTCATTATCGGCCACTCTGAGAGACGCGACTACTTCAAAGAGGACGATGCGCTGCTGAACAAGAAAGTGAAGAAGGCTTTTGAAGCCGGCCTCACACCGATCCTTTGCTGCGGCGAAACTCTGGAGCAGAGAGAAATGGGCGTCACAATGGACTGGATCAGACTGCAGATCAAATCCGATCTGGCAGATATCACAGCGGATCAGGTGAAGAGCATGGTGATCGCATACGAGCCTATTTGGGCAATCGGCACAGGCAAGACGGCCACGACCGAGCAGGCGGAAGAAGTCTGCAAGGGCATTCGTGACTGCATCGCCGAGATGTATGATACGGATACGGCAGAGGCTGTCCGCATTCAGTACGGCGGTTCCGTAAACGCGGCAAACGCGGCGGAATTATTCGCACAGCCCGATATCGACGGCGGTCTCGTAGGCGGCGCGTCTTTAAAGGCTGACTTCGGAAAGATCGTGAACTATTGATTTGCCGGATTAATCCGGAATCATTCGGCCGGTGAAGGCTTACAGGATTCCACGGATTGCGCGTAAGTGCGGTCTGTGGAATTTTTTTTGAAAAAATGTGTCTTTTTGTTTCCTGGCAGGAATAAACAGATAGATGTCCGAATTTGGGAATAATGAATCGGCAAATACAAAGGAGGTCAATATGCCAAGGGGAACAAAAATGAATGAAAACAGAATCAGAGAGAACAGAATCGGAAGTAAGCTGACAGAAGTCAGCACAAAGAAAGGATGGACCTTTTATATGCTTTCGAGAAGTTCGGGAGTGCCGCTGACCACGCTTCTGCATATTGTGGACGGATCGACGAAAAATCCGGGTATTTATACAGTAATGCGTTTGTGTGACGCTCTGGAATTGCCGCTGGAGGAATTGATCGGTGAAATAAAATGAAAAGCAGCGGCGCGTAAAGGAGGTTTTTATGCCGAAGCTGTTGACTTTAATCAGTTTTTTCACATTGCTGGCTGTCATAGCCCGGATGGATCAAAAAACGATGAAAATTCCGGACGGGCTGGTTTGGGCGGTGGCGGCAGTGGGAGCGGTATCCGTTTTTACGATGCCGGAGACCGGTCTTACATCCCGAATAGCCGGTATGCTTGCGGTGAGTCTGCCGATACTTTTCATTTCCATGGCGGCGCCGAAAGCCTTTGGCGGCGGTGATATCAAACTGATGGCGGCAGGCGGATTGTTTCTGGGCGCGCGGCTCATAGCGACAGCTTTTGTATTCGGGATCGTGAGCGGAGGCATTTGTGGGCTGGCGTTGTGGATTACGGGGAAAAAGGGAAGACGGGACGTCTTTCCTTTTGGTCCGTTTTTATGCGCGGGAATGGCGCTGGGATATTTTTGGGGAGACGCTGCATGGCGTTGGTTTTGGGGATAATCGTAACGGTTTGGTGCAGGACTTTGCGCTTGCGGCTAAGTCCCTAAGAATATATTGCGGCTGCGATAAATATGGAAAATCTGTGTTTTTTATAAAATAGTCTTTACAAGACGGGGAAAAAGTTGTTAAAATATCGTCTGGACTGTACGAAAGAAAATGGCAGTTTTTTTTATGGCTTTATATTTGTAAGCGGTTTTGTTGTATGAAGACAGATCGTATATGTTTGGACGGAGCGGAAAATGAGGAGCAGATCAAAAAGGGCGAAAAAGAAGAGAATTATGATCGGAGCCGCGGCCATTGTCGTTGCGGCAGCGGCGGGAAGCACGCTGATTTATTGGAATCTTCCCGGTACAAGAGCGGGAAGAAAGCTGAACGAAGCGATGGAAT
This sequence comes from Eubacteriales bacterium, assembly GCA_030524745.1. Taxonomy (GTDB): domain Bacteria; phylum Bacillota; class Clostridia; order Lachnospirales; family Lachnospiraceae; genus Gallintestinimicrobium. Next base: position 83,467 of record JAUNGC010000001.1, on the reverse strand, counting down.
ATATGACCGAAATGGACTATGTTCATGCGGAAGAGGCATATTCGGAGGTTTTGTCCCTTGATGAAACGAGTATAAAGGCATATCGCGGACTGGCGGACGATTATGTCGCACAGGCCAGGTATGAGGACGCGGAAGAGATCTTGCTGGAAGGATATGAAGCGACGGGAGACGAGGTCCTTTTGCAGAATTATACAGCTACGGTTTTAAACGGCGTGGTGAATGCGATTAACGAAGGTACGGCGGATTTCGCATCTATGAATCAGTGTCTGGACGTATTGGAGAAGGCGCCGGGGAATGAGAACGCGCTGGGACTTTTGCAAACCTGCGCGCAGCGCATTCTGATTCAGGAGGACAGCAGCAGGATGATGCTGGACGGACTGGATGGAAGCGAAACATTCAGCCAGTATGCGTCCTTTATGGACAGAATGCTTCTTCTGGCGGAGGCGGATCCGGCAACCTATGGGCAGATCCTTTCTCAATGCGCAGTCATTCAGGCATCGAAAGTATATATGAGCATTTTCAATGCCGACGCGTACAGAAGTATTCTGGAGCGGGCGGAAGCTGCCGGCGTTTCGGAAGCGGCCGAATTGATTGCCTGCCTGGATAAGCAGGCGGAGGTGAGCGCATATTTTGCGCCGATGTTCGCAGAATTTGAGGCGGGTAATTTTGAAGCGGCGAAATCGTTTATCGTGTCGGAAGAATATACGGCGATCCGGGACGCCTTCATTGAGGGCAGCATGGAATACTGGCATGGCGACGCCTATGTGCCGGTGACGAAAGAAGCGATTGTGTTTTTACAGGTGGATGGCCAATGGATGTTTTCCTATGTGGAAGATGATGTGCTGGCGCAGCCTACAGGCGCAATCCGTGTGCTGGGACAGAAAATGAAGGATCTGGGCGTGCAGAGGAGCAGTATCGAATATGCGCCCGCTTATGAACGCGGACACTACTATCCCCATACGGAATATGAGATTGTTTATTGGAACACGATGGTGAGCGGAATCGCTACGGATAATACGAATGTGGTTTCCAGGATGAATTATCGCTTTGCGGAAAAGATATATACTGCAGAAGGAATGGAAGCGAATATGATTTATGACTGGGGCGGGTCGAATGAAAAGAGACAGAAAGAATAAGCGGAATATGATTGAGGATGCGCCGGGAAGAACGTTGTTCTTCTTTGCGCTTCCTATGATTTTGGGGAATCTTTTTCAGCAGTTTTATAATATGGCGGACTCCGCGATCGTGGGGCGCTTTATCGGAGAGGATGCGCTTGCGGCGGTAGGAGCCTCCTATGCGCTGACCACGGTTTTTGTGATGATTGCCATTGGCGGCGGAAACGGTTCCTCGATTATTACTTCACAATATCTGGGCGCAAAGAAATACCGGAAGATGAAAACTTCGATATTTACGGCATTAATTACCTTTCTTCTGGTGAGCGTTGTGCTGGCACTGTTCGGACTTGGATTCTCCGGCGGCATTTTAAGGATCCTTAAGACGCCGGTGAATATATTGGATCAGGCAGGAATTTACTTAAAGATTTACTTTTGCGGACTGCCTTTTTTGTTTATGTACAATGTCCTCGCGGCGATGTTCAATGCGACGGGAGATTCCGGAACGCCGTTGTATCTTCTGATTTTTTCTTCTGTGCTGAACGTAGCGCTGGATATTCTGTTTGTGACGCAGTTTGCGCTGGGCGTTGCCGGCGTTGCGATTGCGACGGTGCTGGCGCAGGGGATTTCCGCTGTTATTTCTTTTTGCCTGCTTTTGGCGAAATTGAAAGGGTACGGGGAGGAACAGGAGAGTCTGCCGGAAGAACAGGAAATTTCAGATACGGGCGGAGGGAGACTGTTTGACGTTTCCATGCTGGGCAGGATGATAAAAGTAGCCGTTCCTACGATGCTGCAGCAATCCATTGTTTCTGTCGGCATGCTTTTGGTGCAGTCTGTGGTCAATGGTTTTGGGTCTTCTGTTCTGGCCGGGTATACGGCGGGATCGAGAATTGATTCCATCTGTATTGTGCCGATGATCGCAACAGGAAACGCGGTATCCACCTTTACGGCGCAGAACATGGGAGCCGGGCGGCCGGAACGCGTCAGACAGGGATATCGTGCCGCGCGTTTTATGGTCTATGGATTTGCCGTATTCATCTGCGTGATCCTTCTTCTGTTCCGTTACCAGATTATCGGGATATTTATGAATGGAGAAGCAAATACCCAGGCCTACTCCACAGGCGTTTCCTATCTGTCCTTTATCGCTTTTTTCTTTGTGTGGATCGGGTTAAAAGCCACGGCGGACGGCGTGTTGCGCGGTTCCGGAGATGTGGCGGTGTTTACGGCGGCCAATCTGGTGAATCTGGCGATCCGGGTGGCGGTCGCAAATTTGTGCGCTCCCTACTGGGGAGTGGCGGCAGTATGGTATGCGGTGCCCATGGGCTGGGCGGCGAACTTTTTCATATCATTTGGCCGGTATCTTTCCGGAAAATGGAGCCAAAAGAAACTGATTCACTGAGGTGGGTGCTGCCAGACAGGGCAGGCGGATGACAGGAGAGAAGATGAGACGTTGTATCATTATCGGTGCGGGAGAGTTAAATGTATCGAAGATTTTGGTGAGAGAGGATGACTATGTAATTGCGGCGGACGGCGGTTATATTTACTGTAAAGCGCTGGAAATTGTGCCGGATTTGATTCTGGGGGATTTTGATTCCATCGGGGAAAAGGAAGCGGAGGAACTTGCCGGAATACAGAAAATTGATCCGAAACGCCTGATCGTGCTTCCGGTGGAAAAGGATGACACGGATATGCTGGCGGCGATTCGCGCGGGACTGCAGGAGGGATGCCGGGAATTCCATATTTACGGCGGACAGGGCGGAAGAGTGGAACATACGATTGCCAACATCCAATGCCTGAAATATTTGAAAGAGTGCGGCGCTGTCGGGTATCTGATTGACGATTCCGGAATGATTCTGGTAGCAAAGGATGAGACGATCCGTTTTCATGAAGAAACGAAAGGGCTTTTATCGCTGTTTTCCATGGGAGACCGGGCGGAGGGCGTCACGCTTTCCAATCTGAAATACGAACTGCACGATGCGGTGATTACGAACAGCTATCCGATCGGTATTTCCAACGAATTTGTCGGAAAAGAAGCGTCCGTTACCGTCAAAAGCGGAACCCTGATGATGATATGGAATAAACGGAAATAGTAATGGCCGTACAAAAAAGGAGCGCCGGGAAAAGTTTTCTCCCGGCGCTCCTGTAGTTTTAGGAAAAGCTTGTATGCCGCAGGACGCGGCCGAATGTTTTTATTCCACGTTCTTAAACTGGCTCATGTAGAGATTGTAGTAAAATCCCTTTTTGGCCAGAAGCTGTTGGGCGTTGCCCTCTTCAATGATCCGGCCGTCGTCGACGACGAAGATACGGTCCGCTTTCTGGATGGTGGAAAGACGGTGCGCAATCACGAAGGAAGTGCGCCCCTCCAGCAGATGCTCGATGCCTTCCTGTACCAGGAGTTCCGTATTGGTGTCGATACTGCTGGTCGCTTCGTCCAGAATCAGAATGCGGGGATCGGATACCATGGTGCGGGCAAAGGCCAGCAATTGCCGCTGCCCGATGGACAAACCGCCGCCGCGTTCCGTCAGTTCCGTATCGTATCCTTTTTCCAGCTTCATGATGAAGTCATGGGCGTTTACCGCCTTGGCGGCGGCAATGATTTCTTCGTCGGTGGCGTCCAGTTTTCCATAGCGGATATTGTCTTTGATCGTGCCGGAAAAAAGGAAATTGTCCTGCGTCATGACGCCCATCTGCTTGCGCAGGCTTTCTATGGATACTTTTTTCAAATCATAATCGTCGATATAAATGCTGCCCTCCTGGATGTCGTAGAAACGGCTGATCAGGTTGACAATCGTTGTTTTTCCCGCGCCCGTAGGGCCGACGAGGGCGATAGTCTCGCCCGGTTTGATCCGGAAATTCACGTGATTTAACACTTTGGTGCTGCCGTCATAGGAGAAGGACACATCTTCAAAAGTCACGGCCCCTTCGACGGGGGGAAGCGCGGTCACTTCGTCCGCGTCGGTAATCTGTGGTTTGGTATCCAGAATTTCAAAGATGCGCTCGGCTCCGGCAATGTTGGTGATGATCTGGTTGTAAAAATTGCTCAGGTTCATGATCGGATGCCAGAACATTGAAATATAGGAGCCAAAAGCGATCAGCGTACCAACGGAAACTTTGTCTGCGCCCAGAATGACGATTCCCGTATAGTACAAAGAGACGGTGCCGACTCCCCAGCAAAAGTCCACCACCGCGCCGAAAGCGTCGCTTAAGCGCACCGCGTGGATGAACGAATCCCGGTGCTCTGAAGTGAGTTCTTCAAAGGTCTGATAGGTTTCCTTCTCCGCCGTGAAACTCTGAATGATGCGGATACCGGATAAATCTTCATGTACAAAAGCGTTCAAGTTGGATGATTTTTTCCGGTAGAGCTGCCAGCGTTTATGGGAATATACCTGAATGAACCAGATACAGATTGCCATAAACGGGATGCTGATTAAGGATGCGGCCGCCAGTGTGGCGTCTTTGGCGAACATGATCCCTACGACGGCGCAGATTGTGATAAAATCCGGGATCAGCGTGGTGACGCAGTTGCTCAGCACGTCCTTTAAGGAATTGATATCGCCGATGATGCGGGCGAGGATCTTTCCGGTGGGACGGCTGTCAAAAAAATTAAAATCCAACGTTTGAATGTGCGTATAAAGCTGCTGCCGGATCGTCAGAAGAACGCTGTTGCATACCTTCGCCATGATCCACATGCGCAGCTTGATGCCAAGAATCATGAGCACGTTCAGCGCGATTGCAAGACCGATCAGGGAAAACAGTCCCCTGATGTCTCCGGTTGAAATATGACGGTCGATGGCAGCTTCGATTATCAGCGGGTTCAGCAGGCTGACAAAAACGCAGAAAGCCATGATTAAGAGCACGATGAAGATTTGGCCGGAATAATGAAGCATGTAGGAGAAGAGGCGCAGCAGCGTCTTCATTTTACCGGCTTCAATTGTGGTTTTCTCATCGTCTTTATAGGAATTGTAAGCCATAATTTCCTCTCATTCTGCCGCGCAGGCGGCATTATATTTTTCGGAAGGGACCTTGCGCCTGTGCGCGAAGTCCGGATTGAAAGAATTTTCTTTTAACCCTCCGCTTCCCTGTTCAACCAGGAGCCGTATTGCGCCTGGTAGGTTTGATAATAGAGTCCCTGTTGGGCAAGCAGTTGTTCATGCGTACCGCGTTCCGCTACATGTCCGTCCTCCAGGACGATAATTTCGTCCGCGTGCCTTACCGCGCTGACGCGGTGCGCGATGATAATTTTTGTCGTATCGGTTAAGTCTTTGAGCGCCTGCTGGATGGCAAATTCCGTTTCCATGTCCAGCGCGCTGGTGGAATCGTCCAGAACCAGAATCGGAGAATGCTTTGCCAGCGCTCTTGCGATGCTGATTCGCTGCTTCTGCCCGCCGGAAAGTCCGACGCCCCGTTCCCCGATAACGGTATCATACTGTTCTTCCATTTGATCGATGAAGCCGGACGCCTGGGCGGCCCTGGAAGCGAGCCTTACGTCCTGAGAGGATACCTGGTTCTTTTTTCCGAGGATCACATTTTCATGGATCGTATCGGAGAAGAGAAAAACATCCTGCATGACGGTGGAAATGCTGCCGCGCAGTTGTTCCAGGGTAAGGTCTTTAATATTTACCGAATCTAGATATATAGCGCCTTCGGTCGCATCGTAAAGACGGTCCAAAAGCTGAATGATGGAAGTCTTTCCGCTGCCGGTGGCCCCCATAATGCCGATGGTTTTGCCGGCTTCCACATGAAAACTGATATCATGAAGAATCTCGTGCATATCGGCCTTGTGGAAGGAAACGTGTTCAAAGCGGATGTCCCCCTGCACGCGGTCCAGAACGACGGGAGTTTCCTTCTGGGTGACTACGGGCTTCACGTCGTAAATCCGTTTGATTTTCCGGTAGCTTCCGACCGCGGAGGAAAAGTCGTTGGAAAGCCAGCCCAGCATTTCCATAGGCCAGACGATATTGTTGGAGTATTCCACAAAAGCGCCGAGACTGCCCAGCGTCAGTTCGCCCCTGATGTAAAAGTAGCCGCCGACCATGAGAACCAGCAGAGGAAGCAGCTTGCTGACCAGGGAAAACCAGGGCGAATAGCGGATAAAAATTTTGGACTGTTTCATATTCAGATCATAATAGCGCTGGTTATGGGAAAGAAATTTCCTGATTTCAAATTTCTCTCTGGCAAACGCTTTTACCGTGCGCACGCCGGTCAGGTTTTCTTCCGCGACCGTATTCAGAGCCGCGTTCTCTTCGCTGATTTCTTCATAGACCTCTCCCAGCCTGCTTTCCATCAAAAAGGCCAGAATTCCGCAGAAAATCATGCAGCAGGTGGGGATGAGAGCCAGCTTCCAGTTCAAACTGTACATGCAAAAGAGGATGACGGTGACATGGTAAACCACTTCCAGAAGAAGCATGCTGACATAGCCGAGCGCATTCCAGATGCGGTCGATATCGTCTTTTACCCTTGCCATCAGTTCGCCCGTCTGCGTGCGGTCAAAAAATTCCGTGCTCAGGGACTGAATATGCGAAAACAGATCCCGCCGCATATCGGTCGCAATGGTGGCTGCCAGCCTGTCAAAGGTGAATTCTTTGGTATACTGGAAGACAAGGCGTCCGGCGCCGACCCCGAAAATGCCGAGAAGAAGCGGCGCAAGCAGCCTGATCTGACCGCCGACGATGACGTCGTCTATAATGTGGCGGGTCAACTGCGGTGAAAGCAGATCCAGGGAAACGGCGATCACCATGGAAAGGATGCCGAGCGAATAGCCCGGAATATGCTGTTTGAGATAGAATGATAATTTTTTCATAGAACCCCCTTGTGGAATATAATAAAAAGGCCGTAGGAGAAAACTCCTGCGGCCGGATTCGCTATGCGCATGCTGTAAGTTACGCGGGCAGTCTCAAATTCGGGAGTAAACTGCACACATAAACATATCGGCATGGGACATAAAAAGCCGCAGCATGAGATTGCTGCGGCGTCATATACTGTGTTATAGAAACAAAAACCGGGAATCTAATAAACACAAATGCCGGAGGCAATCGTCACATTGTCATCTGTTAAATTATGAATACTTCGGATTTGTTCTGCGTACAATAACATGTTTCTGCCTCCTTTTCTTTCAAATTTTGCATCGCATGAGTTCACATTAGCACTTAAGGATAAAACTGTCAATCCCTTATTTTTAAAAAAATTTCACGTAAAATCTTTGTCAATATTGATGATGGTGTAGTACGCAGGATCGATTGCTTTTGCCCGCTTCTCGATAAAGGCCCGGATTTGATTATCGCTCATTTTAAAGTGATAGGGAACCAGTACGTCGAAAATGATATTGGTGTGGGTCGGGCCTTTCACGATGCGGAAATCATGGAGACACAGACTTGGGGACATTTCTTTGATCACCGCGGTCATCATGTCCTTTAAATGGGAGGTCTCGGCATCGTCTGTAACGATGGGGTCCATGTGTATGACGGCGCTGCATTGCAGTTCCGTCTGAAGCTGGCGCTCAATATTGTCGATGGTATCGTGCAGGGTGAGAATATCGCCGGCGGCGGAAACTTCCGCATGTACGGAAATCATAGTCCGTCCCGGTCCGTAGTTGTGCACAATCAGGTCGTGAATGCCCAGGATTTCGGGATGGGAGAGAACGATCTGTTCAATGCGCTGTACAAATTCTTTTTCCGGAGGCTGGCCCAAAAGCGGATTGATGGTGTCCCGGGCGGCGTTGATGCCCGCGTAGCAGATGAATAGTCCGACCAGAATACCGCACCATCCGTCGATACGCAGTCCCGCAAAATGTTCCGCCAGCGTGGCGGCCAGAACGACGGTGGTGGCCAGAACGTCGCTTAAGGAATCGACGGCCGTCGCCCGCATGGCGGCGCTGTCGATTTTTTCCGCGATCTTTTTGTTGTAGAGATGCATATACAGCTTAATCAGGATGGAGATGACCAGGATGCCGACTGCTGCCGGGTTAAAGGCCAGTTCCTGGGGATGCAGAATTTTCTGAACGGATGTTTTGATCAGTTCCACGGCCATAACCAGAATGATGCCGGATACGAAAAGCCCCGCGAGATACTCGATTCGTCCATGGCCGAAAGGGTGGCCGGGGTCCGCTTCCTGGCCGCTCATTTTAAAGCCCAGCAGCGTGATGATCGAAGACGCGGCGTCGGACAGGTTGTTGAATGCGTCCGCCGTGATGGAGATGGAATTGCTCAGCAAACCGGCCAGCCCTTTTCCTGCGAATAAAAGCAGGTTCAGGCAAATGCCGGCGATACCGCAGAGCATACCGTAAGCCTGGCGCACTGCAGGCTGCTTTGTGTCGTTGTAATTTTTGATGAAAAGTTTTGCGAAAAAGGAAATCATATCTTGTTCCTCCGGCCGGGCAGGCTATATCATGACTGAGGTCTGCCGAAGCGATAGAAAGTATTATATGGATTGTAACATTTTCTCCCAAAAAGGCAATTATAATTTGCGTTAGGCAAAACGTACTGATTGCGGGGAAAATGGCGCTTTAAAACCGTCGTCTTATCACTTGCGCCGCAGTTGAAAATTGTGTATAATTCCTTTGGACGGTGGAACATGAGGAATCGGGCGTGAACCGCCGGTATGGGAACAAATGGCTGACGATGTTTCTGCATACGCAGAGACGAAAACGGCTGATATACAACATCAATATGATAAGGAGAATGGATGATGAGCAAAAAACCTGTTGTTTTAATGATCCTTGACGGCTACGGCCTCAATGATATCAAAGAGCATAACGCGGTTGCAGAAGGCAAAACGCCTGTAATGGATGAGCTGATGAGCAAATATCCTTTCGTGAAGGGATATGCCAGCGGCATGGCGGTCGGACTTCCGGACGGACAGATGGGCAACTCCGAGGTCGGACATCTGAACATGGGCGCAGGGCGCATCGTGTATCAGGAACTGACCAGAATCACCAAAGAGATTCAGGACGGAACTTTCTTTGAGAATCCTGCGCTTTTGGATGCGGTGAATAACTGCAAGAAAAAAGACTCTTCCCTGCATCTGTTCGGCCTGGTTTCGGACGGCGGCGTTCACAGCCACAATACCCACATTTACGGCCTTCTGGAACTGGCAAAGAGAAACGGTCTTGAAAAAGTATATGTGCACTGCTTCCTGGATGGCCGGGACACCCCGCCTGCAAGCGGCAAGGAATATGTGGAAGCGCTGGAAGCGAAGATGAAGGAAATCGGCGTGGGCAAGGTCGCTTCCGTGATGGGCCGTTACTACGCGATGGACAGAGATAATAACTACGACAGAGTGGAATATGCTTATAAAGCGATGACAAAGGGCGAGGGCCTTACCGCCGCCAGCGGTCCGGAAGGCATTCAGGCTTCCTATGACAGACAGGAGACGGATGAATTTGTAAAGCCCACGGTTGTTGTGGAAAACGGCGCTCCCGTGGCGACCATTAAGGACGGCGATTCCGTCGTATTTTTCAACTTCCGTCCTGACCGCGCAAGAGAGATCACCCGCGCGTTCTGCAACGATGAGTTTACGGGATTTGAGAGAGAGAAGAGACTGGATCTGGTTTATGTATGCTTTACCGAATACGATCCTACCATTCCGAATAAGGAAGTGGCGTTCCATAAGATCGCCGTTACCAATACTTTCGGCGAATGGCTGGCCGCAAACGGCATGAAGCAGGCGCGCATTGCGGAAACCGAGAAATATGCGCATGTCACCTTCTTCTTCAACGGCGGCGTGGAAGAGCCCAACGAAGGAGAGGACCGCATTCTGGTAAATTCTCCCAAGGATGTGGCAACCTACGACCTCAAGCCGGAGATGAGCGCGTATGAGGTGTGCGATAAGTTGGTGGGAGCGATCAAATCCGGCCAATATGATGTAATCATCATTAACTTTGCAAACCCGGATATGGTCGGACATACCGGTGTGGAGGCTGCGGCAATCAAGGCGATCGAAGCCGTTGACGAGTGCGTCGGCAGAGCGGTGGCGGCAATCAAAGAGGTGGACGGCGTGCTGTTCATCTGTGCGGACCACGGCAACGCGGAACAGCTTGTGGATTATGAGACAGGCGCTCCTTTTACTGCGCATACCACGAATCCCGTGCCGTTCATCCTGGTAAATTACGATGAGAATTACGGTTTGCGGGAAGGCGGCTGTCTGGCTGATATCGTTCCTACCCTGATTGAGATTATGGGAAAAGAACAGCCCAGGGAAATGACCGGAAAGTCGCTGCTGATTAAGAAGTAAAAGCGAAATGATGAATCCCCGTCACATGTATGATGGCATGTGACGGGGATTTTTGTGCATTATATACAAAAATCCATCCGGTTTTTTTGTTTGACAAAAACAGGATGCTACGTTATGATACTAAATGTAAACCTTTTCAGAAAACGTTTACACAAAAAGAGGAGCATAGCATGAAGATTGGTTTTGTGGATGATTATCTGGATAACTGGCATACAAATCATTATCCTTTTTACATAAGGCTGGCGTCCGGCTTATATGGTATTTCTGCCGAAACAGCCTATGCTTATGCATGGCGGGACCATCCCGGAGAGGGCATATCCGGCGACGAGTGGTGCAAAGCGCAGGGGATACAGCGCTGCAACGCCTATGAAGAACTGATCGAGAAGTCTGACGCCATTATGGTGATGTGCGCGGATAACTGTCTGGTCCATGAAGAACTGGCAAAGAAAGCGCTGATGAGCGGGAAGCCGGTATATTGTGATAAAACCTTCGCGCCGACATATGAAGCCGCGGTAAGAATGTTTGATCTGGCAGAAGCTTATCGCACGCCGGTTTTCAGTTGCTCGGCCCAGCGTTTCTGCATGGAATTGCTGTGCTTTCAGTCGCAGATTCAGGAGAACGTAAAGTATTGCAGTTCCCAGGGGCCGGGGGATATGGTCAATTATTCCGTCCATCAGTTTGAAATGCTGGAAACGTTGATGGGAGTCGGGGCAAAGAGATGTATGGCGCAGGACATAAACGGCTTAAAGCAGATCGTATATGAATACGAGGATGACAGGACCTGCTTTTTTCACCAGGGAGACAAGCTGCCCTTTCGGCTTTTTCACGGTCCGACAGGCTGGGCCTGCAGGAAATTGCCGTAACGGATTATTATCTGAATTTTATGCTGAAATTGCTTCAGTTTTTTGACGGCGGAAGACCGCCGGTGAGCAGAGAAGACACGTTGGAAATTATGGCGATGCAGCAGGCGGGAAGAATGGCTTTGGAGAGGCCGGGCTGTTGGATCGAGTTGCCATAGAGAAACTTGCGCGCGGGAATGCGGGCAGAAAAATATGATTTCAATTTAAGGAGGAAGCTAAATGAAAAGAAGAAGGTCAGCCGCTTTATTACTTGCCGTAACGATGATTACAGGTCTGCTATCCGGCTGCGGCAGCGAGACGGAAAACGCCGGTTCCGATACAAAGGAGGCTGCAACAGAGCAGGGTGCGCAGGAAGAAACGGCAGAGGCAGCCGCGCTGGATATTTCGGAGCCCGTCACGTTAAGGTGGTATCTGCATGGCAGCAACGTTACGGATGACAGCGCCGTGATGGAAAAAGTGAATGAGTATCTTGGAGAGAAACTGAATGTAACGCTGGAGCCGATCTGGGGCACATGGGGCGATTTTGACGAAGGCTCGACCCTGGCGATCAACGGCGGCGATGATATTGATATTTATTTCACCTGTTCCTGGTCTTTGGACGAATATAACCAGTATGCGAAAAAAGGCGCATGGGTTCGCCTGGACGATCCGGAGAACAATCTGATCGAGCAGTACGGCCAGGATGTGTGGAATCTGCTTCCCGACGTTTTAAAGGAGGGGGCTGTCATCGAAGGTTCGGAGGGAACCGGCGTTTATGCGGTTCCGGTTTATAAAGACTTCGCAATTCAGAATACCTGGGACGTGAATGTGACATTGCTTGAAAAATACGGTTATACCCTGGACGACATCAAGAGCCGTGATTATTACAGCTTTGGCGATATTTTGCAGACCGTAAAAGAGGGAGAGGGCGAAGACTTTTATCCGCTGAACGCGGAAGGCATGGTTTTGGAGAGACTGGTCACCAACTCCATTATCGTAAACGGCGATGTGGGCAGTATCAACCTGCTGTCCTATTACATTGACCCTACGGATGTTTCCACGGATATCGGAAGCAAAGTGAATAACCGTTTTGCAACCGAAGAATTCAGGAAATTTGCAGAACAGACGCGCGAGTATTATCTGGCGGGCTATATTGATCCTGCCCTGGGCAATCCGCAGACGGCGAGCGATACCGTTCTGGCAAAACAGAAAACGGCCCAGTATCTGCTCGGCACCCAGTCTTATGCGCTCGGTTACGAAGTGCAGGCCAGCGCGGAGAGAGGCATAGAGGTCGCGTTTGTTCCCCAGACGCCTCCTTATGTTGACAAGACTTCCACACAGGGAGCGATGATGGCGATTTCAACTGCTTCCAAAAATCCGGAAAGAGCGATGGCATTTTTGAACCTGTTAAACAGCGACCCGTATCTGATCACACTGCTTGAGTACGGAGTGGAAGGCGTTCATTACAACCTGAACGACGACGGACTCGTTGTATTTACGGAGGAGCATGATAACTATACTCCCTGGAGAAACGGCATGGGCAACATTACGCTGCTGCCTCCTCAGGAGGGAGAAGGAAAGGATTTCTTCACGGAAACCTTCATTCCTTATTATCAGAGCGCCAAAGGAATTCCTGCGTTTGGCTATGTTTTTGACGCAACGGGCGTTGAGAATGAAATGGCCGCGGCGGCGAATGTGGCCAACCAGTATGCGTTGTCGCTCTGCGTCGGTTCTGTGGATCCCGAAACCGCGCTTCCGGAATTTCTGGAAAAGCTGGAAGGCGTGGGAATGAATAAGATCGTAGAAGAAGCCAACGCGCAATTGGATGCTTATTTTGAAAGTCAACAGTAATACTACAGGATAGAAAAACCCCTGCCGGATGAAACGGCAGGGGTTTTCCTGTTCTCTGCTGCAGACGGCCGCAGCGCGGAGGCTGCATGGCTCTACTGTATGAAGGCTGCATTTTGTACTTGACAGGATGAGAAGATCATTGTAACATAAGTGTATCGATACAAATAGTACACTCAATACAATTCATACACCATAACAGTGCCGGAGGGAAACCATATGATTATACTGGATTACCGGGATACCAGGCCTTTGTATGAGCAGATTGTGGACAAGTTTCAAACTCTGATCCTGAAAGGGGTTTTAGAACCAAACGCCAAGATGCCGTCCGTCAGAAGTCTGGCGGTGGAACTGTCCATCAATCCCAATACGATACAGCGGGCCTATAGCGAACTGGAGCGCACCGGATTTATCTATACGGTGAAAGGAAGAGGAAATTTCGTCGCCTACGATGATAATCTGAAGGCGGTCCGCTGCCAGGAAATTTATACGAAGCTGGATGAACTGACGCGGGAGGCCCTGGAACTGGGAATGAGCAGACAGGAACTGTGCGACAGAATTACCGGCTCAGGAAATGCAGCAGAGCAGATGGGAGAGACATTATGATTGAATTGAAGGACTTAACAAAATCATTTGGCGATATAGCGGCCGTGAAGGACGTCAGCGTGACGATCCGGGAAGGCGCGGTATTCGGGCTGATCGGCACCAACGGGGCGGGAAAGAGCACTGTGCTTCGCCTGATGGCGGGCGTGTTAAAGGCTGACAGCGGAATGGTTCTGGTGGATAATATGCAGGTTTATGACAATATGCACGCAAAGGCCAGATTGTTTTTTATCGCGGACGAGCCCTACTATTTTACGAATGCCACTCCCCGGGACATGGAAAAGTATTACAGCAGCGTTTACCGCAATTTTGACAGAGAAAGCTATTATCTGTATCTGGCGAATTTCGGGCTGGACGGAAGAAGAAAGATCCATACCTTTTCCAAAGGAATGAAAAAGCAGCTTGCCATCATCGCGGGACTGTGCGCGAAAACAAAATATTTGTATTGTGACGAGACCTTCGACGGTCTGGATCCGGTGATGCGCCAGGGCGTGAAAAGCATTTTCGCAAAGGAAATGGAGGAGCGGGAATTTACGCCGATTATCGCTTCTCACAATCTGCGGGAACTGGAAGATATCTGCGATCATGTGGGACTTCTGCACCAGGGCGGCGTACTTTTATCAAAGGATCTGGAAGAAATGAAATGTAATATCCAGAAGGTGCAGTGCGTATTTTCCACAGAGGAGGAAAAGGAACGCGTCTTAAAGCAGGTGGAAATCGTGAAGATGGAGCGGAGAGGATCGCTCGTGACGCTGACGGTGAGGGGAACGAGAGAAGAAATGATCGCCATGTTTGCGGCGGCAGACTGCCTGTTTCATGAAGTGCTGCCATTATCACTGGAAGAAATTTTTATCAGCGAAACGGAGGTCAAGGGCTATGACGTCAAAAAGCTTATATTGGGCTAAATGGAAAGAAAATATAAAGAGAAGGGGATGGACTTTCGTCCTTTGTTTCGCGGCGATGTTTTTGCTGCTGCCTGTCTGGAATCTGATTGAACTGACAAGCCTGCAGAATGCAGTCGATAAAGCGGCCGGTTATGGGATAACCGGGCAGGAACTTATCGAACAGCGTTTATATATGCAGAGCAGGTTTGCGGAGAATGTGGGATTTTCTGAAATATTCGCATTGGCGGCAGCTTTTTTTGCCATTCTCTTTGCCGTACAGGGCTTTTCCTTTCTGTATGACAGAAGAAAAATGGATCTGTATATGAGCGTGCCGGTTTCCGGGCCGAAGCGCTATGTGCTGATCTGGGGAAACGGAATTGTGATGTTTGCGGTCTGCTATCTTCCCAATCTGTTGCTTAGCTGGTGCGTCGGCGCAGTTTTTCATGTGATGAATGCGGAACTGATGTCCTGCTCTTTGCTTGCCTTTCTGGTCAACCTGCTGGCATTTACAGCAATGTATCAGGTCGCGCTTCTGGCGGTGATGCTGACGGGGAATGTGCTGACGGCCCTGCTTGGCTGCTGCGTTCTGTTTTTGTATGAGTATGCGGGACGTCTGTTGCTTTCCACTCTGAAGAGTCAGTTTTTTGTCAGCTATTGCCGCGCGGACGACAGCAGGCTGATGAACGCGCCGTGGCTTAGTCCGTTTACCGGATATCTGAATTTATGCAGCAGGATCTGGTATCGCGGGGGGTCCATTATAGGTTATTCAGGGGATTTTAAGTGGTGTCCGTATCTGGGAACAGAGGCGCTCATGCTTCTGCTGGCGGCAGTGGTAAGCGGATTTTTGGTCTATTTTCTGTTTCGGAAAAGAAAAACGGAAAGTTATCATCGCGCCATCGCGTTTCCGGCGGTGAAGCCGGCGCTGGAGTTTTTGATGCTGGTTCCCTTTTCCGTAGCGGTCGGACTGATTGTGAGCGGATTTACGGATGACCGGAATTTCTTTCTGTTTGCAGGCGCGGTATGTGCGGTATTGATCGGACATGCGCTGATCCAGCTTATTTACGAAAGAGAATTGAAAGCGGCGGTCGGCAGGAAAATTCTTCTGGCGGTGTGTATGGCGTCGGCCGTGATTCTGCTGGGCGTTTTCCGTTTCGACCTTACGGGTTTTGACAGCTATATACCGCAGAAAGAGAAAGTGGCCAGCATTTGCGTGACGCTTGAAAATGATTACAGCAATTTTGGAAGAAGCAATCTCACGCAAAGAAACGGGGGATGGATTACGGCGGCGGACGATCTGCTGGAGCATATGAATTCGACAAAACCGGAAACCATCGATGCGGCGCTTGAGATGGTGTCGGCATGGCAGGCGGCTCAGATGCCGGATAACAGCGGCCGGGAGGCGGCGACGGATAACGCGGAGGCGCAAAAGAGCGATGCCTGGGTAGAAACAAAGTGTTTCGTCGTCCGATATAATCTGACAAACGGCAGATCCGTTTACCGCCGGTTTTATGCGGACGGGAATGTGACGCCGGACGCGCTCAATACGTTGATGCAGGATCCTTCTTACCAGAAAATCCGCTATCAGATTAACAGCGGGGAATTTGAGCAGGCGGTTAACCAGATGAAAATCGTATATCATAACGGAAAGACGGAGTATCTGTACACGTTAGACGCGCAGCGGCTTCTGGAGACGTACAGAAGAGAATTTGCAGCTTATGATTATCAGATGATTTCCGGACAACTTCCCTGCGGCATTCTGAAATTTACCCTGCCGTCGGAAAATGGCAGCAGGTATATCGACGACGTCTGGACTTATCCGGTTTATGGAGAATTTCAGGATACCGTTGCCCTGCTTTGCGAAAACGGAATTGACGCCGGGCAGAGAGAAAGCCTTCTGGCGGCGGAGGATGTAAGAGAAATTACAGTAACGTATTACTATTACGACGGCGCGGCCTATGAGGACGGGAATGCGCTGTTTGAGCCGGGAGAGATTGAGGAGCAGCAGATCGTCTGCACGTTTGATGATCCGCAGCAGATTGCGGAGATTTTAAAGGCATTGTATTCGGATGATCTGGCCCAGGTGGCGGGAGAAGAATTTAAATCCATCGGGCGCGACTACCGGTTTAACGTAGGGATTACCCTGAGTTCTGAAGCGGTGGCCAAACGTTACCAGATTCCTTATCTGTTTTTTATGAAAGGAAAAACGCCTGCTTTTGTGGAAAAAAGTATCCGGGAAGCGGCAGTGCGGGGATAAAATGCCGCAATATGCGCATACTGTTTTTGACGCGATAAATGGGAAAGCGAGGAAAACAGTATGAACGTAACGTTGCCGATTAAAGAAGTACATGCCAGAGAAATCCTGGATTCCCGGGGAAATCCGACCCTGGAAGCCGAAGTGATCGTGGAGAATTCCATCACAAAAGAACTGGTCTGCGGACGGGCCTGCGTCCCGTCGGGCGCATCCACAGGACAATTTGAAGCGGTGGAACTGCGGGATGGAGAAGTGCGCTATTTTGGTCTGGGTGTCCGCAAGGCGGTTGCCAATGTCAACACGAAAATCCGGGACGCGCTTTTAAAACAGGACGCTTCCTGCCAGCGGAGAATCGATGAACTGATTCTGGAATGCGACGGAACGCAGAATAAAGAAAATCTGGGCGCGAACGCCTGTCTGGGCGTTTCCATGGCGGCGGCCCGCGCGGCCGCCGAAGCGCTGCATCTGCCGTTATACCAATATCTGGGCGGCATTCACACGCTTGAATTGCCGGTTCCGATGATGAATATTTTAAACGGCGGAAAGCATGCGGACAATACGGTGGATCTGCAGGAATTTATGATCGCTCCCATGCAGGCGGAAAGCTTTGCGGAGGGATTGCGCGTCTGCGCGGAGATTTATCACAATCTGAAAGGAATCTGTAAGGAGAAGGGTTTGTCCACAGGCGTGGGAGATGAAGGCGGTTTTGCGCCGGATCTTCCCGATTCGGAAGCCGTGCTTTCCCTGATCGTGGAGGCGATTCAGAAAAGCGGCTATGCGCCGGGGCAGGATATTAAAATAGCGATTGATGCGGCGGCCAGCGAACTGTATGATAAAACGGAAGGATGTTACTATTTTCCGGGAGAAAGCAGAATGAAAGGGCAAAGAATCTGCCGGAACGCCGAAGAGATGATCTCTTATTATGAAAAACTGGCAGGACAATTTCCGCTGTTTTCCCTGGAGGACGGACTGGATGAAGAGGACTGGGACGGGTGGCAGAAGCTGACGCAGCGCCTGGGACACCGGCTTCAACTGGTGGGGGACGATCTTTTTGTCACCAACGTAAAGCGGCTTTCCGCCGGAATTAAGCTGCATGCCGGGAATGCGATTCTGGTGAAAGTAAACCAGATCGGCACGCTGACAGAAGCCTTTGCGGCGATCCGGCTGGCGAAGGAAAACGGTTTTCGGACGATTATTTCCCACAGAAGCGGGGAGACGGAGGATGCCATCATCGCGGATATTGTGGTAGCCGTCAATGCAGGTCAGATCAAAACGGGCGCGCCATGCCGGATGGACCGGGTTGCGAAATACAATCGCCTGCTTCGGATTGAAGAAGAACTATATCAAAAATAAACATACAGGCAGCGGAACGATCCATTCCGCTGCCTGTATCATTTTGAACTGCAGCTTGTGATTTTTATGAAAATCGGGTATACTGACAAAATAAGGAATGAGAAAAGCAGGAGGAGAGTTTGTCATGAAATTTAAGGACATGCCCTATGAGCGGGTGGATTACGAAAAAACACAGGAAACGATGCTGGAACTGACAAATAGGGTGAAAGCGGCAAAAAGCGCGGAAGAACTCTGGCAGATTCATCAGGAATTTTACAAAGCCTACACGGAGGTGGCGGATATGCTGACGATCGCGCATATCCGTTATGACGGCGATACCACCGATGAATTTTACAGCGCGGAGCAGGAATGCTATGATGAAATGAAGCCGAAGCTTGCCAATCTGCAAAACGGCTATCGCCGCGCGTTCTATGAATCTCCTTATCGTGGGGAGATGGAAGAGAAAATCGGAAAAGTGGCGTTTGTTTCCATGGAAAATGAGTTAAAGAGCATGAATGAGAGCATCATCGGCCTGATGCAGGAAGAAAACGCATTGCGCACCGCATATAACAAGCTGATCGCCACCGCGCAGATTCCTTTTGACGGACAGGTGCTCAATTTATCCCTGATGCGCCCCTATCTGACCAATTCTGACCGGAATGTGAGAAGAGAAGCGTGGAAGGCTTATTCCGCTTATTTCGTTTCCGTTGAGGCGCAGTTGGATGACATCTATGATAAACTGGTGAAAAACCGCACCGCGCAGGCGAAAGCGCTTGGCTATGAGAATTTTATTGAACTGGGCTATTGCCGCATGAACCGCAACAGCTATGGAAAAGAAGAAGTGGAGAATTTCCGCCGGCAGGTCAAAGAGGTGTTTGTTCCTTTCGCGGAAAAGGTGCACGACAGAAGAAGAAAGCGTCTCGGACTCGATAAACTTTCCTATATCGATAACGACGTGTACTTCCCCAATGGAAATCCTGCGCCCGTCGGCAGTCCGGAGGAAATCTTAAAAACCGGACAGAAAATGTATGGAGAACTGTCTCCGGAAACGAAGGAATTTTTTGATTTCATGATGGAAAACGAACTGCTGGACGTGTTTGGAAGAAAGACCAAGAAGCAGGGCGGTTACATGACTTTCATTTATAAATACGGCGCGCCTTTTATTTTTGCAAATTTCAACGGGACGTCCGGAGATGTGGATGTGATTACCCATGAATGCGGACATGCGTTTCAGGGATTTGTCTCCGGAAAAGATCCGGTTCTGGAACATAACGATATCACGATGGAAACTGCCGAGATCCATTCCATGTCCATGGAATTTTTCACGGATCCCTGGATGAAAGATTTCTTCGGAGGCCGTTATGAGGAATTTCTGATGATGCAACTGGAAGATGCGATCCGCTTTGTGCCTTACGGAACCATGGTGGATGAATTCCAGCATATTGTTTATGAGAACCCGGATATGACGCCCGCGCAGCGCAAGCAGACCTGGCATGAACTGGAACGGGTATATATGCCGCATCTGGATTATGAGGACGATCCTTTCTTTTCAAAGGGCGGTTACTGGCAGAGACAGCAGCATATTTACAACAGTCCCTTCTATTATATTGACTACGTGCTGGCGCAGACCTGCGCGTTCCAGTATAAGATATGGATGGACGAGGATTATAAGGCGGCATGGGACAGCTATTTAAAACTCTGTATGCTGTCTGCAAAGGACTTTTACGGGAACATGTTGAAGCAGGCGGGGCTGAAGGTGCCGTTTGAAGACGGTTATTTTGAGGAAATTGTGGCGAAGCTGGATCAGAAGCTGAACGCGTGAGGCGGTAAAGGTTGTATGGCGGAAGAAAAGAAAAAAAGAGGACGTGCGGCTAAAGTGGAACATATTGCCCGGGACAGCGCCGGAAAATATGTTTATCAGGGCGGTTTTTACAAATACACAGGAGAAGGAAAGCTGACCGGCAGGCAGGCGAAGGCGGTCTTTTTGGGACTGTCGGCCGCTGCCGCGGCAGCGGCCGTGGCGTGCGGCTGCTTTGACGTTCCGGGGATGAAAAACTGTTTCTATGTCCTGCTTCCCTATGCCGGCAGTCTGCTGGGCAGCGTATCCGTTTTATGGGCCGTTTGCAGGATCCTTTACTGGGGGAATCCTTTGCGGGAATATGTCTATCATGCAACCGTTTTAAAAATTCCCGGCAGAGGACTTCTGACCGCGGCATTTACGGCGTGCACGCTTGCTGGAGAAATCTGTTTTCTGCTGCGCAACGGAACCGGGGACGCGGGCGTCCTCAAAACGGCGCTCTTTTTTTTGCTGCAGGCAGGGGTTTTGGCCGCCGCTTTGACCCTGCGGTCTCTGGCGCTTGTGCCTGCCTGGGAAAAAATTGAGCAAAACGCCTGAAAAATGGAAAAATAATAAGAGAATATAGGGAAAATTTGTGAAAAAGAGTGACTTGCCTGCGTAGATGATATTGTGATATAATATATCTGTTTTAGGATGAGGTGGAAAATGACAGACAATGTCGACTGCTGCATTTCCATCTTTTTCTTATATTCTGGTGGTATGGGCCTACATACCGAAACGATAAAAGGAGGAATTATCATGAAAAAGAAAATCCTGGCGATTTTACTTTCTGCGGCAATGATTGTCGGTCTGGCAGCCTGCGGCAGTGAGAATGCGTCGACACCCGAACCGGCAACGGGCGCAGCAGAGACCGAAGCGGCGGAGACGCCGGAAGAAGGCTCTGAACAGGCAGCCGGATCTGACACACTGGTAGTAGGGTATTCGCCCTTTTCCGGCAAATTTTCCCCGTTTTTCTCCGCGACGGCATATGATACCGACGCGCAGGAGATGACACAGTTGTATCTGATATCTTCAGACCGCACCGGCGCCATGATCTATAACGGCATTGAGGGCGAGACGATTGAGTACAACGGGACTGAATATACTTATTACGGACCGGCTGACGTAACGGTTACACAGAACGACGACGGCACCGTATATTATGATTTTAAACTGCGCGAGGATCTGGTATTTTCAGACGGCGAACCGCTGACCGCAGACGACGTTATCTTTTCCATGTATGTGCTCTGCGATCCCACTTATGACGGCAGCATCACACTGTATGCGCAGCCCATCGAAGGACTGGAAGCGTACCGCAGCGGCATGAGCACGCTGGCTACTTTGCTGGCGGAGGCAGGCGAGGATAACGCAGACTTCACCAATTGGACCGAGGAACAGCAGACAGCGTTCTGGGATGCGGTCAATGACGGCGGCGTTGCTTTCGCACAGGAAATTGTGGATTACCTGGTGGAAGCTGGCTACAATACCGCTGATGACAGCGTGGCTGTATGCGCGGCAAACTGGGGCTTTGAACTGGATGCGGACGCTGATGCGAAGGCGTTCTTCATGGCAATCGGCGATGCTTACGGCTGGAATTTCGCTTCGATGGAGGCTGAAAGCGCAGGAAGCGCTCTGGCAGATCTGATTCCGGAAGAAGTTTATAATTACAGCACCGTCGGCGTTTCCGTAGGAGAAAGCGCGGCAAGCATTACCGGTATTCAGAAGATCGACGATTACAACGTTCGTGTTGTGGCGACTGAGTTCGACGCTACTACAATTTATCAGCTCGCTTTTGAAATCGCGCCTCTGCATTATTATGGCGATGTTTCTCAGTATGATTATGACAACAATATGTTCGGTTTTACAAAGGGCGATCTTTCTATTGTCCGTTCAAAAACCGCACAGCCCATGGGCGCAGGCCCCTATAAATTTATTGAGTTCACGAACGGTACCATTTATTATGAAGCAAATGAGAACTACTATAAGGGTGAACCCAAGACAAAATATGTGAACTTCCTGCAGTGTATGACCGATGACGATAAGGTGAACGGCATCACGACAGGCACGATTGATATTACTGATCCGAACTTCACAACGGATACAATTGAAGTAATTAAAGGCGCGAACGACAACGGCGATCTTACGGGCAATGTGATCAGCACAAGCACAGTGGACAATCTGGGCTATGGTTATGTCGGTATCTGCGCGGATAACGTTAAGGTGGGAGACGATGCTTCTTCCGAAGAGTCCAAGGATCTGCGCAAGGCCTTCGCAACCATCTTCAGCGTATATCGTGATGTGGCTATCGATTCCTACTATGGAGAGCGCGCAAGCGTCATCAACTACCCGATTTCCAATACTTCCTGGGCAGCGCCTCAGGCGACCGATGACGACTACGAGATCGCATTCTCCGTTGACGTGAATGGAGATCCCATCTATACTTCCGATATGTCCGCAGAGGATAAATATGCAGCGGCAAAAGAAGCGGCGCTTGGCTTCTTTGAGGCGGCCGGCTATACGGTAGAAGACGGTAAGGTGACGGCGGCTCCGGAAGGCGCGTCTCTGGAATATGAAGTGCAGATTCCCGCTGACGGCAGCGGAGACCATCCCGCATTCATGATGCTGACACTGGCACATGACGCGCTGGCTGAACTGGGCATCAATCTGATTGTGACTGACCTGAGCAACTCGGCGGATCTGTGGACCTCTCTGGATGCAATTGAGTGCGATATGTGGGCGGCTGCATGGCAGGCTACGGTGGATCCTGATATGTATCAGATTTACCACAGTTCCAACCGTGTGGGAGAACCCGGTGCGACCGGTTCCAACCATTACCGTATTGCGGATGATGAACTGGATGAAATGATTATGCTGGCCAGCACTTCCGCAGATCAGTCTTATCGTAAGCTGGTTTATAAGGATGCGCTGGATATCATTCTTGACTGGGCGGTAGAAATTCCGATTTATCAGCGTCAGAATGCGATCACGTTCTCTACAGAGCGCGTGAATATGGATACGATGACGCCCGATATTACAACCTTCTACGGATGGGATGCTGAGATTGAGAAGATTCAGATGAACTAAGCGTCTGCAAATGAAATAATGACGGTGAGCCGGAGAATTCCGGCGCCAACCAATGTCGGTTGCCCTGCGGTCGGTAGACCGCAGGGCATACGACTATATATCAGGCAGTTACTCCCTGCGGAGGGGGTTATTGCCTGATGTGTAGTGGGCGGTTACTCTGTTTTGCGGAGTTATTGCCTGACCTGTAACAGGCAGCGTGGGGAAGCGCCCCTGCTGCGGTTTGACCAAGCAGAACGGAGTGAAAGAGTATGCGAAACTATATCATTAAAAGAATTTTGACCTCCATCATGATTCTGTTTTTTGTGGCTTTTGTGATTTATCTGCTCATGCGTTGTCTGCCTACTTCCTATATTGAAAGTATGGCGAGGCAGCTTTCCACACAGCCGGGTGCAAAAAGCTATGAAGAATGGATGGAGCAGCTTTCCTCGGCCTATAATCTGGACGGGAATATTATTACGGGCTTTCTGGGCATGTTGGTTCAGATGCTGACAGGTAATTTCGGCGATAGCTGGGTATATACCAAACCCTGTACGGAACTGCTCAAGGAGACGGTGGGAATTTCTTTTGCGATGGGAGCCGTCGCTTTTGTACTGGAACTTATCATTGCGATTCCGCTGGGAATCATTGCGGCGACGAAGCAGTATTCCAAAACCGACTATGTGATCACGGTAGTGGCGCTGGCCGGGATTTCTTTGCCGACCTTTTTCTTTGCATCGCTGTTAAAGCTTGTATTCAGCGTCAATCTGGGATGGTTCGATCTGATGGGGCTGACCGGACGTAATTACAGCCAGTTAAGCAGAGGCGGGCAGCTATTGGATATTGCCAATCATCTGGTGCTGCCGGTAGTGACGCTGGTGGTGATTAATATCGGTTCCCTGATGCGCTATACCCGCACCAATATGTTAGAAGTGCTCAATGCCGATTATATCAGGACGGCCCGGGCAAAAGGACTGAATGAACGCAAGGTGATTTATCATCACGCATTCCGGAACACGCTGATTCCGCTGGTCACCATTATCGGAAATTCTCTGCCCGGCCTGTTCAGCGGCGCGCTGATTACGGAAACTTTGTATTCCATCCAGGGAATCGGTTATACTTCCTATCATGCGATGGTAGGCGGCGATATTCCGTTTTCCATGTTTTATCTGATGTTTATGGCAATCCTGACCCTGGCAGGCAATCTGATTGCGGATATCCTTTACGCGGTGGTGGATCCCCGTGTTCGGATCGCGTAGAGAGGGGGAGCGTTGAATGGCTGAAGAAAAAAATTTATCCAATGGACAGGGGGAAAACGCTCAGAAAGAGACGTATTCCCTGAACGATGACCGTCGGGTTAAGGTGTTGTCTCCCGGCGCGATGGTGGCGAAGCGGTTTTTCAGAAACCGTCTGGCAATTGTCGGACTGACGGTTCTGATTGTGATGTTTGTATTTTCTTTCCTGGGGGGCGTGGTTTCACCCTACAGTCAGGATCAGATATTTTATACTGAAGAAATTCAGATGAAGAGTTTTGCAAATGTGACGGAGAACACAGAATACCGTTATATGGCGGCGGACGGACAGAAATTCAGCGGCGTTCTGCAGGGACAGTCGGTGCTGGCGATTCAGAAGGGCGGCGGAACTTTCAACTATAAGGACGTCGATTATGTTGTGACGAAGGAAGGGGAAGAATTTTTCAGCGTTGCGACTGCGGACGGAGAGATGATCGGCATTGCCTATATGGATGTGGTCAGCGCCAGCAATGAAGGGGATAAACTGAGTTATGCGTTTACTTACAATGCGCTGAAGGCTTATACGAATGGGATGAGCAGTTTTGAGGCGGACGGTTCCGGCTATGAACTGGCTGAGGACGGCAGCGTGCTTCTTCAGGGCGATGAGGTGGCGTATATCAGCCGCTATGTTATTTTGCCCAGCGCAAATGATGTTTTTCTTTCCCGCAGCTTTAAGGAGGAACTGCAGGAAGCGCTGGAACAGGATGTGGAGGAATTTGCGTTTACCAATACAGATGGTGAAACGAATGAATATACGGTAGATTATGACGCGTATACGAAGAGTTGGACCGTTTCTCAGGAGACTTATACCCATGTATTTGACCGGTATGGATTTCCTTCAAAAGAGCATTGGCTTGGAACGGACGGCAACGGCATGGACATGCTCACCCGTCTGATGTACGGCGGCCGGGTTTCTTTGATGATTGGCTTTATCGTCGTATTTATCGAAGCGCTGCTGGGAATCGTCCTGGGCGGCATATCCGGTTATTTCGGCGGCTGGGTGGACAATCTGATTATGCGTATCGTGGATGTGTTTTACTGCATTCCCAGTTATCCGATTCTCATTATTCTGGGCGCGGCGATGGACGGCATGCGGATGGATTCCCAGACCCGTATGGTGTATATGATGCTGCTGCTGGGCTTTTTGGGATGGCCGAGCATAGCGCGTATGGTCCGCGGACAGATTCTGTCCTTGCGGGAACAGGAATTCATGACGGCGACGGAGGCCTGCGGCATCAGCGCAACCCGACGTATTTTCCGGCATCTGGTTCCCAATGTCATCCCTCAGCTTATCGTGATCTGTACGATGGGACTGGGTTCCACCATTATCACGGAGGCGACGCTGTCCTTTTTGGGCCTGGGCGTAAAGTTCCCCTTTGCCAGCTGGGGAAATATTATCAGTGACGTCAATAATACCTATGTGCTGACAAACTACTGGTTTATCTGGATTCCCGCAGGCATTTGCCTGCTGGTGACGGTGCTGGCATTTAATCTGGTGGGCGACGGTCTGCGCGACGCATTTGATCCCCGGATGAAGCGGTAAGGAAGGAGTGGAGAATATGGCTAAGAAAAAAACTGAAGGATATCTCTCTGCCAAAGAATCCAGACGTATTACCAGGGAAAACAGGAAAATAACCAATGCTCTGGAGAAGAAGCGCAAAAGAAAGAACGTGCCGGAGAGCGAATATCTGACGACCATGCACGATCCCAACAACGCGGTTGAATTTGATAATTTACACACCTGCTTTTTTACGGATGCCGGTACGGTGAGAAGTGTGGACGGCGTAACCTTTGAAGTGCCGATCGGAAAGACGGTGGGCGTGGTCGGAGAGTCCGGCTGCGGAAAGTCCGTTACCAGCCTGTCGTTGATGCAGCTTTTACAGAGGCCCCAGGGGCAGGTGGTGGAAGGAGAGATCCGCCTGAATCTGGGAGATAAGGCGTATGATGTGACGAAGACGCCGGATGCGGTGCTGCAGCATTTGAGAGGCAATTATGTTTCCATGATTTTTCAGGAGCCGATGACTTCTTTAAACCCCGTATTCCGCATCGGAATGCAGTTGGATGAAGTGATCGCTCTGCATGACGGGGAAGGAAAGAGCAAAGAGGATATTAAGGCGCGGACGATCGAACTTCTGGAAATGGTGGGGATCGCCAACAGCGAAGGCGTATATAAGATGTATCCCCATGAATTATCCGGCGGTATGCGGCAGCGTGTCTGTATCGCCATGGCGCTGGCATGCAATCCGAAGATCATCATTGCCGATGAACCCACGACGGCGCTGGATGTGACGATTCAGGCGCAGGTACTGGACCTGCTTCGCACGCTGAAGAATAAAATCAACTCCTCCATCATGTTTATTACGCACGATCTGGGCGTCATTGCGGAGATGGCGGATTATGTGGTGGTTATGTATGCCGGACGCATTGTGGAAAAAGGAACGGCGGAGGACATTTTCTATCATCCGGCGCATCCTTATACGATCGGTCTGATGGCGTCCAAACCTGTGGTAGGCAAGCAGGTGGACAAGCTTTATTCGATCCCCGGCAAAGTGCCGAATCCCATTAATATGCCGGACTACTGCTATTTTAAGGACCGCTGCGAGATGTGCGTCGAAGGCTGCGAGGGAGCGTATCCCTGTGAAATCAGCCTGTCGGATACTCATAAAGTATCCTGTTATCGTTATTATGGAGAAAACAGGGAGGAAAAAGCGGATGGCAAATGAAAAGACAGCTCAGGCTTCCAAAGAGCATGAAAAGAAGAAAAACGCGTTGTCCATCGATAACAGTTTCGTTCCTGTGGAATATGATCCGCAGTATCTGCTGATGGTCAATCAGTTAAAAAAATATTTTCCTATCAAGAGCGGAATGGTATCGAAGACGGTAGGATGGGTGCGCGCCGTGGACGGCGTTACCTTTAATCTGAAACGGGGCACGACCATGGGACTGGTGGGCGAATCGGGCTGCGGAAAGACGACGACGGGCAGAACGATCCTGCGGCTCTCCGGCGAAAAGACCGGAGGACAGGTGTTGTTTAACGGTCAGGAAGTATATGATCTGTCTGCCAGAGAGATGCGCGCGCTGCGCACCAAAATGCAGATCATTTTCCAGGATCCGTTTTCCAGCCTTTCACCCCGCCTGCCGGTAGGCGAGATCATCGGCGAAGCGGTGCGGGAACATGGTTTGGTTTCGAAAGAAGAATTCAATGATTACATTGATCAGGTGATGGATAACTGCGGCCTGCAGCCGTTTCATAAGGACCGTTATCCCCACGAGTTTTCCGGCGGACAGCGTCAGCGTATCTGTATTGCCCGCGCGCTTGCCCTGAATCCGGAATTCGTGGTCTGCGATGAGCCGGTTTCTGCGCTGGACGTGTCCATTCAGGCCCAGATCATCAACCTGCTCAAAGAACTGCAGGAGCAGTATAAACTTACCTATTTGTTTATTTCCCACGATTTGTCGGTTGTGGAACATATTTCCGATACGGTGGGCGTGATGTATCTGGGAAGTATGGTGGAGTACGGAAGCACCGGGGATATTTTCAAAAACCCGCTGCATCCGTATACGAAAGCGCTGTTCTCCGCCATTCCTGTTCCGGACCCCAAGGCGAAAATGAACCGTATTGTGTTGGAAGGTTCCATCCCTTCTCCGGCAAATCCGCCTTCCGGCTGTAAATTCCATACCCGTTGTCAAAACTGTATGCAGCGCTGTAAGGAGGAAGTGCCCGCACAGCATGAGGTGGAGCCGGGACATTATGTCGTCTGCCACCTGTATGATAAATGATGGGCGGCTCCAAAAAGAGTTACGATGATGACGACGGCAGAACGATTGCCGACATGAGCGGGATAGACCGGCCGGGCCTGTTTTTTCCCCGAAAGGTTGGCAGACTGCGTGAGCATGAGCGGGAGTCTTTGGCTGCAAAGGGCGCTGAAAATCCGCGGGGCGGCGGAAGCCTGGGGATGCGGCCCTGGGAGGAGAATGCGTCCCTCAACAAAGACGAGCGCCGGATGTATATTCTGGGCGCATTGAAAGCCGCGCTGCTGATTGGACTCGCATTCGTCGTAGGTCTTGGCTTATTGGTTGCATTGCTGTTGTTTTTATGGACTTAAAAAACAGTAAAATTCTTTCGGTTTTTCTTGAAATGACGGGAAGTATATGGTAAAATAACCCTTGTTTGACGCTGGGAGGTGTAAGGATGGAAGTGTTGAGAATTATTCTGACAATTATATTTATTTTGGCAAGTATCGCTTTGACGGTTTTGGTATTGATGCAGGAAGGCAAGTCCGCAGGGCTGGGCGCAATCAGCGGCGCGGCTGAGACCTATTGGGGCAGGAACAAGGGCAGATCCATGGAAGGTCTTCTGGTGAAGATTACGAAATATCTCGCCATTGCATTTATTCTTCTTGCAATTCTGTTAAATGTATCCCGCATCTGGGGATAAGAGTAAAGTATACAAAAGCACTCCGTTATATGCGGAGTGTTTTTTGTCTTATTTTTATTTTTCAGGAGGCACCGATGACAGATTTGTTTACAGAGCGGAAAAACTTAATATGTGAATTGATGAAGGATCCGCATTACGTGCCGATGAAGGAAAAGGAACTGGCGGTTTTCATGCAGGTAAAGCCGGAGGACCGGGCGGAGTTTAAACGGGTGCTGGACAGCCTTTTGGAAGAAGGCAGGATCGCGCTGACAAAGCGCGGCCGCTATAGGCAGCCGGAAGAGAAGGAAATGACGGGCGTCTTTACAAGCCATGCCAAGGGGTTCGGCTTTGTCAGCGTTGACGGCGTAGAAGAGGACTTTTTTATTCCGGAAGGCTGCGTGCATGACGCCTTTCATGGGGATACGGTGAAAATCAGAATATTGCCGGGAAAGCGCGGCCAGCGCACGGAAGCGGAGATTACAGAGATTATCGCCCGCGCCTTTACCCAGGTGGTAGGAACCTATGAACAGAGCAAAAATTTCGGATTTGTGGCGCCGGATAATCAGAAAATTGCCTGTGATATTTTCATTCCGAAGGAGAAAAGTCACGGCGCGGTGGACGGGCACAAGGTCGTGGCCGAAATTACGGATTACGGAAAGGAAAACCGCAACCCGGAAGGAAAGATTGTGGAAATTCTGGGTCATATCAACGATCCGGGAGTGGACATCCTTTCCATTGTGCGCGCCTTTGACCTGCCGGAAGCTTTTCCGGAACGGGTTCTCAATCAGGCGCAGCGTGTGGCGGGAACGGGGGAAGTGAGCGAAGCGGACCGGGCCGGAAGAAGAGATCTGCGGGATATGGTGATGGTGACCATCGACGGAGAGGACGCCAAAGATCTGGACGACGCGGTGAGCCTGAGCGTGGAAAATGATCTGTACCGTCTCGGCGTTCACATTGCGGATGTGACCAATTATGTGCAGGAAAATTCCGCGCTGGATTGGGAGGCGCGGGAACGGGGCACCAGCGTTTATCTGGTAGACCGGGTGATCCCCATGCTGCCCCATGTGCTGTCAAACGGTATTTGTTCTTTGAATGCCGGAGAGGACCGGCTCGCCCTTTCCTGTCTGATGGATATTGACAAAAAAGGAAATGTGGTCAATTATGAGATTGTGGAATCCGTGATCCGGGTGGACCGGCGGATGAGTTATACCAATGTCAAAAAGATTCTGGAGGACCATGACGAGGACGTGATCCGGGAATATGAGCCCTTTGTTTCCATGTTTGAAGAAATGGCGGCGTTATCTGCCATTTTGCGTAAAAAGCGGCAGGAAAGAGGCGCGGTGGATTTTGATTTCCCGGAGAGTAAGATCGTACTGGACCGGGAAGGCAACCCGCTTGAAATCCGGCCTTACGAGCGAAATGTGGCGACCAAACTGATCGAGGATTTCATGCTGGCGGCCAATGAAACCGTAGCGCAGCATTTTTACTGGCTGGAGATGCCCTTCGTATACCGGTGTCATGAAAATCCCGATCCGGACAAAATGGAAAAGCTGGGGCTTTTCATCCATAATTTCGGCTATCATATCAAGCTGGGACAGGGCGCGTCCTCCTGTGAGATTCATCCCAAGGAACTGCAGAAGCTTCTGAATCAGGTGGAGGGGACGCCGGAAGAAGCGCTGATCGCGCGGCTGACTCTGCGCAGCATGAAGCGGGCAAATTACACGACGGACTGTGCCGGACATTTTGGTCTGGCGACGCAGTATTACTGCCATTTCACTTCTCCGATCCGGCGGTATCCGGATCTGCAGATTCACCGGATCATAAAGGAATTTTTGCGGGGAAGGCTGAAAGAGGAACGGATCGATCATTACCGGGAAATCCTGCCGGAGGTGGCAAAGCATTCCTCCCAGACGGAGCGGCGTGCCGATGAGGCGGAACGGGAAACGGATAAACTCAAGAAGGTGCAGTATATGGAGAGCCGCGTCGGGGAAGTGTTTGAAGGCGTGGTGTCCTGCGTGACCGGCTGGGGACTGTATGTGGAACTGCCCAATACGGTGGAAGGGCTGGTACATGTGAACAGCCTGGACGGAGACTATTTTTATTATGATGAAAACCGTTATGAACTGATCGGGCAGATGACGGGAAGATGTTATAAGCTGGGGCAGAAGCTGAAGGTCCGGGTTGCGTTTGCGGACCGTTTTAACAGAACGATCGATTTTGTGTTGGCAAAGGAAGAATGACGATGGCGAAAGAAGCGCAGAAATTAGTTGCAAATAATAAAAAAGTGTTCCATGATTATTTTGTAGAGGAACAGTATGAGGCGGGGCTGGTGCTGCACGGTACCGAGGTGAAAAGCCTGCGGATGGGAAAATGCAGCATCAAGGAAGCCTTTGTGCAGATCGATAAGGGCGAGATCTTTGTGTACGGCATGCACATCAGCCCTTATGAAAAGGGAAATCTGTTTAACCGGGATCCTCTGCGGACCAGAAAGCTTTTGATGCACAAGTCTGAAATCAATAAGCTGCTGGGAAAGTGTAAGGAAAAAGGCTATACCATTATGCCGATTCAGGTCTATTTTAAGGATGGACGGGCGAAAATGGAAATCGGATTGTGCCGCGGTAAAAAGCTTTATGATAAACGGCAGGATATTGCCAAAAAGGACCAGCGGCGCGAAGTCGAAAAAGAATTCAAGGTGAAGAATCTGTATTGAGCCCCTGAGACTTCCGGAAAGCATAACAGTACGACACGGGCGGCGGTTTGCCGGCCGGGGAAAATGTATCGGTCCGCTGTAGGGAGTCTGCCCTGCGCCCGCCGCTTTTTGAGCCGGGGCCTGCCGCCCTGTCCTGTCCGGCGTCCCGGGGCCCGCAGGTATTTTTTCCATTCCAATATTCAAACCGGGAAATTCCGGCCAAAGCGTCATCCCGTTCCGGACTGTGACCCGATGCGCAAACTCGCGTCAAAGCGGCGCTTTGCCGCTCAGACAATGCGCCCCGGCTCACAGGAACGTTCTGCCGCTTTGGGGAATTTCACCGGTTTGAATATGAGTCATGGAAAAAATACCTGCGGGCCCCGGGACGCCGGACAGGACAGAGCGGCAGGCCCCGGCTCAAAAGGCGGCGGGCGCAGGACAGACTCCCTACAGCGGACCGACGCATCTCCCCCGGCCCTAAACCGCCGCCCGCGTCGTACCGTCACGCTCTCCAGTAGCCTCAAAGGGGCATACAGATTACGGAAGATCTGTGCCCGGCAGGCTGAGCACCGCTTGTTTTCTGGTCGGCGGGGAGAAATGTATTGCGTGGCCGGCAGACTGTATGCCGCTTGGGGGCTATTGCGCGGGGCGTCTCCGTCATTTTCCGGACCGTTAAAAACGCGTCGGCCCTTGGGCCGCGTATTGTGCGGCCCTATGTGCCGTTACGCGTTTTTCGAGCGGAAGCGTGTCCGGAAATGACGGAGACGCCCCGCGCAATAGTTCTCAAGCGGTTCACAGCCTGCCGGGAACCGGTGATTGAAATGCGGCCTGCTTTGTGTTATGATAATTAGTAAATGTCGCATTCTATCCGTAAGGGCGGATTGCGATTGCCCTGCCGGGCGGGAAGGAGCGTTTGGATTTGAAAGAATTAAGAACGTTACTGGAAGATCTTGAATTTACATGTGAAAAAGGCGGCCTCGACCGAAAGGTGAGCGCTGTGGTATATGATTCCCGCAAGGTGCAGGAGGGATGTCTGTTTCTCTGCATCGAGGGAGCGAATTTTGACGGACATACCGCTGCTGCAGAAGTGGTGTCAGGGGGCGCGGGGGTGCTGGTGGTATCCAAAGAGGTGGAGATACCCGAAAGCGCCGATGTGACCGTGATCAGGGTGGAAAATACCCGGTACGCGATGGCATTTATCGCCGCCGCGTGGTTCGATCATCCGGCAGAAAAGCTGACTACGATCGGCATTACCGGAACAAAGGGAAAGACGACGACGACCTATCTGGTGAAATCCATTTTGGAAAACGCCGGGCGCAAAGTGGGACTGGTGGGAACCATTGAGGTTATCATCGGCGAGGAGCATATGCATGCGGTCAATACGACGCCGGAATCCTATGTGCTGCAGGAGGATTTTGCGCGTATGGTGGAAGCAGGCTGCGACACGGTGGTGATGGAGGTCTCTTCCCAGGCGCTCAAACTCCACAGAAGTCAGGGCTTTGTGTTTGACTTCGGAATTTTTACGAATCTGGAGCCGGATCATATCGGCCCCAATGAGCATGACAGTTTTGAGGATTATCTGCACTGTAAAGGACTTTTGTTCAAACAGTGTAAGGTGGGTATCGTCAATTGCGACGACGAACACTGGCAGAAGGTGGTGGAAGGACATACCTGCAGTCTGGAGACATACGGTTTGTCAGACCGGGCCGACTTAAAAGCGGAGCATCTGGTATTTACCAACCGGCAGGGACATCTGGGCGTGAAGTTTGATGTGAGAGGACTTATGAATATGGAAGCCGAAATTGCGATGCCGGGGCGTTTTTCCGTCTATAATGCGATGACGGCGATCGCAATCTGCAGGCATTTTAACGTGTCCGTGGCGGATATTCAGAAGGCGCTTCTGGCGGCAAAGGTCAGAGGGCGCATAGAGATGGTGAAGGTTTCCGACGATTTTACGCTGATGATCGACTATGCCCACAATGCGATGGCACTGCAGAGTCTTTTGACTACGTTGAAGGAATATGAACACGGCCGTCTGGTCTGCATTTTCGGCTGCGGCGGAAACCGCTCCAGGGACAGACGGTTTGAGATGGGAGAGGTGTCCGGCAGACTGGCAGATTTCACGATTATTACGTCCGACAATCCCCGGTTTGAAGAGCCGGAAGCGATCATTGCGGATATTGTCACCGGCATCTCAAGGACAGAGGGAGCGTATGAGGCAATTCCGGACAGAAAGGAAGCCATTGCCTATGCGATTGCGCATGGTCAGCCCGGGGATATTATCGTGCTGGCGGGAAAAGGCCATGAGGATTATCAGGAGATCAGGGGCGTCAAGTATCATATGGACGACCGGGAACTGGTTCTGGAGGTTGTAGAAGGCATACGGCAGTGAGGCGTGTAAGAGATGAGAACGGTTTGGCCCGGCCGGATTGTTTCAAGACAGAGGGATGTGACAATTGAGTCGATTTGCGAATGTGATCGTGGATATTTCCCACGAAAAGGTGGATCGCCCTTTTCAATATAAAGTGCCGCCCGGACTTGCCGCAAAAGTCGTTGTAGGGAGCCGGGTAGAGATTTCCTTTGGCAGGGGCAGTCAATTGCGCACCGGATACGTGATTGAACTGACGGATGAGGCGGAATTTCCGGAAGCGCGGATGAAGGAAATTGAAGGCGTGATCGACGGCGGACAGGAGCCGGAGCAGAAGATGATCGCGCTGGCGGCATGGATGAAGGAACAGTATGGTTCCACCATGATTCAGGCGCTCAAAACGGTTCTTCCGGCTCGCAGGAAGGTCGCGCTGAAGGAAAAAAAGGAAATCGGGCGTCTGCTGTCCGAAGAAGAGATAAAAGCGGCGCGGGCAGAGTGCGAAAGAAAACATCAGACGGCGAAGGCGCGGCTTTTGGCGGAACTGGAAAAGGAAGAAATTCTGCCCTGGGAACTGGTGACGAAAAAACTCAATATTTCTTCCCAGACGGTCAAAAGTCTGGAAGCGGCGGGTATGATCCGGCTTACGACGATTTCCTGTTACCGCAATCCGGTGAAAATGACGGTGGGGCAGGAAGAAGGAAAGCGGTTGAGCGCAGGACAGCGCAGCGTTGTGGAAACGGTGCTGGCGGATTTCGACGCGGGAAGCCGCAGGCCTTATCTGATCCACGGTATTACGGGAAGCGGCAAAACCGAAGTTTATCTGTCCTTAATTGAGGGAATCATAGAGAGAGGAAGACAGGCGATCGTCCTGATTCCCGAGATCGCGCTGACTTATCAGACGGTGCTGCGTTTTTACAAACGGTTCGGCGACCGGGTGTCGGTGATGAATTCTTCGCTCAGCGCGGGAGAAAAGCAGGATCAGTGCGAGCGCGCCAGAAAAGGGGAAATCGATGTGATCATCGGCCCGAGATCGGCGCTGTTCGTGCCCTTTGCAAAGCTGGGCATGATCGTGATAGATGAAGAGCATGAAAACAGCTATAAAAGCGAGACGATGCCCAAATACCATACGAGAGAGACGGCGCTGAAGCTGGCGCAGTTATCCGATGCGGTTGTGGTGATGGGTTCGGCCACGCCCTCTCTGGAAGCGTACAGCCGCGCGCAGAGCGGCGAATTCGGGCTTTTTAAACTGGGGGAGCGTCTCACCGGCGGCGAATTGCCGCAGGTATATGTGGAAGATCTGCGGCGGGAATTAAAAGAAGGCAACCGTTCTATTTTTTCCAGAAGGCTGCAGGAGAAAATAGAAGACAGATTGAACAGGAAAGAGCAAACAATGCTTTTTTTAAACCGGAGGGGATATGCGGGATTTGTTTCCTGCCGTTCCTGCGGCTATGTGTGCAAGTGTCCGCACTGTGAAGTTTCCCTTTCCGAGCATAAAAACGGGCGGCTGATCTGCCATTACTGCGGCTATGAACAGCCCGCCGTGAAGCTTTGTCCGCAGTGCGGTTCCCGTTATATTCTCGGCTTCCGGGCGGGAACCGAAGCGATTGAGGAACAGCTTTTGAAGATGTATCCCCAGGCGAGAGTGCTGCGCATGGATGCGGATACCACCCGGACGAAGGACAGCTATGAAAAGATCCTGGCGTCCTTTTCCAATCAGGAAGCGGACATTCTGGTGGGAACCCAGATGATTGTAAAGGGACATGATTTCCCGGAAGTGACGCTGGTGGGCATTCTGGCGGCGGACCTGTCCCTGGCGGTAAATGATTACCGGGCGGGGGAGAGAACGTTTCAACTGCTGACTCAGGCGGCGGGCAGGGCCGGAAGAGGACAAAAGGCGGGGGAGGTCGTGATTCAGACCTATCAGCCGGAGCACTACAGCATCCGTTACGCGGCGGCTCAGGATTATGAAGGATTTTATGAAGAAGAAATGACGTACCGGCGGCTGCTTTCTTATCCGCCCACAGCCCATATTCTTGCGGTACAGATTTCCGCAGAGAAGGAAGAGGATGCGGTTTTTGCGGCCCGGGAAGCGGCACAGGCGGCAAATCCGCATGAGACTGGCCTGACCGTGATCGGGCCCGCGCCGGCGCAGATCGGAAGGATCAATGATATTTACCGGTATGGAGTATATATCAAAGCGAAGGACTATCAGAAACTGGTAGCCGTCAAAGACCGGATCGAAAAGCTTCGGGCCGGGCAGGACAGACCGAAAGGAACCTGTCAGTTTGATTTCGACCCGATGAATGCATACTGAAAGTAACCGTCCGGGGATCCGCGCGGTTGGGAGAGGAGAAAAGAAGATGGCAATCCGC
The DNA here is from genome assembly GCA_030524745.1 of Eubacteriales bacterium. Taxonomy (GTDB): domain Bacteria; phylum Bacillota; class Clostridia; order Lachnospirales; family Lachnospiraceae; genus Gallintestinimicrobium. The sequence goes on along the minus strand of JAUNGC010000001.1, from coordinate 47,335 downwards.
AATATCAGAACGATGGGAGATCCCATTCTGACAAAACAGTGTAAAGAAGTGAAGGAAGTGACGCGCCGGATCGGGCAGTTGATCGACGACATGTTTGACACGATGTACGAGGCAAACGGAGTGGGACTGGCCGCGCCGCAGGTGGGCGTGTTAAAACGCATCGTCGTGATCGACACCACGGGAGACGACCCGATTGTCATGATTAATCCCAGAATCCTGGAGACGAGCGGCGAACAGACCGGCGGAGAAGGATGTCTGTCCGTGCCGGGAAAGACGGGAACGGTTACAAGGCCCAATTATGTGAAGGCGGTCGCTTTTGATGAAAATATGCAGGAATATGAAATTGAGGGGACCGAACTGCTCGCGCGGGCGATCTGTCATGAACTGGACCATCTGGACGGACATCTTTATGTGGAAAAGGTGGAAGGACAGTTGATGAACACCGACGATTATTATGAGGAATTTGATCCGGATGAGGAAATCTGAAAAAAAGAGAGTTGGGACGCTGATATAGCTGTCAAAAAAACAGCGGAAAGGTGGCAGACGATGAAGATTGTATACATGGGAACGCCGGATTTTGCGGTCGGGCCGCTAAAGGCCCTGTTAAACGCAGGCCATACGGTGACGGCGGTCGTGACGCAGCCCGATAAGCCCAAAGGCCGGGGCGGCAGGGTACAGATGAGTCCGGTAAAAATGTGCGCGCTGGAACATGGAATTGAAGTGTTTCAGCCGGTGAAAATCAAAGCGCCGGAAGCGGTGGAACAGTTAAAACGCTATGAAGCGGATGTTTTCGTTGTGGCGGCGTTCGGGCAGATTTTGTCCCAGGAAATTCTGGATATGCCCCGGTTTGGCTGTCTGTGTATTCACGCATCCCTGCTGCCCGCCTACAGAGGGGCGGCGCCGATCCAGTGGGTGCTGTTAAACGGAGAAAAGGAAACGGGCGTAACCATCATGCAGATGGACGCCGGAATTGATACGGGAGATATGCTGCTGAAGGCCGTTGTTGAGATCGCGGAAAAGGAAACGGATGAAAGCCTGCATGACAAGCTGGCGGAAGCGGGAAGCGGGCTGATCGTGGAAGCACTCAAAAAGCTGGAAGCCGGAGAATTGACTGCTCAGAAGCAGAACGATGGGGAAAGCTGTTATGCGAAGATTTTGACCAAATCCATGGGACAAATCGACTGGAACGAGACGGCGGAAGCGATTGAAAGAAAAGTGCGGGGGCTGCATTCCTGGCCCGGCGCTTATACCTTTTATCAGGGGAAAATGCTGAAGATTTTTCAGGCGGATACGGTCATGGAACCTGCGGACGGCAAGGCGGGAGAGGTGAGCCGTGTTACGAAGGATGCGATCTGCGTCAATACGGGAAAAGGGACGTTGATTTTGCGGGAAATTCAATTGGAAGGCAAAAAGCGGATGGCGGTGAAGGATTTTCTGCTTGGCTACAAAATCGGAAAGGGTGATCAATTGGGATGAGAATTCTGGCTTATTACGGTTACTACTATTATGATGTGACTTACCTGCTCGTCATCATCGGCGCGATTTTATCGATGATCGCCAGTGCAGGGGTGAATTCCACTTTCAAAAAATACAGCCGGGTGCGCAGCATGTCCGGCATGACCGGCGCACAGACGGCGCGGCGGATTCTGGATCAGAACGGACTCCAAAGCGTGAAAATTGAACACATTAACGGAAATCTGACGGATCACTATGATCCCAGAAGCAAGGTGCTCAGGCTTTCCGATGCGACTTATTCTTCCACAAGCGTGGCGGCGGTGGGCGTTGCCGCCCATGAATGCGGCCATGCGGTGCAGGATAACGAAAGCTACGGACCGCTGCGCATCCGTTCCAGGCTGGCGCCGGCCGCAAATTTTGGTTCCCGGTTCGGCCTGCCGATTTTCGTGTTGGGCCTGGTATTCGGGGCGAATGAAATTCTGATGCAGATCGGCATATGGGTATTTTTGCTGGCTGTTTTGTTCCAGCTTGTGACTTTGCCGGTGGAGTTTGACGCCAGTAAAAGAGCGCTGGCAATGCTGGAAGGCTATGGGATTCTGGGAACGCAGGAAGCGGAAGGCAGCAGAAAAGTATTGAAAGCGGCTGCGATGACCTATGTGGCGGCTGCGGCTGCGGCGATTCTGAACCTTCTGCGGCTGATTTTGATAGCCAGAAGAAGCGACAGGGACTGAAACTATGAACACAAGAGAACTGGTTCTGGATACTTTTCTGGAGATGGAAAAGACGGAAAGCTTCGGCGATTCCCTGATCCGGAACGTGCTGGATAAATACGACTATGAGGACCCGAAGGAAAAGGCTTTTTTCAAACGTCTGGCGGAAGGGACGCTGGAGCGGCGCATCACGCTGGACTGGGCGATCGATTGTTATTCCAAAACGCCTGTCAGGAAGATGAAGCCTCTGATCCGGAATCTGCTGCGCCTGTCCGCTTACCAGATTTTGTACATGGAGGCGGTGCCGGATTCCGCAGCCTGTAACGAAGCGGTGAAACTGGCAAAAAAGAGAGGATTTTCGGCGCTGGGCGGGTTTGTGAACGGCGTGCTGCGCACTTTGAGCCGGGAGAAGAACAGGCTGCCCTGGCCGGATTCCGAAAAGGAATGGGAAAAGAGCGTTTCCGTCAGATATAGCCTTCCCGAATGGCTGGCGGCTTTGTGGGCCGGACAGTACGGGAAAGCAAAGACGGAAAAGCTGGGCGCAGGAATTTGCCAAAAACGCCCTGTTATCATCCGGTTTGGACAGTCTCTGACGGATGAGCAGCGCAGTAGCGCGCTTGCGGCAATCCGGGAGATGGGCGTGACGGCGCAAAAACATCCGTTGTATCCGTATGCTTTTGTGCTGGACGGCTGTGACGGCGTGGCCGCTTTGCCGGGTTTTTCCGAAGGGCTGTTTTATGTGCAGGATGTCAGCAGCATGCTGGCGGTGGAATGCGCCGGAATTCTTCCCGGCATGCGGGTGATGGATTTGTGCAGCGCGCCCGGCGGGAAGGCGATTCTTGCATATGAGAAACTGATGAAAAACGGCGGCGCCAAAGACGGGGGCGAATGCGCAGAAGGCGTTTTACGGGCCGGAGACGTTTCGGAGAGAAAGGCGGAACTGATCCGGGGGAATGCGGCGCGCATGGGCTGTGGGAATATGGAAATTTCCGTCTGGGACGCTGCCGTGCATATGGAACGGCTGGACGGCTGGGCGGATGTGGTGCTGGCGGATGTGCCCTGCTCCGGGCTGGGCGTGATGGGACGAAAAAAAGATATCCGTTACCGGGTAACCGCAAAGGATTTGGAATCGCTGACCGGTCTGCAAAGGAAAATCCTGCGCGCCTCCTGGCAATATGTGAAACCGGGCGGAATACTGCTGTATTCCACCTGTACCGTAAATAAAACAGAAAATGAAGAAATGGTGCGCTGGCTGACCAAGCGGTATCCCTTTGAGACGGAGAGCTTAAATGCGTATCTGCCTTCCTGCCTGCACAGCCCGCAGACGGAAAGCGGAATGCTGCAGCTTTTGCCCGGCGAACATGATACGGACGGCTTTTTTATGGCGCGGCTGCGCAGAAAGCAGTGATCGATGGAACAGGTTGATATCAGGTCTTTGACTTTGGAACAATTGAAGGATGAAATTGCCCGTATGGGGGAAAAACCCTTCCGGGCGGCGCAGCTTTATGGCTGGATGCATGTCAAGCTTGTGGAAAGCTATGAGGAAATGACCAATCTTCCGGCCGCTTTCCGGGAGCGGCTTTATAGAGAATATCCGCTGACGGTTTTAAAAGCGGTGCGGGAACAGACCTCCCAAATAGACGGCACGAAGAAGTTTTTGTTCGCGCTGCCGGACGGAAATCTGGTGGAAAGCGTCTGGATGAAATATAAGCACGGCAATTCGGTCTGTATCTCATCCCAGGTGGGCTGCCGGATGGGCTGCAAATTTTGCGCTTCTACGCTGGACGGTCTGGAAAGAAATCTGCTTCCTTCGGAAATGTTGGAACAGATTTACCGGATTCAGAAGCTGACGGGGGAGCGGGTGAGCAACGTTGTGGTGATGGGAAGCGGGGAACCGCTGGACAATTATGAAAACCTTCTCGTTTTTTTACATATGCTGACCGACGAACACGGCCTGCATATCAGCCAGCGCAACGTCACCGTATCCACCTGCGGAATCGTGCCGAAGATGTATGAACTGGCGAAGGAAAAACTGCAGATCACGCTGGCTTTGTCCCTGCACGCCACCACCGATGAAAAGCGGCGGGCGCTGATGCCGATTGCGAACCGGTACCGCATAGCGGAACTGATGGAAGCCTGCGGTCATTATTTTAAAGAAACGGGAAGAAGGATCACTTTTGAATACAGTTTAGTGGGCGGCGTTAACGATACGCCGGAGGATGCAGGAGAACTTGCAGGGCTTGCAGGACCGCTTGGCAGCCATGTCAACCTGATTCCGGTCAACCCCATCAAAGAGCGGAATTTCACGCAGTCCGACAGGCGCGCGATCGATCGTTTTAAAAATAATCTTGAAAAAAACAAAATAAATGTTACTATTAGAAGAGAAATGGGACGGGATATAGACGGCGCCTGCGGACAACTGCGGCGCAGACATATGGAGAAGGACAGAAGGGGTGAACGCGAAGAATGAAAGCTTATGCGATTACCGATATCGGAAAGAAAAGAATGATGAATCAGGACTATGCTTATCTGACGCTGGACAGCATCGGGAAACTGCCGAATCTGTTCGTGGTGGCTGACGGCATGGGCGGCCATAAGGGCGGTGGTTATGCTTCCCGGATGGCGGTGGAGACGATTCTTTCGGAAATAGAGAAGGATGAGGAAGAGAGTAACGCCCAGATTCTGGTGGATGCCATCCGGCATGCCAATCAGTGTATTAAGCAGGCGGCGTCGGAAGACGAGAGGCTGTCGGGAATGGGAACCACGGTGGTCGCCGCCACATGCACCGGCGATATGCTGGAAGTCGCCAATGTCGGGGACAGCAGGCTCTATATAGCAGATGAGAAGGAAATCAGACAGATCACGCAGGATCATTCGCTTGTGGAAGAGATGGTTCGTTTTGGGGGAATCAGCAGAGAACAGGCAAAAAGGCACCCGGACAGAAATATTATCACCCGGGCTGTCGGCGTGGAAGATGATCTGAAGGTGGACTGCTTTTTTGTGCCCTTAAAGAAGGGGGACAAAGTGCTTCTTTGTTCGGACGGCCTGACAAACATGCTGGAAGATGAAGAAATCAAAAGCATTCTCAATGAGGATCTGAGCGTTTGCGAACGCGCGCTCAAGCTTGTGGAGGCAGCGAATAATCATGGGGGCAGGGATAATATTGCGGTGATTGTGATGGAACCGTTTTCAGATGAGGTGAGCCGATGATTAGAATTGGAATGATGATTGGAGACCGCTATGAGATCCTGGAAAGGATCGGCACCGGCGGCATGTCAGACGTATACAAATCGAAAGATCATAAACTGAACCGTCATGTGGCGGTGAAGGTCTTAAAGCAGGAATTTTCTGAAAATACGAATTTCGTATCCAAATTCAGGACAGAGGCGCAGGCGGCTGCGAGCCTGATGCATCCCAATATTGTGAATGTATATGACGTCGGAGAAGAAAACGGCATTTACTATATCGTAATGGAACTGGTGGAAGGAATCACCTTAAAGAAATACATCGAAAAGAAAGCAAGACTTTCTTTTAAGGAAGCTGTCAGCATTGCGATTCAGGCGTGTATGGGAATCGAGGCGGCTCATAAAAATCACATCATTCACCGGGATATCAAGCCGCAGAACATCATTATTTCCAAAGACGGCAAAGTAAAGGTGACGGATTTTGGCATTGCGAAGGCCGCCACCAGCAATACGATCACCTCCAATGTGATGGGGTCCGTTCATTATACTTCTCCGGAACAGGCCAGAGGCGGATACAGCGATGAAAAAAGCGATATTTATTCCATGGGAATTACGCTGTTTGAGATGCTGACCGGGCGGGTACCCTTCAATGGGGAAACGACCGTGGCGATTGCAATTAAACATATTCAGGAGGAGATGCCCTCTCCCAGAGATTTTGTGCCGGAAATCCCGGTCTGTGTGGAACAGATCGTGTTAAAGTGTACGCAGAAGAGCCCCGACAGGCGCTATCACACGATGGCGTCCCTGATCGAGGATTTAAAAAGGGCGCTGATGTCTCCGGACGAAGATTTTGTGCGGATCGAGGATCCCGATGAAGGAATGGCGACCCGTAAGGTAGAGGAAAGAGATATTTCCGAGATCAAAAAGCAGGTTAAGAAAAAGAACCCGGCTGAAGAGGAAATGCGGCTGAAGAAAAATCCGGGGAAAAGTACCGGGACAAAGAACGGCGCTGCGAAGAAGAAAAAGAAAGCCGTCTATGAGCAGGAGCCGGAAGAAGAAGAGGATGACGAAGATTACGACGATACCAGAATGGAAAAAATCACCACGATTCTGGCGATTGTTGCGGCGGTTTTGATCGGCTGCGCGGTGATTTTCCTGGTGGGACGCACAATCGGAATTTTTGATTTTTCCAGGGAGAAACAGGAAGTGACGATGATCGGCGTGGAGGGCATGACCGAGGCCGAGGCCGTATCGGCGCTGAAGAAGCTGGGACTGGAGACGCAGGTCGTATACAGCGAATCCGATACCGTGGAAGAAGGGTATGTCATTTCGGCGGATATTGCGGAAGGCGCAACTGTGGAAGCCGGCGATAAAGTGGTGCTGACGGTGAGCGGAACGGAAGCGAATCAGTCCGGTATTCCGGTACCTGAAGTGACGGGATTTCTGGAGGCGGACGCCACGGCCACGCTGAAAAAGAGCGGCTTTGAAGTGGTGAAAACGGAGGGCTACTCCGATACGGTGGAAAGAGGAAAGGTCATTTCCCAGGACCCGGTGGGAGGAAGCAGGGCGGAACCCAATTCTACTATTACCATTGTCATCAGTCAGGGCGCTAACACCGATAATAAGGTACTGGTGCCGGATATCCTGGGACTGGAGCCGATGGATGCGATCGCAATTCTGACGGAGTCCGGACTGATGGTAGGGGAACAGAAAGAAATGAACGACGATAACGCCGATCTGATCGGCAAGGTCTGCTATACGAGTTATTCTGTCGGCACGCCTGTGGAACCGGGAACGACGATCGATATCGGCATCAGCATCGGCCCCAAGGCCGTGACCTATATGTTCCAGGAGAACATTGAAAGCCCCGCTGATCTGGACGCGAATTATAAAGAAGGAACGGAATGTACGGTGACGATCACCGGCGAGTCCGGAACGGAATATTTTAAGACGACGGTTTATTCCTTCCCGATCACGACGATGAATCTGCATGGATTATCGGATGCAGCGGCGCTGATCACCTATGAATATTATGTGGAAACGCCGGCCACCACGCAGACGAATGAAAACGGAGAAACCATTACCGTGCCCGGAGAGAAAACGCGTCAGACAGTACAGCGTACCGTGCTGTTTACGCCGGAAGGGTGAGCGATGAAGGGAAAAATCATCAGGGGAATCGGCGGCTTCTACTATGTTCACACGGGAACTCAAATATATGAATGTAAGGCAAAGGGTATTTTCAGGAAGGACAATATCAGGCCGCTTCCCGGAGATTTTGCCGAAATAGCGGTGCTGGATGAGGAAAAAGGTCTGGGCAATCTGGAACAGATTCTCCCCCGGAAAAATGTGCTCATCCGGCCTGCTGTGGCCAATGTGGATCAGGCGCTGGTGATTTTTGCGCTCGCATCCCCGAAGCCGAATTTTAATCTTCTGGACCGTTTTCTTGTTATGATGGAAAAACAGGGAATTTCCAGCATTCTGCTTTTCAATAAAAAGGATCTGGTATCGGAGGAGAGGATGGAAGAAGTGCGCGCCAGATATGCCGGGAGCGGTTACAGGCCGGTATTTTTCAGCGCGCTCAAAAAAGAAGGAACAGAGGAAATCCTCAGCCTGCTTAAGGGCCGCACCACGACGGTGGCCGGGCCTTCCGGCGTGGGAAAATCTTCTTTGATCAATATTTTGCAGGATGAACGTTTTATGGAAACCGGGGCCATCAGCGAAAAGATCGAACGGGGCCGGCATACCACAAGGCATACGGAACTTTTGTATGTGGAAAAAGATACTTATATTCTGGATACGCCCGGCTTTTCTTCGGTGGAACTGCTGGGCGTAGAGAAAGAAGAACTGGGCGCTTATTTCCCGGAAATTCGTAAGCGGGAAGGCATGTGCCGCTTTGCCGGGTGCACCCATCTGACGGAACCCGACTGTATGGTGCGCAGGGCGCTTTCGGAGGGGGAAATCGGAGAGGGCAGATACGAAAATTACCGGATTTTTTATGAGGAACTGAAGGCCAGACGGAAATACTGATAAAAAGCGGATATCAGCAGCGCCGTATGGGCAGGAAGAAGACGGGGATACCAGTGGATAAGAAAATAACGATTTATGACATCGCCAGAGAGGCGCAGGTTTCGCCGGCGACCGTTTCCAGAGTATTGACGGGAAGAGCGACGGTAAAAGCGGAAACAAAGGAAAAAATTGAGGCGCTGATCCGGCAGTATGATTTTAAACCGAATGCGCTGGCAAAGAGCCTGAGAGAAACAAAAAGCAGAGTCATCGGGATGATCCTGATTGATTTTGTCAATCCGTTCTATGCGATGCTTCTGTCCGTATGCGAAAATGAAGCCAGAAAGAGGGGCTACTCCCTCATTGTCAGCTGTACGGTCGGAAAGATTGAACTGGAAGACAAATATCTGGATCAGATGTATGAGCAAAGGGTCGGCGCGATTATTGAAGTGGGCGGCGGCGTTGATGAACGCGTCACAAATGAAAAATTTGTGGAGCATGTGAACAGAATTGCCAATTCCATTCCCATTATCATCACCGGCAGACTGGATGGAGCGGACTGCTATCAGGTGAATCTGGACGAAATGAAAGCGGCGGAACTCGCCGTGGAACATTTGATTTCTCTGGGGCATAAAAGAATCGCGTATATCGGCGGAAATAATAATGTCAAATCCACGATGGAGAAGCGGTCGAGATACATCCAGCTTCTGCAGAAAAACGGCATACCGGTCAGAAATGAATATATTCTGGACAGTACGACTTATGATTCAGAGGGCGGATACGCCTGTATGGAAAACTTCTTTTCGCTGGATCCGATGCCGACCGCTTTAATTGCGATCAACGATTACGCGGCGGCCGGAATTATCCGGGCGATTTACGAAAAGGGATTGCGGATACCGGAGGATATTTCCGTCGTGAGCTTTGACAATACCTATATTTCAAGGCTCTATCATCCGCAGCTGACGTCTGTGAACTACAATTTTGAGGTATTTGGAAAAAAGATCATTGATGTTGCCATCGGAGCAATGAATAAGAAAAAGATGAAAAGAAACAGTCTGATTTCACCAAGTCTCATAGTCAGAGGGTCATGTTGCCCACCAGAATCATAAAAGTAAGAAAAATAAAACGTCAAAATATCTAAAAAAGGAAATCTTTGGAAAGAAAAACAAACAAATTTGACAATTTAAGGTTGACACAGGCTGAAAATAATGTTAATATTTGTACATAAAATGGATTTCATAAAGAAACAAAGAGATCCATTTTTTAGACGAAAAAATGAAATCGATTGCAAGGAGGGAAAAGCATGAAACGAAGAGGTTTGGCAATGGGTTTGGCGGCAGTGATGATTCTCGGAACGCTTGGCGGCTGCGGCAGCAGTTCCGGAGAACAGCAGGGGGATGTCGGAGCAGCGGAGGAATCCGCCGTAACGGAATCGGCAGCCGTTGAGACAAAAGAAGAAAGCAGCGGAGAGGAAACCGTCATCACATTGTCGCACTGGGGAAGCGAGACGGATGAGAAGACCTATCGGGAACGGGCAGATTTATATGAAAGCATGCATCCCGGCGTGAAAATTGAAATTACATACATTCCGTCGGATTATGTGCAGAAGATGAACGTGAACTTCGCGGGCGGAACCGCACCGGATATCGTAGTGTTTGCCGAGGATGTTCATTCTTTCTCTTCAAGGGGGCTTTTGCTTCCGCTGGATGAATATGTGGAAGAGAGCGGAATTGATGTGGCGGCGAGAGTCGGGCAGACCGCAAAGGATATTTATTCTTATGACGGACATCTGTACGGCATAGCGGACAGAGGCGGCTCCATGGTTCTGTTCTACAATAAGGATATGTTTGACGAGGCCGGACTGGATTATCCCACGTCAGACTGGACCTGGGACGACATGCTGGAAGCGAGCAAGGCTCTGACCGGAGGAGAAGGGGAGGACGAAACCTGGGGCTTCGGTTCGGAAACCTGGTGGCCTTATTGGATGACATGGGTCTATCAGGCCGGCGGCCGGGTGATTGACGAAGAGGGAAATCTGGCGCTGAATTCCCCTGAAAGCATCGAAGGCCTGACCTTCCTTCAGGAGCTGACGACGGTACATGATGTGATGCCTACCCGTGAGGAATATGCGAATATAGGCTCCGGAGCGAACGCCGGCACGGTGTTTGCACAGGGAAGGATCGGCATGGTGCCGAACGGACTGTGGTTTTTCTCCAATCTGCAGGATGTGGATTTCAACTATGATGTGGTGGAAATGTTTGGCGGAGAACAGAAGGTGACGGCTCCTTTCGGCAGCGCAATGACGATTTCCGCGACCTGCGAGCATCCTGACATTGCGTTTGATGTGATTAATTTTATGACGGATGTGGAAGCACAGCAGATTATTGTGAAAAATCTGGAGGATGCGCCCGCCAATCTGGAAGTTCTGGCGTCTGATGAGTTCAAAAATGCAGGATGGACGTCCGAGCAGGTGGATATCGACGTGTTCGTCCGTTCCAGCGAAATGACATACGCGCCTCCGATCGGCCCTAACTGGTCCTCCTGGGATACCATTTTCAGCGATGAAATGGCCGGTGTTTTTGACGGGACGGTAGATCCGAAGACTGCCATTGAGAATGCCGAAAAGAGGATTCTGGAAGAATAAAGTTTCCGGTTTTGACCCCAAAGGGGCGGAATCCGGAAGGAGCGGGCAATTGCCGGCAGGACGGGGGAGAGCGCAGCCGCTTTTCCCCGTTTCCGTTTTAAGGAGAGTGAGCTATGAGAGGTAAAAAAAGAGCAGGAATAATAAAGAAGGAAACGAAATGGTTCTGGGTTTTTATCAGCCCGTGGGTCATAGGCTTTTGCATTTTTACGGCCGTTCCCATGCTGACGTCCTTCTATTACAGCTTTACGGACTGGAATATGTTTCAGGCGGGGGATTTTGTCGGGCTGAAAAATTACAGAAAACTGTTTACGGACGATATGTTTTTGAAGGCGCTTTACAACACGTTTTACTACGCGTTTTTCTATGTGATTCTGAGCACGGCGCTTTCCCTGTTTACGGCGGTGCTGCTGAATTTCCCGATTAAGGGAAGAAGGGTTTTCCGCACCATTTTTTATATCCCCACGCTGGTGCCGGTGGTGGTGAGCGCCCTGCTGTTTTTTCGGGTGTTGTCGCCGGAGGGGCCTGTCAACCGCGCGCTGGCATTTTTGGGGCTTCCGCAGCCGAAGTGGTTTCTGGATGCGGCATGGTCAAAGCCGGCGCTGATTCTGATGTCTCTGTGGGGGCTGGGGACGGCGTTTATTCTGCTGCTGTCGGGGCTGCAGGGCGTACCGGCGGAGCTGTACGAATCTGCAAGGATCGACGGGGCGGGCGTATGGGCGCAGTTTCGCTATATTACGCTGCCGATGCTGTCGCCCGTTGTTTTTTATAACGTGGTAATGGGGATTATCAACTCGCTTCAGATCTTTACGCAGGTGTATGTGATCGGAACGAACGCGCTGATGCCGGGCGGCAGCTCGGGAAGCGGCGGAGGGCCGGAGAACAGCCTGATTTCCATCGTTCAGCTCTTATACATCAAAGGATTTCGGGATTATAAGATGGGGTATGCGTCCGCTATCGCGTGGGTGCTGTTTGTGATAATCCTTCTGCTGACTGCGCTGGTCTTTAAATCTTCCGCTTTGTGGACCTTTTATGAGGAGGAAAGAAAATGAACGGGAAAATGTCAATTGTAAAAAAAATCATTGTTTATACCATTTTGCTGCTCTTTTCCGCCGCTTTTCTGCTCCCCTTTGTATATATGGTCAGTATCGCGCTTTCCAGCGACGCGACGGCAAATCAGGCGGCCTATACGATTTTTCCCCATGAGTTTGAATGGAACAATTTTGTCCGCATTTTTCAGGAAAGCAATGTGCCGGTCTGGCTGAAAAACAGCCTGATTTTGACGGTGACCAACACGGTGCTGACGCTGATTTCTTCTTCCATGGTGGCATACGGCTTTGCGCGTTTCCGGGCAAAAGGGAAAAATATTATTTTCATGGTCCTGCTGAGCACGATGATGATCCCTTCGCAGGTGACGCTGATCCCGCAGTTCATGATTTTTAAAAAGTTGGGCTGGATCAATACGATGCTGCCGCTGATTATCCCGAATATGTTCGGCTCTCCTTTTTATATTTTCATGCTGCGGCAGTTCATCATGCGGCTCCCTATTTCGCTGGATGAGGCGGCGAAGATAGACGGCATGTCCTACTGGGGAATTTATACGAAAATAATTCTGCCTCTGATTAAGCCGGCGATGGCGGCGGTGGCCATTTTTGCCATCATGGGGAACTGGAACTGGTTTTTTGAGCCGATGATTTATCTGAACCAGACCGAAAAGTATCCTCTTTCCATCGGCGTGCAGATTCTGTCGGCGGTCGGACATGCGGGGCAATTGCCGCTGTGGAATCTGATGATGGCGGCTTCCATGATTCTGGTGATACCGATGATTTTGCTGTTCTTCTTAGGGCAAAAGCAGATGTTTGAACTGGACATCAATGTGGGAAGCGAATCCATAAAGTAGTGAATCAATCAAAAAAAGAAAGAGAGGATCGCACCTTATGAAAGCGGTGGAAGTGAGAGACAATTGTCTGTTGTTGGACCAAAAACCAGTAATTTTGCTGTCGTCCTCCCTCTTTTATTTCCGCATTCCAGAAATGTACTGGGAAGAAAGAATGCGGCAGTTAAAAGCCGGCGGCTACAATGCAATCGATATTTACATTCCCTGGAATTTTCATGAAACGGCGCCGGGGGAATGGAATTTTTCCGGAATGAGGGATCTGGAACATTTTCTGAAACTGGCGGCCGAAAATAATCTGTATGTGGTGGCGAGACCCGGCCCCTATATCTGTTCGGAGTGGGACGGCGGCGCGCTGCCCGCCTGGCTGTTTCCCATGGATCTGCAATTAAGACAGTATGATCCGGCATATCTGGAACAGGTGGAGAGATGGTTTTCCCGGATTTTCCCGATTCTGAAACGGTATCAGTATGGAAAGGGCGGCAGCGTTATCCTGATCCAGCTGGAAAATGAACTGGATATTTATCAGTGCAGGGAACCCAAACTTTATCTGGAAGCGCTCCGGAAAATGGCGGATCCCTATGAATTTGAAATTCCGTTGGTGGTCTGCACTTCGAGTCAGCTGGATGTGGATTACAGCGGCGCAAACGCGGAAGGCACGTATCCCGCGTTTAACTTATATTCCTCTCCGGATCATCCGGCGCTGGAAGAAAAGATGCAGATCATATGGGAACATCTGCGGGAAAAGGGCTATGCGTTTCTGACGACGGAAACGATGCGGGAGCATTTCTTTTTAAGGCGGGAACTGATCGGAGGAATCCGGTTATTGAGCCCCTACTGTCAGACGGCAAGCGCGAATTACGACTGTTATACGGGAATCAGCACCTGGGGAAATTACCGGGGCGTGCCGATTTCCTATATGACAAACGATTATGACCACGGGGCGATGCTTTGCGCGGACGGAAGGGTCACGGAGGAATATTTTGAGGGAAGACTTCTGGGAAGCCTGATCGCGGCGCTGGGAGAGAAGCTGGCGGCCGGCGTTCCGGATTACCAGTGCCGGATACCGGTTACGGCTGATTTTGAAAAAGAGGCGGAGCGGTATATCAGTATGAAGCTGCAGGGCGGGGGCGAGCTGCTTTGCGTTCCCAATCTGGGCAGGCGGGAAGGCTGCGTTTCCTTTTTGGTGGAGGAAAACGTTGTCAGCGCGCCGGTCGGGGGATGGACAACCCTGTTTTTCCCAATTCATCTGCCGCTTCAAAAATGGGGAGCCGGACAGGCCCAAATCGTCTGTTCCTCCATGGAAATTCTGAGCATAGAAGAGGAAGCGGACGGCGGCATAAGGACGGTGCTGTACGGTGAAGGAAGCGGAACGCTGATTGCGGACGGCGGCGCCAAACGGCTGATTTTGCCCGGAAGTGAGGAAAAAATTTTGCTTCAAAACGGCAGGACGCTTCTGGTGCAGGCGGTATCCAGAGAAAAGGCGTCCCGGATGCAGACAAAATATCTGCCCGCATTTCAGGAACAAATGGCGCGCGGGCGAAAACAGGAGCCGCTGACGCAGGTAGCAGTCGAACCTTTTTTGTGGCCGGTGGCGGACAGAGAGGGAAAGCCGGCCTGTATGGAATCTTACGGGCAGTATTTCGGAACGGTTCTGTATGATTTTGAAGTGTCGGAACAATCCCGGGGGCTTTTGCTGGAAGGCGCGGCGGATATGGTCAGAGTGACCGTCGACCAAAAAACTCCTGACGCTTTTTACGGGACAGGCGGCATGCTTTATGTGCGTCAGCCGGGAACGAAAGTCGGAATCAGAATAGAAAGCTGGGGGCACAACTGCGGCCACGGAATCGGCTATCCCGTCATCAAACTGGGAGGGTTAAAGGGACTTAAGGCGGCCAGTCAGGTTTTGGAGGAAAGGGATATTCAATATAACTGGCGCTATCATGTGATGCCGAATCATAATCCTGTGGTGCTGCGGCTTGCCGCCAGAGAGTGGAGCGCCGTTTGTGATTTCGGAGACAGGCTGCCCATGGACATTGAGGAAATGCAGGTATACCAGAAAGAAATTCTCATGCCCGCACAGGGGAAGCAGCGGTTTCTGCATATCGAAGGCGGCGAGATTCCGGTGCGCATTTTTGTGAACGGAAAGCAGGCGGGAACCATCTCGGTAGAAGACCGGTGGCTGGATATTTCCGACGTGACGCAGGCAGGGCAGAAAGCCAATATTGCGGCGGTTTATCCGGGGCCCCGCCTGAATCCTCAAATCGGTCATATGTACCTGATTGCTGCGGAGCCTGTGGAAAGGTGCCGGACAGGACTCTATCCGGTATCCGCCTTAAAACAGCTGAAAGCGGCGCACGCAGAATGCAGCAGATTGCCGCTTTCGATTCCGAACGGACAGGTGAGAAAACTCTCCTTTCCCGTCAGCGCCGCAAAGGATGAACTGCAGCGCTGGATCAGCTTTGCGGGACGCGGCATAAAGGCGACCGTCATCAATCATCAGTGTGTGCTGGGCCGCATCTTTGTCGGCTGCGATATGCCCATGATATCGGTATGCAGCGGGGATCCGGACCGGATCTGGCTGCCGGATGCTTTTTTGGAGCAGGACGATCAGATCATCGTGCTGGCGGAAGCCATGGAAGAAAATGCGGTTCTGGAAAAAGTGATTCTGGAAACGCGATGACGGGAGGAAGGTAAGATGAAGGCTGACATAACCTGGCTGGATGATCCGGAAGTGTTCCGGGTCAACCAGCTCAAAGCCCACAGCGATCACAGATATTTTGTGGAGGGAATGGAGCCGGTGCAGAACTTAAACGGCGTCTGGAAATTTTGCTACAGTCCCTGCGCCGGCGCGCGCCCTGTGGATTTTTATAAAGAAGATTTTGACTGCAGCGGATTTGATGAAATCGCGGTGCCCGGTCATATTGAACTGGCAGGCTATGACAAAATCCATTATATCAATACCCTGTATCCCTGGGAAGGACATATTTACAGGCGTCCCGCCTACAGCCTGGGAGACAGGACGGGGAGAAAGGGCATGTTCAGCGAGGCCTCCTACAATCCGGTCGGCTCCTATATCCGGAAATTTGATCTGGATGAAGCATTGCGCGGCAAAAGGGTTATCATTTCCTTTGAAGGCGCAGAGCAGGCCGTGTATGTGTGGCTGAACGGTCAGTTTATCGGCTACGCGGAGGACAGCTTTACGCCGTCGGAATTTGATCTGACATCCTGCGTCAGGGACCGGGGAAACGTGCTGGCGGTGGAGGTGCACAAAAGAAGTACGGCCGCTTTTTTGGAGGATCAGGATTTCTTTCGCTTTTTCGGAATTTTCCGGGATGTGAAGCTGAAGGCGAAGCCGGCGCTTCATCTGGAAGATTTTTGGGCAAGGCCTGTGCTTTTGGAGAATGGGGGAGGATGCTTTTCTTTGGATATGACGGTGTCTTTGAAAGCCGGGAGAAAAGGAATCGCCGCTGTTCGCCTGGAAGATGCGGAAGGGAAAAAGATCCTGGAAAGAGAACTGCCGCTTGCGGCTGCAGAAAGCGGGGAAGGCGGCACGAAGGAAAAGGGCGGCTGGACAGAAGCTTTTGCGGCGCTGGAAAATAGCAGGATAGCGGAAGTGATCCCATGGAGCCACGACAATCCTTATCTGTATACGCTGTCTTTTCAGCTGCTGGATGAAAAACAAAACCTGATAGAAACCGTATCCTATCAAACCGGTTTTTCCCGGCTGGAAATCATTGACAGAGTCATTTATTTTAACGGAAAAAGGCTGATTATCAACGGTGTCAACCGCCATGAATGGAGTGCGGACACAGGGCGCTGCATCGGACATAGCGAAATGGAACAGGACATACGGTGCTTTCTGAAAAATCATATCAACGCGGTGCGAACCAGCCATTATCCGAATCAGATCGAATGGTACGGGCTTTGCGATACTTACGGCATTTATGTCATGGCGGAAACCAATCTGGAAAGCCATGGTTCCTGGCAGAAGTCCGGAGGGGTGGAGCCGTCGTGGAATGTTCCCGGCGATCTGCCGGAATGGAAGGAAGCGGTGATGGACCGGCTCAGAACCAACTATGAAACTTTTAAGAATCATGTGTCCATTTTATTTTGGTCGCTAGGAAATGAATCCTATGCGGGCGACGATATAGAAGCCATGAACCGGTGGATTAAGGAGAAGAAGGACGGCAGGCTGGTGCATTATGAAGGCGTTGTCAACAACAGAAAATATAACGATACGATTTCTGATGTGGAAAGCCGGATGTATGCGGCGCCGCAGGATATCGTTTCGTATCTGGAAAATGATCCTCAAAAGCCCTTTCTCCTCTGCGAATATATGCATGATATGGGCAATTCCATGGGCGGCATGAGTTCTTATATGGAATTGCTGGACCGGTACGAAATGTATCAGGGCGGTTTTATCTGGGATTTTATTGACCAGGCGATCTGGGCGTGGGATGAGGTCAGCGGCCGGAAGGTGCTGCGGTATGGCGGAGACTTTGACGACCGGCCTTCGGATTATGAATTTTCCGGAAACGGAATCCTGTTTGCGGACAGAACGGAGAAGCCGGCGATGCAGGAGGTGAGGTATCAGTATGGACTGCACAAATAGGGGAGGCTCTTTGCAGCTTGTTTATGGAGAAGGAAGCCTGGGTGTGCATGGAGCCGGAAACGGCAAATCGTTTCACTATATTTTCTCCTACGGACGGGGGGGCCTGGAATCCCTTGTGACAGACGGGATGGAGTGGATATACCGGACGCCTGCGCCTGCGTTCTGGCGCGCCTTGACGGATAACGACAGAGGAAACGGATTCCATCAAAAAAGCGGCATATGGAGCGCGGCGGACCGTTATATCAAATGTCTGGGCGCAGCCGTCTTTGTGGACAAAGAAGAAATCGCAATGCCGGTTGCACCGGAGAATAACCGGTATTCCGGCGGGGAAACGGCCGGAGAGGTATCGCTTGTTTATACCTTTGAAACCATTCTGGAAAAGACCGCAAACGTTACGGTGGAATATACCGTTTCCGGAGACGGACAGATCCTGGTCCGGGTTCATTATAAAGGTGCGGAGGGGTTGCCGGAACTGCCGGTTTTCGGCCTGCGTTTTCTGATGCCCACCTGCGCAGACGGGTTTCGGTACGAGGGGCTGTCGGGAGAAACCTATCCGGACCGCAAACAGGGCGGCATACCCGGCGTTTATGAAGTGGAGGGCATGCCGGTGACGCCTTATCTGGTGCCGCAGGACTGCGGCATGCATGTGGATACCAGGTGGGTGGAAGTAAAAAGAAGCAAAGTGCTCAGTAACTGCAGGGAGCCGGTTGGTTCCCAGAGCCTGCGCTTTTCCATGCGGGATAAGGAATTTGCCTTTTCCTGCCTGCCTTATACCTCTCAGGAACTGGAAAACGCCACCCATCAGGAGGAACTGCCGCCGCCCAGAAGGACTGTGCTGTCCATTTTTGGCGCGGTAAGGGGAGTGGGCGGCATCGACAGCTGGGGCAGCGAGGTGGAAGCACCGTATCACGTGGACGCCCGGAAGGATATCGAATATTCTTTCCTGATTAATTGATTGGCCTTTTCTTTTATGCCGGGTGATGATAGGATGGTAAAAAAGGGTTCGGACAAAGCGGAGTGCTTAAGGGGGCGGCGGATGCCGGCGGCAATCGCGCGGGAATCGTATGGACAAAAGGAGACAGGGGTAATGAACAAATATTATGTAAATTCCAACGTGACAAAAGGACATATCAGAAAAGAACTGCAGGGGCATTTTTCCGAGCATCTGGGGAGATGTATTTACGGCGGCCTGTATGTGGGAGAGGACGCCGATATTCCGAATGTGGACGGCATGCGCACGGACGTGGTGGAAGCGCTCAAAGCGGTCCGGATTCCGGTGCT
Organism: Eubacteriales bacterium; assembly: GCA_030524745.1. Lineage (GTDB taxonomy): Bacteria > Bacillota > Clostridia > Lachnospirales > Lachnospiraceae > Gallintestinimicrobium. Next base: position 28,551 of record JAUNGC010000001.1, on the reverse strand, counting down.
GCGCTGGCCGGGCGGCTGCTTTGCGGATGAATACCACTGGAAAGACGGGATCGGACCGAAGCAGAACCGCAAAAAGATGGTCAACACGCACTGGGGCGGCGTGACGGAGGATAACAGCTTCGGCACTCACGAATTCATGGAATTATGCCGGCAGCTTGACTGTCAGCCCTATGTGAACGGAAATGTGGGGAGCGGCACCGTGCAGGAGATGTCCGAATGGGTGGAATATATGACGTTTTCCGGGATTTCCCCCATGGCGGACTTAAGAAGGAAAAACGGTCATGCAGAAGCGTGGCAGGTGCCCTATTTCGGCGTGGGAAATGAGAACTGGGGATGCGGCGGGAATATGACGCCCGAATATTACGCCAATGAATTTCGGCGTTACCAGACATATGTGAGAAATTACGATCCGGATAAAAAAATATACAAAATTGCATGCGGGCCTAACGCCGCGGATTACGAGTGGACCGAAAGCGTGATGCGGATTGCCGGAAACTATATGGACGGCTTGTCCCTGCATTACTATACCGTGCCCTACGACTGGAACAGCCGCGGACATGCATTGGAATTTTCCGCGCAGGATTACTATGAGACAATCGAAAAGGCGTTGCTGCTGGATGAACTGATTACAAGGCATGGCGCGATCATGGACCGCTACGATCCGGACAGAAGGGTCGGCCTGATCGTGGATGAATGGGGAACCTGGTACGATGTGGAAGAAGGGACGAATCCGGGATTTTTGTACCAGCAAAACAGCATGCGCGACGCCATTGTCGCGGCCCTGAGCCTGAACATTTTCAATAAGCACTGCAGCCGGGTGCATATGGCGAACCTGGCCCAGACGGTGAACGTACTGCAATCTCTGATTCTGACGGAAGGAGAGCGGATGCTGCTGACACCTACCTATCATGTGTTTGCGATGTATCAGCATCATCAGGAGAACGAACTGGCGGACAGTCATCTGGAGGAAGACATCAGGTGTGCAGGAAATGCTCGAATCCCCGTTTTGCAGGAATCCGCATCCGTCAGCCCGGACGGAACGGTGCATATCACCATGGTGAATCTGTCCCTTGAAGAGAGCAGGGAAATCGAAACCGTATTGACAGACAGAACGATCGAGGCTGTGAAAGGGGAAATCCTGACGGACAAAATGGACGCGCACAATACCTTCGATGCGCCGGATGCCGTGAAGGCGCGGGAATTTTCCGATTTTTGGCGGACCGAAAGCGGCTTGGCGTTCACCATTCCCCCCTGCAGCGTGGTTCATCTGGAAATAAGGTAATCATATGGAAGAAAAGGCATTGCGAAAATGCAGAAAGTGTCTTCTGCGGGAGGAATTCCCGGAGGATTACGAAAAGTATGTGGCGGTGATTTTAAAACGGATGCGGCCGGAGGAAAAGACAGCAAAGCAGGAATATAAAAGGCGGATGGACAGATGCCTGCAGTGTGATAAGCTGCAGAACGGAACCTGTATGGCCTGCGGCTGTATGGTGGAGATCCGGGGCATGCAGAAGGACGGGAAATGTCCCTGCCATTTCTGGTAAGAGGATTGTGTCCGGCAAAACAGGCAAACGGAAACGGGTTTGAAAGTTTCTTTCAAACTGCTGATTGGCGCGGCATTGCAGACGCGGCCCGCGCTATGCAGGAGAATGGGAATGAACGGAAAAGAATGGGAGAATTTACCGCAGATAAGAAATACAAAAACAGGAGACGCCGCCCTGTATGTGGAAGGAAAGGAATTTTTCGTGCTGGGAGGGGAGGTGCACAATTCCGTTTCTTCCAGTATGGCGTACATGGATGAATATGTATGGAACAAACTGGCAGAACTCCCCATGAATACGCTTCTGGTTCCGGTCCATTGGGAACTGGTGGAGAAGGAAAAGGGAGAATTTGATTTTTCTCTCCCCCGGCAGATAATCGACCGGGCCCGGGCGGCAAAAATCCGGCTGATTTTTCTGTGGTTCGGCCTGTGGAAGAACGGTGCGAGCAACTACGCGCCCGCCTGGATGAAGCGGGACAGCAAACGGTATTTCCGCGCCCGCTGCAGGGGCGGAAAGCCTTCCGAGACCATTTCCTGTTTCTGTGAAGAGGCGGTGGAGGCGGATGCGGAGGCGTTTGGAAAATTGATGGCCTTTCTGCGCGAGTATGACGGTCAGGAACATACGGTCATTATGGTGCAGGTGGAAAATGAGGTGGGATTTTACGGCGAAGAACGGGATTTTGGGAGCGAAGCGGAAAAGAAGTATCAGGAACCGGTTCCGGAGGCGGTGAGCAGGCTGTACGGAAAGACCGGAAACTGGGAGCAGGTTTTTGATTATGAAGCACCGGAGTATTTTATGAGCTGGTACATGGCCGGCGCCATGGAGCGGATTGCCGCGGCCGGAAAAAGGGAATATCCGATTCCGATGTTTGCCAATGTATGGCTGGAACAGTTTCCCTTTCGACCCGGCACATATCCCTCCGGCGGCCCCATCGCGCGGATGATACCGATCTGGAAGGAAGCGGCGAAATCCATCGACATGCTGTCGCCGGACATATACCACTCCGATTTTTACGGCTGCTGCGACCGCTATGCCCTTCGGAACAATCCTCTGTTTATTCCGGAGACGGCAAGACAGCCTTTAGCCGCTTCCAATCTGCTGGGCGCTTTGGGCTGTTATCACAATCTGATCGGATTTTCTCCTTTCGGAATCGACGATTTGTTGAATGCGCCCGTATATGCGCAGATGCAGGAATCCGAACTGGACGCCCTGCTCATCGACTGGCAGTGGGACAGATGTCTTCCGGAAAACACGGAATATCTCAGAAGGGCCTATAAAATCGTGGAGGGCGTCTGGGAATTATATCGGAAAGAAAAGGAAGAGTTCATCGGATTTGCCAGAAGAAACGAAAATGAGGACGGGACCGTAATTCCCATGGGAAAATATGACGTCCTGCTGAAATATCCGGAGACGAAGAACCGGGCGGGAAGCGGAGGGTTCCTCTTCCCCGTGAACGAATTCTGTTTTTATATCGCAGGCTGCAACGTGCAGATCAGCCTTGCGGGAAGGCGGGCGTCCGGCCTGTATGCAGAGCCGGTCGGCATGTGGGAAGGCCGTTTTGAAAACGGAGAGTTTATCCCGGGCAGGAAGCAGAACGGAGACCGGCTCTACCAGCAGAGCCGCCTGGCCGATATGCCTACGGTGCTGAAGTTTGAGGTGGGGATTTATGAGTGATTTTGCAAAAAGACCGCTTGCAAAAGCAAACGGTCCAGTGTATAAGCTAATCAGAAAGGTAATCGGAATTGAAATTCTCAATTGCCCTCAGTGTTGAAAAACTTAGAGAATAAGCATCCTAAATTTTGGGCGGTAGAGGATGCTTATTTCTTCTTGTTATGAAAACTTGATAACATATGCATATTATGATATGATTTGACTATAATAAAGATTGAAAGGACGTGAAAATATATGGAAGCAACAATTAGACCTTCATCCGATTTAAGGAATCATTATAGCGAGATATCCAAAGAGTGCAGAGAAAGTAGAAAACCTGTCATAATCACTGTTAATGGTCGTGGAGATACGGCGGTAATGGGATTACAAGATTACTACCAGATGAAATCAGAATTGGAATTATTACGCACCCTGGCAGAAGCGGAAGAGGATGTAGCAAACGGAAGAACAGCGCCAATGCAGGATAGCTTTGATGATATTAGAAAATCCCTTCTTGCGAGGAAAAGTGAATGAAATATAAAATCTTACGGACAGATAAAGCAGATGAACAGCTAAGGGAGATTATATTTTATATAGCTGATGATTCTGGCAGCGTTGATATTGCATTGAATTATCTTGATAAGATTGAGACTGCAATAAACCATTTAGAAGATTTCCCTTTATCAGGAAATGTACCCAGGTATTCAATTTTGCGGAAACAAGGGTATAGGGTACTTATTGTGGAGCGGCATTTGATTTTTTACAAAGTGGATGTGATAAATAAAGTTGTAACTATTTATGCCATTGTTGATGGCAGAAGGGAATATAAGAATCTGATATAATATAAAGGCTGCTGGCAGTTGTGCTGGTAGCCTTTTATAAATATGTGTCTAAAATGTATTATTTTGTAGATGTTTCAAAGACTTTAGAAATTTAATATGAATTTTGTTCCCCTAAATGACAGAGAGTGTGATATAATACTAAATTGTATCAGATTCTTTTTGCCATGTACTGGCAGAAAGGAGTTGATTGGGCAAAGACATTGGAGGAAAGGAGCTTGGAGCAGGAATCTGTCAGAGAAAAGACGGATTATATACGGCTCGTTTTGTGAGCAAACGAACTGGAAAGACAGTTCAAAAGTATTTCCCAAAGTTACAAGAGTGTCGAAAGTGAAACATCTACCATATATCAAACAAGAATAACCTTATATTGTATGTTCTCTGATGTTGTGGAAAATGATGTGATACTAAAGAATCCAGTAACCAAAAATGTAAAACACAATATTGGGAAAGAACCTAAGAAAGTTAGAGCATAATTCATTGATGAACAAAATATTTTAGGACATTCTAATGTAGGAATCACAATGAATCTGTATGTCCATGTGACAGATGATGAGAAGGTAAAAGAGGTTGAAAGAATAGAAAAAGCCTTAAAAATTGTGTGGTAAAAATATAGAGAAAGGCGAAAGTGCTTGAAAATAAGGCATTTTCGGATAGGTATATGCAATTATGAAATTAGGAATCGTTGGATTGCCCAATGTGGGAAAAAGCACATTATTCAATTCTTTGACAAAGGCGGGTGCGGAATCCGCAAACTATCCCTTCTGTACGATCGACCCCAACATCGGCGTGGTGGCGGTGCCGGACGAACGTCTGAAGCTGCTGGGAGATATGTATCATTCCAAAAAGGTGACCCCTGCCGTGATTGAATTTGTGGATATCGCGGGGCTGGTGAAGGGCGCTTCCAAAGGCGAAGGTCTGGGCAACCAGTTTTTGAGCAATATCCGCGAAGTGGATGCGATCGTTCATGTGGTGCGCTGCTTTGAGGATTCCAACGTGGTTCACGTGGACGGCAGCGTCGATCCGCTGCGGGATATCGAAACGATCAATCTGGAACTGATTTTTTCTGACCTTGAGATTCTGGAAAGAAGAATCGCCAAAGTGGCCAAGGGCGCCCGGATGGACAAGACCCAGGCGAAGGAGCTGGGAATGCTGGAGCGCATTAAGGAACGTCTGGAAGACGGAAAGCTGGCGATCGGCTTTGAAACCCAGGATGAGGACGAAGAAGCGTTCTTTAAGATGCTGAATCTGCTGACAGCCAAGCCCGTTATCTATGCCGCAAATGCGGGAGAGGATGACCTGGCTGACGACGGCGTCAACAATTCCGGCGTGCAGAAGGTGCGGGAATATGCGAAGGAAACAAACAGCGAGGTGTTTGTCATCTGCGCCCAGATCGAGGAAGAGATTTCCGAACTGGACGAAGAAGAAAAGCAGATGTTTCTGGACGATCTGGGCTTAAAGGAATCCGGTCTGGAAAAACTGATCCGTGCCAGCTACAGCCTGCTGGGACTCATGAGTTTTCTGACCGCGGGAGAAGATGAAACAAGGGCCTGGACGATCAAAAAAGGTACAAAAGCGCCTCAGGCGGCCGGAAAAATCCACACGGATTTCGAACGCGGCTTTATCAAAGCGGAAGTCGTCAACTATAAGGATCTTCTGGAACAGGGATCTTTGGCGGCGGCCCGTGAAAAAGGCCTTGTAGGCATGGAAGGAAAAGAATACGTGGTACAGGACGGGGACGTCATCCTGTTTAGATTTAATGTTTAATATCTATAGAAAAAAGCGGTTCACAATCTGAAAAGCGAACCGCTTTTTATGGTGAATGGCCGAATTGTCTGCTTTATCATTTCCTTCCTATCTTCGGAAAATATCCTCCCTCATATTCCATTTGTAAAAAGTTTGCCATGGAACAGCGCCCGCCGCGCATTCCTTTTCCTCAGGACCTTTGGAAAGGCATCGGCACTTGACGAGCCAGGTCGAAGACCGCAGCGAGTCTAGTACCGCTATGCCTTTTCAGAGCGAAAGCGTGTCCTGAGAAAAGGAATGCGCGGCGGGCGCGTCCCCCATGCCGCAAACTTTTTTCATTTTTTTAGGGAAAATCCTTGCCAACCACCCTGTTTTATACTAAAATTGGTTTAAAAGTGGTGGAAAGTGGAGCGAAATGGGTTAAAGTGGTAAATTTAAACTCCAAACTTCCAAAATCAGGCCAATGACGGCGCCACTTTGAACGGCAGGTGATTGTTCATGTTTATGGGTGAGTACAATCATACGGTGGATGCGAAAGGCAGGTTGATTATCCCTTCCAAATTTCGAGAAGTGCTGGGCGATAAATTTGTGGTGACAAAGGGATTGGATGGCTGCTTATTTGTGTACGACAACGCCGAATGGAATGCCTTTGAGGAAAAGTTAAAGGCAATGCCCATCAGCAAAAAGGACAATCGTATGTTTGTCAGACACTTCCTTGCCGGAGCGGCGGAAGTGGAAGTGGACAAGCAGGGCCGCATTCTGATTCCCGGAAAGTTGCGGGAATTTGCAGAGATTACCAAAGACGTTGTTCTGGTTGGAGCGGCAGGACATATAGAGATCTGGAGCGAGCAGCGCTGGACAAGCATGGAGGAGAATGAAGAAGAATCCATGGAGGCCATCGCGGAACGAATGGATGATCTGGGTCTGAGTTTTTAAAGGAAAAGCTGCGGGATTAGAAAGAACAGCAGCAGGGGTTAGACATGGAATTTGCGCATACATCCGTATTGCTGAATGAGACAATTGAAGGATTGCATATCAGACCGGATGGCGTTTATGTGGACGGAACCCTGGGCGGCGGCGGTCATTCCGCCGAGATCGCAAAGAGACTTACGCGGGGAAGGCTGATCGGGATCGATCAGGACGACGCCGCAATAGCGGCGGCCGGCAAGCGGCTGGAGAAATGGAATGAGAAAGTGACGCTGGTGCGCAATAATTACTGCAATATGCCGGCGGTGCTGAAAGAACTGGGAATCGACGGGGCGGACGGTATTGTGCTGGATCTGGGCGTTTCTTCCTATCAGTTGGACAGCGAAGAAAGAGGTTTTTCTTACCGCTTTGATACGGCGCTGGATATGCGGATGGACAGGCGTCAGTCCCTGACGGCGCGCACGATTGTCAATGAATATCCGGAATTGGAATTGTACCGTATCATCCGCGATTACGGAGAAGATAAATTTGCAAAAAACATTGCCAAACACATCGTGCAGGCAAGGCGGATAAAGCCGGTTGAGACGACCGGTGAACTCAATGAAATCATCAAAGCGGCGATCCCTGCGAAGATGAGAGAAAAAGGAGGACATCCTTCCAAACGAACCTATCAGGCGATCCGGATTGCCTGCAACCGGGAATTAGAGGTATTGGAGAATTCGCTGGACGCGTTTATAGACCTTTTAAATCCGGGCGGCCGGCTGTGTATTATCACCTTTCATTCTCTGGAGGACCGGATTGTGAAATCCGCTTTTCGGAAAAATGAAAATCCGTGTACCTGTCCGCCGGAGTTTCCGGTGTGCGTCTGCGGACAGAAAAGCAAAGGAAAGGCGATCACGAGAAAACCGATTTTACCTGCAGAAGAGGAAATGGAGCATAATCCGCGCTCCAAAAGCGCAAAATTGCGGATTTTTGAGAAAAAATAGCTGTTGCCCGCAATCGGAGGACCGGGCGGCGGCGGGAATCAAACAGGGAGTATGAAAATGGCAGCAAACAGGACAGCAGGCAGAAGAGCCGATACAACTCAATACAGGAAAAATTATTATGTGAACGGCTCCGCTGTGAGGAAAGATGACGTAAGAAGACAAATCGAAGAACCGAAGAAGCAGTTGAGCCATACAACCCGCAAAAACAGAGAGCGCGCCCGCCACATGAATCTGGCGTACGTTTTTTTCCTGGCCGCAGCGATGGTGGTAACGGGATGCGTTCTGATCAGCTATATCTGGGTTCAGTCCAGCATCACGACCAGCATTAAGCGGATTTCTTATCTGGAAAGCCAGGTGAACAATCAGAAACTGAAAAATGACGAGACGCTGGGGCGCATTGAAAGTTCTGTGGATCTGGAGGAAATCAGACGAATCGCAATCACCGAACTGGGAATGGTCTATGCACAGGAAGGACAAATCATAGAAATTCCGGACGAGGGAAGCGATTATGTGAGACAGTACGCTGATATTCAGAAGTAAAGCAGGTGTCAGATTGGATAAAAGAAACAGAAACGAAACGCAAAGTATGAGCGGTAAGAAAAAAAGCCGGGGAACAAGCCGGAATAAATTTACGAAAAAAATGCAGAAAAAGCTGGTGGTACTGTTTGGACTGGTACTGCTGGCTTTTGCAGGATTAAGCGCGAGATTGATTATAATTAACCGGGAAAACGGAGAAAAGTATAAGAAACAGGTGCTTTCCCAGCAACAGTATTCCAGCACGACCATTCCATATAAGAGAGGAGAAATCCTGGACAGCAAAGGGACAAAGCTGGCAGTCAGCGAAAAAGTGTATGATCTGGTGCTGGATTGTAAGCAGATGAATACCACGGTGAGCAATAAGCAGCCTTATATTGAACCGACCATCGAAGCTTTAGGGGAGTATTTCGGGGTGGATACGGCAAAAGTCCGCGCTTATGCGCAGGAAAATCCAAATTCCCAATATTATGTGCTGAAAAAACGGATGACCTATGATGAAATCAGCGAATATCAGAAGATGATGGCCGACGATAAACAGAAAGAGAAGAGCCAATACATCAAGGGAATCTGGTTTGAGGAGAGTTATAAGCGGGTATATCCGAACAATTCTCTGGCCAGCGACGTGATCGGCTTTACGCGGACGGACGGCGTCGGCACTTATGGTCTGGAAGAATATTATAACGATGTGTTAAGCGGCGTCAACGGGCGGCAGTTCGGCTATCTGGATACGGATGAAAATCTGACGAGAACCACAAAAGCGGCGGTGGACGGATATAATATTTATTCCACCATTGACGCCACCATTCAGGGCATTGTGGAGAAGTATCTGAAACAATATAATGAAGAAAATAAAAATGTGGCCCGGGAAGGAAACGGCGCCAGGGACGCGGCCTGTATCATCATGGAGGTGAATACCGGAAATGTGCTCGCCATGGCCAGCTATCCGTTTTTTGATCTGAACGATACGAGAAATACGGAACCGCTGATTGGTAGCCTGCTGATTGATGAAAACGGGGAAGTGACCGATACCGTCATCAATCAGGAGATTGCGGATTCTCTGAATGACGAGGAAAATGCGACAATGCTGGTGCAGAACCTGAACGCATTGTGGAAAAACTACTGCATCAATTCCACCTATGAGCCGGGTTCCGTCATGAAGCCTTTTGTGGCTGCTCTCGGTCTGGAGTCCGGAAAACTCACCGGAAATGAATCCTTTGAATGTACCGGCGTCATCGAGATCGGCGGATACAAGATCAGATGCCATAACTATAGAAGCGGCGCGGAAGGCTGGCTGACCATAGGGGAATCCATAGAACGTTCCTGCAACGTGGCGCTGGTAAGGATGGCGCAGGTGATCGGAAAGGATGAATTCTTAAAATACATGCAGGCGTTCAATTTCGGCCTTCGTACGAACATCGATCTGGCGGGAGAGGCCAGGACTGCGTCGCTGGTATTCAATGAAAATACAATGGGACCGACGGAACTTGCGACTTCCAGTTTCGGACAGGGCTTTAATGTGACGATGATCCAGATGATTACCGGTTTTTGCGCGCTGGTAAACGGCGGCTATTATTATGAGCCGCACATGGTCAGCAAAATTACGGCTTCTGACGGATCCGTCGTGGAAAATATAGAACCCAGGGTGTTGAAACAGGTGATTTCGGCTGAGACCTCCGCGAAGGTGAGAGAATACTGCGAGCAGGTGGTCTACGGAGAACACGGAACAGGCTCCAGAGCCATTCCGCCCGGTTACCGGATCGGCGGTAAGACGGGAACGGCGGAGACGGTGTCCAAAAACGGAACCCGTGATAAAGATGAGTACGTCGTGTCCTTTATGGGATATGCGCCCGCAGACGATCCGCAGATCGCAATTTATGTGGTGCTCAACAGACCCAATGCGGCGGATCAGGATCTGGAAACGAGAAAGGCGGCTGTGCTCACAAAGAACATATTGACAGAAGTGCTGCCTTATTTGAACATTTTTATGACGGAACCGTTGACTGAAGAAGAAGCGGCAGAACTGGAAGCGATGCAGATTGAAATTCGCCAGCAGTTGATCGACAGCGCGCCGAAGACGGATGTGAGCGGAAACGACATAGAAGGAACAGGAGACGGCGGTCAGGAAGAGGGCGGAAACGAAACGCCGTCGGAAAATGCCGGAGAAGGCGAAGCAGCGGGTGAAAACGGAGGCGCGTCTTCCGGAGAGAATGCGGAAGAAGGCCAGCAGGGGGAAGAAAATAATCCTTATGTGAATGAGCAGGGACAGGTTATCGATCCTGTTACGGGCGAAGTGATGGGAGAGGACACGGAAGGCTACGATACGCCGGTATCCGGAATTCTTGGCGGAAACAGTTCGGGAAGTACGACAGAGCCGGAAGAAGAGAATGCGCCTTAATTCACTCATAACCTCACAGGCCGGTTAATAAATTATAATAATAACCGGTCTGTGAGATTTTTTATGGAAACCAGCAAAACTTTTCATAGAAAAAAAATTGTGATCGTTTTTCTGATCTGCATCCTTTTATTTCTGGGGCTGTCCGGCAGAATGGTATATTTGATGGTATTTCGTTCGGAACATTATTCCGCCCTGGCGGAGGATCTGCATCAGCGCGAAAGAAAAATCAAGGCGAAACGGGGAAGAATTCTGGATGTCAACGGTACGATTCTGGCGGATAACCGTACGGTCTGCACGATTTCCGTCATTCACAGCCAGATAACGGATCCGGAAAAGGTGATCGCCGTTTTGTCGGAAGAGTTGGGACTGTCCGAAGAAACCGTGCGGAAGCGGGTGGAAAAGGTCTCTTCCATTGAGAAGGTGAAGAGCAATGTGGACAAGGAAGTGGGAGATGCGATACGCGCCTATAAGCTGGACGGCGTGAAGGTGGATGAAGACTATAAGCGTTACTATCCCTATGACGAACTGGCGTCCAAGGTGCTTGGATTTACCGGAGCGGACAATCAGGGCATTCTGGCGCTGGAAAGCTACTATGAAGAATATCTGCAGGGAGAGGCGGGGACGATTCTGGAAATGACGGACGCCAGAGGGGTGGAACTGACGGAAGCCGGAGAAGAAAGGGTGGAGCCGGTTAACGGGGATGATCTTTATATCAGTATGGACGTTAACATTCAGCAGTATGCCACCCAGCTTGCCAATCAGGTGATGAAAGCGAAGGAAGCGCAGAGCGTATCCATACTGGTGATGCGCCCGGACAACGGCGAAATTCTGGCCATGGTCGACGTACCGGAATACAATCTGAACGATCCGTTTACATTGTCGGATGCCTTTCTGGAATTGAATACACCGGAGACAACGGAGGAGGAAACGGACGGTGAAGTGAGCGCGTCCGGAGACGGACTTACGGAGCAGGAGAAGCAGGATCTGTTAAACCGCATGTGGCGGAATGCGTGCATCAACGATACCTATGAGCCGGGATCCGCCTTTAAGATCATTACGGCTTCCGCCGCGCTGGAAGAGGGCGTGGTGACGGAAGAGGATACTTTCAGTTGTCCTGGTTTCATCGTGGTGGATGACAGGAAAATCCGCTGTGCCAAAGTGGGCGGACATGGCGCGGAGACCTTTGTGCAGGGGACCATGAATTCCTGCAATCCTGTTTTTGTGACGGTGGGGCAGCGGCTGGGAGTCGATCGATACTATCATTATTTTGAACAGTTTGGCTTAAAGCAGAAGACGGGGATCGACCTGCCGGGCGAGGCGGCGACGATTATGCATAAAAAAGAAGATATGGGCCCGGTGGAACTTGCCACGGTGTCCTTCGGTCAGTCTTTTCAGATTACGCCCATTCAGCTTGCGGCCACCGTTTCCTCTTTAATAAATGGCGGCGACAGGATCACCCCTCATTTTGGCGTGAAAACGGTCAATGAGGCGGGAGAAGTGACAAATACCTTTGAATGGGAGGTACAGGAAAATATTCTCTCGGAGAGCACCAGCGAGCGCCTCAGAGCGATTCTGTTTCAGGTGGTGGAAAACGGCGGCGGAAAAAACGGGAAGGTGGAGGGATACCATATAGGGGGAAAAACGGCGACGAGCGAGACGCTGCCCCGCGGCACGGGGAAATATATTTCTTCTTTTCTGGGCTTTGCTCCCGCAGAAGATCCAAAGGTTCTAGCCCTGTGCATCATCCGCGTGCCTCAGGGCACCTATTACGGCGGGCTGATCGCGGCGCCGGTCGTTCGCCAGCTTTTTGAAAATATTCTTCCTTATCTGGAGAAAAGGGAGTATAATCAGGGATAAGTGTGGAGGGAGTATGACAAAATCCATTATGCTGCCGGTTTTTGTTTCCTTTGGCGTAAGCGCTCTTTTGGGACCGGTAGTGATTCCATTCTTACGAAGGCTGAAAGCTTCCCAGACAGTTCGGGAAGAGGGGCCGAAGAGCCATTTACAAAAGAATGGGACGCCGACGATGGGCGGGATACTTTTTCTGGCAGGCGCGCTGGCCGCCAGCCTGCCTTTTACAAAGGACTATCCTCATATTCTACCGGTGCTGTATTTAACGGTAGGATTTGGAATCGTCGGATTTCTGGATGATTATATCAAGGTGATTTTAAAACGTTCCATGGGGCTTAAGCCCGCGCAGAAAATGCTGGGACAGATCGCGGTGACAGGCCTGTTTGCCCTCTGGATCAGCCGGTATCCGGGTGCGGATCTGGCGATGAAGATTCCGTTTTTACCGGGAAGAACGTTGGATTTTGGAATCTGGAATATACCGGTCCTTTTCTTTGTGGTGATCGGGACTGTAAACGGAACGAATTTTACGGACGGACTGGATGGTCTGGCGGCGAGTGTGACGCTGCTGGTTGCCGTTTTCTTTTCCGCCGTTGCGATCGGAACCAAAAGCGGCATTGAGCCGCTGCCCTGCGCGGTAGCCGGGGGGCTTCTGGCGTTTTTGTTGTTTAACGTCCATCCCGCCAGCGTTTTTATGGGGGATACCGGTTCCCTGGCGTTGGGTGGATTTGTGGCCGGGACCGCATATATGCTTAAGATGCCCCTGTTTCTCCCGATTGTGGGATGCGTTTATATGATAGAAGTTCTGTCCGTCATTGTGCAGGTGGCTTATTTTAAGGCGAGCGGCGGCAGACGGATTTTTAAGATGACTCCGCTGCATCATCATTTTGAATTGTGCGGATGGTCGGAAACGAGGATTGTTGCGGTCTTTTCCGTTATCACGGCGCTGATGTGCCTGGTAGCGTTTGCGGGGCTGTGAGGGAAAGCGTCCATCGGCCTTCGATGAAGCGCGAACGGCAATCTCTCATGCGCCCTGGAAAAAGATCAGGAATTATAGAAAGGCAGGAAAAAAGAATGGATTTGCAAGGGAAAAAAGTGCTTGTTGTGGGATGCGGAAAGAGCGGCATCGGCGCTGCGCAGCTATTATATCAGACGGGAGCGATTCCGGTTCTGTTCGATGAAAACCGGGATTTGGATGTGGAGACTGTACGGGAAAAATCCAGGCTGGGCGATCTGGTTGACGTTGTGCTGGGTGCGGTCAGCGAAGAACTGATGGGAGAACTTTCCCTTGTGGTGCTAAGTCCGGGCGTTCCGGCGGATACGCCCTTTGTCGAGGCTTTTTGCAGGGCGCGGATTCCGGTATGGGGAGAAGTGGAACTGGCATGGCATTTTGCAAGAGGCAGCGTGATTGCGATTACCGGCACGAACGGCAAGACGACAACGACGACTCTGGTGGGCGAAATCATGAAGCGGCATTATGAATCCGTATTTGTGGTGGGAAATATCGGCACGCCTTATACCCAGGAAGCGCTTTCCATGGAAGACGACAGTGTGACCGTGGCGGAAATCAGCAGCTTTCAGTTGGAAACAACGGTGGATTTCCACCCGGCGGTTTCCGCAATTTTAAATATCACGCCGGATCATTTGAACCGTCATCATACGATGGAAAATTATGTGGCCATGAAGGAATCCGTTACCAAAAACCAGACGAAGGACGATTTCTGCGTGCTCAATTTTGAGGATCCCTATACGAGGGCGTTCGGAGAGCGGTGCCCGGCGCGGGTGATCTGGTTTTCCTCCCGGCGGAAGCTGGATGAGGGCTATTATCTGGATGGAGACATGATCTGCCGGAATCTGGGCGGCGGTCAGGAAGAACTGATGAACGTCAACGACATGAATCTGATCGGCGTTCACAATTACGAGAACGTGATGGCGGCCATTGCGGTCAGCGCCGCCTTCGGCGTGCCCGTGGAACATATCGTTCCGGTGGTGAAGGATTTTAAAGCAGTGGAACACAGAATCGAGTATGTGGCCACCAAAAAGGGCGTTATTTATTATAACGATTCCAAAGGAACCAATCCGGACGCCGCCATTCAGGCGATCCGGGCGATGCGCTGGCCTACCGTTTTAATCGGCGGCGGTTATGATAAAGGAAGCGCATACGATGAGTGGATTGAAGCGTTTGAAGGAAAGGTCAGGCTCCTGGTGCTGATCGGACAGACGAAAGAGAAGATCGCGGCGTGCGCGAAAGCGCATGGCCTTGACGACGTTGTTCTGGCGGACAGTTTTGAAGAGGCGATGGATATCTGTGTGAAAAACGCCCGGCCCGGGGATGCGGTGCTGCTTTCCCCCGCCTGCGCAAGCTGGGGCATGTTTCCCAACTACGAAATGCGCGGACAGATGTTCAAGGAATATGTGAATGGAATAGAGGAGTGATTGCGTGGCTGGACGAAGAGGTAAAAATAAAAATGAATATTATTTCGATTACACCCTTTTGTTCATCATTCTTTTTCTGGTGGCCTTCGGTCTTGTGATGATTTATTCCGCCAGTTCCTACAGCGCGGAGACGGAGATCGGAAACGCGATGTATTTTCTGCTCCATCAGGGCGGCGCCGCCGCGCTGGGGCTTGTGGCGATGTTCATTGTTTCCAAAATTCCCTATCACTTTTGGGAACGGTTTGCGGTGCTGGGATATGTGGTTTCCATCGTCATGATTGTGCTGGTATTGTCGCCGCTTGGGATAGAGAGAAACGGCGCGCGCCGCTGGCTGAATCTGGGCGTTTCCGTGCAGCCGGCGGAAATTGCGAAGCTGGCGATGATTCTGTTCCTTGCCAGCATGATCTGCAAGATGGGGCGGAGCGTGAGGAGCACGAAGGCTTTTTTCATGATTTTGGGAGCGGCCGGTCTGGTTTGCGTGCTGGTCTGGCAGATTACGGATAACATGAGTTCCGCCATCATCATTTTTGGAATCGCGTTCCTGATGCTTTTTGTGGCGAGTCCGGACTATAAGCGGTTTGTTCTGATCGGCGCGGCGGGAGTTTCGCTGGCTGCGCTGCTGGTATTTCTGATTTCCAAAGCGTCCACAACGGAAGGCATGAATTTCCGAAGCGTCCGCATTCTGGCCTGGCTGAATCCGGAACTGTATGCAAGCGGAACGGGATTTCAGACGCTGCAGGCGCTGTATGCGATCGGCTCCGGCGGCATTTTCGGAAAAGGACTGGGGCAGAGCATTCAGAAGCTGGGATATCTGCCGGAAGAGCAGAACGATATGATTTTTGCCGTCATCTGTGAAGAACTGGGACTGTTCGGCGCCATAGCGGTGATTTTGATTTTTGTATTGATGATCTGGCGGTTTATGGTGATCGCCAATAATGCGCCCGACCTTTTCGGCGCGCTTTTAGTGGTGGGCGTGATGGGACATATTGCAATTCAGGTGATTCTGAATATCGCGGTTGTGACCAATACGATTCCAAACACGGGAATTTCTCTGCCTTTTATCAGTTATGGAGGCTCTTCAGTCATGTTTCTTTTGATCGAAATGGGACTGGTTATGAGCGTGGCCCGTAAAATCAGGCTCAAAGATGTGTAGAACAAACAGGCAACAAAATTTCATTTTCTCATAGAATAAGATAAGTCTTTTTTTCGATTGTGGGAAGGTGGACAGTTGGGCTCTATTCAAATACAGGGAGGCCGGCCCTTATGCGGGGAGGTTTCCATTCAGGGTTCCAAAAATGCGGCTCTGCCGGTCATGGCTGCAAGCGTGCTGGCGCCGGGGATTACGACATTGAAAAACTGCCCGGAAATTTCGGACGTTGCCTGTATGTGCGAACTTTTGCGGCATGTGGGGGCAAAGGTATACAGACAGGAAAACGTGCTCACGATTGACGCCACCGAGATTACGGATTGCAGACTCCCGAGAGAGTATGTGACAAGAATGCGTTCTTCCGTAGTCCTGGCAGGAGCGATGCTGGGGCGCTGCCATGAGATTTCTCTGACTTTTCCCGGAGGCTGTGTGATCGGGGACCGGCCGATCGACATGCATATCCAGGCATTGAAGGAATTGGGCGCGGAGTTTACGGAAAACGGCGATAATCTGTCTGCAAAAGCGGCGCGGTTAAAAGGCGCTGTCATTATTCTGCCGTTCCCCAGCGTGGGGGCGACGGAAAACGCGGTCATGGCCGCTGTTTTGGCGGAGGGGACAACGGAAATTTACCGCTGCGCAAAGGAACCGGAAATCACGGCTTTATGCGATTTTTTAAATTGCGCAGGGGCAAAAATTACCGGTCAGGGGAGCGGCCATATTACGATCGAGGGCGTAGAAAGGCTTCATGGCTGCACTTATGAAGTGGAGCCCGACCGGATTGTGGCCGGAACTTATCTGATCGGCGCGCTTGCGGCCGGCGGCAGGGTCTTTCTGAGAAACGCGCCGGCGGGACAGCTTGGCAGCGTGTGTGAACTGGCCGGATTTATGGGCGCAAAAATTGCGGCGGAGCCGGCAGGAATCCGGGTAGAGCGGCAGGGAAAGCTGCGGTCTCCGGGTTTTGTGGAAACCGGCATTTATCCGGCGTTTCCTACCGATCTTCAGTCCCCTTTTTTAGTGGCGCTTTGCCAGGCGGAAACGATGAGTTGCCTGACGGAGCGGATTTTTAACGGGAGACTGGCTGTTGTGGAAGAGTTAAACCGGATGGGAGCCAATATCCGGGTAGAAAATAACTGCGCGGCGATGGACGGCGGGCAGAAGTTGAAAGGCTGCAGCGTGACGGCGAAGGAACTGCGGGGCGGGGCGGCCCTCGTGCTGGCCGGTATTTGCGCGCAGGGCATGACGCTTGTATATAACAGGCATTTCATTGACCGGGGTTATGAGGACATTGTGAGAGATTTGAAAAGTTTAGGAGTAAACATTGGCGGCAAAAAATAATTTCAGGCTGATGGCCGGTGGAAAGGGGAAATCCCTTTCCACGGGAAAAAAGAAAAAAGGCGGCGGCTTCAAAATGCTTTTGGCGGGAATTCTGATCGCAATTTTGTGTCTGCTTACGGGTATCCTTGTTTTTATCATGAACCGGTATAAGGTGGAAAATATTGTGGTGGAAGGGAACGTTCATTATTCAAGAGAGGAAATCATTGGAATGGTGATGACGGACAGGCTGTCTTATAATTCCCTGTATCTGTCCTTTAAATACCGGGATAAAGAAATCAAAAATATTCCTTTCATTGAAACGATGAGCGTAAAAGTGGGAGCGCCTGATACCATTACCATCACGGTATATGAAAAGTCTGTGGCGGGTTATGTGGAATATATGGGCAGGTATATGTACTTCGACCGGGGCGGCGTCGTAGTGGAGTCTTCTGAAACGAAAACCCAGGGAATCCCGCAGGTGATCGGGGTGAACTTTGATCACGTGATTTTATATGAGCCTCTGCCGGTGGAAAATAACGATATTTTTCAGCAGATACTCTCCATTACGCAGATGCTGGATAAATATGAACTTGTGACCGATAAGATCTACTTTAATGAATCGTATGAAATTACACTCTATTTCGACCAGGTGCGGGTGCGGCTGGGAAGCGACAATCTGGAGGAGAAGATTATGAGGCTTCCTTATATTTTGCCGGAACTTGCAGGGAAGAGCGGCATTGTCAGGATGGAAAATTACAGCGATGAGTCGGAAAATATTACCTTTGAAAGCGACGGATGAGCGCGGCAATAGTCTGATATCTGTGGCGATACGGCCCGATAAAAAAGGTAAATAAATTGAAAAAAGAGGTTGCGCATTTCTGAAAATGATTATATGATAACTATTGTGGAGTTATTGAGAAATAAAGGAGGATACACCCTTGCTTGAAATTAAAGTAAATGATGCTGAGTCTGCGGCGAAGATTGTTGTAATCGGAGTGGGCGGCGCAGGCAATAATGCTGTGAATAGAATGATTGATGAGAAAATAGACGGAGTGGAGTTTATCGGTGCGAATACGGATAAACAGGCGCTTCAGTTTTGCAAGGCGGAGAAGCATCTGCAGATCGGCGAGAAACTGACGAAGGGGCTCGGCGCCGGCGCTAAGCCGGAAATCGGGGAACAGGCGGCGCAGGAAAGTTCGGAAGAGATTGCCAAGGCGATTGAAGACGCGGATATGGTTTTTGTGACATGCGGCATGGGCGGCGGTACGGGTACCGGCGCTGCGCCTGTCGTGGCAAAACTGGCGAAAGACAAGGGGATTCTGACGGTCGGCGTTGTGACAAAACCGTTCCGTTTTGAAGCCAAGACCCGTATGAACAATGCGGTGTCAGGCATCGAGAAGCTGCGCGACAGCGTGGATACGTTGATCGTAATTCCAAACGATAAAATTCTGGAAATCGTGGACAAGAGGACAAGCATGCCGGAGGCCCTCAAGAAAGCCGACGAAGTGCTGCAGCAGGCCGTACAGGGCATCACGGACCTGATCAATGTGCCTGCGGTTATCAATCTGGATTTTGCAGACGTGCAGACCGTTATGCGCGATAAGGGAATTGCGCACATCGGCATCGGCGAGGGCAGAGGGGATGACAAAGCCGTTCAGGCTGTGAAGGCGGCGGTGGAAAGCCCGTTGCTTGAGACCACCATTGCGGGCGCGACGGATATCATCATCAATGTTTCGGGCGATATTTCCATGTTCGATGCATCCGACGCGGTGGACTATGTGAGAGAGATCACGGGAGACGACGTGAATATTATCTTTGGCGCGATGTATGATTCCAATCAGGCAGATTTCTGCCGGATTACGGTGATTGCGACGGGCATTGATGATACGCCCGCGTCCCGGTTTACTTCCTCCTTTGCGAAGAAGCCGGTTATGAGCGGCATGAACGGAATGCAGTCCGGTATGCCGGGAATGTCCGGCGTGAGACAGACTGTGAACGCTTCCGGAACGACGACGACCAGAGCATACACAAATCCGCTTCCCACAGGACAGGTGAACACCGAATTGAAGACGAATCTGACCGGCCTTCAGAAGCCGCCGACGAACCTGCGCAGCAAGGTGGAAGAGAAGTCTTTGAAGATTCCGGATTTCCTTCAGAAGAAATAAGAGAGCATATAAAATACGGAATGATTCCAATAAACGGCATAGCCTTTCGGGCTATGCCGTTTTCAGGTGCGCGCGGTATGTCAGACAGGCGTATATTGCGCTGCGCTAAGATCACTGGTCGCCGGAAAAAAGAATCCGGTCTTTCAGAAGCCGTTCATAGTTATTGTCATAGTCCGATAAAAATACGCCGGCGTAGAGGTAGTTCATCAGGGTGATGATGGAAATATCGGAGGAAAAGGACCCGATTTTCGTGTTGGAATAGGATTTGCTTTCCAGGGTGGCAATATATAAATGTTCATCCGTAATGGCGGTGAGGCTGTTGGCGCCGCGGCTCGTAACGGAAACGGTGGGCGTGTGATTGGCCCGCAGCAGCTTCGCATATTTCAGGGTTGAAAGCGTTTCGCCCGAATAGGAAAGAATGATGGCGCAGTGGTCCTCATATCTGGAAGCCGCGGCCAGCATTTGTTGCTGATGGTCAAGGCTGATCCGGACCTGACGGTGAATGCTTCCCATTTTGTAGGCAAAATCATGCAGGAGATTCACATTGTTGCCGGAACCGTATACATCGATGCAGGAAGCTGCATTCAGCATTTTTATGACATTGTTATAAGTATTCAGATCGATCAGGGACAGGGTCTGGTGCAGGGCGATTCCTTCCAGTTCTGTCAGTTGTTCCATCACATCTTTGGGGGCGTCGGAACTTTTAAACGGAATGCTGGCGTCCACATGCAGAAGCGCGCTCTTTCTTTTCTGATACTGAGAGATGAAATTCGTTTTGAATTCCGCATAACTGCCGCAGCCCAGCTTTCTGCACAAACGAACCACTGTGGAAGCGGAAGTATATGCGGCGGCGGCTAGCTGGGCGGCCGTTGTAATAGACATCATGGTTTCCGGCTTGTTCAGAATCAGATTGATGATTTCGCGCTCCGAGGATGTAAAATTGTCCTGATTGCGCATCTGTTCAATAATATCCATGTTCCGGTCTCCTTTTTCATTTTTGCAGTATTTTTGTGAAAACAATTGAAATATTCGTTTTAATTTTAAAGAATTACCGTCATTTTTGCAACAAAATTTCAAAAAACCCGGAAAGGTATGTTAAAATTGCAAGATGCAACCTAAAAGGGCCGGAACTCTTTACATCCTGAAATGATTAAAATAAAATAAATTTATCAATAAGGACGGCCATCCTGAAAGCAGAAAACATAAAGGAGAGATATTATGAGTTCAAATAAACAGATTGCTGAAAATGTATTGGCAGCAGTTGGCGGCAGGGAAAATGTTTCCATGGTTACCCACTGTATGACCCGTCTTCGTTTTAACTTAAAGAGCAGAGAGGGCGTCAGCGCTGATAAAGTGAAAAAGATCGACGGTGTGCTCAGCGTTGTGGAAGCCGGCGGACAGTTTCAGGTGGTAATCGGAACCAACGTTGCAAAAGTATACGCTGAATTGTGTGAGATCGGCGGATTTGCAAAACAGGAGACAGTAAAGGAAAACCTGGATGCTCCCAAACAGAAGCTGACCGTCAAGAGTTTCTTTAACGGCATTTTAAACGGCATTGCAGGCTGCATGACGCCGCTGATTCCGCTTCTGTGCGTAGCGGGTCTGCTGAAGATGATTCCCGTTCTTTTCGGTCCCAACATGATCAATCTGATGTCTGAGGAGAGCGATCTGTATGTGCTGTTCACTTTCCTGGGTGATACCGGCTTCTATTTCCTTCCCGTATTTCTGGGATATACCGGCGCGAAGAAATTCGGCTGCACCCCGATTCTGGGCATGCTGCTGGGCGCGATGCTGATTCACCCCACTTTCATCGGCCTGGCAACCGAGGGCGGCGCATTTACGGTATATGGAATTCCCTGTACCTTAGAGAATTACAGCAGTACGGTTGTGCCGATTATTCTGGCTACCTGGTGTATGGGGTATGTGGAGAGATTCTTTAAGAAACACATTCCGGAGTCTTTAACGACCGTATTCACTCCGTTTTTGACCATTCTTATCATGATTCCCCTGACCTTCTGCTTCTTCGGACCGGTCGGATACTGGTTAGGAAACGGCGTTGGTTTTGTTCTGGACGGCATTCACACTATCGCAGGTCCGATCGGCTTTGCTCTGGTATCCGCATTGTGGAGTCT
Organism: Eubacteriales bacterium; assembly: GCA_030524745.1. Classification (GTDB taxonomy): domain Bacteria; phylum Bacillota; class Clostridia; order Lachnospirales; family Lachnospiraceae; genus Gallintestinimicrobium. The sequence continues at coordinate 6,888 of JAUNGC010000001.1, read as the reverse complement.
GCTGCTTATGTGCGGCATGCATCTGGTACTGCTGGTTCCTTCCTTTGTACGTCTGGCTGAGAGCGGATATGATAATTTCGTACTGGCGGCAAGCGCAATTACCGGTTTTGCTACATACGGCGTTTTGCTCGGCGGTATCGCAGGCATCGCATGCTATCAGCTCGTGCCCGTTATGAACTTCTTAAACTTCCTGTGTTTCGCAGGCGGAAACGCGAAGAATATTATCGGCGCCGCTATCGCATGTCTGGTAGCCGTTGTGGTAGGCTGTGTTGTAACGATTGTTCTTGGATTTGATGAAGAGGCTGCCTGATTTATGGTTACGTTTAGGTCAGTTTACAAGGAACTACACACAGACCACGAAACGGGGGCTGCTGACAACAAATAAAGGCTGAGTATCAAGCACCGGGAAAGTGCGAGATATTCAGCCTGTTTTGTTGTCCGGGGTTTCCAAAGGGGCTTGCCCCTTGGCACACGACTTTGCTTGCAAAGTGTAGTGTGTTATACGCTCTGTCGGCGTTGCCGTGAAAATGCCGTTGCCGCCGGGGAGGGCAAGGGCATTTGAAGCGGCAGGAAAACAGGGCTGTGATTGCGTGGCGTGAAGCCGCAAGCGCAGGACTGGTTTCATCAGCAGACAGGGCGTATATGAAAGCCCCCGTCCCTCGTCCCACGCCGAACTTCGGGACAAAATGTCCCGAACTTGTGGACACACTCACGAAAAAGCAGACGGATTTTTCTCTCAAAATTGAAATGGGCGGGAAGCCATTTTAGGGCTTTCCCGCCTTGATTGCCTGTTAGCAAAGGCGGGCGGGACTGTCAACGGCGGCGCAGTATGCGCCGTTCATCTTGACCGTTGACTGGCTCGGCTGGCTTTGCTATTTCTCCGATAAAGGTAAGTCTCTACAGAAAAATCTCCATACAGTTTCTCATTATTTACTTTGTTCAACCTACCACAAAAGTAGAAGTCATCATTTGACATTCTTAACAGTACTTATTATTAGCAGAGCATTTCCTATCATCAACAAAGCTAAGAGCATATCAGTATTTATTCCGTTCTGACAAGTATATCCGATATAAATACCTGCGAGTAATGTAATAATAGCAAATATAAATGCGGATGTTTTTTTCAAAATGCTTCCTCCTCAAATGCTGATTTGCTAATTTTTTATTTCCGTCCTCTTTGTGGGTTCGGATTTTTCAGCAAGTCTGACTTCTCCGAAATCCTTTTTAGCCACTTCTTTTCTTCCTCGGACAGCTTCTTAAAGTTCAGCCGGAGCCGTTTGCAGATAAATGCCAGCGACGCTTGCTCCGGGTCGCTGTCCTCACTGGCGGTTTCATCGGCGGTTTGCAACAATCCTGTCAGCGGGTTATCCTCCGGGACACTGAAAAAATCGTCCCTGTGGGCTTCCCGTAGGTCAAGGGCTATGCCGTTTATGTCCTGCTGTATCACATAGCGGCAAAAGCTGTCATCGTCAATGTGGGCGGCGACAAGCTGTCTTAACTGCGGGTCGGTCAAGCCGGGATTGTATTGTTTCATAATGGTTGCACGCATAGTGTCCACTATGGCGTTTACGGTCTGTACCTGCTTCACCGCCACGCCGTTCACATAGATTTCAAGGTCAGCCATGAGCCGGGGAAAATCCGGGTGCGCCGCCAGCTCACACAAGAGGGAATTGTCCACCCGCCCGCTTTTCAGCAGTTCAATCATATCGTCACTCAAACGCAGGTCTGCAAGATCGACGTTTGGGTGATTTTTTGTTTCCGACAGCCCCAGCAGATAATCGGCGGTCACGCCGTAAAACTTCGCCAGCTTGATAAGGGCATAGTGGCTGATGTCCTTGAAGTCCTCCGCTTCATAACTACCTAACGCAGATTTGGAGAGGTGGGTCTGCTCCGCAAGCTGTTCAAGCGTCAGCCCACGCTCCACACGTAAGTCTTTTAATCGTTCTTGTATGGATAGTTCCATGCTCTCCCTCCTTGTCTGCTTGATAAACTGATATTGGTTACTTCATTTCTTTTTCAAATCTAAAGAAATAATTGTTTTCTTTTGGAATGTTCCCTGCGGTCTCGCCTGTTTGATGTGGGTCTTTGTGTTTAGGATTAAAAAATTCTACAATCTTGAAACCACAACGATTTACATAAAAATGAATGTTTCGCTTATCGTAATACGGGGTATGCGTTTCCCAAATTCTTGTTTCAGGGTGTAAGTCTTCAATCGCTTTCCATATCTTCAATCCGTTTCCAGCGTTTTGTGCGCCTGATTTCACATACAAAAGATGAAGGGAATTGTATCCTGTTTTATCGTCTATAACGATGATTGTTCCACCAACTTTTTCTCCGTCAATTTCTGCAATATAGGCTTCAGAACCTTCTGTTTTAAAAGATTCTTCTATATCTTCTGCGGGAAGAATCATTTTTTCAAATTCACCAAATTCAGATACATAAGCATTTTGAAATGCTTCTTGTATTTCACTTACGAATATGTTCTTTTCTTCAACGGTAATGATTGGTCTTAAAATTATTTTGTTCATACTTCCTTGCTCTCCTTAAATTTTATAGTCCGCTTTCATCAAAGAAGTATGTCTTTATTCTCTGCCACCCCAATCAAATAGCTTCATAGCTTGTCCCTCCAAGTTCCGATTTATCGCTCTGTTATCTTTATTGTACCACAATTCCGAGAGCGTGGAAATAGGGATTTTTCCGGGCTGATTTCCGACTTTATGGATATACGGGGCAGGCGGTCATTTAGGTGTAGACTTAGATTAGTTCATCGGTGAACAGCACCTTGAAAATCGAATGACCGTCCGAAAAGGAATAACCCGGCATGGGAAGCACCGCAACGAGCCAGCTTCGGGACAAAATGTCCCGAAGTCCGGGGAGCGTGCCAACGCCGGAACACGCCGCAGGAATGGGGCAGGAAGCCTTTTCGGGGAGAACGGCAGCAAGGAAACGGAGGAACGCATGAAAGAAAATTTATACAAGCGATTGCCGCCCTTGGAGCGCAGGCCGGACGGTTCCCTCTACCGCATGACACCGGCACAGAGGAAACAGGCAAACGCCCTTATCCGCCGGGAGTGCTGCAACTGCGAGGGCGGGGACTGTATCGCCCTTGACGACGGGGACAGCCATACCTGCCCCCAGATGATTTCTTTCTCGGTCTGCTGTAAGTGGTTCCGCTGGTCGGTCTTGCCGCAGGACAGGACGCTGGAAGCAGAGATTTTTCGGGGAAAGGACTTGAAACGCTGTGAGGTCTGCGGCGGCGTGTTCGTCCCAAAATCCAACCGGGCAAAATACTGCCCGGACTGCGCCGCCAGCGTTCACAGGCGGCAGAAAGCGGAAAGTGAACGGAAAAGGAGGTCGAGCGTGGACAATTAGGCAGGAAAAAAGCCTTGATTTATAAGGCTTCCAGAGGGCAGAACCGGGGCAGGTCATATAAAATATCGTCTGCCCCCGAAAATGCCGTTCTAACTGTCCACAAAGCACACTATGACAAACACGATTTATATTCATCAGCCGGAGAAATCGGTCAGCTTCACCCGGCTCCCGAATTTTCTCTTTGAAGCCCCTACATTTACGGCCCTGTCCAATGAAGCAAAGATATTGTACGCCTTTATCCTGCGCCGGACGGAGTTGTCCCGCAAGAACGGCTGGGCGGACGAGTACGGGCGTATTTACCTGTATTATCCAATCTGCGAGGTGGTCGCCCTGCTCCACTGTGGGCGGCAGAAAGCGGTCAATACCCTGCGGGAGTTACAATATGCGGGGCTTGTGGAGATACAGAAACAGGGCTGTGGAAAACCCAACCGTATCTACCCAAAATCCTATGAAGCGGTTTCAAACACCGACTTCAAGAAATCCGGTTCCGGTACGCCGGAGGGCTGAAAACCGTACTCATGGAGTACGATAATCAATCCTCTTGAAGTACGAAAACCGGACGGTATATAGAAATACAGAGATTAAAACGATTTATTTATATCTTATCCATTCCAATCCTATCAGAGATAATTCCGGCGGGATTTTCCTGTGGAAAAGTCCCGGATAGGAAAGGAATGGAGAAAGGAGTTTATGGCACAGCACGCAATTTTGCGATTTGAGAAGCACAAGGGCAACCCGGCAAGACCGCTGGAAGCCCACCACGAAAGACAGAAAGACCAGTACACCAGCAATCCCGACATTGACACCAGCCGGAGCAAGTACAATTTCCACATCGTCAAGCCGGAGGGCAGATACTACCATTTCATTCAGAGCCGCATTGAACAGGCGGGGTGCAGGACACGCAAGGACAGCACCCGGTTTGTGGATACGCTCATTACCGCCAGCCCGGAGTTTTTCAAGGGCAAGTCCCCGAAGGAGATACAAGCCTTTTTCCAGAGGGCGGCGGACTTCCTCATTGACCGGGTAGGCCGGGAAAATATCGTGTCGGCGGTGGTACACATGGACGAGAAAACGCCCCACCTCCACTTGACTTTCGTTCCGCTGACAAAAGACAACCGCCTGTGCGCCAAAGAAATCATAGGCAACCGGGCGAATTTGACGAAGTGGCAGGACGATTTTCACGCCTGCATGGTGGAGAAATATCCCGACTTGGAGCGTGGGGAGAGCGCCAGCAAGACAGGCCGGAAGCATATCCCCACCCGGCTTTTCAAACAGGCGGTTTCCCTCTCCAAACAGGCGAGGGCGATTGAAGCCACGCTGGACAGTATTTCCCCGCTGAACGCCGGGAAGAAGAAAGAGGAAGCCCTTGCCATGCTGAAGAAGTGGTTTCCGCAAATGGAGAACTTCTCCGGGCAGTTGAAGAAGTACAAGGTCACAATCAATGACCTGCTGGAAGAAAATCAAAAGCTGGAAGCGAGAGCCAGAGCCAGCGAAAGCGGCAAGATGAAAGACCGCATGGAACGGGCGAAGCTGGAAAGCGAATTGCAGAACATTCAACGACTGGTTGACCGTATCCCGCCGGATGTGCTGGCGGAGGTAAAGCGGCAACAGCGATACACAAAGGAAAGGTGATTGAGTATAAGCAGAATTTCACGCCGCCCCTGTGCGGCATTGTACCTTGAAAATTGAATATGGGAGGTTCTATGGAGCATATCAGATACAAGAAAGAAACAGAGGTCGTAACTTTTCAGGGAAAGAAAATCACGCTGGAAAATCTCTCCCCGGTGTTCACGCCGGAGCAGGAAGCGGCGAAACGCCGGGAACTGGAGCAACAGCTCTATGAGGTGTTCCGCAAGTACGCCGATAAACGGCAAAGTGAGAGCGCCGGGGCGTAAGGTTTTCCAAAGCCACCGTTGATTTGCGGGGCTGCTGGCGGTATAATAATAGTGTCAGTAGCTCCGTTTCTCTTTTAAGAAAAGGAGCGACAATATGAACAACAGAATAGACGCAATCTATGCAAGACAATCGGTGGACAAAAAGGACAGCATTTCCATTGAAAGCCAGATTGAATTTTGCAAATACGAATTGAAAGGCGGTAACTGCAAGGAATACACAGACAAAGGGTACAGCGGCAAGAACACAGACCGTCCGAAGTTTCAAGAACTGGTGCGGGATATTAAGCGGGGCTTGATTGCAAAGGTCATTGTTTACAAACTTGACCGTATCAGCCGTTCCATTCTGGACTTTGCAAACATGATGGAACTGTTCCAGCAGTACAACGTGGAGTTTGTTTCCTCTACGGAGAAGTTTGACACCTCCACTCCTATGGGGCGGGCTATGCTGAATATCTGTATCGTGTTCGCCCAGCTTGAACGGGAAACGATACAGAAGCGGGTGACGGACGCTTATTACTCCCGCAGTCAGCGGGGCTTCAAAATGGGCGGCAAGGCTCCCTATGGCTTCCATACCGAGCCAATTAAAATGGACGGTATCAACACAAAGAAGCTGGTGGTAAACCCGGAGGAAGCGGCAAATATCCGGCTCATGTTCGAGATGTACGCCCAGCCCACAACCTCCTATGGGGACATTACCCGGTACTTTGCCGAACAGGGGATTTTATTCAATGGCAAAGAACTGATACGTCCCACGCTGGCGCAGATGTTACGCAATCCCGTCTATGTGCAGGCAGACCTCGATGTGTATGAGTTTTTCAAAAGCCAGGGGACAGTCATTGTCAATGACGCCGCCGACTTTACAGGCATGAACGGGTGCTATCTGTACCAGGGGCGGGACGTAAAGCCGGACAAGGCGCAAAATCTCAAAGACCAAATGCTGGTGCTGGCTCCGCATGAGGGAATTGTCCCCTCGGACGTATGGCTGACCTGCCGCAAGAAGCTGATGAACAACATGAAAATCCAGTCTGCCCGGAAAGCCACCCACACATGGCTGGCAGGAAAAATCAAATGCGGGAATTGCGGGTATGCTCTTATGAGTATCTTTAATCCGTCCGGCAAGCAATATCTCCGTTGCACAAAGCGGCTGGATAACAAGAGCTGCCCCGGCTGTGGGAAAATCATCACTTCGGAACTGGAAGCGGTCACTTATCAGCAGATGGTGAAAAAGCTGGACAGCTACAAGACGCTGACGGGCAGGAAGAAAGCGGCAAAGGCAAACCCGAAAATCGCCGCCCTGCAAGTGGAGCTTGCTCATGTGGACAGCGAGATTGAAAAGCTGGTAGACAGTCTGACTGGCGCAAACAATGTCCTGCTCTCCTATGTGAATGTGAAGATAGCTGAACTGGACGGGCGCAAGCAGGAACTACTGGCGCAGATAGCGGAGTTGACGGTGGAAGCCATAAGCCCGGAACAGGTCAGCCAGATTTCCGGCTACCTCGACACATGGGAGAATGTATCCTTTGACGACAAGCGGCGGGTGGTGGACTTAATGCTCACGACCATAGCCGCCACAAGCGACAGCTTGAATATCACATGGAAAATCTGACGGGCGGCACACCTC
>JAUNGC010000062.1 GCA_030524745.1 Eubacteriales bacterium | reverse complement strand
CAAGGTTTTTATTATATTTTGAAACAAAAAAACAGGTAGTTTTTGACACTACCGATGGAATACAGGAGGAACGAATTATGATTATGCAGACAATTTTAGAGGGACTGGGGCTGGGCGCACTGCTGGTTCTCATCTGCGCCGCAGGCATCCGCAAAGGTGCGGCAGGCATGGTGCATCTGTACAGTCCGGAGGTTTGGCAGCGATGCATTGAACCTGGTCTGACAACCCGTGGGAAAATCAGGCGAAACAGTACGATTTTCAAGGCAGTTTGCATTCCGCTTTATATTGCCTATGTGCTGACCTGCGTGTATGTGGTCAACGGGTCACGGGACTTTCTGTCCGGCTTCTGGCAGATCTTTGTCATTCTATTCGTAATGAATCTCATTGACCGTTTTCTGGTGGATGATTTCTGGGTCGGACACACAAAAGCCTGGATCATTCCCGGTACAGAAGATTTGATGCCCTACATTTCTTCCGCCGACAAGGGTAAAAAGTGGCTTTTCGGCACGGTGGGCATCGCTGCCATTTCAGCAGCGCTGGCCGGAATCATGGCGCTGTTACTCTAAAACAGGGTTCACCCGATACAGGTATGCGTTTCCTTTTTTTCCGTCCCGCTCAACCACCTCCATATAATACAGAATGTTGAGCACCACATTCGCCAGTTCCTTTTTGATGCGGACAGCTTTTCCGAAATCCGCTGTGGTAAAGGGCTCCTGCAATTCATACGGTATCAGTTGCAGATAGTCCTGCGGGCAGTCAAATTCCACTTCATTTTCTATAGAAACCGGGATCCTGTCAAAACGGCTGGATCCTTTTTTTCTGTCCCTGCTCCATCCGTTTAACAGCTTATATTCTTCCATGTTCAGAAAAACCAGCCTGATGCGTAAATTCGGATTTTTCAGATACATCTTGATCTTATACAACTCCGGAAATACCATATAGGGATTTCCCTTCACCGGCGATTTACGCCCTCCGGAAATCTCACCGCTCTCCCCGTCAATCCAGTAAACCGTCTTCACAAGCGGAACAGGATAAACAATCGTAACAGGATACAACGGCAAAAAACGGTCCAGCTTCTGCCGCAACCGGTTAAAGCTTCTCGTCTGGATTTCCACGATATCCACACCCGTATAGATATCGGCGACACAGTTTTCCACAGGAATCTCATGCATATCCTCATCCGGCGCATAATAGTTTTTCAGCACCGCATGGACCGTTTTTTCCGACAGAGTGCCGATTCCGTTTCTCTCCCGGTTTTTCCCGATAATTTTCTCCTTTGCCGCCTCAAAACGGCGGATCTCCTCCGCTGTCATAGACGCTCCGCCTTTCTCTTCTTCACGTATCTGGGACAATAGACAGGCGAGTCCTGCAGCGCTATGTGCTGCAGGACTCGCGTTGCGCGCAGAAACAAAAATCTGTGCGCCGGTACTCTTTTCTCTCAATCTGCTTCCTTCAAATCTGAAATTCAACTTCACCGGCTTCCGGAACCGCCTTCATACAGGTGACCGCTACGGAACCTGCTCCGATATGACAGGACACGCTCAGGGAAAGCCTGTTTAAATAAATTTCATGGTCCGGAAACGCCGCTTCTATTTCCTGCTTCCATTCCTGCGCTTCTTCCTCTGAACAGGTATAGGCGCCCCTGATAAAGGTCTTTTGTCCGTTGAAACGGTGATCCAGATCATATTGAATCGCCTCCAGCATCTTCCGTTTTGCCTGCTTCTTGCCTCTCACTTTTGCATAGGTATCCAGTTTTCCGCCCTGAATCTGCAGCACAGGCTTGATATTCAACGCCGTGGCAATTGCGGCGGCGGCAGGCGTAACACGGCCTCCCTTTTTCAGATATTTCATCGTGTCAACCGCAATATAAATGCTGGCTTCCAGTCCTTCACGTTCCAGAATCTCTTTGATCTGCACGGCAGACATGCCGTTCTCCGCCATTTTCTTCGCTTCCAGCGCAGACTGCCGCATGGTTACGGAAATTCTCTTATTATCCACCACCTGCACTCTGCCGTCATAATCCTGCGCCATAGCGGCCGCAGTCTCACAGGTTCCGCTCAGCCCGCTGGACATCGGAATGTGCACAATTTCATCATATTCCTTTAACAGCCTGTCCCAAAGGTCCGTCACTTCTCCGATCGCAGGCTGCGACGTCCTGATGTCAGCATCCTTTTCCAGATAAGTATAAAACTCATCCTGCGTTAATGTAATATCTTCCAAAAATAATTCATCGTTGATAAAAAACGGCATCGGGATCACATAAAGTCCATATTTCTTTGCTTCGCCCTGCGTAATGCCGCTGTTACTGTCCGTTACGATCGCAACTTTTCCCATTCATTTTCTCCTTCTGAAAATCCTGCCAATGAAGCGTATAAGCTCACACTTCGGTTCGCTCGTTGGTTCGCTCATACGCTTCATTATACCCCTTTGGAGATAATAAATCCAGCTTTTTATAATCAGAGCAGAAACCGCCAAAAATGAAATTTTAAATTCCACCGCCCGCTTATGCAGTGGAATTTACTCCTG
>JAUNGC010000049.1 GCA_030524745.1 Eubacteriales bacterium | reverse complement strand
AAAAAAGACCACACCACAATTATCCACGGTGTGAATAAAATTGAGGATGAATTAAAAAGCAACGAGGAAATGAAAAGCAAAATTGAAACGATCAAAAAGAAGATCTGTGTATAACTTCATAATTATTTTCAGGTTATCCATACGTTTTTCACAAGATTACCGTTTTCATTTTTCCTTATAAATAGTATAATAGAAGGGGTTATCCACATATCAACACCTCCTAATACGAAAGATTATGAATTAAAATATTTATATACAGGTTCCCGCGGGGAGACCGGCATTCACGAATAAACCTGTGGAAAAGTTTTTAAGTTGATTTTCACAGCTTCAGAAAAGAGAGGAGTAAAGCGTTATGAAATTAGTATGTTCCAAATCCAGCCTGCTGAACGGTCTTCAGGTTGTTTCCAAAGCCGTTCCGAGCAAAACAACAATGTCCATTCTGGAATGTATCCTGGTTGATACTACGGACGGAACGATAAAGCTGACCGCCAATGACATGGAATTGGGAATTGAAACAGTGATAGACGGCGAAATACTGGAAAGAGGAATCATCGCTCTTGATGCGAAGATTTTTCTGGAAATCGTGAGAAAGCTTCCCGATAACGACATTACAATCGTAACGGACAGCAGCTATAAAACGACGATTACCTGTGAAAGGGCGAAGTTCAATATCATTGGTAAGTCAGGCGAAGATTTTTCTTATCTTCCCAACATTGAGAGAACGGATTCCATCGTGGTTTCTCAATTCACGTTAAAAGAAGTGGTAAGACAGACGATCTTCTCCATTGCCGATAACGACAATAACCGCCTGATGACAGGTGAACTTTTTGAAATTAACGGGGATGAACTGAAGGTGGTTTCGCTTGACGGCCATCGCATTTCCATTCGTAAAATACAGTTAAAGAATTCTTATGAACCGAAGAAAGTGGTAATACCCGGAAAGACGCTGAATGAAATCAGCAAAATTCTGTCAGGAGACGCGGATAAGGATGTTTCCATTTTCTTCACGGACAAGCATGTTTTATTTGAGTTCGACAATACGCTGGTCGTTTCCAGACTGATCGAAGGAGAATATTTCCGCATCGACCAGATGCTCTCCAACGACTATGAGACAAAAGTAGTCATCAATAAACGGGAATTTTTAAGCTGTATCGACCGCGCTACGCTTCTTGTAAAGGAAGGGGATAAAAAGCCTATTATCATCAATATTCTCGATGGCTCCATGGAATTAAAGATCAATTCCACGGTAGGAAGCATGAATGAGCAAATCGATATTGAGAAGATGGGACGTGATCTGATGATCGGATTTAATCCCAAATTCCTGATCGACGCGCTGCGCGTGATTGACGATGAACAAATCACAATTTATCTTGTCAATCCAAAGGCTCCCTGCTTTATCAGAAACGATGAAAACAGCTATATTTATCTGATTCTTCCTGTAAACTTTACGACGGTAAATTAATCGTCCGATTTATCGGTCTCAGAGTGAACAGCGACGTTTTATTTTCCTCCGGAGGAGATATGCAGATTTTTAAAATTAAAGACGATTTCATTAAGTTGGGACAGGCGCTGAAAGCGGCCGGGTTTGTGGAATCAGGCGTGGATGCAAAGTTTGCGGTGCAGGACGGTCTGGTGAAAGTAAACGGTCTTGTGGAAACGCAGCGCGGCAAAAAACTCGTCCCCGGCGATGTGGTGGAATATGACGGACAGACTTTAAAAATCGAATAAGGTGAGTTATGATACTGAAATCATTGGAATTGTCCAACTTCAGAAATTATGATTTTCTGAGCATAGAATTTGATAAGGGCACGAACATTTTATTCGGCGATAATGCGCAGGGAAAAACAAACATACTGGAGTCCATTTATCTCTGCGCCACCACAAAGTCTCATAAAGGCAGTAAAGACAGCGATATCGTGAAATTTCAGGAAGAAGAGGCGCACATCAGAGCTTATCTTCAAAAAAATGAAGATGAGATAAAGATCGATATGCATCTTCGCAAAAGCAAATCAAAAGGAATCGCAATCGACGGAGTGAGAATAAAAAAAGCGGCTCAACTGCTGGGAATTATGAATGTGGTGTTTTTCTCCCCGGAGGATCTTTCTATCATCAAGAACGGTCCTGCAGAGAGAAGGCGTTTTGTCGATATGGAGTTATGTCAACTTGATTCTTTTTATCTTTACAATCTGAATCATTATAATAAGATTGTGAATCAACGCAATAAATTATTAAAAGATCTTTACCTGAATCCATCTTTAAGAGAGACATTGAATATATGGGATTCTCAGCTTGCTTCTTTTGGCAGCAAGATTATAGAAAGGCGCATTGCTTTTGTGGAGCAGCTCAACGAAATTATTTCGGATATTCATTACAGACTGTCAGGCGGAAAGGAAAATGTCCGGATTTTTTATGAGCCGAATGTAAAGGAAGACGCTATTGAAGCGGAATTGAGAAGAAACCAGGAAAAAGATATCAAGCTGAAGATGACCACGGTGGGTCCTCACCGGGATGATTTTGCTTTTATGGCGGAAAATATTGATCTCCGTAAATTTGGATCCCAGGGACAGCAGCGGACGGCTGCTCTTTCTTTGAAGCTGTCGGAAATAGAACTGGTTAAGAAAATGACGAAGGATACTCCTGTTCTTTTGCTGGACGATGTTTTATCGGAACTTGACAGCAACAGGCAGAATTATTTGCTGAACAATATAGGCGATATTCAGACAATCATAACCTGTACGGGTCTGGATGATTTTGTGAATAACAGGTTTGAAATAGACAAGGTTTTTAATGTGGTGAATGGTACGGTAAGTGCTACGCAGAATGGAGGCATAAAATGAGTACGGAATACGGAGCAGATCAAATTCAGATTCTGGAAGGTCTGGAGGCGGTCCGTAAAAGACCCGGTATGTATATAGGTTCCACTTCCTCGAGAGGGCTTCATCACCTGGTTTATGAAATTGTGGATAATGCGGTGGACGAAGCGCTGGCCGGCGTTTGCGATACGATTCAGGTTTTTATCAACAAAGATAATTCCATTACCGTAGTGGATAACGGACGGGGGATTCCTGTTGGAATCAATCATAAGGCCGGAATTCCTGCGGTTGAAGTTGTATTTACGATTCTGCATGCGGGCGGAAAATTCGGCGGAGGAGGATATAAGGTTTCCGGCGGTCTGCACGGTGTGGGCGCGTCTGTCGTAAACGCTCTCTCCGACTGGCTGGAAGTGGAAATCTGTCAGGATGGAAAGGTTTACCAGCAGCGCTATGAGAGAGGGCATGTCTGCTATCCCTTAAAAGAAATCGGAACCTGTGATATTGAAAAAACAGGAACAAAAGTAACGTTTAAGCCGGATGCAACCATTTTTACCGAAACGACAGTTTATGATTTTGAAATTCTGCAGACAAGGCTCAGGGAAATGGCTTTTCTCACAAAAGGCCTGAAAATTATTCTGGAAGACGACAGGGAAGAAGAACCCCGTATCAAGACTTATCATTATGAGGGCGGCATCAAAGAATTTGTGACCTACTTAAACGGCAGCAAGGTTCCTCTTTATGAGAAAGTGATGTATTTTGAGGGGAGCAAAAATAACGTTTATGTGGAAGTCGCAATGCAGCATAACGACTCCTATAACGAAAGCGTATTTTCTTTCGTCAACAATATCAATACGCCGGAAGGCGGAACGCATCTGATCGGTTTTAAAAATGCGCTCACGAAAACCTTTAACGATTATGCGAGAGCGAATAAGCTTTTAAAAGACAGTGAATTAAATCTTAGCGGCGACGATATCCGGGAAGGATTGACCGCGATTGTCAGCGTAAAGATAGAGGATCCCCAGTTTGAAGGGCAGACCAAACAGAAGCTTGGAAATTCTGAGGCCAGAGGAGCAGTCGACAGCGTGGTGAGCGAACAGTTGACATACTTTCTGGAACAGAATCCTGCAGTGGCCAAAACGATCCTGGAAAAATCCATTCTGGCGCAGCGCGCCAGAGAGGCGGCCAGAAAGGCCAGGGAACTGACCAGAAGAAAAACGGCGCTGGATTCCACCGCTCTTCCCGGAAAGCTTGCCGATTGTTCCGACAAGGATCCGAGAAACTGTGAAATTTATATCGTTGAGGGAGATTCCGCAGGCGGTTCCGCAAAGAAAGCGAGAAGCCGTGCGACGCAGGCTATTCTTCCTCTGCGCGGCAAGATTCTGAACGTGGAAAAAGCGAGACTGGATAAGATTTTTTCCAATGCAGAAATTAAAGCGATGATTACTGCTTTCGGCACAGGCATTCATGAAGATTTTGATATCAGCAAGCTTCGGTATCACAAAATCGTCATTATGACGGACGCCGATGTGGACGGCGCGCATATAGCGACGCTGATGCTGACTTTCATTTACCGCTTTATGCCTGAACTGATCAAACAGGGACATGTATATCTGGCGAAGCCTCCGCTGTATAAGCTGGAGAAAAATAAAAAGGTATGGTATGCCTACAGCGATGAAGAACTGGATGCGATTCTGAGGGAAGTAGGGCGCGACCAGAATAATAAGATACAGCGTTATAAAGGTCTGGGTGAGATGGATGCCGATCAGCTTTGGGAGACTACCATGGACCCTGAAAAGCGCATTTTGATGAAGGTATGCATGGACGAGGAAACGGAGTCCGAGGTGGATCTGACATTTACCACGCTGATGGGAGATCAGGTGGAGCCAAGAAGAAAGTTCATTGAAGAAAATGCGAAGTTTGTAAAAAATCTGGATATTTAAAAGTGATTTCGAGCGCGGACCGTTTATGGCCCGTAGGGAGACAAAATGGAAGAAAATATTTTTGACAAGATTGAGGAAGTCGATTTAAAGAAAAAAATGGAGGATTCCTATATCGATTATGCGATGAGCGTTATCGCGGCCCGTGCTCTGCCGGATGTAAGGGACGGTTTAAAGCCGGTTCAGAGGCGTGTTCTCTATTCCATGATCGAATTGAATAACGGTCCTGATAAACCGCATCGTAAGTGCGCGCGTATCGTCGGCGATACGATGGGTAAATATCATCCCCACGGAGACAGTTCCATTTACGGCGCATTGGTTAATATGGCGCAGGAATGGAATACCCGTTATCCGCTGGTGGACGGACATGGAAATTTCGGTTCCGAGGACGGAGACGGACCTGCGGCGATGCGTTATACGGAAGCGAGACTTTCCAAAATTTCCATGGAAATGCTGGCGGATATCAATAAAAATACCGTGGATTTTGAACCGAACTTTGACGAGACGGAAAAAGAACCGGTCGTATTGCCGGCACGTTATCCGAATCTGCTGGTAAACGGTACTTCCGGCATTGCGGTCGGTATGGCCACCAATATTCCGCCTCACAATCTCCGCGAAGTGGTGGACGCCATTGTGAGAATTATGGATAACCGCATCGTGGAAGACAGGGATACGCAGATTGAAGAAGTTTTAGAGATTGTAAAAGCGCCGGATTTTCCTACCGGAGGAATCATTTTAGGTACCAGAGGATGTGAGGAAGCATACCGCACCGGTCGGGGAAAAATTCGCGTGCGCGCCGTGACAAATATCGAAACGCTGCCCAACGGCAAGAGTCAGATCATTGTGACTGAGCTTCCTTATATGGTGAATAAAGCGAAGCTGATTGAGAAAATTGCCGATCTCCACAAGGAAAAGAGAATCGACGGCATCACGGATCTTCGGGATGAATCCAACAGAGAAGGCACCCGCGTTGTGATCGAACTTCGCCGGGACGCCAATGCCAATGTCATTTTAAATCATCTTTATAAACATACCCAGATGCAGGATACGTTCGGCGTGAATATGCTGGCGCTGGTCAACGGAGAACCGAAGGTTCTGAATATCCTGGATATGCTCAAATATTACATCAGGCACCAGGAGGACGTCGTTACCAGAAGAACTAAATATGATCTGAACAAGGCGGAGGAAAGAGATCATATTTTACAGGGCTTGCTGATCGCGCAGGATAATATTGATGAAGTGATTCAGATTATTCGTTCCAGCCAGACGCCGCAGATTTCCAAAGACAGATTGATGGAGAGATTCGGGCTGACGGATGTGCAGGCACAGGCAATCATCGATATGCGTCTGCGCGCTCTGACAGGTCTGGAAAGAGACAAGCTGGAAGCGGAGCATCAGGACCTGCTGATAAAGATAGCGGAGTTGAAGGCAATTTTGGCTGATGAAAAGAGGCTGCTTGGCGTCATCAGGGAAGAAATTCTGATCGTGAAAGAAAAATACGGAGACGACAGAAGAAGTAAGATCGGTTTTGATGAATATGATATTTCCACGGAAGATATGATTCCGAAAGGAAACACCGTCATTGCCATGACAAATCTCGGATATATCAAGAGAATGACCGTGGATAATTTCAAAGCCCAGAACCGCGGCGGCAAGGGAATCAAAGGAATGCAGACGATAGAAGAAGATTTTATCGCTGATCTGCTGATGACTTCCACCCATCATTATGTGATGTTCTTTACGAATTTCGGAAGGGTATACCGCTTAAAAGCCTATGAAATTCCGGAGGCGGGAAGAACTGCACGCGGTACGGCGATCGTGAATCTTTTACAACTCAATCCGGAAGAAAAGATTTCCGCGATCATTCCGGTGAAGGAATTTGAAGAGAATAAGAATCTGTTCATGGTAACCAGAAAGGGTATCGTGAAGAAAACTTCTATTCTTGAATACAGCAATGTCCGTAAAAAAGGACTTGCCGCGATTAATCTGCGGGAAGATGATGAATTGATAGAGGTGAAAATAACCGATAAAGATTCGGAAATATTCCTTGTAACGAAGTATGGTATGTGCATCCGGTTTAAAGAAACGGATGTGCGGCCGACCGGAAGAACTTCCATGGGTGTGATTGGAATGACGCTCACGGACGATGATGAAGTTGTCGGTATGCAGTTGGATCATCAGGGTGATTCCCTGCTCATTGTTTCGGAAAACGGTCTGGGCAAGAGAACGTATCTGAATGAGTTTACGGTACAGTACCGCGGCGGCAAAGGCGTAAAATGTTATAAAATTACGGAAAAAACCGGAAACGTGATCGGCGTAAAGGCTGTCAATGACGACCATGAGATCATGATGATTACGACGGAAGGCGTTATTATCCAAATTCGTATGGAGGACGTGACGGTGCTTGGACGCATTACGTCAGGCGTGAAACTGATTAATCTGGATGAAGGCGTAACCGTAGCGCAGATCGCCAAAGTTCGGGAAAAAGTTTCTGACGGGCATCAGGAATTTGACGATATGGAAGAGGCCATGGCAGAGATTTCCGATGAAAAAGAAAATTCCGATCCGGAAGAAGAAAACCTGATTTTCCCGACGGAAGAGAACGAAGAATAAAAGAATAAAAGAAAATCCCCAGGGACAGGCAATTTCCTGGGGATTTAAACTTATAAGGAGAAATATGGAATTCGTACCCGCAAAGACAATTATTACAAAGACAAAATCCTCTGATTGGTTCGGCATGGATTATAATATGAATATATATAGAGGATGCTGTCATGGCTGTATTTATTGTGACAGTCGCAGCAACTGTTACGGGATCAATGATTTTGATACGGTTCGGGCAAAGGAAAATGCGCTTGTCATCATTCGGGATGAACTGCGCCGGAAGGTGAAAAAAGGAGTGATCGGAACAGGCTCTATGAACGATCCTTATAATCCTTTTGAGAAGGAAACGGAATTGACAAGACATGCTCTTGAACTTGTGGATGCGTTTGAATTCGGAATAGGAATTGCGACAAAGAGCGATCTCATTTTGAGGGATATTGATATATTATCCCAGATAAAGGAACATTCTCCTGTTTTGTGTAAAATAACAGTTACAACTGTGGATGATAAGCTGGCGTCTGAAATAGAACCCTATTCCCCTTCTCCCAAAAGGCGGATGGAAGCGATTGCACAATTGAGGAAAGAAGGAATGTTTGCAGGAATTTTACTCATGCCGGTATTGCCATTTTTGGAAGATACAGAAGAAAATGTGCTGTCTGTGGTCAATGCAGCTCATGAGGCAGGCGCAAATTTTATTTATCCTGCATTTGGTATGACGCTGAGAGAAAATCAGAGAATCTGGTATTACGAAAAACTGAAAAAGCTTTTTCCTGAAACAGACTATGTGAAAAAATACAAAAAAACATATGGCAGCAACTACTGGTGTACAAGCAAAAACGCCCGCAGATTGTGGGGCGTTTTTGCAAAAAAGTGTGAAGAATATCACATTTTGTATCAGATGAAGGACATCGTACATGCCTACAAAGGAAAGTATGGAGACGGTCAGATGAACTTGTTTGATTATTTGTAACACAAGATGAAAATTGATCGGAAAGAAAAGGAAGTGAACAGCAGAGAATAAAATGCCGGGCATGACGGTAAAACCGTTGTGTTCCGGTATTTTTTAGTTTCAATTTTGCTATGAAAGTTTATATTTTTGTATTTTTGCTGTATTTGTGAAGGAATATGATGGATTTGTAAAAAAAGATTGCCGGGAAAACCGGTTTGCGGGAGGGCATATTATGAAAGGATTCCGGAAAAAAGGAGCAGTCGCAGTTATAGGAATGATCGCCGTTTTTGCAGTAGCGGCAGCGGTGGGACTATCCGGTAAAAGTAAAGCGCAAGCAGCGCGGAAGGAAGAAAATTTCGTGCAGGAAAGCGCTGTGGAAAGGCAGGAAGGCGGAGACTATGCGGAGTCTGAAAAAGATACGGATTCTACCAAAAATGCTGTGCTGGAACTGGAAGACGATATATACGATACAAAGGTTCCGGCCGGGGACAGAACAAAAATGATCCGCCTGACGATCGGAACGGACAGCGCTCCGGTTTTTGAAATCCGAAAAGAAGCGTCGGAAAATCAAGTTGATTTTGAAGAATGGTATGTCACGGAACCCTATTCCTATAAGCAGTTGGTCAATGTTTCGGATCTTTACAGTTTTCTGGATCATTATGCCACATGGTCCTGTATCGGCCAGGCAGAGGATATTGATTTTGAAGATTCGGGATTGTATGTGGAAGAAGAGTTTTCGGATACGGGCATTGTGAAATTTATGGTCGGCCAGAAAAATGAAGCGGGAAATTATTATGTAAAAGCGGATTATTCCGGAAATATCTATGAAATGGATGGAACTCAGGTAGAGACGATGACCAGACTGCAGGCCGAAGATTTCATGATGAGGATAGCCAGTCTGGTTTATTTGACGACTGTGGAAAAACTGGAAATAAGGACGGATGAAACGCAGGCCGTATTTGACATAGAGACGGATTCCGAAAATAATCAGACATATGAGAAAGACGGAGAAATAATGGACGAAGAGGTATTTAAAGAAATGTATTCGTCCCTTCTTTCCATTGTGATTGCAGAAGAAACGGACGAGAATCCTACGCGGAAGAATCCTGTTCTGCAATTGAACTTTATCAGAAATACTGATAAACTGAAAAATACGGAAGTAAATTATTATCCTTATGATGAAAATTATTATGTCATAGAAAAGGATGGACAGGCGCAGTTTCTGGCGGAAAAAGGTAAGGTGGATGAAGTGATCGGTCTTATAAACAGTTTCTGCCGCTGACCGGAAAAAAAGGAAAATGGAGAAATCAAAAATGAAGAGAGAACGTTACTTTATCCGGTATTTCTATAAATGGCTTATTTTGATTTTTTCCATATTCGCATTGGTGAGCATCACCTTTAATTTAATAAGTTATCTGCGGGAGAGGCAGTATTATTTCCGGATTATTGAGCAGGAACAGCAGGAAAGGATCAGCTATCTTTCCAGAAATATGAACAATGAATTCGTTAAGCTTAAGATAATGGCAAATATGACGCTGAAGGATGAAGAAGTAACAGAACTGTACTGCAAATATGATTTTGTCAACAGCTACGAACGGAATAAACTGATGGAAAATATCAGAGAACGATGTCTGGAAATGGACAATCTCAATTCATTTGTATATGCCAGTACCTTTTATCTGCCGGAAAAAGGTCTGAAAATAGACAGGGAAGGTTTTGAAATCATCGGAGAAGACGCTTATGATTTTGCACAGGATAATCCGGATCAGGAAATGATTACAATGAAAGACGGAAAAGCTTACATTGTAGAACTGTCGAGAAAAAATTATCTGAAAGGCTGGGAGAGGGAAAATATTCTCGGTATTTTTGTGATTGAACTGAATATGGAACAGATCCAAAATGAAATGCTGCTTGCAAAAATGACGGATGAAGATATTATTTTTATGACCGGCAGACAGGAAAACGGAATTCTGTTTCAAACGGGAGAAATCGATTTGGAGTCCCTGAAAGCGCAGGAAGGGGCAAAAACAGTGGAAATGAACGGAGAAAAATATCTTCTCATGCATTCGACGGAGAAGGGAAGTTATTTCAATCTGTATTATTTGCAGGATCAGACATTTTTGAAGCTGATGACGGAAAAAACGGTGACGAGCGTTATGCTGTTTATCGGCGTTATCCTGTTGACCATCATCGTGGCGATTATTTTATTTTACAGAAGAATTTACCGTCCGCTGGAAATTCTTCTGGTGGACGCCTTTGCGCAGATAAAAAAATCGAATTTTTCTTATCGGATTCCCCTGCCGGAGAAGGGAAGCGCTTTTACGAATCTTTATCAGAACTTCAATTGTATGGCGGAGCGGATTGATACGCTGGTATCAAGGGAACTGAAGCAGGAAATTCTTGTAAACCAGGCCAATTTTAAACATCTGCAGGCGCAGATCAATCCGCACTTCATGTATAACAGCTATTTTCTGCTGTACCGTCTGATTAAAAAGGGGGATAAGGAAGGGAGCCTGCAGGTCTGTGAAAACCTGGGGAAATTTTTCAAGTACATCAACCGGGATTCCGGGGAGAATAAGAGTCTGGCGGACGAAGTTTCTCATGCCCGTTCCTATGCGGTTATTCAGGGATTTCGATATCAGAATATTATTCACGTGGACTTTCCTGAATTGCCGGAAAAATATGGATATATCGAAGTGCCGCGCCTTATCATACAGCCGCTGATTGAAAATGTTTTTAAATATGTGGTGGACGAGCTGGATGAAGATGAGGAAGTGATTCTCAGAGTGAAATATGAGGAAATCGAAGAGGATCTTTTGATCTGTGTGGAAAATTCCGGAAATATGGAAGAAGAAAAGCTGGAAGAAATAAGCAGAAAACTGGAATATCAGAAGGAAAACGAGGATATTACGGCGTTGATGAATATTTCTTACAGGCTGAACGTGTTTTTTAACCGTCAGGAATCTTTAACCGTGTGCAGATCGCAGCTCGGCGGGCTCATGGTATGCCTGCGCCTGAAAATGTGAGGGATCTATGAAAGAAGAAAGAAAATACAAAATGCTGATTGTGGACGATGAGCCGATCATTTCAGACGGGTTAAAGGACCTGTTTGAAGAGAATTTCGGAGATGTGTTTCAGGTTTATAACTGTTATCATCCGAAAAAAGCGTTGGAAATTTTTAAATACCGCCTGCCGGACGTGGTGGTGAGCGACGTAAAGATGCCGAAAATGACGGGAATGGAAATGGCGGAAGAAATGAGGAAAATCAAGCAGGATCTTCATGTTCTGTTTCTGTCGGGGTATGATGAATTTGACTATGTTTATTCCGCCATCAAGCAGGATGCGGACGATTATATTTTGAAGACGGAAGGGGACGATACGATCCTTGCGGCCATGAAGAAAATGATTGAACTTCTTGATGCAGAAAACGTCTTCATGGAAGAATATAAAAGCGCCCAGAGCAAAATTTCCTATATGGCGCCCGCCTTTAAACAGAAAGCCATGGTGAATATTTTAGACGGCGATATTTCCACCCGGGAAGAATTTGAAGCGATGATGACGGATCTGGAAAATCCGATGCCGTTTGACGCTCATTTTCTCATGCTGATAGGGGTAACGCAGGAGAGGGTGACCCAGGCGACGCAGGAAAAAATTCTGGAAACGGTGGATCAGATTCTGATGAAGGCGTATGAAGGGAAAATCCGGCACGTCCATAAGGTCATTTACAGAAAATCTTTCGTGTGGCTGCTGGAAACGGAAGAAAGCGAACTGCCGGGGCTTCTGTTTGTGACCGTGCTGGACGTGCAGAAGATGATACAGTTTCGTCTGAATATGCTCATGTCCTTCGTAATTGCACGGGAAGGGGTATTGTGGAACACGCTTTCTTTAAAATATGACGATCTCTGGGCTGAAATGCAGCGCCAGTCCGTCAACAGTGAAAACAGCATCATCATGGAGAGCAGGGAAAACGGCATCAGCGATTCCTTTAACGGGGAAGAGTCCGATTTTGAACAGATGGTGGTGCCCATTACGGAAAAGCTGAACGTGATGGAAGGGCTTCTGAAGGGTGAAAATCTGGAAGCCTATATGGAAGAACTGGAAGATATTCTCAAAACGCTGTCCAAAGCAAAGCGGCATTCCATGTACGCGCTGGAAATTTATTATTCCATCGCAAATATGCTGATTACCTTTATCAATAAACATAACATCAGACCGCAGCTTGCCTCCCGGATTCAGCTGATGGAACTGTTTGATCCGGGATCTTTTGTCACCTGGGAACAGGCGGCGGAATATATCCACAGGCTGACGGGGACGATTCAGGAAATCTGCAGAATTTCCAGTCAGAATACGATCACGGGGATTACCGAAAAAACGAAATCCTATATTTTATCCAATCTGGGAAGCGATCTGTCCCTGACGGCGATCGGCCAGGAAATAGGCTTTAATCCGATTTATCTGTCCAGGGTATTTAAACAGACAGAAGGAACCAGCATTCGGGAATATATTGAAAACTGCAGAATGGAAATGGCAAAGAGACTGATTGTCAATTCCCGCATGAAAATATATGAGATTGCGGAAAAGTGCGGTTACCAGAACACGGCGTATTTTATCAAGATATTTAAGGCTCACTTCGGAATGACGCCTCAGGAATGCAGGGACAGGGAATAACAGATATATGTAAGATTGCACAGAAAAAGAAAATAAAATGATGATGCTATCATACAAAAGCGGCAGATAACAAAAGTATCTGTCGTCTTTTTTTATAAAAAAATTGTAAATTTTTTATTATGAAAGTTTAGATTGTTTTATTTTAACCTCTTTTTTGGATTGTTATAGTTAAAGCACAGAAAGAAAGGGATGAAATGAAAGCTGTTGCAAAAGTAAAAAAAACAAACTGGTTTAAAAAAGAACTGCCGTTTCATGTGATGCTGTTTCCGGCTGTGCTCATTACCTTTATTTTCAAGTATATTCCGTTCGTGGGAATTACGATGGCGTTTGAGGATTATACGCCTTTAAAGGGAATGTTCGACCAGAAATGGGTGGGATTGGATAACTATAAATATCTGTTTTCTCTGCCCGGTTTCGGAAGCGTCATCTGGAACACAATTTTCATCGCCGTCATGAAAATGATCGGTAATCTGATTTTCCCGGTACTGATAGCGCTTTTATTAAATGAGGTTCACGCAAAGCGCTATAAGAAAACGGTGCAGACTGTTTTATATCTGCCCCATTTCATTTCCTGGGCGGCGCTGGCCGGAATCTTTATCGACATTCTTTCTCCGTCGGGCGGTATTGTCAACCAGCTTCTGAACATGCTGGGAATGAAATCGGTATTTTTCCTGGGTGATTCCAGGGTATTCCCTTACACCATGGCGGTGACGGATATCTGGAAGGAACTGGGATGGGGAACAATCGTTTATCTGGCTGCGATCACGGGAATTGATCCTACTTATTACGAAGCGGCAAAGATCGACGGCGCGACCCGGTTTAAGCAGGTTCTTCATGTAACGATTCCGAGCATTCTGCCGATGATCCTTCTGATGATGGTGCTGAGCGTCGGCAACGTTTTGCAGGCTGGATTTGAACAGGTATTTAATCTGTACAGCCCACAGGTATATTCCACGGGAGATATCATTGATACTTATGTATACCGTATCGGCGTAATAGAAGCGAAATTTGATCTGGCAACTGCCGTCGGACTGTTTAAATCGGCAATTTCCTTTGTACTGATTATGATCGGCTATAAACTGGCTGATAAGCTTGCTGGCTACAAGGTCTTTTAACAGGGGAAGGATGGTGCAAAATGAAAATAAAAGATTCTTTTTCAAGAAAGATATTTACCGTTTTTAATTATATCATTTTGGGACTTTTAAGCCTTTCGTGTTTACTGCCCCTCATTAACCTGTTTGCAATCTCCTTCAGCGCCCGGTCCATGGTGGATGCGAATGCCGTTTCTTTCTGGCCCAAAGGCTTCAATACGGCGGCCTATGAATACATACTTTCCAATAAGCAGTATTTTCAGTCTTTTGCAATTACAATCGGAAGGGTGGTTCTGGGATGGATCACGAATCTCGTATTGATCGTATTGGTTGCTTATCCGTTGTCAAAGGATGATCCGCGAATCTTCAAATGCCGGAAATATTATACATGGTTTTTCCTGGTAACGATGGTTTTCAACGGCGGTCTGATCCCGACTTACCTGGTAGTGAGCAAACTCCATATGATTAACTCCTTCTGGGCGTTGATTCTGCCGGAAGCGCTGCCGATGTTCTGCGTATTGATTACGATGAACTTTTTCAGAGGCCTGCCGAAAGCGATTGAAGAAGCGGCCCTGGTGGACGGAGCCAACTGGTTTGTCACAATGTTTAAAATTTATCTTCCTTTGTCGAAACCTTCGCTGGCAACCGTATCTTTGTTTGTTATCGTCAACCATTGGAACTCCTGGTTTGACGGCCTGATCTATATGAATCTGCCGGAAAAATATCCGCTGATGACATATTTGCAGTCTGTAGTTTTGAAATTTGATGTCACAAAAATAACGTCGGAACAGTTGATGCTGAATCCTAAGCTGATGGAAGTGACGGGGCGCGGTATTAAAGGAGCGCTGATCCTTCTCTGTACGGTACCGATTCTTATGATCTATCCGTTTTTACAGAAATATTTCGTAGCCGGCGTTGTGATGGGCAGCGTAAAAGAGTGAGTTTGCCATGTGAACCATGGCTGTAACTATAAAAATTAAATTTTTTAAGGAGGTTTTTATGAAAAATAAGAGGTATTTGGCTTTGCTGCTTGCAGCGGCGATGACAGTTTCCATGACGGCATGCGGAAGCGGCTCTCAGACGGGAAGCACTTCCGACAGCGGCGCGCAGGGGGAGACACAGTCGGGAACAGAAGACGGCGTGATTGAACTGACCTACATGCACAAACTCAACGGAACAGAGAAATATGTTGGGGATGATGATATCAACAATAACGTCTATACACGCTGTTATGAAGATGAATTGGGAATCAAACTGAATTACACAATCGCGGCGGCAGGAGATGATTATACCCAGAAACTTACGATGGCGATCGCATCCAATGATCTGCCGGATCTGATGGATCTTCCGCCGGAAGAATTCTCCGAACTGGCAAACGCGGGCATGCTGGCTGATATCACGGAGAGTTACGAGACTTATGCTTCCGATCTGTTAAAAGAAACGATCGAAGTTGACGGCGGCATTCAGTTGGCTTCCGCAAAAGTGGACGGAAAGTTATATGGTCTTCCGCAGTTATCGGCGGCGGACGGTACCTGCGATCTGCTCTGGATCCGTACGGACTGGCTGGAAAATCTCGGCCTGCAGGCTCCCACAACGATGGATGAACTGCTCGAAGTGGCAAGAGCATTCCGATATGACGATCCCGACGGCAACGGACAGGACGATACATGGGGAATCGGCTTCCAGAAGGATATTGTAACAGAAGACGGCGCAAGCCCCGGCAGCTATGAAGGATTCTTCGCAGCATACGGCGCATATGCACGCGCATGGGTAAAAGAAGATGACGGCAGCATTGTTTACAGCGGCATCAATGAAGGCATGAAGGATGCGCTGGCACAGTTGAACCAGATGTATCAGGACGGCCTGATTGACCCCGAATTCGGCGTAAAGGATACCGTAAAGCTTTCCGAAGATATCGCAGCAGGTAAAGTCGGCATGTTCTATGGCCTGGAAGGAATGCCCTGGGGCGCATGTAAGAGCAATATTGAGAACAATCCGGAAGCGGACTGGCAGTGTTATCCGATCGTTTCCGCAACCGACGAACCCGCAAAGCCCATCACTTACGTGAGAATTTCCCGCTATTATGCAGCGAATGCAAAATGCGAGCATCCGGAAGCGCTGGTGAAAATCGCAAACGTATTCCAGGATAAGATCAATTCGCTGGAATCCACGGAAGAAACTTTAAATACCTTCGGCGTAGATCCGGCAACCGGCATTAACTTTGCAGAATATGCGGCATTTGCAATGGATCCCGCTATCCAGAAATGTAACACTTATTATGCGGAAATCAAATCCACTCTGAATGAAGAGACGACTGTGGATGAAATTCATCCCGAAGCGGCGCGTTATTACAATGTTATCAAGAACTTCATCGATAATGGCATGGATAAAGGCGCGGATTCCCTCGGCTGGAACTATTACAAGTTTATCGGACCGGAAGGAAGCTGGAATACCATTATCAACGATTATAAGGCAAACGATAAACTCGTACAGTCCGTATTCTTCGGAGCGCCCACTCCTTCCATGAGCACAAATCTTTCCGCTCTGGATAAGATGCAGGCGGAAACCTACGTGAACATCATCATGGGAACACAGACCGCGGACAGCTTTGATGAGTTTGTCAGCAACTGGAAGAGCCTGGGCGGCGACCAGATCACGCAGGAAGTAAACGAATGGTATAACACAACTTTTGGTGATTTACAGTAAAAAATAGCTGCTGCCTGCCTTGTGCAGGCAGCAATTGCAAAATTTACGTTACGTTTGGCCGGAAGGATCAACTGTAACGAAAGACGACTACATAAGGAAAGGCTTACAGGATGAAAGGAAACAGAAATATTTTTTACACACCTGAAAATCAGTATCCGGGAATGCCCCATGGGGAGATGTGCGGCGATTTCATGCCGTTCTTCTGGAAGGGAACATTCTATTTGTTCTATTTATATAAATATTGTGTATATGCCGTAGAGACAAAAGATTTCGTATCGTTCGGCGAACCGTACCTGGTGCTTCAGAACGGCTCCCCGGAGGATCAGGACTGGCATATCGGAACGGGCAGCGTATTTGAACACGACGGGACTTTTTACTTCCACTATACGGGTTTTTGTGAAGCGAACCATGATGTGGAAGGAAAAAATGAACAGGTTGTCATGCGCGCTCTGAGCAAAGATTTAAAGAACTGGGAAAAAGATACTTCCTTCTTCTTTAAACCGGATCAGAGGTATTACGGGAATCTTCATTGGAGAGATCCCCATGTAATATGGAATGAAGAACTGCAGAAATTCTGCATGCTGATTACGGCGACACAAAAGGAAGGCGCATATTTAAGAAGCGGCTGTACGGCTGTGTATGTTTCCGATGATGTAAAAAATTGGGAGCATTACAAAACGCTGTATGCGCCCCGCACTTTCATCACACATGAATGTCATGACTGCTTTAAAATGGGAGACAAGTGGTATTTGTCTTTCTCCAACTACTCCCGTTGGTGGGAAACGAGATACCGCATGGCCGACCGCTTCGACGGACCATGGGAAGTGCCCGGGCAGGATGATATGTTTGACGGCCGTGAATATTATGCGGCAAAATCCGTAACGGATGGAACAAAACGCTACATGGTAGGCTGGGAATCCATTCGGGAAGGATGTAAAGACAGCGGAAGACACCTCTGGGGCGGAAACCTCCTGGTTCATGAACTTGTCCAGAGAGAGGATGGAAGTCTCGGTGTCAAAATGCCGGAGAAAATTGAACAGTCCTTTCAAAAATTACTTCCAATGCATGCAACAGCGAGACAGGGCTGCTTCTCCGGCAATATAAAAGAACTGGAAATCTGCGCGGAAGACGGATTCGGCTGGACGGAACTTGCCGGTCTGGAAGAAACCTGCCTGTTTCAGACAAAGATTTCCTGGGATGAAAAGACACAGGCTGCAGGGCTGATGATCCATACGGATCCGGATTTAAAACAGTGGTGTCAGCTTCGTCTGGAAGTTCATCATGGGAAGATCATAATGGACCGTTATAGCCGGGTGGACGGCGATCAGTATTATCTGGATGAGCGTCCGATTACTTTTACCGGAAACAGTGCAGAAATTAAGCTGCTGGTCAGCGGAAATATCATGCTCGTTTATGTAAACGATGTGGCTCTGGTTTCAAGATGTTATGAAATCGGAAAAGGATCTATTGGAATTTTCACAGAATATGGTAAAATAAACTGTACAGATACCAAGTTGCTGATACAGTGATAAAGAGGGGCTGTTGCACAAATAATTTTTCGTTTTGCAGCAGCTCCTTTTCTGACAGGAGAGAGGAAAATGACGGACTTTTTTCAGGATAGTTTTTCATCGTTACCCCGCTTGAAGAGAGGGAAAAGCAGGAGTATCAACTGGGAAAACAGAACGGGGGAAAAGGGAAAGGGCGGAATGGCTGCGAGCGATCTGGGACCGTCCCGGAAAGGATCCCCCTGTATTCCAAAAATCAGGGCAGGAGAAACGGCTGTGCTGGCTGAAATAGAGGGACCGGGCGTGATTTCCCATATCTGGATCACGGTGACGGATCGGACAAGCGACAGAAACAGGTATGTTCTGCGGGATCTGGTGCTGCGGATGTATTGGGACGGGGAAAGCGTTCCGTCGGTAGAAAGTCCTCTGGGAGATTTTTTCTGCTGCGGTTTCGGCGTATCTTATCCGGTCAATTCCATGCCGATTGTGGTGAATCCGACGAGGGGATTTAATTCCTTTTTTCCGATGCCCTTTGGAAAAAAAGCGAAGATTACGATAGAGAATCAGTGTGACGAAGACGTGAATGCGTTTTTTTATCAGGTGGATTATTGTCTTTTGGAAGAATTGCCGGAGGATACGGGATATTTTCATGCGCAGTGGAGAAGGCAGCGGCTGACGGAAAAAACGAAAGATTATGTGATCCTTGACAATGTTGAGGGTCGGGGACATTATGTGGGAACTTATATGGCGCTGACCACATTGGAACGCTACTGGTACGGGGAAGGGGAAATTAAATTTTATCTGGACGGAGATGAAGAATACCCCACGATCTGCGGTACCGGAACGGAAGACTATTTCGGCGGCGCATGGAGTTTCGCAACCCAGGTAAACGGAAAGACGGTGGAAAATACCTATTGTACTCCTTTTATGGGATATCCTTATTATTCCCATCATGATACGCAGATCCATAACGACTATCATAACGACGATCAAATGCCTCAGAGAAGTTTTTACAGGTGGCATATCATGGATCCGATTTTATTTGAGGAAAACCTCCGGGTGACGATTCAGCAGATCGGCGTGTATTATGGAGGTCTTTTTGAAAGACAGGATGATGTGGCTACTGTCGCTTACTGGTATCAGACAGAGCCGCATAAGCCGTTTGAAAAATTGATGGAAAGACGGGAAAGATGGCCGCGCTGAACCATTCAGACAGGTCTGCGCATATACGGCGCAAGAGAATGCGGCCAAGGCATAGGAGCATTCCTGTAATTCAGAAATAATGCCAATTGAACAAAAAAGAACCTCA